>CAZPYA010000079.1:0-26353 GCA_964590255.1 uncultured bacterium
GTGAGTTCCATGCCTTATTATACCATAGAGAGCGCTTAGTGTGAACAGGCCCTAAATTCCCAGCTCATCGCCGCGCGCGAGGCGCAGCGCTACCTGGCCACCCACGACGTGCTCACCCGCGTGAACAATCGCCGGGCGATCATGGAGTATGCGCGTGCGCAGTTGACCGCCATAAGCGCCCACAATGCCCCGATGAGCGCCATCATGTTTGACATCGACCACTTCAAAGCGATTAATGACACGTATGGACACCAGGTGGGCGACAACGTGCTGCGCGAAGTCGCACAGCGCATCGACGGGGTGATGGAAGGCAATAATGCCATCGGACGCTTCGGCGGTGAGGAATTCTTCATTGTATTGCCGTCGGTGCCGTCTGAGACGGCGCTGGCGACCGCCGAGCAATTACGCGCCTACATCGCCGATATCCCCGTCGTGGTGGAGGAGGAATACATCACCGTTACCGCCAGTTTCGGCGTCAGCACCTTCAATCATCCTCGACTAGACCTTCTCGATGCGCTCATCGCCCGCGCTGACGCTGCCCTGTACCGGGCAAAGGCGAACGGGCGCAACAGGGTGGAGTGGGATGATACCTCACCCGCGTGACGACACGAGTAGGTATTCCGGCGTCGATGTCAAATAGTAGTTCAATTGATATTATGCCGTGGGGGTGTCATGACACACGTCTATGCCGGAGCGTTCGAGGGCCAGGGGATCGCCGGGGTGAGTCTCGCCCGTGGGGCGGACGTGTTGGGGATTCGGCTGGCGTGCCCGCAGGAGGCGCTGGGGCTGTTTGACGGCAAGCCCATCCTGCTGACGCTGGACGCGCCGGAGACGCACGCCCCCGACCAAGGGTACGTGCGTTACTCGTGGCAGGCGCCGGTGACGCGGGCGGGCATCAAGCGCTTTGCCGGGCGGCCGTATGCCGCCGTGAACGCGCCCAACGCCTTCGACTTCGCCCCCGGCGAAGCGGTGCGGGTGACGCTGGAGTGGCGGCAGGATGGGCCGGTGATCCTCGGGCGCTACACCGCCGAGGGCCCGCTGCGCGCGGCGCTGTTCGTCAACGGCTGCTTCGCCCCGGCGCGGGTACACGTGGCCGACCGCGGGCTGTGCGTGCTGCTGCAGGGCGCGGCCGGACTGCTGGCGAAGCTGCGCGGAGCCACCGAGACGCCGCTGCTGGTGGACGACGCCTGGCAGGCCGAGCAGCGCTTCTTCGGCATCGCGGGCGAGCCGGGGTCAGCGATAGCCATGTATCCGGTGCAGTTGAGTCCGGAGACGCCACTGTATTTCACCCTGCGCCTGGCCAGCCTGGATGAGGGGATGCGCGTCGCCTCGCCGGAGCCGGAGCCGGCGGCCATCGACGCGGCCTTAGCCGAGGGCGCCGCCGCCTATGACGCCGCGCGCATGCACAGTGCCGGCGGCGTGGCGGGCGCGGCGGAGGCGGTGGCCGGGCTGGCGGGCTACAGCCGCGCCTACGATCCCGACCGCCAGTGCCTGCAGACCACGGTGAACCGCACCTGGCCGGGGCCGAACCGCCCGGGCTGCATCTTCGGCTGGGATAACTTCTTCACCTCATACATCGCCGCCTGGGAGAGCCCGGAGCTGGCCGCCGCCTCGCTGGAGCACGTGGTGCGCACCTACGGCGAGCGCGGCATCGCCCACGGGCCTACCCAGCGGAATTTGATTATCCCGGTGATGTATTGCCGCACGCTGGACATCCTCGGCGACGACGCGCTGGCGCGGCGCACCTGGCCGACCATGATCGCATTCATGCGCTTCTGGTTCGCTGACCGCGGCGACGGCCGCCCCTGGCGCGACGGCAACGGCGACGGCCTCATCGAGTCGGGGGTGAACCTCGACCCGCGCCACACCACCCCCGGCCGACTCATCTCCGACGCCATGGACGAGACGGGGTACGACGACATCCCCATCTATTCGGCGGGTTTCACCGACGGCCGTCGCGGGTTGCTGGCCGATGGGGTGGAGTTCGACTGGGAGAGCCGCTGCCTCACCGTCACGCAGATTGGGCAGAACAGCCTGTATATCGCCGCGTGCCGAGCGATGGCCCGCTGGGCGGCGCGCCTGGGCGAGACGGAGGACGCCGCGTGGCTGGCCGCGGAAGCGGAACGGGTGGCCGGGCGCATCCACGCATACCTCTATGACGAACGGCTGGGCATCTACCAGGACCGCCTGTGGAGCGGGCCGTTCTCGACCGTGAAGACGATGACGAATTTCTACCCGCTGCTGGCCGGGGTGGCCGACGGCGACATCGCTGAGCGCCTGAAGGCGATGCTGCTCGACCCGGCGCAGTTCTGGGGCGAAAACCTTATCCCCACGGTGAGCCGCGACGACCCGGCCTACTGCGACGGGCTGGACGGCACCGGCAACTACTGGCGCGGCAACTGCTGGCCACCCACCACCTACATCGTATACCTGGCGCTGAAGGAGGCCGGGTGGGACGACGTGGCGGCGGAATACGCCCGCCGGGTGACGGCGCAGTTCATGACGTACTGGCGCGCCTACGGCCAGGCCTACGAGAATTATCCCGCCGAGGGGCCGGTCGACCACCGCTTCCCCTACGTGAACAACTGGGGCGGGCGTGAGGTGCGCTACACCTGGGCGGCGATGCTGCTCTTTTGCGGCCTGGAGGAAATATTTGGGCCGGAAGTTGTGCGTCCGGGTGTGCATTTTGGCAACCCGAATATGGAAGAAGCTGAGTGGAGCGGTTTCACCTACAACGGCCAGCGTCTTGTTGCGTCTGCCGGACCCGTCCGCACGGCCGTCACGGGACCGGATTGGGCTTTCGTCGCCGAGCCGGGCCTGGCGGTGCGCGCCTTCCGCCGCGAGGCGGACGCCGTGCGCTTCACCGCCGCCCCCGATGCACCCACGGCGGTGCGCCTGCGCGCGCCCGGGCTGGTGGGCGTGGTGACGGCCAACGGCGCCCCGCTGCCCGCCGCGCGCGACGGCGAGTGGATCGCCTTCACCCTGCCCGCGGGCGCGGCGGAGGTAGCGGTACCACGAGATGCCGCGCGGTAGTCGGGCGTTTGCCACCGCCGGCCTTGATGGTAGAATGAAGCTACGGTGTCCCCCCATACGTGTGTCTCGATGAGAGAAGAAGGGTCAATCATGGGCCTCGGATTCAGAGTCACCGCGCCGATTGGGCCGGAAGGGTTTCTGGTGAAGCACACGCCCACGCACCAGGAGTTGCTGGACCGGCTGCAGACGGCCATTCCGGCGCTGCTGGTTGACGAGCGGCTGCAGGCATTCCTGTGGATGGCGGTGGAAGAGGAGACGCTGCTGGTGGGCTGCCACCCGACCGCGGAGCCGCTGCGCGTCTTCTTTCCCACCGACGCGGTGCTCTGCTGCGAGGCGCGCACCCAGGGCGCCGGCCCCGGCTATCACGCGTTCCTCGTCGACCTGTTGCAGAAAGTTGGGCAGAAGTGCCGCCTGCGCTGGCAATGGGACGGCAACGGGGAGGACGACACCGACGACACCGGCTATGCCCAGCAGAAGAATTTCGCGAAGCTGCAGGGGGAGATGCTGCGCTGGCTGAAAGCGGTGTGCGCCAACCTGCTGGAGCAGGCCGACGACGGCGCGAAGCGCTTGCGCCTGTGCATGCCGCAAAATTACCCGTATCTCGCCGACGAGACGTTTTTTCTGATGACCGCGCTGGGTCCGCGCGCCCGCGAGTGGGTGGCGAAGACCGCCGCCGCCGAGGGCGCGGCGCTGCAGACGGCGGGCGCCGAGTTTTTCCCCTGGTGGAACCGACCCTGCGACGCCGCCTTCTGGCGCAACACCGGACTGGCGCTGGCCTGGGTCGACCTGCCCTGGCATCCGCCGGTGGGCGAACAGGAGCAGGCGTTGTATGGGCTGGCGGCCTTCTGCTTCGAGCAGGCGGCCGCCGGCAGCACCCCCGTCCATCTGCACCCGGTGGCGACGGAGATCGCCGCCATGCAGACCGGCGACGACAGCACCTGCCCGCCGCCCGACCCCGCCGGCGTGGGCTATCGCCGCCAGGTGATGCTGCATGCGCTGCCCGGCGGCTGGACGCTGCCGCTGCCCGGCTGCTACTACACCAGCATGGAGGCCAACGGCGAGCGCTACAACTTCGCGTATGGCTCGCGCGCCATCTCCGTCACCACCCTCTCCGTCGCCTCGCGCAGCGAGAACGCCTCCTTCGAGGAACACCTGCTGCAGAAGCTGAAGGCGCTGCACGGCGAGGCGGAGCTGCTGAAATTCCAACGTGGCACGCTCATTGGCCGCGCCGCCATCGCCCACGGCGCCGACGGCGGCTGCTGGTCGCTCACCGGCTACGTCGCCGCCTCCAACAACATGGCCCTTCTCACCCTCACCTTCCCCGGCGAGACCGAACTGGACTGGGCCACCGGCGTGTGGCAGTCGCTGACGCACCCGGAGGGTAGCTGAAGGCCTGCGCGTTTGGGGCGCGGCAGTAATCAGTTCGGGCACGTCAAGTCATACCTTCACCATGCTGCCTTGCCCGCTGGCCCGCTGTCGGTGTCAGCCGGTCTCACCGTATGAACCGCTATGTGATTGTCACAAAATGGGCGGGAGTATAGCAGATTCAGCAGTATTCACAAGCAGATGTTTGCTTCGCGACACAGTCCAATGGTGCTGCCCGTGGCGCAATTATCGACTATTTTTATCAGTAAAAGTATGTGAACGGTTTCACGAAGTTCGGCTATTTATTGTGAAATAATTCACAATAAATAGCCGGCAATGTCTCCCGTTCAACAGGCCACGCTGAACGTAAAAACGCCATTTACACGTGAGTTATTCGTCATATTTTTTCTCGATTACGCCACTTAACGCTTGACATTACCTGGTAAACCTCGTTATATTTTTCACAAGCAATATGACGCTCACGGTTGACAGGATGCGACCGACGCCGGCGCAGGGATGGGCTGGAACGGGCACGCCAACGGGCGACCGGCACCGGTCACCCCGACACCCCGCTTGATGCATAACTGCCACGCCGGCCCGCGTCGGCGCGCGTCCGAAACCTGATCTGTGCATAAAGGAGATCGCCGATGAGCGACGGGCAATGGCAACGCCATATCACCTATGAGGCGGACCTGGACCCCCACTTCGCCGACGAGATCGCCGCATCCGCGCGGGGGGAGCAACTGTTTCAGTGCATCCAGTGCGGCACCTGCAGCGGCGCCTGCCCGGTGAGCATCTACATGGACCTGACTCCCCGGCGGGTGATCGCCATGACGCGCGCGGGCTATAAGGACGACGTGCTGAAAAGCTCGACCATCTGGCTGTGCGCCTCCTGTTACGCCTGCACGGTGGCTTGCCCGAAAGAGGTGAAGATCACCGACGTGATGTATGCGCTCAAGCAGCGCGCCATCAAGGACGGCGTGTATCCGAAGCAGTTCGCCGTGCCGGTGCTGGCCCGCGAATTTTTCAGCGGCGTGCTGCGGGACGGCCGCAACAATGAACTGCCGCTGCTGCTGAAGATGTATCTGAAAACGAACCCGCTGAAGCTGCTGGCGCAGGCGGTGATGGGCATGAAGCTCTTCTTCACCGGCCGTATCGGGCTGCACATCGACCGCATCAAGGCGAAGCGCGGACAGAAGGGCGACCTGCAGACGATCATGGACGCGGTGGACCGCAGCGCCCGCGCGAAGGGAGGGAAGGCGCGATGACCTACCTGTACTACCCCGGTTGCTCGCTGAAAGGCACCGGCCGCGGCTACGAAGAGTCGCTGCTGGCCGTGTTCAAGGCGCTGGGCATCGGTTGCACCGAACTGGACGACTGGAACTGCTGCGGTGCCACCGCCTATATGGCGGTGGACGAGGTGAAGGCCTTTACCCTGGCCGCGCGCAACCTGGCCATCGCCCGCGAGCAGGGTGGCGACGCCGCGCAGGTGATCGCCCCGTGCAGCGCCTGCTACCTGGTGCTGTCCAAGGCGCAGCACGTGATGCACGACAACCCGGAGATTCGCAAGACCATCACCGGGGCGCTGGGCGCGGCGCAACTCACGTATAGTCCGAAGGTGCAGGTGCGCCACCCGCTGGATGTGCTGCTAAATGACTACGGGCTGGACAAGCTGGCCGCGGTGGCGAAACAGCCGCTGAAAGGCCGCACCATTGCCTGTTACTACGGCTGCCAGATGGTGCGCCCCTACGCCACCTTCGACGACCAGTTCAACCCCACCAGCATGGACCGCGTCCTGCAGGCGCTGGGCGCGAAAACGGTGGAGTGGCCGCTGAAGACCCGCTGCTGCGGCGGCACCCTCACCGGCACCATCGAGGACGTCGGCCTGCGGCTCAACTATATCCTACTGCGCGAGGCGCGCAAGCGCGGCGCCGACAGCATTGCGACCGCCTGCCCGCTGTGCCAGTTCAACCTGGAGTGCTACCAGGACAAAATCCGCGGCGCCTACGACGAGCCCGGCCTGCCGGTGCTCTACTTCTCCCAGTTCATGGGGCTGGCCTGCGGCCTGTCCGAGCAGACCCTCGGCATGCAGCGCAACTTTGTGCCGCTGCCGGCGGCGGTGTCGTAACAACTGAAGGGTACATCGGCGCCGCCGCCGGCGGCGGCGTAGTAGCACCTGCTGGGCGGGGGACAGTCCCCAACCGGATGTCATACTGACGATGTTGGATGCAGAAGTCGTGAACAGCTCCCACATCCATCATCCAAAATGAGTTCTGGCGCACCCCGGACGCGCGGATCGCGACCATCCGGCACCACGGTGCGCAACTGTCTTGAGGAGGATTCGGCATGTCGTCAACGCTTGGGCCCAATCGTGCCGAGGCGCCCCGTATCGGGGTGTATATCTGCCACTGCGGCATTAACATCGCCGGCAAGGTGGACGTCTCCGACGTGACCGCTTTCGCCGCGACGCTGCCCGGCGTGGTGGTGGCGCGCGAGTATAAATTCATGTGCTCCGACCCCGGCCAGGAGCTCATCCAGCAGGACATCCGCGAGAACAACCTCAATCGCGTGGTGGTGGCGTCCTGCTCGCCGTTGATGCACGAGGCGACCTTCCGCCGCGCCACCGCGGCGGCAGGCATCAACCCGTTCTACTTCCAGATGGCCAACATCCGCGAGCATGTGAGCTGGGTGACGCTGGACAAGCCCGCCGCCACCGAGAAGTCGAAGGCGCTGGTGGGCGCGGCGGTGGCGCGCGTGGGCGGCCACGAGGCGCTGGAGCGCCAGCGCGTGGCGGTGAAGCCCGACGTGCTGGTGGTGGGCGGCGGCATCTCCGGCATCCACGCCGCCCTCACCCTCGCCGATTCCGGCAAGAAAGTCTTCCTGGTGGAGCGCGAGCCGACCATCGGCGGGCACATGGCGAAGTTCGACAAGACCTTCCCCACCCTCGACTGCGCGGCGTGCATCCTCACCCCGAAGATGTCGCTGGTGCGCCTGCACCCGAATATCACGCTGTGGACCTACGCGGAGGTCGCCGAAGTCTCCGGCTACGTGGGCAACTTCAGCGTGAAGGTGCGCCGCAAGCCGCGCTACGTGAAGGAAGAGCTGTGCGTGGGCTGCAACGCCTGCGTGGAGGCCTGCGTCTTCAAGGAAGGCAAGTTCGCCGACGAATTCAACTACGGCCTGTCCAAGCGCAAGCCGGTCTACATGCCCTTCCCGCAGGCGACGCCGTCGGTGGTGCTCATCGACCCGGAGAGCTGCATCCACTTCAAAACCGGCAAGTGCAAGCAGGGCTGCAAGAGCGCCTGCGAGCGCGACGCCATCGACTTCGACCAGCAGGAAGAGATCGCCGAGATCGAGGTGGGGGCCATCATCGTCGCCACCGGCTTCAAGCCCTTCGATGCCGCGCGTATCCCGGAATATGGCTACGGCAAATTCCCCGGCGTCTTCACCAGCCTGGAAGTAGAGCGCCTGGTGAATGCCAGCGGCCCCACCGGCGGCGAAGTGACGCTGCGCGACGGCCGCGTGCCGAAGTCGGTCGCCATCATTCATTGTGTGGGCAGCCGCGACCGCGCCACGAACAAGTATTGCTCGCGCGTGTGCTGCATGTATTCGCTGAAGCTGGCCCACCTTATCGAGGAGCGCACCGGCGCGGAAGTGTATAACTTCTACATCGACATGCGCACTCCGGGCAAGGGCTACGAGGAGTTCTACGACAAGCTCATGGAAGAGGGCGTGCACTTCATCCGCGGCCGCGCCGCCGAGGTGACCGACTGGACGATGACGAAAGAGGAAGAGGGCAAGCTGGTCATCCGCGCCGAAGACACGCTGGTGGGCGCCGTCCGCCGCATTCCGGTGGACATGGTCGTGCTCTCCGTGGGGCTCGAAGCGCAGGCGGACGCCGGCGATGTGCGCCGTCTCTTCAACATCTCCTGCAGCCACGAGGGTTGGTTCCTGGAGCGCCACCCGAAGCTGGCGCCCGTCTCCACCTTCACCGACGGCGTGTTCCTGGCCGGCGCCTGCCAGGGGCCGAAAGACATTCCCGACTCGGTGGCGCAGGCGGGAGCGGCGGCGGCCGAGGCGATGGCACTTATCGACAAGGGGTACGTCGAGCTGGAGCCGAACACCGCCCACATCGATGAAACCCACTGCTCCGGCTGCAAGACCTGCATCGCCATGTGCCCATACAGCGCCATCAGCTACATCGCTGACGCCGATACGGCGCGGGTGAACGAGGCGCTGTGCAAGGGCTGCGGCACCTGCGTGGCGGCCTGCCCGTCCAGCGCGGCGCAGCAGCATCTCTTCACCGACGACCAGATTTACGACGAAATCGCGGGGGTGCTCAGCTATGTCTGACGGAACCTTTGAGCCACGCATCGTGGCGTTCTTCTGCAACTGGTGCACCTACACCGCCGCCGACCTGGCGGGCATCTCACGCATGAGCTATGCGGCCAACGTGCGGGTGGTGCGCCTGATGTGCTCAGGCCGCCTGGACCCGCAGTTTATCCTGGCCGCGCTGCGCCAGGGCGCCGACGGCGTGCTCATTGGCGGCTGCCACCCCGGCGACTGCCACTATCAGGTGGGCAACCACAAGGCGCTGCGCCGCTTCCGCCTGCTGCAGCGACTGCTGGCCCAGATGGGCATCGAGCCGGAGCGCGTGCGCCTGGAGTGGATCGCCGCCTCCGAAGGCGACAAAGTCCAGCGCGTCATCAACGAGATGGTCGAGCAGGTGCGGACGCTCGGGCCGCTGCACCTGACGCCTATCCCGCAGCCGCATGAGCATGATTCCGTCGCCGTGGCCGAGTGAGGAGACGATGATGAGCAAACCAAAAGTTGGATTTTACTGGTGCGCCTCCTGCGGGGGCTGCGAAGAAGCGATCGTGGACCTGGCCGCGGATATCCTCGGCGTGGTGGCGGCGGTCGACATCGTCTTCTGGCCGTGCGCGATGGATTTTAAGCGCGAGGACGTGGAGGCGATAGCCGACGGCGAGATGGCCGTCTGCTTCATCAACGGCGCCGTGCGCACCTCCGAGCAGTTGGAGATGGTGGAGTTGTTGCGCCGCAAGGCCGGCCTGGTGGTGGCCTTCGGCAGTTGCGCCCACACCGGCGGCATCCCCGGCCTGGCGAACCTTTACAGCCGCGAGGGCGTGCTGGCCGCATCATACGACACTGCCTTCAGCACCGTGAACCCGGAGGGCACCCGCCCGCAGGCCGAGACCGCCGTGCCCGAGGGCACCGTCACCCTGCCGGTGCTGCACGACACGGTGAAGAAGATGGACCAGGTGATCGATGTCGATTACTACCTGCCGGGCTGCCCGCCGCCGGTGAAGCTGATCACCGGAGCGCTGGGCGCCATTTTAGAAGGGAAGCTGCCGGCGAAAGGCAGCGTGCTGGCGCCGGAGATCGCGCTGTGCCACGAGTGCCCGCGCAAGGAGACGAAACCGGACAAAATGCTGGTGACGGCGTTCAAGCGCCCGCACCAGATTATCGCCGATCCGGAGAAGTGCCTGCTGGCGCAGGGGCTGCTCTGCCTGGGCCCGGACACCCGCTCCGGCTGCGAGGCGCCGTGCATCAAGGGCAATATGCCCTGCACCGGCTGCGGCGGCCCGCTGGAGCACACGAAGGACTACGGGGCGAACGCCCTCTCCGCCGTCGCCTCCGCGCTGGACGCCGAGACTGAAGACCAGACCGCCGCCGGCCTCACCGAAGTGCCGGACCCGGCGGGCACGTTCTACCGCTACAGCCTGCCCGCGTCGCTGCTGTACGCGAAGAAGGGGAACTGACGATGAGCAGCAAGGTGACCATCGACCCGATTACCCGCCTGGAAGGCCACGGCAAAGTGGATATCTTCCTGGACGACCGCGGTAACGTGGAGCGCGCGTATTTCCAGATTCCCGAGCTGCGCGGCTTTGAAAAGTTCGCCGAAGGCCGTCCGGCGGAAGACATGCCGCAGATCACCTCGCGCATCTGCGGCGTATGCCCCACCGCGCACCACATGGCGGCCACCAAGGCGTTGGACGCGCTGTACCACGTGGACCCGCCGGCGGCGGCGAAGAAGATCCGCGAGTTGATTTACAGCGCCTTCTTCGTGGAAGACCACGCGCTGCACTTCTTCTTCCTCGGCGGCCCGGACTTCGTGGTCGGCCCCACCGCCCCGAAGGCCGAGCGTAATATCCTCGGCGTGCTGGGCAAGGTCGGGCTGGAAGTCGGCCAGGAAGTCATCGGCCTGCGCAAGCAGATCCGCGACCTCATCTCGCTGGCCGGCGGCAAGGTGGCGCACCCCGTCTTCGGCCTGCCCGGCGGCGTGGCGAAAGCGCTCTCCGCCGACGACCAGGCGGCGTTCCTTGCCGGCGCGAAGCACGCGGTGGAGTTCGGGCAGTTCAGCCTGCAAGTCTTCCGCGACCTGGTGCTGAAGAACGAGCAGTACGTGCAGTGGATCACCTCCGACACCTACACCCACCAGACCTACTACATGGGCATGGTGGACGCCAACAACAAGGTGAATTTCTACGACGGCCAGCTCCGCGTGGTGACGCCGGAGGGTCAGGAATGGAAGAAATTCGCCCCCGCCGACTACCTGAAGCACATCGCCGAACACGTGGAGCCGTGGAGCTACATCAAGTTCTGCTATTTGAAAGACATCGGCTGGAAGGGCTTTGAAGTCGGCCCGGACAGCGGCGTCTACGCCGTGGCCCCGCTGGCCCGCCTCAACGCCTCGGACGGCATGGCCACCCCGCTGGCGCAGGCCGCGTATGAGGAATTCTACGCCACGCTGGGCGGCAAGCCGGTACACCACACGCTGGCCAATCACTGGGCGCGCCTCATCGAGATGCTGTATGCCGCCGAGCGCATGGTGGAATTGTCCGAAGACCCGGAGATCATCAACCCCACCGTGCGCACGCTGCCCACCGAGACGCCCGACGACGGCGTCGGCGTGGTGGAAGCCCCGCGCGGCACGCTTTTCCACCACTACCAGTCGGACGACCAGGGCGTGGTGACGAAGGCCAACCTCATCGTCGCCACCCAGAACAACGCCGCGCGCATCGCCATGTCGGTGGACAAATCCGCCCGCGGCCTCATCAAGGAAGGCAAGGTCGACGACGGCATCCTCAACATGGTGGAGATGGCCTTCCGCGCCTACGACCCCTGCCACGGCTGTGCCACCCACGCCCTCCCCGGCCAGATGCCCATCAAAATCAGCATCTACGACAGCCGGCGGGAGCTGGTGCGGGAGATTCGGCGGGATGGGGTGTAAGGGACTGCGTGCACCGGCCCCCTCCCCGGCCCTCATACGCGCTACATTAGTGCATATTGAGCGTCTACATTGTGGTCGAGTGTGCCGCGTCATGGCACCGTTCTCCCCTTCCCTTGCGCAGCGCAGTGGAGCGGGGGAAGGGGCTGGGGGATGGGGGCCGATTAGGCATAAATGCAGCGCGAATGTCCCCGGACCTCCCCCTGTGCACGAAGGCCACGGGGGGAGGGTCGGGGAGGGGGGCCGCGCACTCCGTGAGACAACTATGTCATCTACCCATCCCTCCATCCTTATCCTCGGTCTCGGCAACGAGATTATCAGCGATGATGCCGCCGGCATCCTCGCCGCGCGGGCGCTTGCCGGGGAGATGGCGGGGCGGGCGGACGTGGTGGAGAGTTCGCTGTCCGGGTTGGCGCTGCTCGACGTGCTGCTGGGGTATCGCAAGGTGCTCATCATCGACGCCGAGGGCACCGGCGCGCGCGCGCCGGGCAGCATCACCGAGATCGACCCCGCCACGCTCGACGCGCTCATTGCCCCTTCGCCGCACTACGCCGGCCTGCCGGAGATGTTCGCCATCGCCGCGCAACTGCGCCTCGAGTTCCCCGACGAAATCCGCATCCTCGCCGTGGAGGCGGAGAACCTTCACGAAATCGGCGGCCAGGTGAGCGCCTCCGTGCAGGCCGCCCTCCCCGAGTTGGTGCACCGCGCGCGGGTTATCGTGGCGGCGTGGGAGGGGTAAGTCGCCCTCTATGGGGGCGATTCGAGGACGACGCGCGTCCGGAGAGGAACCACCCCCTTTCACAGCGAATTCACCGGGGATGTCATCGTCGCCCACTGGGGCGCGGAATCGGGGGATGCCATGTTGCGTGTGCTCTGTTGTCTGCTGCTCCTGTGTGCGCTATTGCCCGGGTGGGCTGGCGGCGGGCCGGCGGGGGTCGCCGTGGTGTATGACCCTGACGACGCCATCTCGCTGGCGGTGGCGAACCACTACCAGCGCGCCCGCGGCATCCCCGAGCGCAACATGATTCCGCTGGTCATGCCCGCCAGCCTGAACGGCGGCAACGCCTGGAAGCTGGTGGAGGCGCTGCGGACGGCGCTGGCCGAGCGCGGGCTGACCGAGCAACTTCAGGGCATCGCGCTGGCCGGCTACCTGCCGCTGGGCGCGCCGGTGGCGCAAGGCAACGGCCAGGTGTCGCTGGCCTCGATGCTCTACAATAGCCCCAACAGCACCGACCCGAAAGCCTTCCCGAAGATGGACGGCAACAACGCGTATCGCCTGCCGCCGGCGGCGCCCACGGTGTGCCTGAACGCCGCCACCCCGCTGAACGGGCGCACCTACTGGCCGGTGAGCCACGTGGGGCCGACGGACCGCGTCGCCTTCAGCCCGCGGGCGGCGCTGGCGGCCATTGATGCGGGGACAGCGGCGGACGGCGCGAAGCCTGACGGCGTCATCTACTGGCCGCTGAACGGCGACATCCGCAGTACCACCCGCGAGCACGAGATTGCCCAGGTGCGCCCGGTGTGGGAGGCGATGGGCATCACATACAGCGTGTTGGACGGCGTGTGGGTGCGCGGGCGCGGCGACATCGCCGGCGGGGTGGTGGGCATCGCCGTCACCGATGCCGCCGCCGACAACCGCTACCTGCCCGGCGCCTGGGTGGACCACCTGACCAGCTTCGGCGGGGTGCTGTGGGACAACTGGCAGATGCCTTGCACCGACTTTCTGCTGGCGGGTGCCAACGGATCGTCGGGCACCATGGGCGAACCATACGCCATCGCCGGCAAGTTTCCGCACGCGCATATCTTCACCCACTTCCGCAACGGCGCCTCGCTGGCGGAGGCCTTCTGGCAATCCATCCAGACCACCTGCGAAATCCTGCCCGTGGGCGATCCACTGATGCAACCGTATGCGACTTTCCCGGCAGTGACGATCACCACGCCGAAGCGCGGGGTGGCGATGAGCGGCATGATGAAGTTCGCCGTCACCGCCGCGGGCGCGATCGAGCCAAACCTGGACCTGCTCATCGATGGCCGGCGGGTAACCACCGCGCCCGTCGGCGGCCTCACGCTGGACACGATGGCGCTGGCAGACGGCTGGCACGAGGCGCGGGTGATCGCGTATGGCGCCACCCCGGTGCGCACCCAGGGTGAGGCGGTATTGCCGCTGGTCGTCGCGAATCGCAAGCAGGCGGTGCGGCTGACCGGGCCGGCGACGGCGGCCTATGACGCGCCGCTGACGGTGGCCGTAGCCGTCAACAACCTGCCAAACATCGCCGGCATCGCCCTGCGCGCCAACGGCCGCACGCTGGCGACGGCGACCGCCGCCGGGCCGGTGACCATCCCGGCGCGGGCGCTGCCGTTCACCGGCCCGTGTGCGGTCTATGCCGCGGCGACGCTGGCCGATGGCACGACAGTCTCCAGCGCGCCGTTGACGGTGACTGTAACCTGGCCGCCGAAACCTGCGGCGAACCCGGTGCTGGGCACCGGCGTGGCGCGGGCGCGCACCTTCGCGTCGACGACGGACAAAGACTTCACCTGGGACGGCGCGGCGACGGCGGAGCAGGCGTTGGCGGAAAGCGCCTGCCAGAACCAGCGCCTCACCTGCGCCGTCACATCGCTGTCCGCCGCGCCGCCCGATTGGACGAAAAAGCCGGGTTTCGAGCTGACGGCGTGGTTCCAGGCGCCGGCGGACGACGTATATGAATTCGACCTGTCACCCGCCGGCGAGGTGGCGGTTGACAGCGTGGTGTTGGCGGCACAGAAAAACAAGGTGCTCGGCCCCATCCCGCTGCAGGCGGGGTGGCACGTGCTGCGCCTGCGCGTGGCCACGTCCGACGCCAAGGTCACGCTGAAGCTGCAACTGCGCGGCGGGCCGGTGACGAAGCTGAACGAGCTGCCCATCCCCTGGCTGGCGGCACCCGCTCCGGCGAATGCCCCGGCTCCGCCGAAGGTGACGATTGTCACGGCAGGCGCGGCCCCGCCCGTGGTAACCGGAACAACCATGAAGCTGACCGCCGACGGCCCCGCCGACCTGCGTTATAGCTGGATGACCGTCGCCGCGCCGGCGGTGGGCGCGACCAATCATCCCGACACAATGGCGGAGGCGCGCTTTGAACCGGCGCAGGGACGCGAGACGACCGCCACCTTCACCGCCGCCGGCGCCTACACGCTGCGCGTGCGGGCGGAGGGCGGCGGCACCAGCGCCGTCGCTGACGTGCGCGTGACGGTGCAGCCGGTGGCGACCGCGGTGGCGGTGTCCACCGGACGGACGGCCGTCTTCGCCGGCTACCCGGTGGATCTGTATGCCACCGTGCAGGACCAGTTCAAGCGGCGGATGCCGAACGCCCCGCCGGTGGCGTGGACGGCGGCGGCAGGCGCCTGCGCGGCGCTGTCCGGCGAGACGGCGCGTTTTCGCTCGGGCGCGGAGGCCGGCCCCTGCACCATCACCGCCGCGGCCGCCGGGAAAACCGGCACGCTGGCGCTCACTGTGAAGGCCAGCCTGCCGCCAGTGCTGCGCACCCCACCGACATTCAACCAGTTCGGGCAGGGGAATACCATCAACCTGTATGCCCAGGCGGAGGACCCGCAAGACGCGAAGAACCGCGACCTGACCTGCCAATGGCGCGTGGAGAAAGCGCCGGCGGGCCACACCGTCGAATTCACCACTCCACAGAACCCGAACACCCAGGCGAAGCTCTCCGGACCGGGCGAGTATCGTGTCACCTTCACCGCCACCACCCCGGCGGGCATCCTGGCCGTGCCGATGACCATCACCGCGGCTGCGCACGACGACGGCACGCTCCACTACGCGCCGCTGGCGCGGGTGAACAGCAGTCCGGTACTCGTGACGCAGGCGGCGCGGCTGTATGCCAGCGGCTACACCGGCTCCAACGCCACCTTTGCCTGGGAGACCAGCGCCGACGGCGGCGCCACCTGGCAGCCGGCGCCGAACGGCGCGCTGCAATCGCTCGTGTATGGGCCGGTGACCGAGGCGGACGCCACTCGCCTCTTCCGCGTGACGGTGCGCAACGAGTTGGGCGCGATGACCAGTGAGCCGGGTAAGCTGACACTGAATGACCCGAAAGGCGGCCTGTTTACCACCGACCGCACGCCGATCCTCGCCGGGCTAAATGCAACGAGCGTGACGGTGACGATCCACCGCACCCGCCACGCCGCCGGCCGGGCGGTGCTGGATTACACCCTGACGCCCTTCTACCCCACCCCCATCGCCGAGAAGCGCGCGAAGCCGGGGGTGGACTACATTGAGGCGAAAGGCACTCTCACCTGGGAGAACGGCGACGCCGCCGACAAAACGATCACCATCACCCTGCCCGCCCGCCCCGGCGCCCCCGGCCGCGGCTTCACCGTGCAGTTGATGCGCAAAGACGGCGACATCGGCCTGCTCGCCTACGGCATCCCGGTGTGGCTGCCCGGCGCGGAGGAGTTGGAGGGGCCAAAGTAGGCAAGTAAACGCCACTGGCGGGCGCGGCTCCGTCGAGCCGCGAGCGAGGGAAGCGGCGGTAAGGCTGGTCGCTCACCAGACACGTCTTCTGCTCCCGGCTGGATTCCGTCGCGCGAGGGCGACTCGGGAGCGGGGCAGCCGGCCGCAACGGCATCCAGATCCGCTCTCCCTGTGCTACCCGGCCATGCTGGCCAGACGCGCGCAGCGCGCCCTCCCGGCTGTCTGGAACAGGGCTTATACCGACGTCGTGATCGCGGCCACCGGCGTTTCCTGCGCTACCCAATACTCCCGCGCAATGCCAAAGAAATTCTCCAGCACCCGCTTCCCGTCCGGATACGCCTCTTCCGTCTTCTCCGGGTGGAACTGCGTGCCGTACAGCGGCTTGTCGCGATGGCGGTAGGCCTGCACGCGGCAGCGCGCCGAACTGGCCAGCAGCACCAGCTCCGGCGCCAGCACCTTCACCTCGTCCATGTGGTACTCCGGCACGCGGATTACCGGCCCCAGCCCGGCAAACAGCGGGTCGTCCGCCACGATGCGCACCGGATACATGCCCCATTCCTTATACAGGCCGGGGTGGTAGCCGGGGTTGTGGTCGGGCTCGTCATCGGTCACCGGCCCCATGTGCCCCAGTGTGCTGCCGTGCATGGCCGCCAGCAACTGGTGCCCGCCGCAGAAGCCGATCTGCGGGCCTGGCCACCTCGTCGACGCTTCACGGTAACTCTCGCACTGAAGGATGTCGTACTCGTCGTAGCACGCGCCGCCCCCGCTGTGGCACACCGCCCACGGCCGCAGCTCCGCCAGCAGCGCCAGCGTCACCTGGTCATATCGCAGCACCAGGCACAGGTCGCCGGACGCCGCCTGCAGCGCCAGCCGCACATAGTTGTTGCCCGCCGCTTCCTTCGCCGGCATGTCAGTAAGAATGTAGAGAATCATCGCGCACCGAACCTTGAATCAGACTGGAAATGGGAACTGTATCCGTGTTCCAAAATTTTGAGCAGGCAACTGGTTAGGCCATCCTGATCGTGGGGCAGGCGTCCTTTGCCGGTGACGCCGTTCTCCTCGCCGATGAAGAGGATGCGCGTGGTTGGCTCGGGGGGCATGACGATGACCGGCTGCGGCGGCGCGGAACGGGTGCGCGTAAAATACAACCACCCGCCGACCGCCAGCACCACCAGCAGCACCACGCCAATACCCCACCGCCGCGTCTTCATCCTGAACGTCCTCCGGGGCTGTCGTTATACTCATTATACGCCGTTTTGCGGAAGGTGGGGATGTGGATGGGCGGGCGATCCCGATTGCATTCGGGATCGCCCGCCCATTATGTTTTATGCTACGTTGATCTCCAGCGATTCGCCGGCTTTCAGCGTGACCGCTTCAGCTAAAACCACGGTGGCGCCGTCGCGGGTGGCGGACAGGGCGCCCTGCGGGCCAGCCACGGTTACGTTGCCCGGCACGCCGGGGAGGTCGAGGCGCTGGAGGGTTTGTTCACCGTACTGGACCGTGAAGGTGGCGGTGTTCGCCGTCTGCCTGTAGGCGCCCCAGCCGGTGCCGGTGGACCAGAAGGTGCGGTAATCCGTCGCATTGATTCTCGGGGCGAAGCCCAGGCGGGCGTCGGGCAGGCTGTAGGTGAAGCCATCAAGAGCGAGTTTGACCGACCAGGAGGACATGGCGCGAGCGTAGTGGTGGCCGCACTCCACTTCGTTCCACGGGTTGCGGTTGTAGCCGGCGTAGCGATCGGTGACGGCTTTGACGATGGCCAGGCCTTCGTCCAGCCAGCCTTCGTAGATGCAGTGGGCGGCGACATGGTATTCAATGCCCGTCCACACCTCGTCGGAGTAGACGAAGGGCAGCGCGGGGCGTTCCCCGTGCGGCCAGGAGCAGAGCAGCAGGCCGGCTTCGTCGTTGAGGGCGTAGACGCGCTGCACGTTGTTGAAGTCGCCGATAGGCGCGCGGAAGTTGCTGGTGAAGATGGATTTCACCGCGGTGCGCACCTTTTCGGGATCGAGCAGATAGCCCAGGCCGGCCACGTGGGCGGCCCACTGGCCGAGGAGCTGGTCGGAAAGGCAGCCCTCGCCGTACTGGTATTTCGGCATCACGTCGCCGTCGGCCAACGCGGCGGCGCGGCCGCCGGGCGACTGCTTGCAGGCGCAGGTGGCGGAAGGCGGACTGACCAGCGCCTTCGGCACCGTCACTTCGGGGATGACGCGCACCTGCTGGATGTAGTATTCGCCGTTCCACAGTTCGGCGTCCACCTTCGTGCGGCCACTCTCGTAGACGGCGCGGTATTCCTCCGCCTTCTCCGTTTCGCCGAAGTGGCGGGCGATGGCCTCGCAGGCGCGCAGCGCGCCCAGGTACATCGCCGTGCAGAGGGTGTTGGGGCCGAAAAACTCGATATCGTAGGTGTTGTGCTGCTCGCCTTCGATGACGCCGTCCTTGTCCAGGTCCCACAGCGAGTCGATGCTGCGCTGCTCGTCGCCCCAGGTGTGGGTATTGGTGGACATTGTCTCCGGGGTCATCGTCCAGGCGTATTCCAGCGCGCGCTTCACGTTCGGCCAGATAGCCCGCAGGAAGGCGTCGTCGCCGGAGAGCTGCCAGTCGCGGTAGACCTGGATGATGGCGCCCATTTGCCCATCCACGCACGGCTTGAAGTCGGAAAGGCGCGCGCCGGGCGGCAGGTAGGTGCGGAAGGCCATGTTGCCGCTCTCGCGGGTGTTGTGCAGGAACTCCGTCTCGCGCATGGTGCGCTCCAGCGACGGGAAGAGGAAGGCCAGCGCCTGCTCGTAGTTCCACACGTGCGTGCAGTTGCCGTGGCAGCAGCCCTGGCTGTCGCCGGTGCCTTCCCAGCCGAAGAAACGGCCGTCCGCCAGCAGGAAGCAGGTGGGGGTGCGCATGATGCTGGCCTGGGTGGTAATGGCCTCGATGACGTGGTCGGGCAGCGTGCTGCCGTAGACCGTTTGGCGGAACAGGTCGGTGTCCCGGCGCAGGCGGGGGAGGTGCTTCGTGACGTAGTCGGCCACCGCCCACGCGTTGTCGAAGTGCGCGCCAACGTAGAGATCCAGCGGATTGTCGTAGTCCGCATGGCCGCCCCAGGGGCTTTCCGGGATGGCGCTCCACGGGTTCGCCATCTTCGGGAAGTGCCAGGTCATGAACACCGGCAGCGTCACCGAGCCGCCGGCGGGCACGGTGGCATGCAGCACCAGCGCGGCGACGTCGCCGCCGCCGGGGGTGGGATCGCTGTCCAGCACATTCGCCACGCGGCCATCTTCGGCGAAATCGTCCCAGAAGATGTGGCACTTATCCCACCAGCCGCCGCGATACCAGCGCGTCTGCACGTCCAGGCTGTTCCAGGTGGTGGACAGCGCCAGCGTGCCGGTGTGGGCGTCGTTGGGATCGGCGTTCGTGTTGGACAGCAGCACGCCTTTCAGCGCGCCCATCGCCTGGTAGGCATTCACCGCGCCGGCGGTGGTGTATTTGCCGTGCTCGTCTTTCGCCGTCACGGTGTTGGAGATGGTGGAAGCCAGCGAGATACTGACCGGCGTATCGGACGGGTTGGTGAAGGTCCACTCGAAGATCGCCACCGGCAGCGCGCTGTCATGCACGTTCAGCGGGATGAAGGGATTCCAGGCGCGCAGGCTGGCAGTGACGGGCACCTCGGGATCGGACAGCGTCAGCGTGGCGGCGGGGTATTCGCCGGTGAAGCTGGCCTCGCTGAAGCGGCTGACACCCAGCAGGCTCGGCTGCGATTCGCCGTGGCCTTTGCGGTAGGGCGGCGGCACCTTCCCCTCCAGAATCTTCGCCACCGGCGCCTGGCCCTCGACCTGCGCCCACAGCGCGAAGACGGTGAAGGGCCACTCAGCGCCTTTGTTCGGCCGGGTGTATATCTCCGGGTCGCGCAGGTTGCCGCGACCACCCAGACTGATGGTGCCCGTGCCGATGCCGCCCAGCGGGAAGGCGATCTCGGTGAGCGCCGCGCCGGTGAAGGCGCGCTGGGCGCCGACGCGATACAGGTCGTCGTGGGAGAAGGGGATCATGTGGAACCTCCGGGGAGGGTGATACCGGTAGCATACCAGAGCGGGCGGGAGAAGGCAAGGGTGACGGGATGGGGGAAATTTTGCCGCAAAAGAACACAAAGGGCACAAAAAGGGGCCGGGGTGAAAACGTACGACCCTTTGCTGTTGAGTGGCGAGATAGGGTAGTTCTGCTGATTGAGAGTGCCAACACGCCCCCTCACCCCTGGCCCCTCTCCCCGAGGAGAGGGGGATCATAATACGCTATGCTAATCCCATCTAGGGAGCATTATCTCTCTACGAATCACAATTTTAATATATCCTAACAACTCGAAGACCTCATTACTATATCGGGCATTATAATCAAACTGGTCCAAAACAATTCTATATGTGACATGTACTTGCGAATATAATTGTTCTCCTTCATGCTTTTTCGTATATTCTTTCATCTCCTGTATCAATTCAATAGGGTACCAGGTATCTGGATCACGCACTGATTCAGGAACAATCAATGTAAGGACAGCATCTATACGACTTAATATTTCTTGCCATAGTATATTATCCATGTAGCTCTCCTTTCGCATAGGGAAGTAATATCAAATGAACAATTCGTCAGGACTTTCGCTTCCTCGTTCGGCCCTCACCCCCCTGGCCCCTCTCCCCGAGGAGAGGGGGATCATAATACGCTATGCTAATCCCATCTAGGAAGCATTACCTCTCTGAGCATCACCCGATCAATATATCCTAACAACTCGTAGACTTCATTACAATATCGGGCATTATAATCAAACTGGTCCAAAACAATTCTATACGTGACTTGTACTATTGAATATAATCGTTCTCCTTCATGCTTTTGCGCAATTTCTTTCATCTCCTGTATCAATTCAACAGGATACCATGTATCTGGTTCACGCACTGATTCAGGCACAATTAGTGTAAGGACAGCATCTATACGACTTAATATTACTTGCCATAATATATTATCCATGTAGCTCTCCTTTCGCATAGGGAAGTAATATCAAATGAACAATTCGTTTATTCATCAGAACACGACTACACCTCCAGCAGAAACTCGCTCTCCCGCAAACTGTACCCGCGTATCTGCCCACGCGGCCAGTCGTCGACGATGTAGTTGACGATGTAGATTTCGCCGTCGGGGAACTGGACCCAGCCGGAGTAGCCGAGGTCGGAGTGCGGGCTGCGGTCGAAGTCGATGGGGAGGATGCGCGACCACTGGTCTTCGCGTTTGGTGGCTTTGGCCGAGTCGACGTCGGTGAGGGCGGCGAAGAAGTTCTGCGTCCAGGTGCCCACCCAGCCCTTGCCGCCTTGCAGGAAGCGGTGGGTGATCATGATTCTGCCGCTGTGCAGCAGGCCGGCGACGGGGCGGTGGCAGCCGGGCAGGGGGACGCGGTAGGGGCCGTGCCACGTCAGCCCGCCGTCGTCGGAGATCGCCTTGTAGCCGTCCCACCCCTGGAAGGAATTCTCGCGCAGGTAGCAGACCAGCGTGCCGTCGGGCAGCGGCAGGATGCTCCCCTCGCATAGGTTCAGGCCGTCCTGGCTGGCGATAGTGATGGCGTCGCTCCAGCTTGTCCCTCCATCGGCGGAGATCCACAGCCGCGGCTCCAGGCAGCCGTGCGCCGGGCTGGTGCGGTGGCAGGAGAGCAGCCAGCGGCCGTCCGGCAGCTCCAGCAGCTTATCCGGCACGATGCCGATGGCGGGGGTGGGATGCGGGCCGTCCCAGGTGGCGCCGTCGTCATGGCTGAACCACAGGTGGTTCGTCAGTTTGTCGTCCTGGCGGTTCTCCCGGCCGACGATGTGGTCGCACACGATGACCAGCCGGCCATCTGATAGCCGACTGATGCGCGCGCAGTTCCAATACTCGTCGCCCTGATCCTCGATCAACACGCGCGGCTCCCCCCAGGTGCGCCCGCGATCGGTACTCTCCGTCACGCACAGCGCGGTATAGCTCCGATCGCCGTGATGGATGCAGCGCATGAAGGTACACACCAGTGCGCCCGATGGCAACAGCACGACATCGGGCCAGGCCAGGTAGAGGGAGTCATGGCGGCTGACGAGGAATTTTTCAATCATGGCGCAACGATACCAGAGCGGAGGAAGAAACCGCAAGCCTTTTTAGCGCAATCCTCTGGCCTTTTCGAGCGGTTCGCGCTATCATAGTCACCGTTTGGATTTTCGCATACGGTACGTAGTTGGGGTTCGTCGTCGTGCATGCGGGCACTAAAGTACCCCCTGCGAGGCCATGCGGCCCGGCGTCCACCTGCGTGGACGCAATACGGCAGACTCGCTGACTGCCCATAACAACGAGGTAATGAACATGATTTATCGCGCGTTAGGCAATTCCGGCATGCAGATGTCCGCCATCGGGCTGGGCACCTGGGCGATTGGCGGGCTGTGGTGGGGCGGCACGGATGAGGCGAATTCCATCGCCGCCATCCGTCGCGGGCTCGACCTGGGCATGAATCTCATCGACACCGCGCCGGTGTATGGCTTCGGCGTGTCGGAAGAACTGGTGGGCAAGGCGATCAAGGGGTATGACCGGGACAAGGTGATCGTCGCCACGAAGGTGGGGCTGGCGTGGCACACCACCGAGGGCCAGCCGTTCTTCGAAATGGACGGCAAGGCCGTCTTGCGCTGCCTGCGGCCGGAGAGCATCCGTTACGAGGTAGAGCAGAGCCTGCGCCGGCTGGGCGTGGACTACATCGACCTGTACCAGACGCACTGGCAGGAGAACACCACCCCCATCGCCGATACCATGGGCGCGCTGATCGAACTGAAGCAGCAGGGGAAAATCCGCGCCATCGGCGTGAGCAACGCCACCCCGGCGCAGATGCAGGAATACCTGGCGGTGGGCCCACTGGACAGTAACCAGCCGCTGTACAACATGCTGGACCGCGGGCTGGAGGCAGAGGCGCTGCCGTTCTGCCGCGAACACAACATCAGCATCCTCTCCTACTCTTCGCTGGCGCTGGGGCTGCTCACCGGCACCATTGACCCGAACCGGCAGTTCGGCGAAGGCGACCAGCGGCGGCGCAACCCGCGCTTTGCCCCGGAGAATATCGCCGCCATGAACGCGAAGCTGGAGCAGTTTGCCCCGTTCCGCGCGAAATACGGCCTCGACCAGACGCAACTCACCATCGCCTGGACCATCAGCCGGCCGGGCGTCACCTGCGCCCTCGTCGGCGTGCGCAACGCCGCCCAGGCGGAAAACCTGGCCCCCGGCGGCAACGTGGAGATCTCGCCGGACGACCTGGCAGCGATGGACGGAATTATCGCGGGGTTTGGGGAGTAAGTGATCGGGGACTGTCCCCGCGCATAGCGCCTGTTGCGTATGAGCAGCAAGCGATGTGCCTTCTGCGAAGCGAATGATTGATAGCGCTCATTCAGGGGCTGTCCCCCGCAGACTGGAAATGTATATTCGAGGGACAGCCCATGGACGGGCGTGATACGGGGGCAGTTACTTGGCTATGTTCGACGAGAATATCGACAAAGAACAGCGCATCGTATGTCCTGTTGTGGGTTCACTACTGAAGCATGTGTTCTTGCGATTTCATTCGTTCAAGAGATTCGTCAAGCCGTGCGATGGCTTCTTCGAATCGGTTGCGTGTTGTTTCGTCATTGGTGCTTTCCAACTTTTCTGCTAAAATATATTTTCCGATTTTAGGCCCATATATTCCCTGTATGACGAAAGTTGAACACGATCGGACTGCTTTATCATCGCTTTCTTTTATCAATTTCAACATCGTCGGCGTTGCCCGTGTCCCGATTTTAATCAATGCAGATACTGCAGGATAATGGGTGGTCTGTCGGCCACGTTGAAAACTTTTAGGGGTCAGATCAGAAAGGGTGATATACTTTGAAATGATTCCGATGGTTTTTTCCATGTGATAATCACCCATAATCGTAATGATGGTGGACTTAACTTCATCAGAAACCTCTGGTGTCAATTGACGAACTAATCGTTTCTCTAAAGCATAGTAGTTCTCACGCGATTGCGCGATACACGTCTGCTGCTGCTCAGAAGTCAATGCACCGATATTGTCTATACCAGTCACCGTTGTCATACTGTCACCAGTGGTCGCGGTGGTGTCACCATGTAAGCAGGTCGTGGTGAGCAGGATACAGAGACAAATCATCGTTACGGTCGTGACAACATGGTTCTGCATACCATTTCCTTTCAGTCAGTGGTGTTCTTTTCTACGCATTGATACAATATACCATATTATTGAGACGCGAAAAACGAAGGTTCAGTATATTGTCTGGTAGTCCATACCTCTGGCATGCCTTAAATCGGAGAACAGACCTGGAGATCTTATGTTCGATCTTATCGTCATCGGCGGCGGGTCCGGGGGGACGGGGGCGGCGATTACCGCCGGCCGGGCGGGACTGCGCGTGTTGTGGGTGGAGGCGGAGGCGCGGCTGGGCGGGACGGGGGTGAACGCCTTCGTGAACGTCTGGCAGCCGGCGTATACGCGCAGCGCGCTGGCGCGAGAGATCGCCGAGCGGCTGATTGCCACCGGCGGAGCCTGCTACAACGCCGCGTGCACCGACACGCCGACCGGGCGGCCGATCTACCGCCAGGCTGAGGTGATATGCTACGAGCAGACGCTCACCCGCTGGCAGGATCGTGCGAACGGCCTCATCAGTCCCGGCGTCGTCTACTCCCCGCATGCCATGGACAGCCTGCTACGCGAACTGGCGGCGGAGGTGGGGGTAACGCTGTGGGATGGGACGGTTTGCCTGGATGTGCGGAGCGCCGGCCACCGGGTAACCGCGGTGGAGCTGTTCGGTCCGCGCGGGCGGGCATGGGTAGAGGCAGGCGCGGTGGTCGACGCCACCGCCGACATCGCCGTGGCGCGGCGGGCGGGGTGCGCGTGGGCCATCGACCGCGAGGCGCGCGCCGCGCATGACGAGCCCTCTGCCCCCGAGACCCCGGAATTCAAGCTCAACGGCCCCACGCTCTGCTTCACCATCGCGCCAGGGCCGGACCGCGTGGCGCTGCCGGCGGAAGGCTACGGACACGACAGCGACTGGGCGCACATCGGGCAACTACCGAACGGCGACTACTACGTAAACATGGTCTTCCAGCTTCCCGGCGAGGAGGCGCACATGCTGGGCGCGGAGGCGACGCGCGAGCGCCTGCTGGGCAACATCGCCCGCCGCTGGCCGCGGGTGCAGGCCGCATACGGGCTGACTGGCTACGGCATCACCGCGCTGGCGCCGCGCACCGGCTATCGCGAAGGCCCGCGGCTGGTGGGCCGCTACGTGCTCACCGAGACGGATTTCCGCCGGGGCAACTACGGCGCCCACCACCCCGACTGCATCGCCTTCACCGACCACGCGCTGGATCGCCACAGCCCCGACGGCGGCTGCATCGAAGCAGAGAATGGCCCAATGGGCATCCCCTTCCGCTGCCTGCAGCCACAGGAATACGACAACTTGCTGGTGGCCAGCCGCGGCGCGTCCTTCAGCTCCCTCACCGCCTCCGCCGCACGATTGCAACGCAATATGATCGAACTCGGCGAAGCGGCGGCGCGGGCGGTAGCTATGGGAACGAGTTAGCCGCAAAAGAACGCAAAGAACACAAAAAGGGCCGGGGTGCAATATTATTCCGTGTTGTCGTTGAGTGCGGGGAGGACGGTGCGCTGGCGTGAGCGGTGGGGGACGGGGTAGCCGCAAAAGAACGCAAAGAACACAAAAAGGGCCGGGGTGCAATATTACTCCGTTTTGTTGTTGAGTGGGGGAACTGGCGATGACAGGGTAGATTCTGCATGATGGCCTGTTGATCTAGAAGGGAAATGAAAGTTTGCCGTGGAAGATGATCGCGGTATCGGAAAACCAGGGAGGTTGATGGATGAAGCGATCGATGAAGGAACTGTGCGATCTGGTGCGCGAGACGGCGTATGCCATCCATTTATATCATGGGCATGGGCACCTGGAGAAGGTGTATGAAAACGCGCTGGCGCATCGATTGCGTAAGGCTGGTCTCGCCATCGAGCAGCAGTACCCCCTGAAGGTGTATGATGAAGACGGCACGGTGCTTGGCGATTATTTCGCGGATCTGTTTGTCGATGGCCGCTTGATCATCGAGCTGAAAGCCTGTCGCGCGGTGGCCAGTGAGCATGTGGCCCAATTGCTCGGTTACTTGAAATCTTCACACATTGAAGAGGTGATTGCAGATTAGCGGGGGATGACAGTTTTTTTCGTGCCCCCTGAGGA
>CAZPYA010000080.1:0-26201 GCA_964590255.1 uncultured bacterium
ACCGCACTTTGTGGGTCACGATGAGCCATGTAGGGGAGGGGGCTGGGGGAGAGGTTATACTGGGTGGTCGAGAGACCTTATTTGAATGGCATTGGGAGTTTCGCCCTCCAGGCTATCAATTATGCCGATGTAACCGGCCGCAGCACCGCCAGCGAGTGCCACACCAGCAGACCGAACGCCAGTTGCACAATGGCTTGCGCCTGAATGAAGTAGGGGAGGATGACGTAGAGGCAGAGGAGGGAGAGGATGCAGCCGGCGAAGCAGGCGGCGAGGAGGAGGGTATTTTGCCAATCCTTGCGCACGAAGACCGCCAGCCAGCAGGCCAGCAGCAGCTCCAGCACGAAGAGCGATGTGCCGATGCGCACGTGTGTGATGCTGATGAGCGCGCTCGCGGAGGAGGTGGTGATCACCAGGCCGAGTAGCAGCGGGATCATCAGCGTGAAAGCGATTTTCACCACCCGGTGCGGCGGCTGCGCCGGCAGCCAGCGCGCCGCGAGGAACAGCCCGATGCCGGTGACGAGATAGGTGAGGCGATACACCCACACCGTGCGCGCCTGCTCGCCGTAGTAGCAGAAGCCGTGGTTAGCCCACAGCCCCGCCGGCTGCAGCGCCACGCAGGCCGCCAGCAGCAGGAAAAAGCCCGCCTGCGCGGCGACAAAGGCGGCGATGGCGCGGGAGTAGCGGGTGGCGTCATCCATGGTAGCAATCTTCGCCTTCTGAGAGAAGAGTCCTGTTAGTGCAGACTGAACTGCAATATGAATGGTCACAGTCTGGAACAGGGCGGGAGCCCGGCTCGATCCTGTGTATACTTTGGCTATATATGGCCGGGCTCCCGCCCAATACCATTCAAATAAGCCTGCTGCGTGTGGCGAACCCGCCTCTCTCTGCCGCCGTATTTCCTCATCACTCTCCCCTCCCCATGTAGGGGAGGGGGTTGGGGGAGAGGTTGCGCGTGGCAGTCGAGAGCCCGTATTTGAACGGTATTGAGGCTCCTGCCCTGTTCCAGACCGTGACGATCTTTTCTTCCGGAGAATGTCAGCAGGAAAACAGGCGCTTGCGTCGAATTTGTCAGGCATGGACGTACGGGAAGCCTGGTATGCGCTGGGGTGCGCGCAGGTGGGGGCGCGGGCGGGGATGCGGCTGCTGGAGCACTTTGGCGATCCGGCGGCGGTGTTTGCCGCCACGCCGCGGGCGTGGACGGTGGAGGCGCGGTTGACGGCGGCGGCGTGCCAGCGGCTGCTGGCGGCGGCGAACCGCGACCACGCCGGCGAGTTGGCGCGGCTGGAGCGGCTGGGCATCGCCGTCATCGGCCTAACTGAGGCGGCCTACCCGGCGCGGCTGCGTACCATCCCCGATCCGCCGACGGTGCTCTTTGTGAAAGGCGCGCTGCTGCCGGATGATGCCCGCGCGGTGGCGGTGGTTGGCTCGCGGCGGGCCTCGCCCTACGGCCGGCATGTCTCAGCGGAGCTAGGCGCGGGCCTGGCGGAGCGGGGGGTGACGGTGGTCAGCGGCATGGCGCTGGGCGCGGACGCCGCCGCCCACGAAGGCTGCCTGCGCGCCGGGGGCCGTACCATCGCGGTGCTGGGCTGCGGTATCGACATCGTCTACCCGCCCGAACACACCGATCTCTACGCGCGCATCGCCGCCGCTGGCGCGGTGGTCAGCGAATTCCCGCCGGGCGCCTCGCCCACCCGCGGCAGCTTTCCGCAGCGCAACCGCATCATTAGTGGGCTGGCGCTGGGCGTGGTAGTGGTGGAGGCGCCGGAGAACAGCGGCGCGCTGATCACCGCCGAGCATGCCATGGAGCAGGGGCGCGACGTTTTCGCTGTGCCCGGCAGCGTGAATTCCGAGCAAAGCCGCGGCACGCACAAACTGCTGCGCGACGGCGCGCGGCTGGTGGAATCGGTGGACGACATCCTCGAAGAGCTGCAGTTGCCCGCGCCCGGCCGCTCCGGCACCGCGCTGTCCGGCCCGAGTTGGGACGCGTTCCAGATGACCGATGAAGCCCCCGCGCCCGCGCCGGAGCCACCGAAACCCAAGAAAACCGCGCCGCAGCCGGCCCCTCCGCCGGTCGCGCCCGCCCCGGCCGTGAGTCCCGAGGAAGCGCGCCTCCTCGACCACCTCTCCACCGCCGCCATCCACGTCGACGACCTCGTCGACCGGGCCGGCCTGCCCCCCGCCCAGGTGAGCGCCGCCCTGCTGATGTTGGAACTGAAAGGCCTGGTGCAACGCCGGCCGGGGAATGTATACGTGCGGATGGGGTGAATTTGGAGCGCGGATTTTCAATCCGCACGATGACGCACCCTGTCATCGCCCCATCATTTCCGTAGCGCGTGCCCGCCGTGGCACGCCAGGTTGACGCATGTCTACTCCGTGATAGAGGAACCGTATCATAAGTGACAGATGAGGATTGATCTCGACGGACGGGTGTTTCGTGCTCGTTTGCGAGGCTTGCCGGCCCAACGATTACATTTAAATACCAGTTGTTAGTGGCTGACCTGCTTCATGGTGACAGCAGTCTCAGGGCTGTGTAGAATATTCAAGTATGCTGCCACTATTGGCGCCGATCTGTCTGTGAATTTGAAGAGCCTGTATTCTGGTGAAGGTAATGGATAACAATGCTCTCGACGAGAACCCAAACTGTGAAGAGACATACGCCACCTCTCGTTGCGTCGGTGTTCGTCTGGAACCGAGTGCCATTTCTGACGCACTTGGGCTTACGCCTGACTTTGCGTGCTACAAGGGTGAGGAGTTTCATTCAAAGGCCGGCATTCTCCAACGTGGTATCGGTGTATGGTATATCGAGAGCAGGAATAAGGTCGTCTCAACAAGTGTTGAACGCCATATCCTGTACCTGCTCGATAATCTAGAACCTCGTATGCAATCTCTACTCATGGTGATGGAAGGGTTTGGTCTGGAAACTGAGATATTCTGTAAATGGGTGTCAGCATCAGGCCACGGAGGACCAGTTATATCTCCCGAGACTATGCGACGAATATCAGCTTTACGAGCCTACCTGACTTTCGACTTCTACGGTCCATATGACGATGAAGCATAGGCAGTATCTGCCACTCTGTTTAATGTGTTTCCCCTCGTTTTCAGTACTCCAGCCCTTTCCCACAGCATAAAATGACTTCCGTGGATGTGGCTTGGGGGAAGACGAAACTCACGCGAGGAACCACCCCGTGATCGATCACGGCGTGGTTCCTCTATCACGGGTAGCAGCGTCGGCGGCCTTGGCGTGCCACGGCGGGCACGCGCTACGTTATGGGTGCGGGGGCACGCCGGTGCGAACCAACTCCAGCAGTTCCTCCAGATGCTCCGCGTAGATATCGCGCGGATTCGCGTCGTAACGCCGGCAGAGCGCGGCGGCGAGGCCGACGACTTCGCCCATCATGCCGGTGGTGCCCATCACCCGCACGGCGCCGAGGGCTTCGTGGGTGACGCTGATGTCGCGGCCGGCCATGAACAGGTTGGCGATGTTGCGGCTGTAGAGCGCGCGGTACGGCAGCCAGAAGGGCGCGGGGAAGGGCCCCTGCACGCACCAGGAAATGAACTCGTCGCCTTCAAAGCCTCGCTGGTAGTCACTGTGGGGCACGTGCAGGTCCATGTGCCAGGTGCAGGGCACGCAGGCGTCGGGGAAGGCGGTCTGCTGGTAGAGATCGCCGCGGGTCACGACCACGTCGCCGAAGAGGCGGCGCGATTCGCGCTGGCCCGCCACATAGGCTGCCCAACCGAGCCGGTGAGTGGGGTAAAGGCCGTCGGCGTTCTTCAGCGCGTCCCAGGCGCTATACATGGCAAGTAGGTTGCGGTCGCGGGTACGCTCGGCGTCGTCGATGGGGTGAAAATCGAAGCCGCTCTCCCAGAACCACTGCCCCAGCGCATTGAGGCCGGGCCGCGCCCACTGCGCGCTCCACTCCCCGCGTCCGGGGAAGGGCTTGTCGGTGAGATCCAGCGTCCACGGGCAGCGCGGAAAGGGCGCCGGCGCGCCAGTGTCGATGGCGCGCCACACGTTCGTCGGCCCCATGTGCCCGGTCAGCGTCATGTCGCCGTCGGCGCTCGCCAGCGCGCCCACGTCACCGTCGCCGGTGCAGTCGGCCACCAGCCGGGCCGCCACCCGCACCTGCAGCGCGGTGCGGATGTCCTGCGCCACCACGGCGTCGATGCGCGCGCCGTTCGTCTCCACCGCTATCACGTAATGGTTCGCCAGCAGTGTCACGCCTGGCTCGCGTACCACCTGCGCCGTGCGGGGGTCTTCCGACGCGTCCGGTACCAGCGTGTCTGCACCCGGCAGCAAGCGGATCGGCGCATCCAGGGCGCGCACCAGGTCACCCAGCCGCGGAAAAGGCTCCAGATTCGTCTTCCCTGCCAGATTCACGCCCACTTCGTAGCTGTTGTTGCCGCCCAGCACCGGCCGGTCGTGGATGAGCGCGACGGACAGCCCCATTCGCGCCGCCGCCACCGCCGCGCACATGCCGGCGATGCCGCCGCCCACCACCGCGAGGTCGAAGGCGCCGCCGTCCTCCGGCATGTCGGGCAAGTTCAGCGCCTTCCGGCGAAACGCGGCCAGCGCCTCAGGTTCCTCGGGCGGGGTGAAATCGGGATCGGCGAAGAGCACGGCGTCGCAGCGGCCGTCGAACCCGGTCAGGTCGCGCAGCGCCACGGTCACCGGGCCGGCGGGCAACTCCACCACGCCGCCATCCTGCCAGTGCCACGCCGCGCCTTCAGTGCCGAAATCCACAGCCAGTGGCGCGCCGTTTACCCATGCCTGAAACCGTCCCGGCGTACCCGGTCGCCCCCACGGGGCAACCCAGTCGCGGGTGCGTGCCCAGGCGCGGTAGACGCCGGCGGCGGGCACGTGCAGGGTGGTGACGGCGTCCGCCACCGGCACGCCCAGCCCGTGCGCCAGCAGAAACGGCGACCCCATCACGTCCATGAACTGCTGGTCGATGACCCACCCGCCGAGATCGGCAAACCCTTCGGCTTCCAGCAACAACAACGGCAATGACGGCATGATCCCCTCGTTTCCCCGGTGAAGTGCCTAACGATACCACAGATTGCGCCAATCGACATTGCGGCGCGCTGTCGTGCATTTTCCACACACCCGCCGCGGGTCGCCGGCACCCGGGGGTATATTAAACATAATTCATCGCGGCATGACGCCGCGGCGCGCGGAAGGAGGGGTGGTCATGGCGAATCCGGATCCGATGGGCGAAGGCTCGACCGACACGATGTATCATTGCTCGAACTGCGGCAATGATTTCACGTTGCAGCCGGAGCAGGAAGAGGAGCCGTGTCCGGTGTGCGGCTTTACCTGCAGCAAAGAGCAGTGCATCATCCACAACGCCTCCAACGAAGACTATTGAGCACACACCGGGGGGCAGGAATGCGGGCGGAGTTCGCAAGAACTCCGCCCGCGTCGCATGTAGACACTGTCGTATACAACTCTGACCATTCGCGAGGTCTAACCACCAAAGAAGGTGGCAATGAACTTCCTACAGCGAGCCGCTGATCGCGGCGGACGGCCAAGAGGGGTGAGCATGAGCGATTCATCATACGGATCGGATCCCGATAAACGCCTGGATGAGCTGATGAAAGCCGGGCAATATGAACAGGCGATGAGCTGGCTGCAAGAGTGGGCCGAGCGCGAGCCGTGGAACGGCGAGGTGCTGCTGCGCATGGCGGTGGTACACTGGATGGCCGGCGAGCCCGCGCGCACGCTGCGCGATCTGGACGCCTTCTTGACGCTGGAGCCGGACAACGCGGAGGCGATAGCTCGCCGCGCCCAGGCACTGCTGATGCTGGGCAAGCACGAGGACGCGGAGGCGGCGCTGGCGAAGGCGGAGGCGCTGGACCCGCGCACGCCCGGCGTGCTGCTGAACCGCGCGCTGGTGCGGGAAGGCAAGGCCGAATACGCCGACGCGCTCGAGTCGCTGACCGCTTACCTGGAGCAGATCCCGCAGGATCACCTGGCGCTCGCGCGGCGCTCGCAGTATTACCGGCAGTTGGGCCGCTACCGCGCGGCGCTGGCCGACGCGCAGGCGGCGGTGTCGATTAAGCCGGACGACCCGGAGGCGCACCTGGCGGAGGCGCTGGCGCACGTGGCGCTGGAGCACGGCGACGCCGCGCTGTTCTCCTGTGATCGCTGCCTGCAACTGCAGCCCCTCTTCCTGGCTGCGCTGCGGCTGAAGGTGGACCTGCTGGCCGACCTGGGCCGGGTGGATGAAGCGGAGACCACGCTGCACCTGTTGGAAGCGATGGACCCGGATTCGCCGAGCACCGCGCTGCTGCAGGCGCGCATGGCCACCGAGCAAGCCAAGTTCCCCCTGGCGCTGCAGGCGATGCATCGCTACCTGGAGGACAGCGCCGATGAGCCCTACGGCTATTATCGCCGCGGCATCATCTACTTCCGCATGGGCGACTATCACGCGGCGCTGGCCGATTTCCAGGCATACGCGCAGCTCGCGCCCCAGGCGGTGGAGGCCTACGAGGAGCAATACCTGTGCCTGCTGGAGCTGGACCGGCTGGAGGACGCGGCGGCGGCGGCGCGCACGGCGGCGCGCTTGCAGCCCGACAACGCCCGCCCGCATTTCAACCTGGGCTTCGCCGAGTTGCTGAGTGGCCGGCAGGCGGAGGCGCTGCAGAGCTTCACCACCGCGCTGGACTGCGCGCCGGCGAATGAAGAGTTGCTACTGCGCATTCACCTGGCGCTGACGGCGCAGGCGACGCTGCCGGTGCGGTTGGAGTGGTTTCGCGTCGCCGTCGCGCGCCACGGCAAGGGGGCGCCGCTGCTGAACGGCCTGCTGGCGGAGGCGCTCATCGACGCCGGCCAGCACGACGAGGCGCTGGAGCTGGCGCAGGATCTGCTGCGGGCGGACGCGGGCAAACCCTACACCTACCTGCTGAACGTGAAGGCGCTGTGCCTGCTGAACCGCTACCCGGAAGCGCTGTCGGTGGCGGACAGCGGGGTGAACCGGCTGCCGGACGATGGCCGGCTGCGGCTGGGCCGCGCGCTGGTGCTGCGCGACATCGGCCTGTCCGATGAAGCGCTGCAGGACCTGGACCACGCGGCAATACTGATGCCCGGCGAGCCGGAAGTGCTGCGCCAGAAGGCGTTGGTGTTCGGCAGTATGGGCCAGCCGGCGCCGGCGGTACACCTGCTGAAAGAGGCGCTTACCCTGAGCGGCGATCACCTGGATACCTATTTCTGGCTCGGGTATTTCCAGGTACATCGCCGGCGCTACCGCGAGGCGCTGGAGGCGGCGGAACGCATCCTGACGTTGGCGCCGGAAGCGGCGGAAGGATTCTTCGTCCGCGGTCTGGCCCTCAGCGCCCAGCGCAAGCACGTCGCCGCGGCCGTCGCTTTCAACAGCGCCCGCGCGCTGGACGCCACCCTCATCGACCGCATGATGCTGGACCCGCTGGTCGCCGAACTCGTCACCCCGCCGAAACGCATGTCCCTCGGCGAACGCGTCGGCAGAACCCTGCGGGGGAAGGGGAAAGCGGCGTAATTACAGCCGCGCTCATTGATGGCTTAACACGATATGGTACGGGAAGTGCGCTTGTATCAACTCTGAAGAATAATCAATGAGCGCGGCCCAGATTAAGGTACCAATGTGCGGATCAGTAAGCACAATTCGACTCCCCTCTCCCAGGATTGGGAGAGGGGGCGGGGGTGAGGGCGCGCGCGGGAGCGCGCAACGATTAGTTACTCCGGCTCCCCCCTCTCCTTGGGGAGAGGGGCAGGGGAGAGGGGGAGATCAGGCACACTGGAGGCAGATGATGAACCGAACAATGCGCGGCATGTTGTGGATGGGGGCGGCGGTGGCGCTGCCGGCGGCGATGAATGCGTTCATCGCCACGCGGGCGGGCGCGATGCAGCCGTCGCTGCCCGGTGACGTCGCCTATTACGACTGGGTGTACGGACGGGTCGCCTATTACCGCGCCGGCATCGGCCCGCCGCTGCTGCTGGTGCATCAACCGCATGCGGGGGGCTCGGCGGGGGAGTGGCGCGCGGTCTTTCTGGAACTGGCGAACCGCTTCACCGTCTTCGCGCCCGACCTGCTCGGGTTCGGCCTCTCCGAGAAGCCGAATATCCGCTACACCGGGCCGCTCTTCGCCGACCTGCTCAACGACTTCCTGCAGGACGTCATCGCCGTGCCGGCGTCGGCTATCGGTAGTGGGCTGGCGGCCGCGTACCTGGTGAATACCGCCGTGCGCCGGCCGGAGGCGCTGGAGCGGTTGGTGCTGGTGAACCCCACCGGCTGCACGATGAATCTGCCGCGGTATGCCGCCGCCGCCGGGCAGTTGCTGCTGCGCCTGCCGGTCTTCGGCGAGTCGGCATACAACGTCATGGTGTCGCGCGCCGCCCTCGCGCGTGAGCTGGTCGAGCACATCTACTACGACCCGCTGCTGGTGACGCCCGAGATGGTACAGGCGCTCTATACCCGGGCCCACCAGCCCGGCGCGCGCCACGCCGCCGCGGCGTATATCACCGGCCGGCTAGACCTGCCCATGCGCATGGCCTTCTCGCTGCTGCAAAAACCGGCGCTGCTGGTGTGGGGCCGCGACGCCTATTACACGCCGGTCACCGACGCCGTCGATCTCCTCTATCGCCAGCCCGACACCCGCCTGGAGATCCTCGACGAATGCGGCATGCTCCCCCACGACGAGCAAGCCGGCATCTTCCTCACTCGGGCAGCGGATTTCCTCACCCGCTCCGAGCCGGGTGAGATGGGAGAGGCGGCGTAAGTGAATGGGCGGGCGAGCGTCCTCGCGAGCCGACTCCGGATGGAAGTCTAATCCGTCGTAATCACTTCATAGTCGAGCACGACATGCCAATTATCCACCCGGAGTCGACCCGCGAGGACGCTCGCTCGCTCGGCTATATTCGGCTCCGTGATTCAGGACTCGCCTCCCTATCTTGTCACCATCAAACAGGTGTGCTAGACTCATGGCATGGGTGATGGACGGAAGCCGGGAGACGGGCAATACTGGCAGCAGCTCCGCAAGCCGCTGGAGCTGGAGTTGGAGCGCGGCTGCCCGGATACGGCGATCACCACGCTGAGCATCGGCGAGTTTGCCCGGCGATGGGCCGAGCGCGGCGCGGCGGACAACGAGGAAGACCACCGGCTGGCGCTGTCGCTGGCGCGTGGGCTGCGCGACTACCGCGACATGACGGTGGCTGAGCGCCGCCGGCGGGCGATGGCCGCCATCGACCTGCTGCGCCGCCGCGAGACGGGCGCGGGCACCGCGCCGGCGGGGTTGCCGAAGCTGAAGCGAAAGAAGGCGGCGGCGCCGGACGCCGCTGCCGCCCCGCGCAAAGAGCGCGCCGCCCTGCCGCTGCCCACCGGCCAGGAACTGCTGGAGCTGCCCATCAGCGGGCTGGCGCCCCGCGCGCGCTGGCCGATGCTGCTGGCGAAACTGCGCCTGTATACCGTGCGCGACTTGCTCTACCACATCCCGCGCGACTGGGCTGATTTACAGTCGATTCGCGACCTGCCCGACGGCGCCCGCGCCGCGGTGGTGGCCACCGTGGCCGACCGCGAGCACGACCGGTTGCAGTCGCGCCAGGCCCCGCACCCGTTGTATAAATACACGCTCACCGTGCAGGACGGCACCGGCGAGGCGTGGGTGACCTCCATCACCATGGAAGCGGAGCGCGCCCGCCGCGGCCGCGCCGCCCCCGCGTGGACGCCGGCGAAGCTGAATTTCCCCGTGGGCACGCGCGTTTTCGTCTTCGGTAAGGTGGAGCGCACCGGGAAGATCGTCGAAATCCGCATGGAGGACATCTACCAGCTGTCCCCCGCCGAGGACGCGGCGCTGCAGCCGGGCACACAGGTGCCGCTGTACCCGCTGACGAACGGCGTCTACCAGAACCAGGTGCACCGCGCGGTGCTGCGCGTTTTCGCCGCGCTGGGGAGCGACGACGACGCGCTGCCCGACCCGCTGCCGCCGGACATGCGCGCGCAATATGGCCTGCTGCCTATCCTCGCCGCGCTGCGCGAGCTGCACCAGCCGTCCAGCCCGCTGCAGCACGAGCAGGCGCGCAAGCGCCTGGCCTTCGAAGAGTTTCTCATGCTCCAACTGGTGCTGGCGCAGCGGCGCTTCCAGAGCCACCAGCAGCACGGCGCGGCGCTGCACGCGGCGGACCACCTCACCGAGCTGGCGGGGCGTATGGCGCCCTTCGAGCCGACGCTGGCGCAGTTGCGAGTGATGGGCGAGATCGAGGACGACCTGCGCGGCGCGCGGCCGATGAACCGCCTGCTGCAGGGCGATGTGGGCTCGGGGAAGACACTGGTGGCGGCGGCGGCGCTGGCCTTCGCCCACCGTGCGGGCTTTCAGGCGGCGATCATGGCGCCCACGGAAATCCTCGCCGAGCAATTGGCGCTGGTGCTCGCCCACCTGCTGCGACCGCTGGGCTTCGGCCCCACGCTGCTCACCGGCAGCATGCCCCCGGCGGGCCGGCGCGCGGCGCTGGCGGCGCTGGCGGACGGCGAGGCGCCCATCGCCGTCGGCACCCACGCCCTCATCCAGGAGGGGGTGACATTCAAGAAGCTGGGGCTGGTGGTGGTGGACGAACAGCACCGCTTCGGCGTACTGCAGCGTGCCACGCTGCGCGGCAAGGGGCGCGTGCCGAATACGCTGGTGATGACCGCCACGCCCATCCCGCGCTCGCTGGCGCTGACGCTATACGGCGACCTGGACCTGTCGGTGCTGGATGAGCTGCCGCCGGGCCGCCGGCCGGTGGAGACGCGCTGGCTGTCCAACACCGAGGTGCGCGAGGCGTATGACTTCATCCGCGCCCAGGTGGCGCAGGGGCGGCAGGCCTACGTGCTGTGCCCGCTGGTGGAGCAGTCGGAGATGCTGCAGGCGGACGCGGCGGTGGAGATGGCGGAAGAACTGCGCAAGCGCGTCTTCCCCGACCTGCAGGTGGGCCTGCTGCACGGCCGCATGAAGCCGGAAGAGAAGGACGCGGCGATGACGGCCTTCCGCGCCGGCGCCACCCACGTCCTCGCCTGCACCACCGTCATCGAGGTGGGGGTGGACGTGCCCAACGCCACCGTTATCCTCATCCACAACGCCGAGCGCTTCGGCCTGGCGCAACTGCACCAGTTGCGCGGGCGAGTGGGCCGGTCGCAATTCCCGTCCACCTGCATCCTCTGCACCCACCCGCGCTTCGATCCGACGCTGCCGGCCGAGGAGCTGCCCGCCCGGCGGCGGCTGAAGGCGATCATCGAGAGCCAGGACGGCTTCCGCATCGCCGATGCCGACCTGCAGATGCGCGGGCCGGGCGAATACCTGGGCACGCGGCAGAGCGGCCTGCTCGACTTCCAGATCGCCAACCTGCTGCGCGACGGCGTCTACATGGAACAGGCCCGCCAGGCCGCCACCGCGCTCATCGCCCACGACCCGACGCTGACCGACCACCCCGAACTGGGCCGCCGGGTGAACCGGCTGAAGATCAAGCTGGACCAGTTTCGCGAGTAAATCGGGCAGGCGAGCGTCCCCGCGAGCCGACTCCGTCTCTCCAGCCCCGGATTTATGCTCTTTGACGAATGATTGCCGCTTCACCCACCGCTGCGGTCGCTCACATGAGCGAGCTCCCCTCTCCTGCTAGGGGAGGGGCCGGGGGAGGGGTCCGCGCGATCGTCGCAGGCATCAGGAGACACGCGCCGCGTAGCTGCGTGCGCCAACAGGCGGCGTCGATTAGCAACGCGGCGTCAATGAATCAAAGAGCATCAATCCGGGGAACCCTTTCATACGATCCGCCCAAGCCCCCTTCCAGGGGGCGCCGTTCCGTTGACCGGCCGTTTGCGGCCGGGCGGACGCGGCAGACGGCCCAGCCCCTTCTGTTTTCAAGGGCAAATATGCTATACTGCATTCAGCATGGTCTGCCGCCAGGCACTCGCCCCCCGCATATTGGGATGCTGACCGGATATTCATCATCGAGAGGGAGCGCGCGTGAATAACAAGCAAGTTATCGTGCTGTGGGTTGTCGTGGGGCTCATCGCCGTCATGGGGCTGGTGCCACCGTGGTTCGAGGCGATCAACACCGACATCCCCGTCCTCGATCGGTACGTGCACAAGCGTGTCTGCACCGGCTATTTCCCGGTCTTCATGCCGCCGAAGAAGGACCTGAAGCAGTTTCAGATCACCGCGCCGGAACCGGTGTATAGCGCGGTCATGAAGAAGCTGAACGATAATTATTACGTGAGCGTCGACGTGCCGCGCCTGGGCGTGCAGTGGGCTACCGTGCTGCTGGTCGGCCTCGGCCTCTTCTTCCTGCTGGCGGACCGCAAGCGCCGCGAGCTGGCCCCCCGCGAGCGCATGACCTACCTGGAGCGCATGAAGCGCGCCGGCGCGGGCGGCGCCGCCCCTGCCCCGGACATGGCCTTCGACGACGAAGACCTGACCGAAGACGATGCCCCCACCGCCAGCGACCCGAAGCACGTCTTTTCCGACGACGAGTTGTAAGCTCGAAAATGGGGACTGTAACGCATTTCTTGGATCAGCGCCGGGACTGACTCGATACCAACCCCTGACGTCCCAACGCTGTCATTGCGTCATCTTATCGCAGAAATGCGTTACAGTCCCCATTTCATGGCCTATTTCTTCCCCAGCCGCTCCTGCCGGGCGCTTTCCGCTTCGGTTTCCAGCGCGACCACCGCTTCGGAAATTGTCTCCCACTCGGCGTATTGCTGCTCCAGTTCGGTGAGGGCGGCCTGATGGTCGGCGGTGAGCTGCATGGCGCGGCGGCCGTCGGCGTAGATGGCGGGGTCAGCCAGGTCGGCTTCCAGCGCTTCTTTCGATGTCTCCAGCGTGGCGATGCGCGCCTCCACCTCCGCCTGGCGGCGTTGCCAGAACTGCAGCGATCGCTTGCCGCTGGACGGCGCGGGGGTGGCTTTCGGCATGGCTTTGGGCGCGGGGGCGGGCGGCGGTTCGGTGATGGCGGTGGCGCGCTGCGCCTTCTTTGCCACGAAGTCGGAGTAGTTGCCCATGTAGTCGTGCAGCGTCCCGCCGTCCATCTCCAGCACGCGGGTGGCGACGCGGTCGATGAAGTAGCGGTCGTGGGAGACCATCAGCACGGTGCCGGGGTACTCCACCAGCGCTTCTTCCAGCGCCTCTTTGCCTTCGATGTCCAGGTGGTTCGTCGGCTCGTCCAGCAGCAGCAGGTTGGCGCCGGAGAGAAACATCTTCGTGAGCTGCACGCGGCTGCGCTCGCCGCCCGAGAGCGTGCTGATGGGCCGCTCGACGTCCTCGCCGAAGATGAGGAAGCGCGCCAGCGCCCCGCGCACCTCCGTCTGGCCGAGATGCGGGCAGGCGCTCCACGTCTCCTGCAGCACCGTGCGCGTCGGGTCGAGGTTGCGCCCCTCCTGCTCGTAGTAATAGGGCAGCACGTTCTGCCCGAACCACGCCGCGCCGGCGTCCGGCGGCAGCTCGCCGGTGAAGATGCGCAGTAGCGTCGTTTTCCCACAGCCGTTGGGGCCGAGCAGCGCCGTCCGCTCGCCGCGCCACAGCGTGACGGTGGCATGCTCCACCAGCGGCGCCTCCGGCTGGAAGCGCTTCCGCAGGTCGCGCGCGGTGAGCACCTCGCGGCTGCTCTTGCGCGCCGGGGTGAAGGCCATCTTCGTTTTTTCCGCCTCGCCGGGCAACTGAATCGAATCCAGCTTCCACAACCGCTTCTGCACGCTGCGCATGCGGGTGAAGAGGCGGAAGCTGAAGAGCTTCTGAATCGTCTCCGCCAGCCGCGCCTTTTCGCGGGCGATGGACTCGGCGCGCTTCAGCATCACCGCGTCCTCGGCGGCCTTCTTTTCGTGGTAGGCGGTGTAGTTGCCGTCGTATTGGCGCAGTTGCGCGCCTTCGATCTCGGCGATGTGGTCGGCCAGCCGGTCCAGCAGGTAGCGGTCGTGGGTGATGAGCAAAATCGCGCAGCGCGAGGCGCGCAGGTACTCTTCCAACCAGGTGAGGGCGGCCAGGTCCAGGTGGTTCGTCGGTTCGTCCAGCAGCAGCAGGTCGGGACCGGCGAAGAGCAGCATCGCCAGCGCCAGACGGCGCTTTTGCCCGCCGGAGAGGGTGCGCACTTCCGCGCCGTCCATCTCCGCCGTCAGGCCCACGCCGCGCAGCAGGCGCACGGCGTCGCCCTGCAGCGTATCGCCGCCCAGCCGGTGAAAGTCATCGGCCAGGTGGGCATGCTCCTGTAGCAGGCGGTCATGCGCGGCCGCGTCGTCGTGGGCGCCGGGGGCGGCCAGCCGCGCCTCCAGCGCGTGCATACGCTCGCTGATGGCGGCGATATCGTCGCGCGAGCCCAGCAGTGTCGCCAGCACGGTGCCGCCGTCTTCCACCGCGGTGTCCTGGGCCAGGTAACCCACCTTCACCCCGCGCGGCACCACCACCTCGCCGGTGTCCGCGTGCTCCTCGCCGGTGACGATGCGCAGCAGCGTCGACTTCCCCGCGCCGTTCGGCCCGATGAGCCCGAAGCACTGGCCTTCGCGCACCTGCAGCGAGACATCGACGAGGATCTCGTCCTCGCCGAAGGCTTTGCACACATTCTGTAACTGAAGATAGACGGCTGCCATAGAAAACCCGGTTTGGTATCGCGCCGCAATGAATCTGTCATTCCCCTCTCCCAGCATTGGGAGAGGGGCCAGGGGTGAGGGTGCGCGCGGGAGCGCGCAACAGATGACATATTCACTGTGGTCATGTACGAGTCGAAAACCGGACTAGTATAGCCGATTTCGGCGCGGGTGTCTGCCCACGGGCCTTGTCACAGTTCCGGCGCAAAGGGGTCGCTGGATGAACGTTCAGGCGTGCGCAATTATGGTAGGGTGACAGAAATCCGCGACTCGCCGCGGACACCGGATGAGGACACAAGGAGGGACAGGCATGCGGAAAGGATTCTCCATCATGCTGGGCGTGCTCGCGCTGTTGCTGGGCGCGCTCGCGGGGTGCAACGACACCAGCCTGCAGGGTTCGGCCACGGAGGCGCAGTTGAGCGGTGCACAGGAAGTGCCGCCGGTAACCACCCCGGCCACCGGCGCCGCCCAGGCGATCGTCAGCGAAGACCGTCAGATAATCACGGTAACGCTCACCGCGCAGGGATTCACCAGCCCGGTGGCTGCGGCGCACATTCACGCCGGAGCGCCGGGCGTAAACGGGCCGGTGATCTTCACGCTCTTCGACAGCGGCGTGCATGGCTTCTTCGCCAGCCCCTATACGGTGACGCTGGACGCCGATGACTTGCAGGCGGCGCCGGCTTTCAACATCACCACACTCGCCGAAGCCATCCAGGCCATCGAAACGGGCCAGGCTTATGTGAATATCCACACCGCCAACAATCCCGACGGCGAAATCCGCGGGCAGTTGACGCTGATTCAGGAGTGAGGCGAGTGGATGCGTAACGGCGCGCCGCCATACTGTCCCGCCAGGTGAAGCTGGTGGCGCAGCAGGCCGGCGCGCCTTTACATCCCGTCGTTCATCCGCTACACTCGCGGCATGCTCTACGATATTACGTTGCCGTTGTCACCGGAACTCGCGACGTGGCCGGGCGATCCGCCGGTGACGGTGGAGCATCGCGTCTATGACATCGTGCGCATCTCGCAATGGTGCCTGGGCAGCCACGCCGGCACCCACGTGGACGCGCCCGCGCACTTCTCCGCCGGGCCGGGCACGGTGGACGCCATCGACCCTGCCGTGCTCGTCGGCCCCTGCCGCGTGCTGCATGTCCCCGATGCCCCGGCTATTACCGCCGATCTGCTGGCGGCGTGCGATCTCGCCGGGGTGACGCGCCTGCTGCTCCGCACGCGCAACTCCGCCCGCTGGTGCGAGGACCCGGGCGCCTTCCACACCGACTACACCGCGCTGACACCGGACGCCGCCGCGTACCTGCGCGACCGCGGCATCGCCCTCGTCGGTGTCGATTTCCTCTCTGTGGAGCCCTATGGCGGCGACGGATCGGTGCACCTGACGCTCCTCGCCGCGAACATCGTCATCGTCGAAGGCCTCTGCCTCGCCGACGTGCCCCCCGGCGACTACACCCTCCTCTGCGCCCCGCTGAAACTCGTCGGCGCCGACGGCGCGCCGGCGCGGGTGTTTTTACAAGGGTAAAGGTATCGGGTGACAGCGATAGAATTATTGTCCCAGAGGGTTTTCCCATGCTCCACACCGGCATCGCCACCATATGTTTCAACGACCAACCCGTCGACACCGCGCTGGAGTGGTGCGCGGCGGCGGGGGCGCGGGGCATCGAGCTGTGGGGGCGGGGGCACCTGCCGGAGGACGCGGACGACGCCGATGTAGCGCGAGTGCGGGCGCGGGCTGACGCGCTGGGGCTGGTAATCACCTGTTATGGATCATACGCCCGCGCCGGGACGGCGGAGTGGACGCCGGCGCGCTTCGCGCGCGTCATCGCCATCGCCGCCGGGCTGGGAGCGCCGTGCATCCGCGTGTGGGCCGGCACAACGGGCAGCGCGGAGGCGACCGACGCCGACTGGGATGCGGTGGCAACGGCGCTGGCGGCGTGGGGGCCAACAGCCGCCGACCGCGGCATCACCCTGGTAGTGGAGCGCCATAATAACACGCTGACCGACTACGGCGCCGCCGCCCGCCGCCTCATCGACCGCGCGAACCATCCCGCGGTGCGGCTGAACTACCAGGTGCCGTACCCGCTGGACCCCGCCGGCTACGCCGACCTGACCGCCGATTTGCGGATGCACCTGCCGGTGAGCGCGCACATGCACGTGCAGAACTACCGCGCGGAGGACCTGAAGCGCGTGCCGCTGGCCGAGGGCATCGTGCGCTACGCCGACTGGCCGCCCCTCCTCGCCGAAACCGGCTTCAACGGCTGGGCGATGCTGGAATTCCTCCCCGAGACGACTGATCTGCCGCCCGTCGCGCTGGCGGCGGCCGAGTTGGCGTCACTGCGGAGGCTATTTGGTATAACCTGAACGATACTCGGCTCCCTTTCCCGGCCATGTAGGCATAGACTTAGCGCGTATGTCTCCAATCCACCCCCCTCTCCTCGGGGAGAGGGGCTGGGGGTGAGGGGGCGTGTAAGCAATTCGGCGCCATCCTATAACATCTCCCTCCCCCTGTGCACATAGGGCACGGGGGGAGGGCCGGGGAGGGGGGCCGACCTGACAATCCGTTTACAAAGTAAGGAGTCATCATGCAAACCTGTCTCGCCACGTCCCTGCGGCGTTTTTACCCGCGTTCCGCCGTCGACGGGCCGTCCACGCTGGCGCTGGACGTGCCGCGCGGCGGGCGCCTGTCCTTTCAGGCGGCCGTTTGCACCGAGGCGCAGGTGACGGTGGCCGCCGCCGCGGAGTCCGTGCTGCCGGTGCAGGTGCGCCGCGTGGGCTACGTGCCGATGCCGCACCTGAACACCGGCGTGCCGGTGGATGAGATCGAGGGCTTCGAGTTTCTGCCCGGCTGGGCGCCGGACCCGCTCTTCCCGGAATCGAGCATCGTCGCCGGGCCATACGAGACGAACGCCTTCTGGTTCACCGTGCGCGTGCCCAAGGACATCGACCCCGGCGTCTACCTGGTGACAGTGACGCTGACCGGCGGCGAGGAGACGACGACGCTGACGGCTACCGTGCAGGTGCACGCCGCGGTGCTGCCGGCGCGCGAGCATTTCCCGGTGGTGCAGTGGTTCTACGGCGACGCGCTGCTGGACTGGTACAAGTTCCAGCCGTTCGATGAGGGCTTCTGGCCGATCCTGGACGCCTACTTTGCTGACGTGGCTGAGCACGGGCAGGACACCGTCTACGTGCCGGCCTTCACCCCGCCGCTGGACGGCGTGAAGCGCCCCACCCAGCTCATCCACGTGACCCGCGATGGCGACACTTACCACTTCGACTGGACGCTGGTGCGCCGCTGGATCACCGCCGCGCGCGCTGCCGGCATCACCCGCTTCGAGTGGACGCACTTCTTCACTCAGTGGGGGGTGAAATACGCCATCCGCGTGTACGAGGGGCACGACGGCCCGCTGCTGTGGGAGCCGGAAACGGGCGCGACCTCGGACACCTACCGCAACTTCCTGGCGCAGTATATCCCCGAGCTGCACCAGTTCCTGCTGGACGAGGGGCTGCTGGAACGCAGTTTCTTCCACGTCTCCGACGAGCCGGGGCACGCGCACCTGGATAACTACCGCGCTGCCCGCGAGTTGCTGCGTGAGCTGGCGCCGTGGATGCGTATCATGGACGCCTTGAGCGAGATCGACTTCGCCCGCGAGGGGCTCACCGACATCCCCATCCCCATCATCGAGACGGCGCCGCAGTTCATCGCCGAAGGCTTTCCCGCATGGACCTATTTCTGCTGCGGGCCGCGCGGGCGCTTCCTCAACCGCTTCATCGACACCCCGCTGGCGAAGATCGCCATGTCCGGCTGGCTCTTCTACCGCAACCGCGCGCAAGGGTTCCTGCACTGGGGCTACAACTACTGGTTCAAGTCGCAGACCCAGCAGCTCATCGACCCCTTCACCGTGTCCGACGGGCTGCTGTGGCCGGGTTGGTCGTATGGCGACACCTTCATGGTCTACCCCGGCCCCGACGGCCCCATCGACAGCCTGCGCTGGGAAGTCTTCGCCGACAGCCTGCAGGACTACACCCTGCTCGCCGCCGCCGGCATCGACCCCGACGACCCCATGCTGGCGGAAATCCACGACTACCAGGATTTCCCGAAGGACGCGGCATGGGTGCTGGCGCGGCGGCAGTGGGTGCTGGGAAAGCTGAGTAAGCAGTAATCAGTGGGCAAGCCTGGGGACTGTCCCCGCGCACAGCGCTTGGTTGAGTCGATCAGAAAGCGTTGCGCCCCAAACGCCGGTATCATCAAATAACGCCCGCCCAGGGCTGTCCCACGCTTCAAAGCATTGTAATAAGTGGAGGAGATATCAGTGAGTAATAACTATTTACGAGATAAGAAGATAGATATTATTCGTGTTCTGACTAATGGTACCTATGTAATCCCATGTGCGTATTGTGAAGGGTGCGGAGTAGACCCATCGATTGATTTTGAAGAATATCCTGAATTATGCGAACCATGTCCTGTTTGTAGAGGCCGTGGTATCAACACAATACCAGCAGATGATGACCATCTATTTACATGTCGGTACTGTGGAGGATCTGGAAGAGGTAATAGTGAAGATAGCTATTCTGTTGGAAGCGTTTGCCTTGTATGTCATGGCGTGGGAGTATTTTGCTTCGATGGAAATTGTGATAAAGGCGAGGGTGATGCTTTTTGGGGAATGATTGATCCAATTATTCATGATGTGGCCCGAGATAGATTTATTTCTGGGATGTATGCAGACTCAGTTGAGGCGGCATTAAAGGAAGTAAACCAAATTGTAAAAAGATTGTACTTAGATAGAACTGATGTTGAGCTTGATGGTTCTGCACTCATGCAAGCAGCATTTTCGGCGAATAATCCCACATTACCTTTGAGTGATATGCAGACACAATCAGATAAGAATATTCAAATAGGATACATGCAGATTTATTCTGGAGCAATGACAGGTATCAGAAACCCAAAAGCACACGAGAATATAATAATTGACAAGTCGAGAGCGGTTCATTTCTTATTTCTGGCGAGTCTATTAATTATTAAGTTAAGAGAACGGTATGATATATAACAGCTCGGTAAGGGTTCATGATACAGATTTACTTATCGTCCAGTATGTTTTAAGAAATCAAGGATGCAAAAGGCTAAAGATAACCGTTCTCGTACAGTGTTACACAAATAATCGTTTCCCTTAATAGATGCTTTGCGTATGATATAATTATGTAAGCCGTTTTCATCGATGGTAAACCCATGATCGCTTTGGTACTGTTGGATAAAATCATACCAACGGTTCATATCACTATCATGCGCTGTGTGCCATGTGTCGCACGCAAGCCATTTATCAAGCATTGCTTCAGTTTTAGTTGAAAGAGTCATGTGAGCCTCCTCGGTGCGAATTTCCTCACAAACAATAGATCATAAGATAAGAAGTGATTACGCCTTTTGTTTTTCATCAGGTTTAACATCTCCGAAGTCTTCTATCTCGGGAGCAGACTTATGTAATAGTGGCAATAATGTTGTGTCATTTACTCGCCATATCGTACCATCTTTCAATCGAGCAAGGCGAACATAAGCAATACCGGTGAAGACTTCTTCCTCGCCATAACTTCTTAGTCCGTCTCCATTAGATTGACCTGGATCAAGTGGCGACCAGTCTGCGCTATTTTTACCAGTTACGGTCCAACGAGTACCGACCATGCGACGATTAAATGCATCATATTTCAATATGACAATCTCAAAGGCTATAACCGGTTGCTTTCCTGTATTCTTCCATTTTATATTCTGGTTAAATCTGGTTGCCCGATCTTCATACTTATTTTCGAAAGAGAAACTGCTTAACTCAATAAAAGGGCATGAGTTAACTACTAATGCTTTCCTATCAGGGTAATTTGATTCATCTTCTGCAAATAATATCGTACAGAAACTACATGTGATGATTGTAATAAGTATGCACAGATAAACAAAACGCATCATATTCCACTCCTCTATGTCCCGCAAAACAACCATTTACGATCTCCATTTACAATACCACTGACATATTACTGTGTCAATGCCTATATAAAGTAATAGATCAAGGGGTCATTTTGCAAGGTGGGTAACGATTGTGCCAGTGAATGTAAGATCAGTTAAACTCATATGCGGGGGACAGCCCCTGAACGGGCGATATAGCATCACCCAGCCTTGAAGGCACGTCGCATGGCTGCCGTATCAACCGGGCGTTATGCGCGGGGACAGTTCCCTGGTCTGCCCGCTTACCGTCCCGCCCGCTCCCGTATCCGCGCGATCTCCTCGTCGGTGACGGCCTTTTCGAAGCTGCGGAAGCCGGCGATTTGAAAGCCGTGTTTGGCGGCCAGCGCGCCGATTTCCTTCACGCGCGCCAGTTCCAACTCCTTGCCCAGGCTGAAGGACTCGTAGCGGCCCTCCAGCGCGAGGATCATCGTCTCCGCCATGCAGGCGTAGCTGGTTTTGGGCGGAAAGCCGAAGTTGAAGTGGAACTCCACGTCGCCGGGCACCGCCACCACGCCGCCTTCGATGACCAGCACGTCGTCGCGCTCTTTCGCCACGCGCACCGAGACGTCGCGGGGGCGCGAGACATCGCACACCACCGCGCCGGGCTTCAGGTGGCGCGGCTCGATGACCGCGTCCACCGCCGAGGTGACGGTGATGATGATGTCGGCGCGGGGCAGCGTACTGTCGATGTCGGTGGAGAGGCAGGTGTGGCAGCCGGGCGGGAGCTCATCCGCCACCGCCTGCAGGCGGGCCAGGTCGCGCCCGATGAGGATCATCTCCCCCACGCCGTCTTCCGCCAGCAGGTGCGCGCTCACCCGGCCGATGGAGCCGGTGGCGCCCACCACCGCCACGCAGGCGTTTTTCGGCGCCACGCCCATCAGCACGGCGGCCTTGCGCGCGCCGTCGATGGCGGTGTAGCAGGTGTAGCTGTTCCCGGTGGTCACCGCGATATCCACGCCGCGGTCCACGGTGATGCCGCCGTCGCCGGCAATGGAGGTGTAGGCGCCCAGCCCGACGACCTTCGCCCCCAGCTCCTGTGCGACCCGCGCCGCCTGGGTAATCTTCGCCATGGTGAAGGCGGGGTCCAGCTCCATGAACTGCCGCGGGGTGAGCGGACAGCCGACGAACCACCCCTCCGCCTGCGCCCCGGTCGCCGAGCGGATGCCGGTGATGTGCGAGACCAGCTTCGGCTTCACCCACGTCATGGCCTGCTCAATCCACGACTCGGGCAGATATTTGGCGATGGGATACTTGCGCGCGACGTCCTTGCGGACGGAGATGGGGTGGATGAGAAAAGCGAAGCGTTCCATAGTCTCCTCAGACGGCGGAGGCCGCGGCGTCCGAGGAGACTATACACTGTTTGGGGTTGTTTGGGCAAGGGCGGCGGCGGGGATACCTGCGGGGCGCTTATGCTTGTGGCAGTGTGATGATCGATTCAGCCCATGCAACAACCTGCTGCGCAAAGTGAATGAGATGGTGTTATTCCTCATCAGTAATCGGTTCGCTGATGACGGGATAGCGGTAGATGACTGCATACTCGGAGAGGATGACAGCGTCCATTAACCATGTTGGCCGATCGATCTTCGGCGGGAGCAATTCGATCAGCATCTTGAGATCGTGGGTACGGGGAAATGCAATGCCCCGGGAAATCAGCACCGCTTTCAGGCTTTTCTCGGCCGCCTGTTGCGCATGGAAACATAGTAACTCATACATCACCCCGGGCAGATCGCCGTGCTGCGCCAGGGCGAGGTCGCCGCGGGCATACGCGAGCCAATCTTCAGGTGATCCGGCTTCATGCGGCATACAGCTCCGTTCCTTCATCGAGGATCGTGGCGTAGATGAGGCCGATATTCTGGCGATGGCGCTGCAAGTCGGTGGGCGTGGCGACCATGACATCGATTCCGAAGGGGATGCCAAAAAACCGTGTATGCAGTAACTCCGCGGTGTGGCGCCGGTGGGTGCCGTCCGGCATCACCACCAGGATATCGATATCGCTGTCGGGACGCATGTCGCCACGCGCGGCGGAGCCAAAGAGAATGATCCGCAGCGGATGCACGGCGTCGACGATGCGGCGCACCAACTCATTCATTTGCGCAGGTGACGGCTGCATGATGACGCTATTATAGCATATGCCTGCCGTCACGGCATCACTGTACCGTCTACCGGAGGAGAGACAGCGGCATAATAGCGAAACACCGGTGTGATGACAGGGGAAACTCTGGGGCGGACTACAGATGTGTATCACGTGTCACAGGTAATTCCGCCGCCAGTCATCCCCCTCGTACAGCATCGCTTCCGCCGTGCGGGTGATGGTGCCGTCGGCGGCGGTAGGGGTGTTGGTGAGGAGGGGGAGGAGGGTGATTTTGCGGCGGTGGGTGAAGGCCCAGTCGAGCAGGCGGGCGCGCAGGTCGGCGGCGACGGCGGCGTAGGCGGGGTCGTCGATGACGTTCATCCGCTCGCCGGGGTCGGCCTCGTGGTCAAACAGCTCGGTGAATGGCGTGCCACCGCTCATCGCCGCCGGGTAGTGTACCAGCGTGTAGCGCCGGGTGTGTACGGCGTGCGCCAGCGGGCCTTCGGTGACGGCCACGTCGCGAATGTCCGTCAGCTCGCCGGCGAGGACGCCGCTGAGGTCGTGGCCGTCTGCCCAGTCCGGCGCGGGCAGGCCGGCCAGGGCGCAGAGGGTGGGCAGCACGTCCACCGACTCGGCCAGCGCATCGCAGGTATCGCCTTCGGGCAGATGGCCGGGCCAGCTCCACAGCATCGGCACCTGCGTCACCGCGCGCGAGCCGATGCCCGGCGCTTTCTCGATGAGGCCGTGCTCCAGCATGAAATCGCCGTGGTCGCTGGCGTAGACGACGATGGTGTCCTCGCGCAGTCCCAGCGCGTCCAGCGCCGTCAGCACGCGCCCGGCCGCGTCGTCCATCTGGCTGACGCAGCCGTAGTAGCCGCGCAGCACCCGCCGGCGGGCGGCCTCCCAGTCGCTCGGCGCATACATCGCCCAGTCGCCTGCCTGCTGCTTCGCCCGTTCGGCGCGCAGCGTCGGGTGGCGGTCGTCCAACGTGTCCCATGCCGATTCCGGCAGCTCAAGGTCGTCGCCGTAGAGCTCCCAGAAGGGCGCCGCCGGGGCGTAGGTGGGGTGCGGATGCGGGAAGCTGACCCACAGGCAGAAGGGGTCGCCGCTCGCTGTTGCGTCGGTCATGGCGCGGATCGCCTCGCTGGCCGTCCACGCCTCAAAGGTGTCGTCGAGACCCAGCCGCGACGGGCGGGCATCGAGCCCCTGCCCGGCGCACGGGCCGTGCTGCGCGTACCACTCCTGCAGGAAGAGGTCGTCGCGCTCTCCGCGCAGGCCTTTTGCTTCCAGCCAGGCGGAATAATCGTCATACGGATACTCCTCCCAGCAGCCCAGCCGCTCGGGCGGGGTGAGGCTGAGGTCGCGCACCGGGGCGTATTCGTGGCCGTAGCCGTCGCGCACCACGTCGCAGTCGCGGCTCAGCCAGCCGGGCGGAGTGTGAATCTTCCCCATCATGCCGGTGCGGTAGCCGGCGGCGCGGGCGGCGGTGAAGAGTGTGGGCAGGTGCAGCGGCGGCGCGCCGTCCAGTCCGTAGTAGCCGTGGTTCAGCGGGTACTGCCCGGAGAGATAGCTGATGCGGCTGGGAGTGCAGATGGGGCTCTGCGCGAAGGCGGCGGTGCAGCGCACCCCGCGGGCGGCCAGCCCGTCCAGCGCCGGCGTGCGCACGACGCCGTGCCCGGCGCAGCCCATGGCGCCGGCGTGGTGTTGATCGCTGAATAGCAATACGATATTCGGCCGCGGCATCAAACCTCCCGTCGCCAACTTGGATTATCCTCTGGACAGTTTACGGTAAGTACCCTATGATTATACCGTCACTTGAGGATGGGTCAAGCGCTCCCCCGCTTTTCGCGCCATTCTCCACCGTGTTTGCCATATTGTTGATCAGGGATGGGTCATTGCGGGGTGCGCCATGATTGAGTTGGATAGCCACAGCAAGCTGCAGCGCGTGGTGGAGCTGCATGATGAACTCGCCGAGGTGAATGACCTCGACATTCTCATGGAGCATATCCTCACGCGAGCGCGCCAGTTCATGTGCGCGGACGCCGGGTCGATCTACATTCGCGACGGCGAGACGCTGCGCTTCAGCTACACGCAGAACGACACGCAGAGCCGCCGCCTGGCGCCGGGCAAAAAGCTCATCTACGCCACCTTCAGCATCCCCATCAGCCACGAGTCCATCGCCGGCTACGTGGCGCTCACCGGCGAGTCGCTGAACATCCCGGACGCCTACGCGCTGGCGGCCAACCTGCCCTACCACTTCAAGCGTGAATACGACGATCTCTCCAACTACCACACCCACAGTATGCTCACCGTGCCGCTGCGCACCAGCCAGGGCAGCATCATCGGCGTGCTGCAGCTCATCAACGCCCAGGATGCCGCCAGCCAGGTGGTGCCCTTCTCGGATGAGGACGAGGCGATGGTCTCCCTCTTTGCCAACGCGGCGGCGGTGGCGCTGGAGCGCGCGCAGATGACCCGCGCGCTCATCCTGCGCATGATGAGCATGGCCGAGCTGCGCGACCCCAAGGAAACCGGCGCGCACGTCAACCGCGTGGGTGCCTTCTCGGTGGAAATCTACGAGACCTGGGCGCAGGCGAAAGGCATCCCGGCGGCGGAGATCAACCGCCAGCGCGACCTGCTGCGCATCGCCGCCATGCTGCACGATGTGGGCAAGGTGGCCATCTCCGACCTGATCCTGAAGAAACCCGGTCGCTTCACTCCCGAGGAGTTCGCGGTGATGAAGGGCCACACCTACATGGGCTACCAGCTCTTCATCAACCCCTGTTCGCCATTCGACGTCGATCCCGGCACGGGCGAGGCGCTGCCTGACCACGCCGGCGTCGACGGCCAGCCGCTGGGGATGGTCGGCGAGGAAATTCCTCTCTTCGGGCGCATCGTCTCCATCGCCGACGTGTATGACGCCCTTCGCTCCCGTCGTGTCTACAAGGATCCGATGGACGAAGCGGATGTGCTGCAAATCATCACCGAGGAGCGTGGGAAAAAATTCGACCCCGAACTGGTCGACGCATTTTTCTCGTGCCACGAAATGCTGTATAGTATAGGGGAACGCTACCAATAGTCCGCCCCGAAAGGAACCCCGTCATGGTCGACCAGCCCGGCGCGGTGAAGGAGGAACCGTTGAACACCGCCGCTCCCGAAGTCGCCGATCGCCCCTGCCGCGCCACTCGCCGCGCCATTCGCCGCGGCCTGCCGCTGGCCGAATGGCCGCAGGCCGGCCTCTACTTCAGCATCGCCGCCTGGCTCGCGTACCTCGCGCTCAATACCCTGGGCGCCAGCCTGGCCGCCTGCGGGCTTATCAGCAGCCTCGCCGGCCTCCTGCAGCTCCTCTTCAGCCGCGGCCGATTCCGCGGGTACAAATACGCCCTCTGGGGCCTGCTGCTCTCGCTGCCGGTGCTGGCGGTCTACGCCTGGTGGCACCCCTTGAAGGACATGCATTAACCAGGATGCACCAACGACAACACCGCGCCCTCTCTGGATTTCGGAGGGGGCGCGGTGTTGTGCGTGATATCGTAACGTTTAATACGTCTTGTCCTTCAGGTAATCC
>CAZPYA010000081.1:0-7778 GCA_964590255.1 uncultured bacterium
CGTCGCGCTCGCCCAGGTAGCGCAGCATGAGCATGCCGGAGAGGATGAGCGCGGTGGGGTTCACCTTGTTCTGGCCCTTGTATTTGGGCGCGCTGCCGTGGGTGGCTTCGAAGACGGCACCCTTTTCGCCGATGTTCGCGCCGGGGGCCACGCCCAAGCCACCAACGAGGCCGGCGCCCAGGTCGCTGATGATGTCGCCGTAGAGGTTCGGCAGCACCAGCACGTCGCTTTCTTCAGGGCGCTGCACCAGGCGCATGCACAGGGCGTCGACGAGCACTTCGTCGTACTCGACCTTGCCCTTGTACTCCTCTGCCACTTCCTGCGCCACGCGGTAGAAGAGGCCGTCGGTGTATTTCATGATGTTGGCTTTGGCGATGGCGCTCACCTTCTTGCGGCCATTCTCCACAGCGTAGTCGAAGGCGTATTTGACGATGCGGCGGGTGCCGGTGACGCTGATGGGCTTGATGGAGATGGCGCTGTCCTGGCGAATTTTGCCGCCGGCCATGTCGATGATATGCTTCGCTTCATCGGTACCCAGGTCATACTCGACGCCCGCGTAGAGGTCTTCGGTGTTCTCGCGGACGATGACGATATTCACGCCGCTGTAGCGCGAGCGCACGCCGGCATAGCTTTTGCATGGGCGCACGCAGGCGTAGAGGTCCAGCGCCTTGCGCAGCGCCACGTTCACGCTGCGGAAACCGCTGCCGATGGGGGTGGTGATGGGCGCTTTCAACGCTACGCCGTTCGTGCGCACGGACTCGATGGTGGAATCGGGCAGCGGGGTGCCGACCTGCTCCATAATATCGATGCCGGCGTGGGCGATTTCCCAGTCGATCTTTACGCCGGTGGCGTCGATGACGCGGCGGGTGGCCTCAGCCAGCTCGGGCCCGGTGCCGTCGCCGGGAATCAGGGTTACGGTATAGGACATGTCTCTCCTCCAAAATCGCGCCGCCCAAGCAGCGGGTCGGGCGCGGTGATGCAAGGGAATCAATTCGACAGGCGGGGGGAGGGTTCCTCTTGTATAATAGAGGCGTGCACGCGTGCAGGAATTGCGCCGTCTCTGCCGAACACAACAAGACACGGGCCGCGGAACCATGCGCCCCGCTGGTTCGTCTATACGAATGAGCCACAAATCAGGAGGATCTCCCCATGTCCCACATGCGCTGGATGGTGCTGACCGCGATGGTCATGCTGTGCGCGCTGGCTGCCTGGGCGCAACCCGAGCCGGTGAAAGACCTGTGTGTACTGCAAGGCACTGTGAAATTCACCGACGGTACGCCCTTCCCCGGCATTACGGTGGCCGTGGTGGTGGACGGCAAGCCCATCGCGCCGACGCCGTTGACGAATGACGACGGCAGCTATATCACCGCCGTGCCGGCCGGCCAGGCGACGCTGACCGTGGCGGGCACCGCCAAGCAGCAGAAGCTGGAGGCGGGCAAGCAGAACGTGGTTGACTTCGAACTCGCCAAGGACGGGGTGATGGTCGCCGTCGTCGCCGGAGACGGCGTCGCCATGCCCAACGTCAATATCCGCGCGATGAGCCGCATGCCGGACAACACCTTTCGGGATGTCAACGCCACTAATCTGGGCCCGGGACGTTTCTGGTATCGCGGCCTGCCGGCGGGCGCGACGTCGTTTTCCGTCGTCGCCACATACTCCTCCGGCTACGGCGCGCCGCATGCCATCCGCGAACAGTGCCCGCTGGCGAATGGGCAGCCAATGCCCCGGCTCACCATCACCTTCCCGAAAGTCGTCCCCTTGCAGGTGCAGGTGCTGGATGCCGACCGCAAGCCGCTGGGGAACGCGCAGGTGAAGGGGTCGCTCACCTCTGAGCAAGTCCAGAAGATGCTCTTCTGGGACGACCTGCCGAATGCCGTCGCGAATAATTACATGGGCTACCGCTCGTATCCGTCCGAGTGGCGCACCGACCCTAATGGCATCCTCAACCTGGGGTCGATGCACCCGCGTAAATATACCCTCACCCTGCGCAGCGGCACGATGGCCGGTCCGTCGGCCGCCTTTGAACTGAAAGCCGGGATGGCGCCGCTGGACTACGCGCTGAGCCTGAAGCCGCGCGACGTGGCGCAGACGGTGCTGGGGGCGAATGGCAAACCGCTGCCGAAGACCGCGGTGACGATCGGCTATGTCTGGATGAACGTGATCAGCTACCAGAATGGCACCACCGACGCGAAGGGGCAGGTCACCTGGAAGGCCGTGCCACCCGTGTATGCCATCGTCTGGGGCGCCGGCGTGGCGCCGGGCTTGCTGCCGCCGGACGCGGAGCAATACGCCACCCCGCTGCTGCCGCTGCCAGTGTCCGACCCGAACAATTATCGCTCGCGCTACCTGCGGTTGAAGTTCGTGAACCTTGGCAACCAGCCGACGCGCATCGTTTATACCACTGTATCGGCGAATTCCGGCACGAATACCAATGAACTGAGCTACCGGCCGGAGGCCGGCGGCGAGAATACCTACGCGTCCAGCAGCTTCTCGCTGGATTCGCGCAGTTCGACGCCGTCCTTCAGCCTGCTGGCGATGACGAAGTCGGTGCCCCCGCGGATGGCAGTGTTCGCCAACATGTATCTGCCGCCGAACGACGATAATTCCAATGAGACGAGCGAGCTGCAGGTGAGCCTGGAACCGGGTACCTGGCTGAAAGGCCGGCTGGTAACGAAAAACGGTCCGGTGAAGGGCATGAGCCAGTTCCGCGTGGCGCCAGTGAAGGTAGCTAGCGACCTGGGCGCGCTCTTTACGCAGGATTTCCAGCGGCGCACGGGCATGCTGCAGGCGCGGGTGAGCGCGACGGGCACCTTCGCGGTGGCGCTGCCCAGCCCGGGCACGTATCGCCTGGTGGTCGACCTGTACGACGAGGCCACGCCGCCGTTGCCCGAGTTGCTGGTTGACGTGCCGGTGGGGGGCAAAGAGGTGGAAGTGAAGCTGCCGGAGCCCATGCTGACCGTGCCCGCGGGCACGCAGGTAAACTGGCTTACGCATGCCAGCCCGGCGGCGCCGCGCGCGCTGGTGGCGGCGGCTTACGCCAATCCCACGCCGCTGTTCGCCCCACGCGACCAACTGCTGGCGTTGTGGTTCCGTCCCACGCCGGACAAGCTGGTGCTATGGAACGGCCTGGACCGCCAGCAGTCAATGCTGGCGCTGCGCGCGGTGACGGTTACCGTCGTGGATGAGACGGGCAATCCACCGAGTAGCGGTTACACGTACCAACTGCAGCCATTACTGCCGGGGCGAAACAACTCCGAATACGGTTATTCGCAACCGATGATGTCTGGCGCGCGCGCCAACTCCGAGACGGCCACGACCAGCATTGCGCCGGACAACGCCTACTGCGCCGGCATCTGGACGGGTCGTTATCTTATCCCCACCGGCTCATACGGGAATAACAGCATCGCGAAGTTCGTCCCGGTGACCATCGCCGCGGACGGGCCGCCGGAAGTGACGGTGACAGTGAATCGGACCGAGCCGCGCATAATCGGTGGGAATCGCTCGCGCTCGCTGACCCTGCGGTATGGCCGCGGGGATTACGATCAACTGCGGCGCAGCGCCTCTGAATCGCTCATGGTGGCCTTTGACGGCGCCAGCGTGCAGGATGCCGACCAGACGTTCAGCGCGTATTACCTGTCGCCTAACAGCGGCGGCAATATGTCCGTGCCGCTCAACGCGAAGACGTTCACGCTGTATTGGCCGGGAGTCGGCATCATGCGCAATGTCGCTCTGCCGGCGTATGACCCGAATCGGCAGTGGGTGGTGGAGCTGCCCGCCTGGGAGACGCTGCCTGCCGTCAGCGGGAAAATTGTCGGCACGGATGGTAAACCCTACCAGAATCGCTCGTTGTATGCGGGCGCCTCGCTCGCCAACAGCTCCACCAATATCCGCTTCCAGACCGATGCCAACGGCGCATTCACGCTGAAAGGCGTGCTGCCCGGCACATTCTTCATCAGCAACACCGACTATGAATCGCGCGGCGGATGGATATTGACCGTGCCGGACAAAGGGCTGGCGGATATGACGTTGGCGATCAGCTCGCAGACGATGCGCATCAGCGGTCTGCCCGGCAGCGAATCGGGCAGCCAGCTCTGGTGGTTCCCCGATGAGGGCCAACCCATGCGTCTGCCGTTGCGCGGCGGCGAATGCGCGTTGTACGACCCCCCACTCGGCGCCGGCATACTCTGGGCCACCGACGGGTATCGCGGCGACGGCCGCTACCAGCGCCATGCCATGCGCGCGGGCGACGTCTATCTCAACAGTGACGGCGCGCAGACGCCGACCGGCCCGACCCTCGGTCTTTACTTCCCGCTAGAGGTGGAGCGTGGCACCCCCGGCATGGTGACGCTGGAGGGCCAGGGGGAACGCGCCAACCTGCGCGTGCGCTACCGCAACATCGCCTGGCAGGCGTCCTCCGCGCTCAACCGCGTGGTCGGGCAGATCAACGCCGTGCCCCCCGGGAAGTATACGGTGATCGTTGAGACCGCCACCAGCATCGCCGAAGGCGCCGTCACCGTCGGCGAGTATGGCGGCAAAGTGGAGCTGACCTTCCCGCCCGCGGCTGCGGCACCGGTGGCACCGGCGGCACCGTAGTCCCGACACGGTGGTGGAATGGCAAGCGCCCCCTGTCCGATGGATAGGGGGCGCTGTGCGTTGAGGAGGGGCATCATCCTTGCCCGGGCGTGCAAGACTCCTGTCGAGACGCGCGCGTAGGCGCCGTGCACGTATAGCGACATGCCGATGACCGTGGAACCCGCTCACAGGTCTGTGGGGATTCGCATCCTGTCGCCACGCACGGCCCTCACCCCCCGCCCCCTCTCCCAATTCTGGGAGAGGGGAGTGGTCTGTTGGCGAAATGTTGTTTTGTTCTCTGATATTGCTCCCCTCGCCCAAACTTGGGAGAGGGGGCGGGGGGTGAGGGCCGTGCGGAGGCGCGGAATCGTATGGCCTGCGTATTGATGCGCGTGGTTCACGACTCGACGGAGTCTCGCCCAACGCCATTCAAATGCGCTTGGTCTGCTGTTCAACAGCCCCATCACGTCGTCATCTTTCCCAATTATCCCCCCTCCCCACGTAGGGGAGGGGGCTGGGGGAGAGGTGAACACGGCGAGACGAAGATCCTTATCTGAACGGCATAGGGAGTCGCGCCCGCCACTTGGCGTGGTCATCGAAGGCGCGTCTACTCCGCTAACGGCAGGCTTGCTGAGGCGTCCAGGCCGAGGGTGGAGAAGTCGTCGCGCAGGGCGTGGAAGTAGCCGGCGGCGGCGATCATGGCGCCGTTGTCGGTGCAGAGCTGGCGCGGCGGCAGCGAGAGGGGGATGCCGTCGCGTTGTGCGCGGGCTTCGGCCAGCGTGCGCAGGCGGCTGTTGGCGGCCACGCCGCCGGCCAGCACCACCTGGGCGGGCTCCAATATTTTGGCGGCGGCGAAGAGCTTCTGCACCAGCACGTCCATGATGGCTTCCTGGAAGCTGGCGGCGATGTCCGCCACCGGGGCGCGGCCGCCCGCCTCCGTTTTGCGCACGTATTGGGCCAGCGCCGTCTTCAGGCCGCTGAAGCTGAAATCGTGGGTGCCGGGCAATAGCGCCCGGGGGAAGTCGATGGCTTTCGGGTCGCCTTCGTGGCTCAGTCTGTCAATGACCGGCCCGCCGGGATACCCGAGATTGAGCAGCCGCGCCGCTTTGTCCAGCGCCTCGCCGGGGGCGTCGTCGCGGGTGCGGCCGAGGATGCGGTACTGGCCGTGATCCTCCATCCACACCATGTGCGCGTGGCCGCCGGAGACCACCAGCACCAACGCGGGCAGCGCCGGCTCTGGTCGCGAATCGTCGGGCAGGCGAATCCAATTGGCGTAGAGATGGCCTTCCAGGTGGTTGACGCCGATGAGCCGCAGGTTGTGCGCGTAGGCGAAGGCTTTCGCGCCCATCAAGCCCACCACCAGCGAGCCGATGAGGCCCGGGCCGTGCGTCACCGCCACCGCCGTCAGCTCCGCCGGGGTCACCCCCGCTTTGTCCAGCGCCGCGGTGAGCACCGGCACCAGGTATTCCAACTGCTTGCGCGAGGCGATCTCCGGCACGATGCCGCCGTACTCCGTGTGGAACGCCTCCGAGGAGCTGACGATGTTCGACAGCATCACCCGGCCGTCTGCCACCACCGAGGCCGCCGTCTCATCGCAACTGCTCTCAATGCCGAGAATCAATATCGCCATAGCGGCTTATTGTAGCATGGAAGCTCCGCGGCGTCTGCCCTGCCTGATCGTGGTCGCAGTCGATAGTTTCGTCCGTCGTCGGTTGGCGGAAGATGTTGCCACTTTTCGCCCACTGCCACCGTCTGGTCCCCCGTGTGTTTCCCTCGCGTAACACGCAGGCTGTCCTCACTCATTTACAATCATTATCAAAAATAAATGAAAATGGCCGTTTTACCCCTTGCACGCTCGATATTTATATGATACTATCATTGTATCATATAGCGCAACGCGCGGAAAGGGGCAGTCACATGATTACACGCGAAACCGATTATGCCATCCGCGCGCTCTACTACCTGGCACAGCACGAGGGAGAGGGCGTGGTGCCCGCCTCAACGCTGGCGGAAACGATGGCGATACCGTATCGTTTTCTGCGGCGCATCCTGAGCCGGCTGGTAGAGAAGGAATTGCTGGTGAGTGTGCGCGGCAAACAGGGGGGGCTGCAGTTGGCGAAGTCGCCGGAGGCGATCTCGCTGCTGGACATCATCGGCGCGATGAACCCTGATGCCGTGACGCTGAATATGTGCGTTGCCGATCCGGCCGCGTGTTCGCGTTCGTCGTATTGCACCGTGTATGACGAGTTGTGCCGGATTCAGGCGATGGTGATGGGTGAGTTGGCGGTGTTATCGCTGCGCACCCTCACCACGCCGCATAGTGCGTTCGTGACCAAAAACAATACACCATAAAGGAGCATCACATGGGAACCCTCGTCACCAAAGAAGCACCGGCGTTTTCCGCCCAGGCCGTGATGGCGGACGGCAGCATTGCCGATTTCAACCTGGCGTCGTACCGCGGCAAGACCGTGGTGTTGTTCTTCTACCCGCTGGACTTCACCTTCGTCTGCCCGTCCGAGATCCTCGCCTTCAACGCGAAGGTGGCGGATTTTACCGCGCGCAACACCGCGGTCATCGGCGTCTCGGTGGACTCGGTCTACACGCACTACGCCTGGCGCGAAACCGCGGTGGAGAACGGCGGCATCGGTAAAATAGATTTTCCGCTGGTCGCCGACCTGGATAAAAACATCGCCCGCGCCTACGGCGTGCTGCTGAACGAGTCCGTCGCGCTGCGCGGCCTATTCCTTATCGACACCCACGGCACGGTGCGCCACGCGCTGGTGAACGACCTGCCGCTGGGCCGCAGCGTCGACGAAGCGCTGCGCCTGGTCGACGCCCTGCACTTCGTGGAAGAGCACGGCGAAGTCTGCCCGGCCAACTGGAAACAGGGCGAAGAGGGCATGGCCCCCACCGCCGACGGCGTGGCCAGCTACCTGGGTAAGAAATACGCGAAGAAATAACGCGCGCCGCCAGGGGGCGGTCACTCGACCATCGAGGAGGAAAGACGCATGACAGACCTGAAAATCGATATCTGTCCGGAGACTGGCATCTGCTCCATCGGCCGCCGCAGCACCGAGAAGATCGACCTGACGCTGCTGCCCTTGAGCCTGTCGACCAGGGGCCAGGGCCGCGTCGGAGAAATGACACAGCTTCTGTCCGCGGCATTCGATCATGCCGTCACCGAGGGCACCAAGTATTACCCCCTT
>CAZPYA010000081.1:7788-26138 GCA_964590255.1 uncultured bacterium
GAGAAGATCGACCTGATGCCCGATGAAGTCGCCGACATCCGCGACGCCGGCGACATCGACGGCGTGAAGGCCGTCATCGATGAAAACGACCCCAGCTTCGCCGGCACCCTCAACGCCGAGGAGCTGGCGCAGATCAAGCGCGCGGTCGAATAACCCACGTTCCAGGAAGAGAGCAGCCCGCTGGCGCGCCGAATGTGTTTCCCCGGCGCGCCAGCGGTATTTGGTGGGGTCCATACATTCAACGGCGGGGGACAGTTCCCGACCGGAGCGCATGAACCGGTTATTGGTGGCGCGATCGCGCTTCTCCATAAAGGGCGAAGGAATTACCCCTCCTGTTAGCGAATCATTTCCGCACGGAGGACGCGCCCATGACCACCACGGATGAGCCCCGCGAGGCCGCGCAGCCGGAGGCGCCGGCGAAGGTCGGCTTCTTCGAACTGAACCTGAAGAAGATCGGCCACACCCGCCTCACGCGCACGCTGCTGTTTGCGCTCTGCATCGTCAGCATCAGCATCACCCCGCTCTGGCGCCTCTGCTGGTATTTGCCCGTCTATTCCGCCAAGTGCTTCACGCCGGTGCTGGACACGCAGAACCACCTGCGCGCCGCCTGGCATTGGGTGGATGGCCGCGAGATTCGCGTCTACGCCGGGCCGGGGGTGCCCCCGCGACAGGCGACGGTCATTGCCGAGGGGGCGCAGGCGATGGTGGATGACATCGGGCTGGACATGCGCGTGGTGGTGAAGCCGCTGCCCGAGGCGATGCGCGCCGCGTATGAAAAAAGCCTGGTGACGAAAACGATCCAGGGGAAGCGGACGCCGTGCGTCAACTTCAACACGCTGGAGCGCCAGCTCATCGAGATGCGCGTCGGCGACCCGCACGCCGACATGCTGGTGACCACCGCGCCCATCGCCGAATGCACCTGGGCGCACGGCATGGCCACATTCACCAGCGGCCTGGCCATCCTCCACAACGACAGCGTCAATTTCCACCTGGGCAAGCACGAGACCGGCCACCTGATAGGCTATCTCTTCCACGACGACCTGCCACTCTTCGTCATCGGCTACCCCTGGGAAGGCCTGCCCGGCCGTCGTGAGACGCTGATGGTGCTGCTCAGCAACAGCAACGACCTGTCCCCCCGCGCCCGCGACGCCCTGCATTACTTCTGGCGCGGCATGGAAGATCGGGCGAAGAAACGGTTTCTCAAATGAGCGGCTCTTGTGACATCGGCTTTCGCATCTATCGCGCCACAGCCGAGAGCATGCACGCATTCGTCACCAGTTCGCGTGCGTGGTGCATGCGCGCGGATGGCGCCGCGATGCGAGAATTAGCGCCAGAACTCGCGCGCGAGCCGCACAGTTGGACGGATTTCACCGGATGGTCGCCGGATGGCCGGTATGCCGTGATCGGCGCGGGTTGGGAAAGCCCCGCAAACGCGACCTGGGAAACCGCCCACGCGGCGTTTCGCATGACCGAGGGGTGGCGCTACGACCAATATCTGCTGGACATGCTGACCGGCGACTTGCACAACGTGACGGCGGTTGAGCGCGTCAGTCCGTATAATTCAGGCCTCTTTTTCTGGCCAGGCAATCCGGCATGCTTGGGTTTTCAGGCGCTCATCGATGGGCAGATGACACCGTTTCGCATGCGCCTGGATGGCAGCGGTAAAACGAACCTGTCAACTGGAGACCGAGCGTTCACCTACGGGTTCACCGCATCGCCGGACGGACAGCGTATCGCCTACCATAAAGCCTATCAGCTATGCCTGGCCAATGCGGACGGCAGTGGCACCCGGCGCATCGAGACCGGCAATCCCTTCAATTTTTGTCCGGTCTGGTCGCCTGACGGCGCCCGCGTGCTATTCCTGAGCGGTGAACAATACGATTGCCATCCGCATGTCGTCCAGCACGACGGCACCGGGCTGTGCAAGCTGGCCGATCGGCGTGGGTATCGCGGTGTGGCGGAATTATTGGATGTGCCGGCGTTTCACAGCGAAAGCAGCGACATTCCGGCCTGGTCGCCGGATGGCACATGGGTCTACTTCACCGCGGCCTTCGGCGATGCGGTTGAAATCATGCGTGTGCGCCTGGATGGCCGGGAAGAGCGTCTCACTGTTTCTCCGCCCGGGGTGGCGCATTATCACCCAAAGCCGGCGCCAGATGGTAAGCATCTGTTGTTCAGTGCGCGGCGCGACGGCACCCGCCAGCTTTACCTGGCGCATGCCGATGGCACCGTGGTCCGTGCATTGACGGCGCTGCCACCGGGGTTCGGTGCGGTGCATGCGTGGTGGCAATCGCTCAGAACTGAATCTGCAGGTGCATGATTTTCGACACCGGCTGGGAGCAGAGGTTAAACAGATAGCGTAATAGGTTGTCTCAAGCGAAACCCCGAACGTATTACCAGCCGATGCAGATATGGTATAGTTATCGGCAGCATACCTGCCAGGGAGACCGTGATGTCCTACACGAAATATGGCTACTTCGATCATGACCAGCGCGAGTTCGTGATCTGCAAGCCCGATACGCCGGCGCCGTGGATCAACTACCTGATGGGGAAAGACCTGCAGGCGTTCATTTCCCAGGGCGCGGGTGGAACGGGCTGGTTTCGCGAACCGGTGCATGGTCGCCTGAGCCGGTATCGTTTCAACGGTCTGCCGGTTGACTCCCCCGGTTTCTACCTGTATATCCGCGATGGGGAGACGGTGTGGAATCCCTCTTATTATCCAGTCATGACGGAACTGGATCGCTACGAGTGCCGTCACGCGCCGGGCGCAACGCGGTTCCTCTCGACGAAGAACGGTGTGAGCGCGGAGGTGCGCTATTTCATTCCGTCCGATGACAACGTCATGATCTGGGACGTCACCCTGACGAATGAGACGGACGCAGTCAAGCACCTGACGTTGGATACCTACCTTGAATTTTCGCTGCATGGGTACGAGAAAGATACCGAGGCGTTTCTGGTGTGCGGCAACCAGTACCGCGCCTGGTTCGACCGAGCGGTGAATGGCATCATGGTGGATTATTTCGCCTGGGAAGCGCCGTTTTTCGGCAAGAGCATCTTCGCCGCGACCCGGGACGTACAGGCATTCGACGTCGACCGCGATACATTCATCGGCGCGGGCCGAACCGAGGCCAATCCGCTTGGCCTGGAACGCGGGCTAGCCGGATCGGAACTGCGTGACGGCGGTCGCTACTCCTGCGGCGTGCTGGAGAACGTATTGGTCATCCCACCCGGCGAGACCCGGCGCATTGCCTACCTGCACGCGGTCTCCGAGAAGATGGCGGACAGCCGCAAGCTCGTGCGGAAATACACGAACTCGGTGGCGATCGATCGCGCCTACGCGCGCGTGCGCCGGCAGTGGGACGAGACGCTGTCCGCGGCGCAGGTCGCTACGCCGGTGCCGGAATTGAACGCGATGCTCAATACCTGGTTCCCAGTGAACTGTGCCGTCACCAACAAAGTCTCGCGCTCGATTTCCTCGCGTCATACCGGGTCGGGGGACGCCTTGCGCTTCCGTGATTCGATGCAGGACGTCATGCCGGCCGTGACATTCTTTCCGGAGGAGGCGCGCGCCAGGATATTGAAGCTCTACCGCACCATGCTCGCAAGCGGCAAGACCGTCACGGGCGTCAACCCGCAAACCATGCAGACGACCGATATGGAGTGGACGCGGATCGACGCCGCGCTCTGGGGCGTGTTTACCGTCTATCGCTACCTGGCCGAAACCGGCGACTACGCGTTGCTCGATGAGGTTGTCTCGTATTATGACACGGGTGAAGGCACCATCCTCGATCACATGCTGCGCGGCATGCGCTTCATCGGCGAGCACGACGGCGGACAGGGCCTGCCGTCGATCTTCGATGTCGACTGGAACGACATGCTGACGCTGTTCTCATCGGCGTATCGCGACGTGCAGAGCGTGATGGTGGCCGAACAATTCATTTATGCGGCGCGCTTGCTGCTGGAGATCCTGGCGACGGCGCGGCAGCCCGCGGAGCAAGCCTGGCTGGAAGCGAAGATCCGGCATTACACGACGGTCATGAATTCCGATGCCCTCTGGGACGGCGCGTGGTTCAAGCGCCTGCTGATGGACGGGATGGTCATGGGCAGCCGCGACAACAAGGAAGCGAAAATCTTCCTCAACGCGCAATCCTGGGCGGTGATCGCGGGCACGCTGGACGCGGAGAAAACGCGCAATGCCATGGATTCGGCGCACAAGCAGTTGGCGACGGAATACGGCATCCGTCTATTCAAGCCACCGTTCACGACGATGCTCGACGGGAAGACCCCCTTCAACAGCAATGCGCCGGGCGCCGGCGAAAACGGTGGCATCTTCCTGCACGCCAACACCTGGGCGGTGATGGCCGAAGCGCTGCTGGGCAATGCCGAGCGTGCCTGGACCTATTACCGCGCCATTCTTCCGCCGATGCTGGCCAGAGATCCGGACCGCTACGGCAACGAACCGTATGCCTTCTCCTCATGGGTCTACGGGCCGGACCACGAGCAGTTCGGCCGTGGCCAACTCGCCTGGCTGACCGGCGGCGCCTCATGGATGCATACGGTGGGATGGGAATATATCCTCGGCGTGCGACCAACATTGACGGGGATTGTCATCAGTCCCTGCACGCCGCGCGACTGGAAAAGCTACCATGTCAGCCGCCGCATCCGGGGATGCCGCTATGAGATCGAGGTGCGCAATCCGCACGGCCTGCCGCCGACCAGTGGGGTTAGCATCAAAGTCGGCGGAAAAATGCTGCCGGACAACGTTGTGCCATATTCGTCTGGCCGCGTGTGCCGGGTGGTGGCAACCATCGGAGCGTCGCCAACCACGAAATGATCGCTGGGGACTCTTGCTGTAATGGGGGGCGACCGCGGTTCGAGGCTTCGTCCCGTACCGATACTACAACGAACCTTCTCTCCCCGGCGCATTTCTCGTTTTTTACGTGAAATGGCCGGGGAGGGGGGGCGTGCGAAGGCGCCGGATGTGCTTCCGCACATACTGGTGCACGTGGTCGCGACTCGACTTGCCCACCAGCGTTACTCCTCTAGCGGTTCCAGCGTCACGTCGTCGACGTAGATGGTACCTTTGCCGGAGAGGCTGACACCGAAGCCGATGGCGGCGATATCGGGGGGCCAGGTGTATTTGGCGCCGGAGCCTTTGGGACCGATGGTGGTTTCCAGCGACTGCCAGGTTGCTGATGGGCCTTTGAAGTAGATGTCCCACTGCCAGTTGGGAAGCTGGCGGCCGTCGGCGGCGTTGCCGTAGCTGTAGAAGTCGGCGTTCATGGCGTCGGTCGTCATCACCTTCAAGCTGATGCGGAAGGTTTTCGTCGGATCGACGGGCAGACGCTGGGTGCTCCATGTGACGCCGCGGTCGCCGTATTTCTCCAGCGCGGCGCAGTAGTTGCCGGCGTGGGTGGTGTCCCCCTTCACCGGGTTGCCTTTGTAGAGGGTTGCGCGCACCCCATACTGGCCGGAGTCGGCGATGAAGAGGCGCTGCTCGCCGGTTTCCAGGTCGCCGTCCCATATCTGGTTGTTGCTCTCCGTCACCACCGGCAGCGGCTTGGGCGACTTCAGCACCTGGCTCTTATACGCGATCATGCCGCCGGCGCCCAGCGACAGCGCCGCCTTGCCTTTGCGAAGCTGGATGCAGCCCACCTGGCCCTTGAAACGGATGTCGCCGTCGTCGTACTCAAACGGCGCGCGGGCGAGGAAGACGTAATCCACCCCGTAATCGTGCTCGATCTTCACCCCTTTGCCCTCGGCCAGCGGGGTGTATGTCGGCGGCGTTTGCAGCTTGTGCCGGGGGTAGATAATCGCCGTGTAGTCGCGCGTCCAGGCGGTCGCGACGATGGCGGTCTGGGTGATGTCGATCGCCCCGGTGCGGCCGTCGGGATAGATGCCGCTGTTGGAACGCCGCGTCTTCGCCTCAGTGGTCAGCGTCACCGGACCGGGGCGCAGGAAGTAGACGTCGGTATCCACGTCCTCCTTGCCGTCGACCTTCGCTTGCTGCGGCTCAATTGCCACCTTGTTGGCGGTGACGTGCAGCCGCCAGTTTGCCTTGCTCGGCGCGGGGAAGCTGTCGCAGACGACGTAGTAATTCGGTCCCATCGGGTCGGGGTCTTTCACGAAGGCGATCTGCCGCGTCCACGTCTGCTTCTCGCCGCGCACGTAGTCCAGCGTCTTCGACGGGGCGAATTCCTTCACCAGCATCACCCCGGTCGCGGAGAGCGACTCAATGCTGTTATGATCGGCCACGGAGGGGTTGTAATAGCCGAAGTCGTCGGCGACGATGCGGCCTTTGCCGTAGAGGATGAAGCTGCCGGAGTCGTCGTCCATGTGGTCGCGATGGGTGCCGGCGATCATGTAGAGCATCGTCTCCTGGGGCGAGGGGAAGCCCGAGCGCAGCACTACGCCGGTTTTGGGGAACCACTCGCTGGCCCACGGCGGCGGCGCGGCGGGCAGGCTGGCATCGCGCAGCAACCCGCGGAAGCCGGCGAAACCGGGGTAGCCGCCGCCGGTGCCCGGTTCAGGCCACGAGCGGTGCTCCTTGAACATCCACTGCATCTGCGCGGAAAATGCGGGGTCTTTCTGCCGGTACAGCGTCGCCAGCAGGCCGAACTCACCGGTCGCTTCGTTCTGATAGGTATGGCCGGCGGCGACGAGGTGCCGCGCGCCCAGGCGCGAGTCAGGCGGGCAGGAAATCTGGCTGAACCAGTTCATCACCGCCTTCACCTTCGGGTGGAAGAGGTAATCGTTCAGCCCAGCATTGTAGCCCATTACGAAGGCGGCAAGGATCTGGTCGACGGACACCATGGCATAGTGCGGCGACTCCAGCCAGCCGCCTTTGTCGTCCGACCAGCCCTCCAACTGCCCCTTGAGCTGTTCCATCGCCGTCTTCACCCACCGCGCCGCCCGCGGGTGCGTGGGAATAAGGCAGGCGGCCGCCGCCTGGTAACCATACACGGAGGTGCTCATATTCGCCGTGCCGCCATAGCCGCGCTCGGGCGACCAGTAATCCGTGCGCTCCTCGGTGTAGCCGATAAACGCCGCCTGCGCCAGCAGCCGCTCCTGCTCCGCCGGGGTAAGCTGGCCAGTGGCAAGGGCGACATCGGCGAGCAGCATGCACACGCCCAGATACTGGAAATGATGCGGCGCCGAGCCCAGCGGGGGCACGTCGTTCTGCACGGTGAAGCAATTGACCGAACCTTGCATCATCTTCAACGCGCCTTCCGCCAGGAAACGGCCCAGCTTCGGGTCGCGGGTGGCAAAGTAGGCGGTGATAGGGCCTTCGATATTCCATTGCCCCAGCGGGTTGGGATCGCGCAGGTAATTCGGGATGGCATTCAGGTACGGCGCCGGATCGGCGACGGATTTTTTGAAGCGGTCGACATCGGCCACCGTCACCAGCATGTGCGGATAAGTCACCTTGTCCCGCGGCCAGGTAAGGGCGTAGTCCTTCACCATGTTCAGCGGGAACTGGCCGTGCTTGATGAGGTAGCGGTACGGCAGTGGAGAGTGGACGCTCTTCTTGTCGTCTTTCGCCTCAACGAGCGAGGCGTCCTTGTCCAGCGCCGCGAGCATCCACTTGCGCAACCCGACCTTCACCGGGAAGTCGATGTGCACGCCGGCGGCGTCCTGCAGCACCTTCACGCGCACGTCCGCCTGCTTCTCCCAGGCGATCGCCGGATCCACCCAGGTGCCGGCTTCGCGACCGGCCAGCGTCAACAGATCGGTGCCGTCCCCGCGGAAGAGGCTGAAGCAACTCCCCTGGCGGGTGCGCTCCGCCCAGTGCAGCCACGGCTCCAGCACGAACACCTCGCCCGGCTGCAGCGCGTAGATGCCATTTTTGTTCAGCGGCGCTTCCGGCACCTGCTTGCCATAGCGGTACATGAGGGAATCCGGCTGAAAATCCTTGCTGAGGTTCACGCTGAACACGGCGCTTTTCGCCTCGACGGCGGCACGCTCGTCCAGCAGCACCACCGGCTCGTTCGCCTGCAGCCGCACGCGCAGCTCCCACGAACCGCCGCCGACGGCCGCGGTGCAGACCGCTTCGGCGAAGACCGGCCCTTTCGCGGTAACAGCCACGGTGTATGCGCCGACCGCCGGATCAGTAGTGAGGCGGGAATCGCCGACCCACTTGCCGGAGGCTAGCTTCACCCCGGCGATGGGCCCGGCGCCGTCGACCAGCGCCTTGCGCAGGATGATGCCGGTTTTGCCGTTGGACAGGGTGATTGTCGTCGCCGTCTCCTCGACCTTCAGGTCGGTGGCCATCGCGCCCGCGTCGGTATTGGTGAATGTGTAGGCGCGGGTGGCGAAGGGATCGAGATCGGCCAGAAAGGCGACGGCCTGCTTCCCCTCCGGTAGGCTGACCGCCTGGTACGGTATCGACGTGCCGTCCGGCCCGACCAGCGCCTTGCCCGCGCGCATTACCAGCGCCTGTGGCCCGGTGAGCGGGAAAGTGACTAGCTCATTCCGCCATTCCCGCCCGAGAAAATCCCGCAGCGTGAAATCGGCCGGCGCCTGCGCCAGAAGCGGCAACGCGAGCAACACGACAAGCGACAACAGGAAGAAACGCGCCATGGAAGCACCTCTATCAGTATAGACACTGGTCAGGGAATATCGTTTGTTTTCTGGACAGGACGGGAAAATCCTGCCCGGCAGGCCGCGCGCTGCCGGACAGGCGATGGCGCGCACTCGATAGCTTCACGTCCTTGTGGTATAATCGCGCATATACCATGGCGATGAAAACCGCGACATTTCAAGAAGCCATTCGTACGCTGGAAGATTACTGGGCCCAGCAGGGGTGCCTCATCGAGCAGCCGTACGACGTGGAGGTGGGGGCGGGGACGATGCACCCGGCGACGTTTTTGCGCGCGCTGGGGCCGGAACCGTGGAAGCTGGCGTGCGTGCAGCCCTCGCGACGCCCGGCCGACAGCCGCTACGGCGACAACCCGTACCGTCTGTTCCGCCATTACCAGTACCAGGTGGTGCTGAAGCCGTCGCCGGACAACGCGCAGGAGCTGTACCTGGACAGCCTGCGCGCGCTGGGCTTTGACCCGCGCCACCACGACATCCGCTTCATGGACGACGACTGGGAATACCCCGCGCTGGGCGCGTCGGGCGTGGGCTGGCAGGTGTGGCTGGACGGCTTGGAAGTGACGCAGTTTACCTATTTCCAGATCGCCGGCGGCCTGGAGCTGTCCCCGGTGTCGTTGGAACTCACCTACGGGCTGGAGCGCATCTGCATGGCGATGCAGCAGGTGGACCACTACCAGGCGCTGCGCTGGAACGAGACGCACAGCTACGGGGAAGTGGTGCGGCAGTCGGAATTTGAATGGGGCCGCTACACCTTCGAGCTGGCCGACGCGGCGCTGCTGCGCCAGCGTTTCGACGAGAACGAGCGCGAGGCGCACCGCTTGCTGGATGCCCACGCGTTGCTGCCCGCCTACGACCTGACATTGAAATGCTCGCACGCCTTCAACCAGCTCGATGCCCGCGGGGCAGTGTCCGTCTCGCAGCGCGCGGGGTACGTGGAGCGCGTGCGCACCCTCGCCCACCGCTGCGCGAAAACCTACGTGAAGCAGCGCGAGGCGATGGGCTTTCCGCTGATGTCCGCATGATGCGCCGCCTTGCCGGTCATTCGGTAAAGTTGCTATACTAAGTTCTGTCGGCGTGTATAGACACCGCGTTTTATGGGAACGGGTTAGCATAGTCATTAGCAAAACACCGTGAGGGAGAAAACTATGGATAAATTTGCCTTTTTCGTCAACGGCAGCCACCTCTTCGGCGCCTTCAAGCACATGGAAGTCTACGTGAACGACTACGAGGCGCTGTATCGCTATCTCTTCGAGCAGGCCGTGGGCCGCTGGCGCAACACCATCGTGGCCGCCGCGCCGCCCGCCGCCCAGTTGGTGCGCGTCTACTGGTATGTGGTGGACAGCATCGACGAGTGGGATCTGAGCAATCCGCGCACGCGCCAGTATCTCAACGAGCGCTTCAACGATGATCGCGAAATCCGCGGACGCTGGATGGCGGAAGCCACCCGGCAGTTCGGCAACACCGGCGCCGACCAGGGCCGCCTCGAACAAATCGCCTTCGACATGTGCTTCGACGACTTCGCCCGCTGGTACGATAAAAAGCTGAACATCCTCGCCGGCATGAACCGCTTCTATCACGCGGTGGAAGCGGCATCGGACTTCATTGAGGTGTGCCGCTGCGGACGCTGGAAAGTGGACCTGCTGCATAAAAGCCTCACCGAAAAGAGTCTGGACGTCTGGCTGGCGGTGGACATGATGGGCCTGCAGCAGAACTATGACACCGCGCTGGTGGTCGCCCCGGACAGCGACCCCATCCCGAGCATCGACTACGTGAAGGGCCGCGGCAAGCAGGTGGGCGTGTTCGACTTCCAGCGCGGCGGCCAGGAAGCGCGCGGCCGCACCTTCGCCTCGCAGCTCAAACTCTCCGCTGACTTCGTCACCACCGTCTTCGAGAGCGATCTTGTCCGGCTCGGCATCGCCACCAAGGGCTCTGGCGAGGATTTCGGCTAAACGGTTTCCGAAACCGACTGAACAGGGCGCGGCATGGGCTGCGCCCTGTTGTGTTTGGTCACGATGCCTGTGGGCGAAAAAATGGTAACAGGAACCCTTTTTCCCGAGGTGGATCGTTCGGCCGAAATATCATACGCGCTGGAAATGGGGACTGTAACGAATTTTTCGAGCCTCGGTTTGCTTTGCGAATCAACACACGGTGAAAATGCGTTGCTGTACCCATTTTATGCCATTAATGCCCCTTCTCTTCCCGCAACAGGAAAATGAGGCCGAGGAGGCCGAAGACGGCGTCGGGCAGCCAGGCGGCGGCGATGGGATTGAGGTGGATATTCGGCGAATCGGTGAGCACGCGGGTCCACTGCTGCGCGATGACAAAGAAGAAGGAGAGCAGCACTGACAGCAGCAGGCCGACATAACCGCCGGAGCGCCCGAAGCGAACGGAGAACGGGATGGCGATGAGCACGGCCACCAGCGCGGCCAGCGGCACGCTGAAGCGGCTGTGGATGAAGAAGTCCAGCTTCGACGGCTCCAGGAAGGTGCTCACGCCACGGGCGCTGGCCTTGCCCGCGCGCATAGCCAGCAACTCCTGCAGCGTCATCGTTTCCGGCGTTGCCTGCAGGTAGGCATAGCTGAAGAGGTTGCGATTCCCTGCCACGTTCAGCCAGCTCGCGGCCTCGTCTACGCCATCCACGGTCATGTAGCGCGACATTTTAAAGGCGCCGTTGCCCTCGAAGTAGTAGACGATGGGCGGCGTGCCGGTGACAGGATCGCGGTGGAATATCCAGCGGCCGTTTTCATTCACCGCTTCGGGAATGGTCATCCAGGTGCGCGCGCCGCCGTCCATGCGCATGAGGATGACGCCGGAAAGCTTCTGGTTGGCGGAATCCACCCGGTGGGCGTAAAAATAGGTGTCGCTGCCCACTTTGAACATCACATCGGGCAGAATCACCGTGGCGCTGTTGCCGGACGCGACCTTCTGCTGCAGCTTTTCACCTTCGACGGTGTAGGGGACAAGCACGCGCTCCTGGATAAAAAAGAGCACGCCGGTAAAGAGCACCCCGAGCAGGATGAACGGCAGCACCAGCCGCAGCAACCGCACGCCGGCCAGTCGCAGCGACATCAGTTCGCGGTCGCGCTCCAGCCGGTTGAGCGCCAGCGCCGTGCCCAGCAGCAGCGCGCCGGGGATGGCCTGCAGCAGCAGCGCGGGCACGCGATACCACAGCAGCAGCAGAATATCGCGCGCGGGCACGCCATCCACCATGGAGAAGCGCAGCAGGCGGTACAGCCAGTCGCCCAACAACAAGATGAGCAGAATCACCACGCCAACCAGCGCGGGGAGAATCATCTCGGACAGGGCGTAGCGGTCAATGCGTCGCATCAGGTGCAGCTCACTCCAACCCAATATGCCCACGGCGGGGGCGGGTTATGCGTGGCGTGCCGGCGGGTGAATCCAGGCGCCGGATTTGTTGTTCGACGCCGTGGGGGGCGATTCCCTTTTTCGGGCGCGGCACGGGATGTGCCGAAAGCTATACATGCGCGTCACGGAACTGTGGCTGTATACGGCGGGCGCGGGTATCTCTGTTCTGTGGAGGCCGATGCAATGCTCACGGCACATGAAATACAGACACGCGTGGAAGAAACGTTACTGTCCGACGACCGGCTCGATGCCCGGCACATCCGCGTGGTGGTGCGCGGCAACGAAGTGTGGCTGGAGGGCGAAGTGCCCACGCCGGATATGTATGACCTGGCGGACCGCATCACCAACACCATCGGCGGCGCCGGCACGGTGACAAACAACCTCGTCACCACCGGACAAGCCTACGACCTCTTCTCGCGTTACAACGACGACATCCGCCTGCTGGCGGCGGACACCTCCACCGACCCCACCGCCGACAACCGCATCGGCACGCGCATGGGCCCCTTCGGCGAAGAGCACGACGAGCCGGAAGAAGACGAAACCGACGCCATGGGCGGCCCCTCCGGCGGCCCGGTGGGCGGCGACAGCGGCAAGCCTATCCACCCGATGGACATGAATGAACTCGCCCCACTCAGCACCGATTTCCTCAACGCCGAAGAACCCTGGCGCTACCAGGACGACGGCCCCAACGCCCACCTGGAGCCCGAACCAGTATTGCCGCCGGACGAGGATGAAGTGTGAGAAAAGTAGTAGGCGAGACTCCGTCGCCTGCGCTCATAGCACGATGGAGTCTCGCCCAATGCGATTCATAGATGCTTCATACGCATTATTTGTAAGGCACGCCCCGCGGCCCACGGATGGCAATCGAAATCGAATATGAAAACTCCCGGTTCGCGGAAGTATCCCACCAGACCTGGAACCGCAGGTTATCGGAATCCACATGGCTTTCGCTGATGTGAGACATGACGTCATGCGTCGCAGTGTATATATACGAATCGACCACCCAGCCATTGATCAGTCTCGCGCCGATAAGATAGGTGTCGGTGGGGGCATCAGTATTCAAAAACTCATCTTCCGCGACGGCAACAACGCCACTGAGGATACCGTCGACATTTTCTCGTGCCGGAGCTTTGTGACATGCAGAGATGCCCCAGGAATTCAGGTAATAATTATCAGCATCACGCATAAAAAATTTCACCTCTCCCCCCATCTGTCCGACATCGGGAGCGTTGATGCGTCCATTGGTATACAGCACCACGATCTGCGGCTTGTAAGTAAACGGACGCCGTTCGCTGTTGTTGCCGCCCACTTTTACGTAGACGGTTCCGGCAAAGCTGTCTTTGAATCCTTCGAAGACCGGCACACGGGTGAGGATTTCGGTAAAAGTGCTGGCTGATACATCGGGTCGGGTTACCAACTCTGTGCGCTCGTTCAATACCCAGTGAATCTCGGCATTGCCGGTGAAGCCTTTGCCATACAGCAGCACTGGCGTGTTTGGCTCGCCGTCGGCGGTATTGGTGTAATTCGATACCGACGTCAGCGTCGGCACGATTTGCCTGTATGTGCAGTTTATCTGATTGCTGGTGAGCGTGCGTCCGCCGGGCGCCGGCACGGTAACATACACTTTCCCCAGAATAGATGCGGCAGTCAGGTTGATGTCCGGTACGCGGAAGCTGATGGAGGTTCCGCTGGCCATGCAGACTTCCGGAGAAGTAATGTCCTGCCCCGCGGTGACGACACAATGCACGGTAACGTTGGCGCTGAAATTCCGGCCCGTCACGGTGATCCATTCCCCGGGCATGCCCGCGGTGGGATTCACCGCGGTTAATTCAGGCGTCGCAACGTCCTGCGCGGTTGCTGGCAGCGTGAGTGCCGGCTTCACCGGGTTGCCATACAGGCGTTTCAACAGGACAATCCGATTGGAAACGACTTGCGCTTGAACCTGGCGGAGTTTCGTGTCCTGCGAGGTTAGCGCCGTCTGCCGTGCCGTCTCCGCCGCTTTTTGCGCGGAATCGATTTTCGCTTGCATCGTCGTGTGTAATGCGGTGATTTTGGCTGAAGGCGCCCCGGTGGTCGGTTTCACGGTCTGCGGAGCCATCGCCGTGCCGCTGGCAAGGATAGTGCCGCTCACCGCGGTATTCCCTTCAGAAGTCAGCTTCACCAACAGCGTGCTGTTCGCCTGCGCCGCGGAAATTTGCACCGAGACAGTGGCGGTCGTGCCGGTTAAACCCACTTTTTCCACCAGCGTTAGCTTGTGTTTATCCGCAACCGCGACTTTCAGGCTGCCACGTTGCCAGGTAAGGCGTAACGTCAATTCACCGGCAGCTTGCGGACGCACGAATTCGACCAGCGTTTTGCCGGCGGGAATCGTGAATGCGGTCGGGCGCGCCATGTCTGCCGCCAACGCCGCTATCGCCCAGACGATCATGAGGAACATGCCTGTCACTCGTAACATTCGCACGGATAACCCCTTCTAGTGTTGATGAAACTTATTGACTGAACGCCTCAACAAATGATTATATCGCTTCTGTGCGCTATTTGCCTATCTGTTGATAAAAAAAGTATCAGAACGATCGAGCAGTACCGGCATCCCCGTAGCCATCGCCGGCATCAAAAATGTTCAACAGATCGCAGAAACCGCCGCCGCCATGCAGGTGACGCTGACGCGGGAGGAGTATTACACCATCCGGCGGGCGCTGCAACAGACGTATGGGATGGGGTTTCCCTTTGTGTAGAATTGGAGCGCGGATTTTCAATCCGCACGAATATCTTTGTGCGGATTGAAAATCCGCGCTCCCGGTAAAGGAGTCATCTATTGTCAACAGAGCATTGTTCACTCGGGATGAATGTGCGGGCGTTCGGTGCGCAAGGCGACGACGTAACCGATGATACCGCGGCCATTCAACAGGCCATCGACGCGGCGGCTGTGGCGGGCGAGGCGGTGTGGTTTCCGCCGGGGCAGTATCGCTGCGGCATGCTGCAACTGCATGACCACGTGACACTGGCGGGGCGGCCGACGTGGTCGTACCGTCGGCACGGCACGACCGTGCTGCGGCTGAACGACGCGGCGGCGCCGTGCCTGGTGAATCTGTGCGGCACCGTCGGCGCGCGGGTGTCCGGGCTGGCGCTGGACGGCGACGACCTGGGCGCCAACATCCACGGCATCTACCTGAACGGCGAGGGGCACCAGGAGGAAGACACGCTGGTCATCGAGCATTGCCGGGTGACGGGCTTCAGCGGCGACGGCGCGCGGCTGGAGAAGGTGTGGGGCTTCACCGTGCGCCATAACCTCTTCCACTGCAACGGCGGCGACGGCGTCTGCATCACCCAGTGGGACGGCTGGGTGCATGACAACATCATGATCGCCAACCGCAAATTCGGCTTCGCCGCGCGCGGGGCGAACGCGGCGGTCACCATCACCGGCAACCGCATCGAGTGGAACTACCTCGGCGGCATCTTGCTGGAGAGCGGCACGCACTACAATGTTACCGGCAATTTCATCGACCGCTCTGGCGGGCCGGCGCTGCTGCTCATCGGCAATCCCGACGCATCGGACGGGCGCTGGCTGCCCGGCACCGTAGCCATTACCGGCAATATCTTCAACCGCAGTGGCGCGCGCGTGGAACCAGGCACACTGGACAGTTGCCACCTGCGGATGGAGCACGCCTGGGGCGTCGCCTGCACCGGCAACGTCTGTTGCTACGGCACCAATGACGACGGCGCCGGGCAAGTCTCGCCCAGCTACGGATTCGTGCTGCGCGACCTGCGCCATTGCGCCATCACCGGTAACACGTTGAACAACGCCGCGCTGCAGGAGCTGATCGTCGATAAGGGCGAGCATGAGAACACGGTGATTGAGGCAAATCCGGGATGCCTCGCGGTGGTGGAGTAATCAATACTGGGAGCGCGGATTTTCAATCCGCACGATCAGGCACTCGTGCGGATTGAAAATCCGCGCTCCCAGTCTATCCCTACACCGTCATCGCAGGTCCTTCCAACGGCAGCACGGCGCCGCCCCGGGTGTGGCTGCGCTCGGCGGTGCAGAAGATGTCGATGATGCGCGCGGCGCTTTCAGCGCTCACCATCACCGGGGTTTCGCCGTAGAGCGCGGCGGCGATGTTGTCGTAATATTTCTGCGGCACGGTTTTGCAATAGGGCACGGTCATGGTGACCGGCTCGTTGCCCGAGAGCTTGGAATACACGGTCATCGTGTCATTCTCGCCCCAGTTCCAGTCGTCCACCAGCGTGCCGCGGTCGCCGATGAGGTGGTAGCGGCGCACGTCGGCGCGGTTAGTGCCGTAGTTGGTGACGTTGGCGATGGCGCCGTTCTCGAAGAAGATGCGGATGCTGCCGTGGTCTTCATTGAGCGCCGGATCCATCGACGGGTCGCGGTAGAAGAAGCCGGAGACGCCGCGCACCGGCACGCCGGCGAAGTGCAGCGCGTAGTCCACCAGGTGGGCGCCCCAGTCGAACATCAGCCCGCCGTTGCTGGCCTTCCAGCCGCGCCAGGTGTTGGAGCCGGGGCGAAAGTTGATGGCGATGTTGATCTCAAAGAGGTTGCCGAGCAGGCCATCGTCGATGACGCGCTTAGCGGCCAGATACCAGCCGTCCAGCCGGCGATTGTGAAAGACCGTGACGAAGCGGTCGTTGCGCTGGCCCGCCTCGATCATCGCCATGCAGTCGGCGTAGCTGGTCGACATCGGCTTCTCGCAGATGACGTTGGCGCCGGCGTCCAGCGCGGCGATAGCGATGGGCGCATGCAGGTGGTGCGGAGTGACCACCGCCACCAGATCCAGCTTTTTCTTCTTCAGCATGGTGTTGTAGTCGGTGTAAAAATCGGCGCCCGCGAAGTTCTCTTCCGCCACCGAGCGCATCGCCTCGTTCGCGTCGCACACGGCGACCACATCAATGCGCTGCGTATCGCGCATCATCTGCCCATGCCACTTGCCGATGCCGCCAATGCCAATGACGGCGGCGCGTTTATTTTTACTCATGGTTGTGCTCCCTTGGGGATGAAATATACTACCATATCCGGTTATCGGCCCCCATCCCCGGCCCTTCCCCCGTGCCCTCCGCTGCGCTACGTGCACAGGGGAAGGGTTGGGGATGGGGGCCGACGACAGAGACGGTTATATCAATACCCGAACGCCTCACGCAGATACGTCCGGCTGATGGTGGCGCTGTCGCAGGGGTCGATGTCGGTGCTGTCCTGCTCGATCATGGTCCAGCGGGCGCCGGTGAGCTGGGGCAATACCTTCATCACGCCGGCGAAATCCACGTTGCCGTGTCCGAGTTCGCTCCACTTGTCGCCGTTGTGGTCCTTGAAATGCAGGAAGCCGATGCGGTCCTTGTTGGCGAGGAGGAAGTCGGCGGGGTCGTAGCCGCCGCGCATCACCCAGGCCACGTCGACGCACAGGTCGACGGCGTCGAAATCCAGACCATTGATCAGCAGGTCCATGCCGGTGAGATCGCCGTCCACCGCGGCGAACTCGAAGTCGTGGTTGTGGTAGTGCAGGTGGATGCCCGCGTCGCGCAGTTGGCGACCGGCACGGTTCATGATGGCGATGGCGCCTGTGTAATCCTCCAGTGTGCGGCCTTCCCAGGTGAGCAAACCGGAAATGTTCACGTCGGCGCCGCCCAGGATGGTGAGCATGTCAATGAGCGGCCGCACGTCGCCCAGCGCGCCCACGCCGGTGTGCGTGGCGCCGAAGCGCAGGCCGCGGTCATCCAGTTTCTGCCGATATGTGGCGTAATCCTTCGCCGCGCCCTCCACCCCGGCGTAGCCCGCCCGGGCCACGCAATCGAGGATGAGATCGGTGTCGGTGTTGATGTTGTACTTGGCGCCGAAGACGATCAACTGCGCGCCAACTGGTGGCAAAGCCATAAGAAACAAGCTCCTTTCAAAGTGCCAATGCAGAGTGCAGAATGGATTGCTTATGCAGGTGGGCTATTCACCTCGATCACCCGCCGCTCGCGGGCGGATTGGAACGCCGCGTCCAGCACGGCGATGGCGCGACGGACTTCCGCCAGCTTCACCGCCGGCTCGGCGCCAACAGTCAGGACGTCGCGGATATTTTCGTAGTAGCTGCGCCACCGGCCGGCGAGGGTCGGGACGACGGTCTCCGCTTTGCCGTCGCTGTAGCGACCATACAGTGTCGGGTCTTCCACCGCGTCGTCGATGCGCTCGGCGATCATGGCGGCTTCCTGGGGGTCGACGCCGTATTTGATAAACGTGCCCCCAGTGCCGAAGGCGTGGATGCGCGGTTTCTGGATGGCGGCCAGGCTGGAGGCGTCGCACACGGCGGTAGCGCCGCCGGCGAACTCGATCACCACCATCGCCTGGCTCTCGGTGTCAGTGACGGGTAGGTCGTGGTGCATGCGGCAGT
>CAZPYA010000082.1:0-25886 GCA_964590255.1 uncultured bacterium
CCAGTATTGGGAGAGGGGGTAGGGGGTGAGGGCGCGCGCGGGAGCGCGCAACGATCATCAACAAAACTTCTCTGGTCGAGCACGAGCACAAGCACGAGTACGATTGGGCCTACTCCACTCCCATCGACACCCCCGGCCAGGCATCCGTGCGGAAGGGCGAGGCCGGCAGGCCGGCGCCGTTGATGAGCGTGCAGTCGGGGTTGTAGTGCCAGCCGTAGCGGACGGCAACGGGGTGGGGCACGGCGGGGCTGGAGACGACCACCGTGTTGCCGGTGATCTTCGCGTCGGCCCAGACGAACGTGCGATCGGCGCCGGCGATGGCGAAGCCGGTCAGCGGTCGGCCGTCGCGGCTGGCCAGGCCGTCGGCGTGGTCGAAGCTGAGCACGATGGCGCTGCCCTTCACGCGCATCTTCGTGTATAGCGGCCCCGAATAGGTGATCTTCTTCCCGTAGTCTTTCGCCAGCGCCCACAACGCCAGCCGGCGGCCCACCTCCTGCTTGTTTTTCGGGTGAATGTCGTTGCCGTCGCCGATGTCGATGGCCACCGCCATGCCGGTGTTGCGCAGTGTCAGCGTCAGCGTCTGCGCCTCGCGCAGCTCCGCCCAGACGCACTCGCCCGGCACGTCCTGGCGGTGCAGCCAATTGGCCAGTTGCACGTAGTAGAAGGGGAAGTCGTCTTGGCCCCACGCCTGCCGCCAACTGGTGATCATCGCCGGAAAGAGCGTGCGGTACTGATACCCGTAGCCGCCATTCGACTCGCCCTGATACCAGATGGCGCCTTTGATCGCATACGACGTGAGCGGGGCGATCATGCCGTCGAAGAGCTTGCCCGGCGACCAGGAGCTGTCCGGCGGGATTGGCCCATGCTGGCCGGCCAGGTCCTCCACCTGCCGCTCGATGGCGTTGCGCCACTCGCCCGCCAGGCTGATGGGCGCCGCGCCGGTGATGTCGGCGGGAGCCAGCGTGAAGGCATCTTTGGTGGTGATGAATCCGCCTTCGCCCCAACGGTTGAAGACGCGCACGGCGATGCGCATGCGCCCGGCTGTCACCAGCCCGGCCGGCACGGTGTAGACGCGCACAATCTCGTTCGCCTTCGGGTCGCCGGCGCCGGTGGCGCCGACCGGCATGCCGTTCACATACGTGGTGTCGACGTCGCCGATCTTGCCCAGGTTCAGCGTCAGCGGGTGGTTGGCCCACTCGGCGGGAATCTCCACCGTGCGGCGGTGCCACATGGCGCCGTTGCAGTAATACGCGGGCTCGTTGCGCTCCCAGGAGACGGGCGCGCGCATCGGCCGCCAGCCGCTGTCATCGAAATCGGCCTTCGCCCAGCCCAACGCCTCGCCGGCGTTGCCGGTATCCACGGCCTGGTTCGCCTGCACCCATTGCGCAAAGGCATCCTTGAATGCCGTGTCTGCGGCGGCGAAGGCCGCTTTATCGGTGAAGCGTCGGGCCATCGTCGGCGCCAGCGCCGGGTGGCCCTGCAACATCGCCGGCGACGTCCACGCCTCCGCCGGCGTGCCGCTCCAGCAGCTCTGGATGAGACCAATGGGCACGTTCACCTGCTTGCGAATCTCCCGCGCGAAGAAATACGCGGCGGCGGAGAACCCGCCCACCGTCTTCGGCGAGCACACCGCCCACTTGCCGGTCACGTCCGCCACCGGCGCATCCGCGATTTTGTGCGCCACGACAAAGAGGCGGATCTTCGCGTCCGTGGCGGCGGCGACTTCCTCCGTGCCATTCAACGCGTTCGGCACCGTCATTTCCATGTTCGACTGCCCCGAGCACACCCACACGTCGCCGATGAGGACGTTGGCGCGGGTGATGACGGCGTCCTTCGCCGTCACTGTTAGCTCATACGGCCCGCCGGCCTTCAGCGGCTTCATGGTGACGCGCCAATTGCCGTCTCTATCGGCGGTCGCCGCGTATTGGCGTCCGGCAAAGCCGACGGTAATCGCCTCACCGGCCCCCGCCCACCCCCACACCGGGATCGGTTTCTCCCGCTGCAGCACCATGTGGTCGGCAAACAACGCCGGCAACCGCAGCGGCGCGGCCAGGGCGGCGCCGACAAGCGCCAACAACACCAATAACATACGGGAATGCATACGACACCTCCGACCAGGTTGCAATGTCCGCTGCACCTTCGAGCTGTGTTGTTCGACACCACTGTCCTGTTTTTGTTCACATTTCCATACAGACCCTTGCGTTGCGGGTTGGCGCCTACAGGGAGAGAAGGTCGGCGCGGGAAGGTATACCATAGCCTTGCCGGGGAGGGGATACCCATGCGCGTGATTTCGCGAAGCCTGATACTGATGATGATGGCCGGATTGCTGGTCTGCTGCGGCCTGCTGCCGCCGGGCACGCCGGCCGGTCGGGCGCGGCTGGCCCCCGAGCCGCTGGTCATTGGCACGCCCGCCCAGGGCCTGCTGCTCTACGGCCAGGAGATGATCTACACCCTCACCCTGGACGCGGCCGGCCCGTTGGAGCTGCGCTACACCGTGCGGCCGCAGTTGCCGGGCGCGCTGGCGCTGGAGCTGCGCACCACCGATGCCGAACCCGTGGCGAAGGCCCGCGTGCGCAACAGCCTGGGCGAGAAGGTGCTCTACCTTGCCAACATCGCGGCCGGCACCTATTCCGTGGTACTGAAGCAGGACAATGCCGGCGTGGGCACGGTGGGCTATACGCTGGCCGCCAGCCGCGCGCTGGCGACCGCGCCGCTGGAGACGGCGACAGTGCCGGCGGGTGGGCAGACGCTTGTCTACCCCATTCCGGTAACCACTGCCGGCCCGCTATACGTGCTGGTGAAAAAGCCGCAGGCGGTCGCCAGCACGGCTCAGCTCTTCGCCGGGGAGATCGCCGCCGCGCCGCTGGCCACGGAGAGCGGTATCGGCAGCCATATGCTGTACCTGGCCAACGCCGCCGCGGACAGTACCTGCTACCTGACGCTCACCGGCGACACCCTTGGCATCGCGGCGGCGCCGTGTACCGTGACCGTGCTGCGCGACATCCCGGATATCACTATCACCGATGACCGCGGCGCGCTGGCCGGCAGCATCGACGCGACCGGGGACATCGACCTGTACCGGGTCACGGCCGCCGCCGACAAACCGCTGTACCTCAGTCTCTTCAAAGAGACCGGCTGGGCCTCCTACATCGAGGTGCGCCAGGGGCATGCCGGCGGCAACATCCTCTTTCAGACGGACCGCGGTGCTTCCGCGATTCTGGCGACGCCCGACCCCTGGTTCGCCGTGCCCGCGCCGGTGGGCGGCGACTACGTCATCCGCGTGGAGCATTTCACTCGCGATACGGCGGTGCCCGTGCCGCTGCCCTACAGCGTGTATGCGCTGCAGGCGCTGCCGGCGCTGACCGCAACGCCCGCCGCCGTCGCGCTGCCCGGGCCGCACAGCGTGCGTTGGTACAGCCTGCCGGCGACGATCGGCCAGCCGGCCTATGCCTTCGCCGACCACAACAGCGAGCAAAGCGTATCCATCAGCCTGCATCTGCAGCAGGTCAACGGCCTGCCCGCGGCCATCGCCACCGGCCCGAAAGATCAACTCGCGTACCTGCCGGCGACCCTTGCTGACGCCTATTACGTCAAGGTCAGCGACAGCAGCGCGCCCAGCGTCAACCTTTCCGGTGGACGGCATCTGCCCGCGCTGCCGGGGCAGAGCTTCACCGGCGCCATTGCCAATGCAAACGACATCCACTGGTACGAGGTGACGGTGGCCGATGGCGAAGAACTGGTGCTGCACCTGGACAAATCGAGCGCCTTCGCCACCGATCTCCCGCTGCGCTTCTCCTCGCCGCTGAATGCCCCCGCGGGCACGGAGACAACTGCCGGCGACGTGTCGGAGGCGCTGGCCGGCCCGTTGACCACCTTCGTGCGGGTGAGCGGCGCGCCGGGGAGCTACACGCTGCGCGCGACGAAGGCTTTCAGCAACATTCCGCTGGGCCAGTCGACGGAGACGGTGCTGCAGCATCCTGGCGACGAGCGCTGGTTCGAAGTCACCGCTCCCGCCAACCAGCCGCTCTACCTGGTGGCCGACAAGGAAGGCGCCGGCCCGTCCACCATCGAAGTCTATCGCGGCACGGCGGCAACGGCGGTCGCCACCTTCGGCGGCGTCCAGAGCGATTATTGCTATCTGGCGCCGCGGTCGGCGAATACCCGCTACCTGCTGCGCAAGCGCGCGCCGGACGCCGGCTTTGTCAAGGATACCACCGAGAAGCTGATGGCGGGCATCGCGCTGCCGTCGTTGGCGGCGGGCGGCACGCAGAGCGGGCGCATCGCCAGCGCCAACCAGCGGCGCTTCTACCTGCTCAATCAGCCGCTCGGCCGGCCCATCACCCTGCAGAGCACGCTACCGATGGTCGTCGGTGAGCCGGGCCATACCAAGCGGATGGAGATCGGCACCCGCGCGGCGGTAGCCGGGCTGGGCGCGCCGGCGATCATCATCCTCGCGGCGCCGGCGGCCGCCGACTACACCCTCTCCGCCACCGCCGACCTGGGCACCGCGGGCGCGCTGTATTACAGCAACGCCCATGTCGAGGCGAAAGTAGACCTGGCGAAGACCACGGTGAGCCATGTGAAATATTACGCCGGCGATGATGTCTACCTGGACGGCGCCGGCGACAGCGCGCAATACCTGCTGGCGCCGGAGGGCGCCGACTACGCGCAGGGCTGGACGCTGGGCGATCTCATCGCCGACGCCAACAGCCTGCAGATCACCTGGCGGCACGCGGCGAAAGCGGTGACGCGTACGCTCACCATCCGCTCCTCCGCCGCCGGCGCCGACCTCGCCTGCGAGGTGGATACCCCGCGCCCGATGACCTTCCAGAATGCGCTCGTCGTGCCGACGCTGCCCAACGGCACGCTCAACTACGCCGTGCCGGGCAGTCCGGTGGCCCCGAAAACCTATGTCACCGGCGGAGTCACGCCGCTGTATCCGCCCACCGCCGGCGCCTTCGCCAAACCGGCGGAACGCTGGGCGGCGTGGTGGAATTCCGAAGGCAAGGAAGTCTACGGCGTGGCGCTGGGGGCCGACCACGAGTTGGCACTATATGCCGACGGCGCCTACACCGTGGCGCGCGTGCTGGCGCCTGCCGGCCGCTCCGCTTACGTCGTGCGGCTGGCGCTGAAGCCGGAGGTACCCTACACTGCCATGCAAAGCGGCGCGCTGGCCCCCGCCTTCCACTTTACCCACACCGCCGATGCCGCGAGCGTGCCGCTGGGCACGCCTATCACCGGCACGCTGACGCTGCAGAACGTCGGCACGCTGGCCGCCACCGGCACCGCCGTCACCTGCACGCTGCCCGAGACGGCGATCTACGAGGACGGGTCGGCGGGCACCGGCGTCTACACCGCCGCCAGCCGCGTCATCACCTGGGTGCCGGGCACGCTGGCGGCGGGCGTCACGCAAACCTTCACCTATCGATACCGACTCGACCCGGCGATGGCGCTGGAAACCACCGCCATACTCTCCGGCGCTGTGCGCAGCAACGAACTGCCCACCCCGAAGCGCGTGACGTGCACCGTTACCGCCAAGGGTCCGGCGCTCACCGGCGTTACCCCCGCCGCCCCGGACAACGCCGGGCTGGTGACGCTGGGCCTCTACGGCGCCAACTTCGCCGAGACGTCGACGGTGACACTGGTGAGCGGGACGCAGACGATTACCGCCGACTCGGTCATCTTGCGTGCCGACCGGAAAAAGCTGAGCGCGCTGGTGAATCTGACCGGGAAAACGGGCGCCTGGGACGTGCGCGTGACGAACCCCGGCGGAGGCACGGCGCTGCTGCCGGCGGCCGTCACCCCGAAGGCCGGCGGATTGAGCGAGTTCTGGTGCGAGCTGTCCGCCCCGCAGGCGCTGAAGCTGAACGAGTGGGCCACCGTGACCGTGCAATATGGCAACCGCGGCAGCGCCGACGAAGTAGGCCGCTTGCTGTCCCTGTACCTGCCCGGCGCGCAATTCGCGGTGGGCACGGTGAAGGACGAGACGAACCGCGTGCTGGCTGCCGCCGACGTGCCGGGATCGCTGAACGGTCCGTTGGCCTGGTGGCTGCCGCGCGTGGGCCCGGGCGAACTGCACATCCTCACCTTGACTATCAAGCCGCTGCTCACGCGGGGACGCGCCGTGGGCGGCCTCTACCCCGAGGCGACGCTGGCCACGGCGGCGCTGTCGCGCGAGCAAGTGAATAGCCTGCTGGCGGCGGCGGCGCGGGCGGCGTTTACCGTGCCGGCGGCGAAGGAGGGGGCGGTGGCTACGCTGACCAGCGCGGCTGTGCCGACAGCGCTGGCGCGCTGGACGGGCGCCAATGCCCAGCCGGCCTGGGCGCCGGCGGGTGAGGTGGTGGCGGCCATGCGCGCCGACGCCGCGCTGGCGCCGCTGCTGCCGGCCGGCGATGCCGTCGCGACCGGCAAGGTCACCGAGAAGATGCTCGAACTGCTGAAGACCGGCACGGCCTTCCCGCCACTGACCATCCGCCGCCAGTATATCCCGGGCGTTACGGCCGACGGCCCGGTACATACCATGGTGGGGCCGCTGGGGCAGTCCGTCGCCGGCTTCATCCTGCCCGGACTGTCGCTGAACTACGTCATCACCGCGCGCAACCCGGCGACTGCCGCCGGTCCGGCGAAGACGGTGCGCATCCTCGACAAGCTGGATGCCTCGCTCGATTGGACATCCATCGTCGTCGGCACCGTGCGCATCGGCAATAAAACCGCCGCATTCAATGCCACTGCTTCGCCGCCCACCGCCTTCGTCGATCTGCGCCCGGAGATCAACAGCGTGGTGCAGGTAACCATCGGCTTCAACGGCACCTCCGGCGAGTTGCTGTGGACCGCCACCGGCGCCAACCCGTCCACCGGCGCGCTCAGCGACGTGCTGCGGCCCAACACCGCCGCCAACGCCCCGCTGGGCGAGATGGAGGTGCAACTCTACGTGCGGCCGAAGTCCGGGTTGGCCAGTGGCGTCATCATTCGCAACAAAGCATCGGTGACGCTGGACGACGGCGCCGCCGTCGTCAGCAACGAGGTGATGAACACTCTCGACACCGGCTACCCCACCAGCGCGGTGGCGTCGCTGCCGGCGGTACAGCAGGACACCACCTTCACCGTCAGTTGGAGCGGCTCCGACGAAACGAACGGCTCCGGGCTGGCCTATTACTCCGTCTACGTCAGCGACAACGGCGGTCCGTATCAGGTCTGGCAATCGCGCGTTTCCACCACCTCGGCGGCCTTCACCGGCGATTTCGGCCACGCCTACAGCTTCTACAGCGTGGCGGAGGATGCCGTGGGCCACATGGAGGCGGCGCCGGCGACTGCCGACGCCACCACGCGCATTGGCCGCCAGGTGGTCTTCGGGCGCGGCCTGCGGCTGGTGAGCATCCCGCTGCAGCCCGAGGTGGCGGATCCGAAGGCACTCGTCGGCTTCACCAGCAACAAGTGGGCGCGCTACCTGCCCGGCTCGGGGTATGTGTCCTATGACAACGACCCGTTGAAGGTCACCTGGCTGCAGCCCGCCACCGCGGTGCCCGGGCGTGCCTACTGGGGCTACTGGGTGGACGCGAAAACGATCGAGCCATCCGGGCAGGAGGTGGCGAAAACCGTTCCCTTCCGCATTGAGCTGGCCGCCGGTTGGAACGCCTTCGGCAACCCCTGGACGCAGCCGGTGGCGTGGGATGCCGCCGCCATCACGGTCATCTCCGGAACGGAGACCAAGACGTTGGCGCAGGCCGCCGTCGCCGGGTGGATCGCCGACTACGCCTGGGGCTGGACCCCCGGCACCACGAATCCCAACACCGGCCAATACTGGCTAGTCGGTACCGCGGCCATCACCGGGGCGACCCACCAGTTGGAGGGGTGGCAGGGGTACTGGATCAAGACGGCACGCGCCTGCACGCTGGAACTGCCGCCGCCGACCGCCGTGCTGGCGCAAACCCGCGGGCGCGCCCGCGCGGCGGACGGCTGGCAGGTGCGCCTGGTCGTCGCCACCGCCGACGGCGAGGACGGCTTCAACTGGTTCGGCGTGGGCTCGGTGGCAGCGGTGGCGCGGTCGCGCGCAGTGGCCAATCCCCCGGCGCCGCCCGAGCCGACGGTGGAGTTGACCTTCCAGGCCGGCCGCGCCATCGACCTGCGCGAGCCGGGCAGCCCCGCCGCCTGGCACTTCGCGGTAACAGCGCCGACGCCGGGCGAGACGGTGACGCTGCGCTGGCCCGACCTGACCGGCCTACCCGCCGACGCCGCGCTGGTGCTGGTGGACGAACAGTCCGGCGCGCGCCGTTACCTGCGCACCTGCGCCGACTACACCTTCACCACACCCGCCGACGGCCGCGCCGCCAGCTTCCGCATCGAGACGACTGCCCGCGGCGTGCTGCGCCTGCTTGGCCTCTCCGCCGGCCCGGCGGGGCGCGGCGCGGGCGTGGCGATACAGTATCGCCTGTCTGGCCCCGCGACCGTGCGTGCCGAGGTGCGCACCCCCACCGGTCGCCTCATCCGCACGCTGGCGCCCACCCGCGCCGCCGACGGCGCGCTGGTGTGGGACGGCCGGGCGGCGGATGGTTCGCGGATCGGGAAAGGCCTGGTTATCATCACCGTCGTCGCCGAAGACGCGGACGGCGGACGCGTGCGCGGTACCGTGCCGTGCCAGGCGCCGTAAGGAGACTGCTATGAAAACGATATTGTTTACGCTATGTGTCGTCTCGGCCGCGCTGCTGCTTGCCGGCTGCTCCAGCAGCGGCGGCGGCGCGCCATATACTCCCCGCGACCGCACCGCGCCCACGGTCACCGACTTCACCGCGGCCCCCGCGGACGGCGCCTGGCGCGGCGGGCCCTGCCGGGTGACCGTGGCGGCCACCGACAATGTTGCCGTCACCGCCGTCATCGCCCGCATCAGCGGCCCCGGCGCCACCGCCGACGCCGTGCCGGTGCCCCCGGCCGGCGCCGGGCAGTACCAGGGCGACGTGCCCGTGCCGCCTAACACCAACAGCAACGGTGCCGCCAACACCTACTTCATCACCGTCTGGGCCCACGACGCCGAAGGCAACACCGGCGCCTCCGCCCAATCCATACAGGTTATGGTCCCCGCCCCCGAAGGCCCGCTGCCGCCGCCGGCGTGGTAGTGCCAACTCATACTCGTACTCGAAAACGGTGTATGGCTTGGTGCCGAAGTGCCTAATCGGCCCCCCTCCCCGTCCCATTTGAGTCATGTTATGGCAACCGCTCTACTGGGCATCGGCCCCCACCCCTGTCCCCTCCCCCGCTCCGCTGCGCTGCGCAAGGGAGGGGGATGAGCTGGGGATGGGGGCCGAGATATAGTATATGGCTTGTTTCATCATGACGCATATGTCCCCTCCCCCTGTGCACGTGAGGGCACGGGGGGAGGGCCGGGGAGGGGGGCCGACAACAGCACCGTCATGACAAAATATCAGGCCGGGAAGGGGGCCGAGCATCGGAGCTGGGAGGACAGGGTGATGCAGCCCCTTGCCGAATATCCGCAAACCCACGATAATACTGTATGACTGTATAATCGAGGGGTGACGTATATGGCGAATCTGCCGATGTCTGACCAGGCGCTCGAGATGATCGCCCACCGTTTCAAGCTGCTCTCCGAGCCGACGCGGCTGCGCATCCTGCAGTTGCTGATGGACGGGGAAAAAAGCGTGAACGAGCTGGTGGGCGCGATGCATACCACCCAGGCGAATGTCTCCAAACATCTAGGCATCCTCGCCGACGGCGGCCTCGTCGCGCGCCGCAAAGAAGGCGTCAGCACCATTTACCGCATCGCCGACCCCTCGCTGTTGAACCTCTGCAACCTCGTCTGCGCCAGCCTGCAGGAGCGCAGCGAAGAGATCGCCCTCATCCTGAAGCCACCCGCGGAGGATGCGAGCTAACCGAGCGATGCTGAGTACAGCGGTGACTAACTGCGCATTACCACGATCGATGCTGTCTGCAGGCGCGTGCAGCATCGCATGTGATATTCCAACTGACTTAGTCGTACTCAGTAATGCGTGGTCTGTCACCGATTGACCCTCATAGATCCCACATCACAGGAGTTACCATGTCCTACAAGATTTTCACCGGCGGTGAACTACGCGAAATGGCCGCGTCCATGAATGGGGCCACGAACATCTTCATGCCCGACGAGAAACGCTACTGGGTGGACTTCGTCTCCAAGGAGAACAGCCCGGACGTGAAGTCCGAGATGCACGACTGGGAGACGGACATCTACGTGGTGATGGAGGGCGAAGGAGAGATTGCGTTGGGCGGCACGCTCATCGATTCCACTTCCCCGCGCGAAGGCCAGCACCGCGGCAACGGGCTGGACGGCGCCGCGCAGTACCATATCGCCGCCGGCGACGTCATTGTCATCCCCGAAGGCGTGCCGCACATGGTCGACACCCGTGCCAGCCGCCTGGTGTGGCTGGTAGTGAAGGTGAACGCCGCGAAATAAATTTTCCTAAAAAGATGAAAAATGCTGCAACCGGGGTCGGGCCTGCGCGTATTAACCAGTAGACTCGACCCACCGGCCTTCTTTCTGTTCGGGGGGATGGGGGAGGGCCGGGGGCGGTCCATTCCGCTGGGCGAGTCGCATGAGACAGGAGGACGCCGCCATGACACGACTCTGGTTGCTGCTCGGTCTGGTACTGGCTCTGGGCGCGACGGCGGTCGCGCAGCAGCGCGGCATCATCGTCATCAGTTCGCCCGCGTCCGAGGAAGTCACCGTGATGAAATTTATTCCGGTGAGCTACCTCAGCATTGAGCGCCTCACTGAGGCGCTTGGCGGCGAGGTGTTCTACCTTTACGGCGAACGCCGGCAGCCGCTGGGCGTCATCAAGGATGCTCGCGAGGCGCTGGACACCTTCTTCTCCGGCGGTAGCCGCGGCGCCCGTGATGCCCAGCAGCCCGCCACCAACGGCGACTTTACCACCCAAACCGGTCCGGTAAATCCCCGACGCGAGGCGATGGGGCGTTAACCCATCAAACCTGCAAACAAGATGTCCGCGCCCGCTCGCCATCAAGCAAGCGGGCGCGGTCGTATTCACACCCGTTCACCTCTTCATCTCCCCATCACTTCCGCTCCGCCGGCCGTTTCAGATAGCTGGGCAGCGCGCGAAGCATCTCCTGGGTGCGGCCGGAGTCGTCTTCCTGAATGCCGCGGGCGGCGAAGGCAGCAGCAAGAAAGAACGGGATGGACGCGACGATGGCGATGCGGATGTCGACGGAGCCGGCATACCCGAGCGTGTGCAACAGGGCGTTGGCGAAGCCAGGCAGGCAGCCGCCCAGCGTGGGCAGCGGCGCCACCAGCAGCGTCACCACGATGCTGTAGATGGCGAACTGCACCGCGCGGCCGGCGCTGGGCGTTACTTTATACACCAGGGTATTCAGCGCCACGGAGATGCCGGCGATGGCCACGCCGCCGATGAGATTGAGCGGGATGGCCACGCTGTAGACAATCAGCGGCGAGGTGAACCAGATCCACAGCAATGGCAGCGGGATGAAGTAGAGGGTGCACAGGATGAGCACCGGTCGGCACCCGTAGCGGTCGACGATGCGCCCCCAGAAGGGCGAGGCGATGAGCATGGTGAGGATGGCCGGCGTATTCACCAGCGCCATCCCTTTGAATGGCATGTGCAGATACTCCAGCATATACGCCGTGTAGAATGGCCCGGAGATGACCGTGCCTGACCACAGCGTGGCATACAGCGCCACGCGCTGCAGGCGTTGATTGGCGAAGGCGGCGCGAATCTGCTGCCACAGCGTGGGGCGCTCCTCCTGCGTCACCGCAATGGGCACGTCGGCCTGCGGAAAGAAGAGGATGGCGGTGGCCAGTCCGAAGACCATGCCGAAGCCAAAGAGCAGGCTGAAGGCGCCCAGTCCCATTCCCTGCACGCCGTCGAGAAAGAATCCCTCGATGACCGCGAAAATCGCGCCGACGATGCCGGCATACATCGTGACTTTGCCGAAGAAGGTGCCGCGAAAGCTGGCGGGGATGAGATCGCCCACCCAACTGCCGCGCGCGTTCCCCGCCAGGTTGGCAAACAGCGTCGCCAGCGAAATAATGCCGATGAGAATGCCCACCTGCACGTCGGGCAGCGCGTTGGGAAAGAGATAGGGAATGACGATGATGCCCGCCCAGCACAGCGCGTTCACCAGCGAGGCGACGGCGGTGATGACGCGCCGGCTGGCCCCCCGCTCGATGATCGCCGCGGAGAGCAACTGCACGCCGATGCACAGCATGGGGATGGTGCTCATCAGCCCGAGCTGCACCTCGCTGGCCCCCAACTTCAACGCGTAACCGATGATGAACATCCCGCCGGTAGAGGCGCCATACACCGCCACCAGCATCGCCTGAATATACGACAATTTCACCGCGCGCTCGATGGCGCTGGTCGGCAGGTGCGCCGGCTGTTCATGATCGCTCATAATGTGCCTCCCGGCAAACGGGAAGCTATTTCGGCGGCAGGGAGAGCATCCCTGCACAGAGAAAGATAGTTCAGGAAATTTACTCAAATGAATTTCGCGGATGCTCGATTTCTGACTGTGTGGATTCGCTCTGGGAGGGCTCGCCATGCGCCGTCTGCTCCTATTCGTCTGTGCCGTATTCGCCGTCGGCGTCTTCGCCGCCGAGCGCTTCGAGCTGACCATCGTCCATGCCAACGACTTACACGGGATGATGCTGCCGTTTCAATACACGCCGGCCATCCCCGGCATGAGGGTGGCGCTGCCCGGCGAGGTGGGCGGGCTGGCGCGGCGGGCGACGGCCATCGGCAAGATCCGCGCCGAGGTGACGCACCCGCTGGCACTCGTCGACTGCGGCGACGTCTTCACCCGCGGGCCGTGGCACCAGCAGTTTCTCGGCGTACCGGAGATCGAGGCCCTCAACGCCATGGGCTGCGAGATGCTCTGCGTGGGCAACAACGAGTTCAAGGCGACGGATGGCGTCGACTCGCAGGCCATCCTGCTTGGCCTCATGCGCCGCAGTCGCTTCCCCTGGCTGGCGGCCAACCTCACCGTCGGCGACAGCGGCGTGCCGGTGGAGGGCATCCACCGCTTCGTCGTGCGCGACTACCAGGGGGTGCGCGTCGGCTTCCTTGGCCTTACCGCGCCGCGGGCGAAGGACTACGCGCAGACGAAGGGGTGGACCATCGGCGACCCTATCGCCGCGGCGAAGCAGTGGGTGCCCGAGGCGCGCAAGTCCTGCGACATCCTCATCGCCGTCACCCACATCGGCGTGGACCTGGACAAACAGCTCGCGGCGCAGGTGCCTGGCATCGACGCCATCGTCGGCGGCGACTCGCACACTTACCTGCCCGTGCCGCTGGCGGTGAAGAACCCCGCCGGCATCGTCGTGCCCATCGTCCAGGCCGGCGAGCAGGGCGTCATGCTCGGCCGCCTCGACCTCGTCTTCGAGAAAGGCGAGGGGTGGAAACTGCAGCAATATACCGGAAAACTACAGCCCATGAACGCCGAAATCCCCGACGACCCCACCATTAAGACGCTGCTCGACCGCTGGCTGGCGCCGGCGCCGGTGGGGTGGGCGTATCCGCTGCCCGCCGCGGCGTGAAGGAGGCGTGACATGCTGCACATTCCACTTACCGACGACACCGCGCTCATCCAACTGCAACCAGGCGACGCGGAAGAACTCTTCGCGCTGGTGGCGGCCAACCGCGCCCACCTGCGCGCATGGCTGCCGTGGGTGGACGACATCCGTACCGTCGACAGCAGCCGCGACTTCATCACCCGTATGGACCAGGAATTTGCCGATAATGGCAACCCCACCGCCGTCATCCGTCACGGCGGGCGCCTGGCCGGCGTCATCGGCATCCATCACATCACCTGGAACGACCGTAAAACCTCCATCGGTTACTGGCTGGGCGCCGAATATCAAGGCAAGGGCCTGATGACCCGCGCCTGCGCGGCGATGATCGACGTTGCGCTGGTGCAGGAGCGCCTCAACCGCGTGGAGATCACCGCCGCCACCGGCAACGCCCGCAGCCGCGCCATCCCCGAACGCCTGGGCTTCACCCACGAAGGCCGCCTGCGCCAGGCCCAGTGGCTCTACGACCACTTTGTCGACCTGGAACTCTACGCCATGCTGCGCGACGCGTGGGAGAGATTTCAATCATGAGCTGCCGGGGCGCGGACGCTGCAGGCTGATGGGGCGTGCGTGGCGAACAGACCCCCGCTGGTTTTCCCACTCATTTCCGGGTACGATACAGCAGAACCGCCTGCCGAGGGAACCGTCATGCGTCATCCGATCCTGATAGCGCTACTCCTGTGCTGCGCCGCGCTGGCGCTGGGCCAGGCGGCGGATTTCCGGCTGACGGACTACCTCAACCGCGCCTGGACAAACGAGCGCGTCTCTTTTCCATTATCTCCCGCGCAACTGGCGCACGCGAAGGCCGGGCACGCGCTGCGGGGACCCGAGGGGACGGTGGTGTACCAGCTTGCCGCGGATGGCGCGCGCCTGCTGTTGCTCACGGATCTTGCCCCCTTCGAGACGCGGGAGTTTCGCTTCACGGACGCCCCGATGAAGCCGGAGACTGATCTACACATCGAGGAGACGGCGGAGACGATCCGCATCACCAATGGCCGCGCCGGCATTGCGCTGGCGAAGTCGCTGGCCGGCGGCGCCGGGCCCATCCAGGGTGTGCGGCTGGCCTCGGGAACATGGGTCGGCGCGTCGCGTCTGGCTAGTGCCCCGCCCATCGCCGGCTACACCGCCGAAGTGACCGCCCGCGGCCCGGTGTCCGCCGAGGTGTGCTGCCGCGCCACCTGGGCGGACGGCGGAGCCTGGGAACTGCGCGTGCGGCTGGATGCCCGCGAGCCGGCGGTGCTGCTCGACGAGATAGGCACGGTGAACGCCGCGGCGACATTCACGCTGCGCCTGGATCGCAACTTCGACCCGAATATGCTCCTCTTCCGCTACGGCGGCACCTTCGACGGCATCCCGCTGGGCAAGTATGCCATCTCGGAAATTCGCGCCGGGCGCAATTTCGAGATGGAGCCGTGGCTGCACTGGCAATACGCCAAAGCCCGCGGCGCCTGCGTCAGCCTCTACGCCCGTCCGGTGGCCATGGAGGAGGGGGAGGATGTCATCGATGAGGGAACCGACCTGCTGGCCATCGCCGCCCGCGAGGCCGGCGTCTGGGTCGACCCGAAACTCGGCGAGCAACAGGCCCCCGCCGTCGTCGACCTGGCGAAGCGCGCCGACGGCCTCACGCTGGCGTTCCCGCTGAAGCACGGCCAGCGCAAGTGGATGCTGACCGCGCTGGAAAAGATGGACAGCCTAGCGGTGCTGACCGCGCAGAAGAAGGGCCAGCGCACCGTCTCGCCGGAATACCGCTATCTCATCAAGCACGGCCATTTTCCGCTCGATCTGGTGAAGGATTACGTTTACGCCTGGCCCCACACCGACGCGCATCCGCGACAAATCTACAGCGCGGCGGATATCGACCGCTTCCGCAAATCGGTTACTGATCTCGCCCCGTACGAGCAACAGGTGCGCCAGTATACCGGCACCACACTGCCGCCGTATTCCGAGACGGCGGCCATCAAGACGTATCTGGCTACCGGCAACGCCGCGGTGGGCCGGGCCATCGTCAATACCGCGCTGGAAAAGGCGCAGGACGTGATCGATTACCTGGTGAAGCAGGAGGGCATCCCCTTCGGCTGCGCGCCGCACAACAACTCCGACCAGGGGGTGGCGCCGGTGCTGGCCGATTTCGCCCTCGGCACGGCGGAGATCACCCCCGAGCAGCGCGCGCGGCTGCTCGCGCAGCTCGCTTTCATCGGCTACACCCTCGACCGGCCGGAATACTGGTCGACCGCCCGCGGTTATGCCAGTCTGCCGAACATGACCACCACTGTCTACGGTTACCAAACGTCGGTGGCCTGCGCCATCCCCTCGCACCCGTTGGCGAAGCAGTGGGTGCAGACTGCCCAGCGCGCATTGCAGTACCAGGTGGACAACTGGTCGGACGACAACGGCGGTTGGCTGGAGGCGCCGCACTACGCCATGGTCTCCTACGATGTCTTCATCGGTTCCTTTCTGAAGCTATATAACGCCGGCTTCGGCGACAATCTCTATAGTGACCGCATGAAAAAGATCATTCAGTGGTTCGGCAAAATCACCACCCCGCCCGACCCGCGCATGAACGGCTTGCGCCATTACCCGCCCATCGGCAACACCTACCTGAACGAGCCCACCGGCCAGTTCGGCACACTCGCCTACCTCTGGCGCGACCGCGACCCGCAGTTCGCCGCCGAGATGCAGTGGCTCCATCAGCAATATCAGCATTACCCTGAGCCGGGCATCGGCGGGGCCTACCCGGCGCTGCAGGGGTTTCGCGGGCTGCTGCTGGATGACACCATCACCGCGAAGGCGCCCAACTGGGGCAGCGAGTTGTTCCCGCGCACCGGCGCCGTGCTGCGCAGCGGCTTTCCAGGTGACCGCGAGACGTACCTGCACGTCATCCTCGGTGACTTCCGCTCGCATTATGACATCGACTCCGGCAGCATCGTGCTGTGGGGCAAAGGCCGGCCGTTGGCGGACGATTTCGGCTACTACGGCTGCGCGCCGGCGAATGACCACAGCCGCATCGAGTCGCCACAGGCATCCTACTGCGTCATGCCCGAGGCGTTCAGCACCGCGCCGGTCTTCGACTATGTGCGCGGACGCGCCAGCGGCTGGACGCGGCAGATCGCCTTTGTAAAAGACGCTGATCCCATGGCGCCGAACTACTTCGTCATGCGCGACACGCTGGCGCAGCCCGCCCCGGCCACCTGGCGGCTGTGGTGCACCGCGACGAAGGTAGCGCTGGGCCTGCCGTCGCTGGACGAGGAGATCGAATTCGCGAATGACGATCCGGAGGCCGTGGCCGACAAGCCCATGCCCCCGCGCACCCCGAAACTCGCCGGCGAGTTCCACGCGCGGGTGGTCGGTCCGTTCGACGTGGAGATGGATGTGATCTTCCTCGGCGCGCCCTGGGCGATGTCGACGGAGTCGAAGACGCGCATTTCCGCTTCCGGCCTCTACCCCGACAAGCACTGGGAGGCGAAACCCTCCACGCAGATCGGCCTCATCCTCGCCAAACCGGACGCGACGACGCTCACCGCCGTGCTCTACCCGCGGCTGAAGACGGAGAAGCCGCCGGTCGCCACCGCCATCGCCGACGGCCACGGCGTGAAGGTGCAGCACGCCGCCGGCACCGATTATCTCTTCCTCGCCCCGGCGCCGTTCAGCTTCAAAGAGGGCGATATCACCTTCACCGGCACCGCCGGTTTGGTGAAACTGCGTCCGGGCAAGGTGCCGGTGGTGGCGCTGGGCGCGGCGGGCACGATTGCGGCAGGGAAGGTGACGGCGACGAAGTAAGGCGGCTCCGAGAAGGGATTCCCTTGCTCCCGTCAAATTATTGATACGCATTACCATCCGAGGAGCCGACAATGAGCCGCACGTACGACTGGTATTTTCCGCTGCCGCGCACGCACACCGGCATGCTGCTGGGCAATGGCACGCTGGGTGCGATGATCTGGGGCGAGGGGAGCGTGCTGCGCGTCACCCTGGGCCGCGCCGACCTGTGGGACCATCGCGGCGGCATTCAGTGGAACGCCGAGATGTCCTTCGCCAACATCCGCGCGGCGCTGGAGGCGGGGGACGAGCAGCGACTACGGACAATGTTTTCGCCGCCGGCGAAGAAGGACGGCGAGCCTCAGTATCCCACCATCCTGCCGCTGGGTCGCTTTGAGCTGGATTTCGGGCCCGGCGCCGTGCTGACCTGCGGCAAGCTGGACCTTGACGCCGGCCTGGCCGCTGTCGAGGTGGAGGTTGGCGGTACGGCGCACACGGTGCGGCTGGTGCTGGACATGGACGCCCCGGTGGTCGGCATTGAGTACCCGAAAAGCCTGGCCATGCCGGCCCTGCGCCGCGTGCCCGCCTGGGAATACGTCGGCGAGACGCTGGCCCAGCGCTCGTTCTCCGCGCCGCGCTTGTTTGAGTATGACGCCGGGTGCGGCTGGGTGCAGGAGCGTCCCGCCGACCCCTCGCTGTGCGTCGCCGCCGAGCGCCGCGGTCGCGAACTGTTTCTTACCGCGGTCGTCGGCGAGGAGACCACCACCGGCGCCCGCGCGACGATCGCCGCTGCCGCCGCGCATAAATTCTACGACCTGCGCAAGCGCGCCCGCGCCTGGTGGAAAGCCTACTGGGAGACGGTGCCGGCGGTGGATATCCCTAACGAGCGGCTGCAGTTCCTCTATGAATACGGCATGTTCAAATTCGCCGGGCTGACGAACCCCGCCGGCGTGCCCGCCACGCTGCAGGGGCCGTGGATCGAAGAGTACCAGATGCCCCCGTGGAGCAGCGACTACCACTTCAACATCAACGTGCAGATGTGCTACTGGCCCGCCTACCACGGCAACCGGCTGTCGCACCTGAAGCCGCTCTTCGAGATGGTGGCTGGCTGGACGGAGACGCTGCGCCACAACGCCCGCATGTTCCTCGGCATCGATGACGGGCGCATGCTGCCCCACGCGGTGGACGACCGTTGCACCTGTATCGGCGGCTTCTGGGGCGGCTCGCTGGACCACGGCTGCACCGCCTGGGTGGCGCAGATGATGTACCGCTACTACCGCTACACCATGGACGCGGACTTCCTGCGCGACACCGCCTATCCCTTCATGGTGGGCGCCATGCGCGTCTACGAGGGCATGCTCGACCGCGACGGCGACGTCTACAGCCTGCCGGTGAGCGTGTCGCCGGAATACCATACGAAAGAAACACACTCGGCCTGGGGTCGCAATGCCAGCTTCCAGCTTGCCTGCATCCACCGTCTCATCGAAGACTTGCAGGAGGCATCGGTGGTGCTGGGCGTCGCAGCCGACATGGCGTGGGCGGAGATTCAGCAGCACCTGCCCAAGGCCTGCCTCATCACCAATGAGGGCGGCGAGCAGATCGCCATCTGGGACGGCGTGGAGCTGGAGGAAAGCCACCGCCACCACTCGCACCTCGCCGCCATCACTCCCTTCGACGTGCTTGACGCCGACGATCCCGCCTGGCGCGAAATCATTCAGCGGAGCATCGCCCGCTGGCTGTACCGTGGCCCCGGCCTCTGGTCCGGCTGGTGCGTGCCCTGGGCGTCGATGATCCATACCCACCTGGGCAAGGCGGAGGCCGCCGAGTTATACCTGGAAGCCTGGGAGCGCGTCTTCACCAACGAAGGCCACGGCACGCTACACGACGCCCATGTGCCTGGCTTCTCGCTTTTCTACCCCGGCAGCTATTTTGGCTTCACCCAGCGTCCGAAGGAAGTGATGCAGATGGACGCCGGCATGTCCGCCACCGCCGCCATCCAGGAGATGCTGCTGCACACCCGCCGCGGGGTGAACTACCTCTTCGCCGGCGCCCCCGCGCGCTGGCGCAGCGTGAAATTCAGCGGCATGCGCACCGACGGCGCCTTCCTGGTGAGCGCCAGGCGCAAGGCCGGTGTCGTCACCCGCGTCACCATCGAGAGCCCCGCGGGCGGCACGTTCCGCGTGGCGAACCCCTGGGGCGACGCCCCCGCCGCCGTCATCTGCGACGACGAGACCACCCTGTTCTCCGGCACCGTGCTGGACATTCCCACCGAGGCGGGGAAGACGTATGAGATGGTGAGAGTGTAACGCGCGTCGGCCCCCCTCCCCGGCCCTCCCCCCGTCCTCTCCACTTCGTTTCGCGGACAGGGGGAGGGTGAAATTGATAGACACTCCCTTCCCCTGTGCACGTGAGGGCACGAGGGGAGGGCCGGGGAGGGGGGCCGATTTCGCACACCGTGAGCAAAAGAAAGGCCAACCTATGACTCAGCCCACCCGCGACCGCATGGCCTGGTTCCGCCAGGCGCGCTTTGGCATGTTCATTCACTGGGGGCTCTACTCGCTGCTGGAGAAGGGCGAGTGGATCTTCCACATGGAGGGCATCCCCGACGCCGAATACCAGGCGCTGGCCGACCGCTTTGATCCGCAAAACTTTGACGCGCGGGCGTGGGCGCGGCAGGCGAAGCAGGCGGGGATGGGCTACGTGGTGTTCACCACCAAGCACCATGACGGTTTCTGTCTGTGGGACACGGCGACCACCGATTACTGCTCCACGAAGCACGGTGCCCGGCGCGACTACGTGCGCGAGGTGACGGAGGCTTTCCGCGCCGAGGGCATCAAGGTCGGCCTGTACTACTCGCTGGGCGACTGGCACGTGCCGTGCTATAAAGCCGTGGCCGAGGGCGACGGTAGCCAGGTGGCCGCGCTGCGCGAGTACCTGCACACCCACATCCGCGAGCTGATGACCAATTACGGGCAGATCGACATGCTCTGGTACGACGGCGCCTTTTACGACGACAACTACCTCACCGCCGAGACGCTGGGCGCGGCGGAGATGAATGCCATGGCGCGCGAGTTGCAGCCGGGCATCCTCATCAACCCCCGTGCCGGCACCGAAGAGGATTTCGAGACCTGCGAGAATGAGTGCAAGCCCGCCCCCTACGGCACCGACTGGGAGATGTGCATCTGCATCAACGACATCTGGGGCTACTGCAAGCACGACTATAACTATAAAACCTACAACCAGCTCATCTTTCAACTGGTCAACTGCGCGGTGCAGGGCGGCAACTACCTGCTGAACGTCGGCCCCACCGGCGACGGCGTCATCCCCGCCGCGCAGGCCGAGCGTCTGGAACAGATGGGCGCGTGGATGGCGATTCATCGCGAATCCATCTGCGGCACCGAGCGCCTGCGCCGACCATTCTATGCTTTCGGCCGCGTCACGAAAAAAGATCGCCGCGTCTACCTGCACGCCTTCTACTGGCCCGGCGCGACGATGGCCGTCGCCAACCTCGGCGCCGAGGTGTGGGGCGGTGAACCGGGCACAGTGAACGTCAAAGGCACCATCCTCACCACCGGCCAGCCCGTCCCCTGCCACTGGGACGGCCAGCGGCTCATCATCGAAGGCCTCCCGGAAGTTCCGCCGGATAAAGCGGATACGGTGATCACATTGGACCTGGGGTAACAATGGGCGGGCGAGCGTCCCCGCGAGCCGACTCCGAGTGGAAATCTCATCCGTCGTGATCATGCTATAGTCGACCACGACATACCAAACTTCCACCCGGAGTCGGCTCGCGGGGAGAGCCTGTCTAAAAAGTCCTTGACGGCTCCCGCGCGACGGTGTCCCGGGACGGCGCCGCGCGCGGCCGGCGCACCCATGGGCCGCTGGGCGGCGCGCGTGCCCACCGTGGTGGGGTGCGGCCGCATGGCCCGCGACGGGTCACCGGACCCGCGCGGCGACGCACCGATGTCCCGCACGGGTTACGCGGCCGGTTGCAGCCGCACCCCCGTCGCCGTCCGCCACACCGCCGCGCATTTCCGCAGGTTGTGGGCGCACGCCACCAACAGCGCCTCGATCGTCGCCCCCGCCAGCCCCCGCAACAGGCAGCGGGTGAAGCCGCGCAGCGTCTTCCATTGGCCGAACACCGGCTCCACCGTGCGCGCCCGGAGGCGATACGTCGTCTGGGCCGCCGGCGTCGCCATCTTCGCGTGATGCGCCACTTCCGCCGGCGTCAGGATGCGCCGCCACACCTCCTTATAGCGTTTGCCCCGCCCATGACAGGTCGCCGCCTGCGGGCAGGTGCCACACCGGCAGCGGTAGATGTGGTAGTGCCGCCCGTCTTGCTCGCGCGCCCGCCGAACGTCCAGCGTCTCACCCTGCGGGCAGGTATACGTGTCCGTCTCCGCATCATACACGAAGCCCTCGGCCGCGTGATCCGCCCCCTGCGGCGGCAGGTAGCCATCGATCCCCTGCTCAGTGAGATACTGCAGCGTCTCCGGACTCCAAAAGCCCCCGTCCATCGACGCCACGTCCGGCACCGCCCCCGTCGTCGCGATCACCTGCTCCAGCACCGCCGGCGCCGCGTGGTTGTCCGCCGCCGACGCATGCACGTCCACCGCCAGCACGCACTGCGCCTGCGCGTCCACCGCGATCTCCACGTTATACGCCGGGCGCTTCCCCGCCCGCGTCTTGATCACCCCGCTCTCCGGGTCGGTGGCCACGTACGGGCCAGTCGCGCCGCCGGCGGCCCGCGCCTGCTGGATCGCCCGCAGCCGCGCCAGCCGCTGGGCGGCGGTGGCCAGCTCCGGGGGCAGCGCCGGCTCCGGCTGGGCGTCCTCGGCCGCGTCGACCGCCTCGGCCTCCGCCAGCGCCGCCTGCAGGCGGCCCTCCGCCTGGGCCAGCGCCTTCGTCAGCCGATCCGCCGTATAGGCCTGGTCGCGCGCGGCACAGGCCTCAATCTTCGTGCCATCCACCGCCACGTGCTCCAGCGTCACCAGCCCCAACTCCATCGCCAGATGCACCGTCGCCCGAAAGAGCGCCGCCAGCGCGTCGGCATGCTGGCGGCGAAAGGCGCACAGCGTGCGGAAATCCGGCTGCTGCCCTTCCGCCAGAAAGAGGAACCGCACATCGTTGGCGCAGAGCTCGGCGATCTGCCGGCTGCTGCGCACGCCCTGGTTGTAGGCAAACAGCAGGACTTCGGCGAGCATCACCGGGTGATACGCCGGCGCGCCACCCCCCGCATACCGGGCCAGCAACGTGGTGTGATCCAGCGCGGTGACGAGTTCGTGGAACACGCGGACGGGCGCATCGGGCGGAATGCGCTCGCCGACGGTGCTGACGAAGAGCACCACCTGGTCGCGGGGCTGGGGCGGCTCGCGAAAGACGTTCATCAACGGCACCTCTATCCCCCCACGTTCGCCGCCGACCCCATGATCTCCTCTCAGAGATGACAAACTTTTGTTTTGGAGACTTTTTGGACAGGCTCGGGACGCTCGCCCGCCCATTACTTTCGCGCCTCTGCGGGCGGCGCATACCCCACCAGCGCCGTCTGCCACGGCGTGGTGATGGGGTAGCCCATCGCCTGCGGCGTGGCCGGCTGCACGTAGAGCTGCGCCCGCACCGCCGCCGGGGTCAGCATGTAGCTCTCCGGAGCGAAAGCCTTCCAGGAGGCGGGAGCGGAGTAGGTGAATTTCTGGGTGATTACCAACTCTTCGCTCGGTTTCACCGTCCACGACGCCTGCTTGCCGTCCACCATGGGCGGGTTGATGACTAGCCAGGGGTCCAGCAGCGTCGAGAAGAAATACCCGATCACGCGGGGTTGATACACGGTGAAGGCCGACGCCGTGGCGTTCTTCACGGTGATTTTTACCTCAAATTCCTGCCCGAAGAAGATGGGTCGCACAGGCTGGGAAAACGTGGCGGAGATGGTCGGCGCCGCCAGCATCCCCGCGAAGCGATCGGCCTCTTCCGGTTTCTGCATGCCCTGGAAGCCGCCGGTGATGGTGTAGCCGTCGCGCCCGCGGGTGAGGAAGAAGACCTGCTGCTGTCCTGGATTGAGCGTGTAGCCGCCGTGGTCCATGATGATCATGCCGCCGCGCATCTCCGGCGGCACGGCATGGCGAACCACCACCGTCTCCATTTTCGGCCCGCGCAGCACACGATTCACCGCAATTGTCGCCTGCCCGGCATACGCGTCCGGCACGTTCGGCAGCTTCACGTCTTCCTTCACCGTGCCCACCACCACCACGTCCGACGTCGCCACCAGCTCCTGCTCGGTCACCGCCGCCATCATCGCCACGGCGGGGAGCAAGGCGCAGCACAGCATGACCAGCGCGAGAATACGCAGCATATCGCCTCCGAATATGAGTGTTATTCGTTAGACTGCATGCAGACAGGTTTTGTTCCGACTGACACCCTCATTGTAACAGGAAACCCACCCCTCCCCCCGAAATACAGAAAGGGGAATCGCTTCCCACCTAATTTTACACTTTGCACTTTTCATTTCCCCAAGGAGGCTCGCTATGTCGCAATTCACCCAGGACGGCCCCGCCCTCGTCTGGCAGCGCGGCCAGGAGATCGTGCGTATCGAGCCGTGGGGGCCGCACAGCGCCCGCGTGCGCGCCGGGTGGGTGGCCATTCATGAGCTGCCCGGGGCGCTGCTGGCGCCGGGGGCATCCCACGCTTCTGTCACCATCGGCGCGGACGAGGCGGAGCTGCGCAACGGCACGCTGACGGTGAAAATCGCCGCCAGCGGGTGGATCCGCTTCTGCCGCGAGGACGGCACGGTGCTGCTGGAGGAGCTGCCGCACCTGCTGGTGCGCGATTTCAAGTCCATCGCCGGCGACACCTGCCGCATTCAGCAGCGCTTCAAAGCCTACCCCGGCGAGCGCATCTACGGCATGGGGCAGCACCAGCACGGCCTGCTCGACCAGAAGGGCGCGGTGCTGGAGCTGCGCCAGCAAAACACCGAGGTGAATATCCCCTTCGTCGTGTCCAACCGCCGCTACGGCTTCCTGTGGAACAACCCCGCGGTGGGGGTGGCGGAGTTCGGCACCAACTTCACCCGTTGGACGTGCGACGCCGCGCGGCAGATCGACTACTGGGTGACCGCCGGCGACGACTACGCCGACATCCTGTCCCACTACGCCGACGCCACCGGCCACGCGCCGATGATGCCGGAGTGGGCCAGCGGCTTCTGGCAGTGCAAGCTGCGCTACGAGACGCAGGACGAGCTGCTCGGCGTGGCGCGCGAGTATATGCGCCGTGGCCTGCCCATCTCGGTGATCGTCGTCGACTATTTCCACTGGACGATGATGGGCGACTGGCAGTTCGACCCGGAATGCTGGCCCGATCCCGCCGGCATGGTGCGCGAACTGCGGGAGATGGGCATCGAGGTGATGGTCTCAGTGTGGCCGACGGTGAACCCGAACAGCGCCAATTACGGCGCCATGCTCGACCGCGGCCTGCTGGCGCTCACCGAACGCGGCATCCCCGTCACCATGAACTTTGTCGACACCCGGCCCGAGGGGCGCATGGCGCTGTCCTATTACGACCCGATGAACCCGGAGGCGCGCGCCTTCATCTGGGAGCAGTGCAAAGCGCATTACCACGACCTCGGCGTGCGCATCTTCTGGCTGGACGCCTGCGAGCCGGAAATCATGCCTATGGACCACGACCACATGCGCTATCACCTGGGCAACGGCCTGGAGGTGGGCAACCTTTACCCCATGCTGCACGAGCAGGCCTTCTACGACGGCATGACCGCCGCCGGGCAGCGTCACGTGCTCAACCTGTGCCGCTCCGCCTGGGCGGGCAGCCAGCGCTACGGCGCCGCGGTGTGGTCGGGCGACATCGCCTCCACCTTCGAGGCGCTGCAGGCGCAGGTGCGCGGCGGCCTCAACATCGCCATGAGCGGCATCCCCTGGTGGACCACCGACATCGGCGGCTTCCACGGCGGCGACGTGGAGAGCGACTACTTCCGCGAGTTGATCGTGCGCTGGTTCCAGTACGGCGTCTTCTGCCCGCTCTTCCGCCTACACGGCGTGCGCCAACCCGGCACCGCGAAATCCGGCGGGCCGAACGAAGTGTGGTCCTTCGGCGAGACGGCGTATGACATCATCACCGGCCTCATGGCGCTGCGCGAGCGCCTGCGCCCATACATTATGGATCAAATGCAGCGCGCCCACGCGCACGGCACCCCGCCCATGCGCCCGCTCTTCTTCGACTTCCCCGACGACCCGGCCGCCTACACCGTCGAGGACCAGTTCATGTTCGGCCCGGATATCCTCGTCGCCCCCGTCCTCGAGCAAGGCGCCGTCACCCGCGCCTGCTACCTGCCCGCCGGCGAGATGTGGCGCGACCCGTGGACGGATAACATCCACGCCGGCGGCCAGTGGCTGACGGTGGACGCCCCGCTGCACTGCATCCCCGTCTTCCTGCGCGGCGACGCGCAGTTGCCGATGCGGGCGGAGTAATGTCTGCATCCCGGCGTTCACCTCTCCCCCAGCCCCCTCCCCTACATGGCTCATCGTGACCCACAAAGTGCGGT
>CAZPYA010000083.1:0-17261 GCA_964590255.1 uncultured bacterium
GACGACGACGCGCGACTACCTGGGGGCATTCCTGCGGGAGTGCGACCGGCGGGGCGTCAAAGCGATTCTCTACATCCCGGGCAGCCCGGCCTACTGGCACTGCAACGACGGCGACTGGCTGCAAGAGGGCTATCGCGACGAAGGGTATCACAAGTTGCTGCTGGGCGTGGTCGCCGAGTTGGCGGAACGTTACGGGACGCTCATCGGCGGCTTCTGGTTCGACATCCATGACCGGGAGAGCGGGGCGTCGGAGCTGGCGCGGCAGTTGCTGCCGGACGCGATCATCACGGTGAACTGCGACACGGCTTTCGCCACGCCGGAGGTGGATTACGGCACCTCGGAAGTGACCACCGGGCCGCTGAACCCGCCGTACAGCCGGCCGAGCGCGCTGGTAGAGGTGAACCCGTGGGGGGCGATGCCGCCGAAGAAGGATTTCAACGAGGACATTCCCACGCCCAACCAGTGGTGGCACGGGTCGCCGTTCATCACCGAAGAGCAGATGCTGAACGGGCCATACGTGCAGGACCCCACCTTCCTGGTGAAGGAGATGGTGACCTCGTTGGGGCAGCGGGGGCAGTGGAATTACGCGCTGGGGCTGGGGCCGACGATCAACGGCACGCCGCCGCCGATGTTCCGGCCGATGCTGGACAACCTGCACCGCTTTATGGGGTGGGCGGGTGAGGCGATCTACCGCACCACCGGCGGTGAAGGCGCGCCGCTGATGCAGGGCTGGACGGGCGGGCGGGGATTCTTCTCCATAACTGTCTCACTGGACGACCCGAAGGTGCTCTACCTGCACGTGACCACCGCGCCGACGGTGGACCACCTGGTGGTGCAGCACTACGGCGTGCCGGTGCGGCGGGTGACGGACCTGCGCACGGGCGCCGAGCACGCGTTCCATTACGCCGGCTTCCTGGTCATCGACGGGCTGGAGTGGGGGGACGTGGCGGAGTATGGGGCGACGGTGTTGAAGGTGGAACTCGCATAACCGGTATCGCTCTGTCGGGCTCGTAGTCAGGCACGCAGCGAGAGCGGAGTGCCGTTCGATGAGGCAATCGGTGGTGAATGAGGTGCTGGCTCGGTGGCGGTGGGCGGAAAAATGGTGACAGGAACCACTTTCCCGCGAGGTCTGACCGGTCACTTGTGCTGGATATTGGAAAATGGTTGCAGTCACCATTTTCCGAGTATGCGGATAGTTTGGTTACGGCGCGGAGGGCTGAAAATGGGTACAGCAATGCATTGCCGGCGGGTGCATGACTGATGATAGTGTGCGCCATCGGGCAATGCGTTACAGTCCCCATTTTCGGTGGTCTGATAGTTTGAAAGATGTTTCATGGGCATGCGGATTGAAAATCCGCGCTCCAGTTTTGAGTGGAGGCAGGTATGGCTGAGCAGTTGATTACCGTGGCGATTATTGGCGCCGGGGGGCGCGGGGCGGGGTTTGCCGGGCTGGTGACGCAGTCGGGGTGTGCCGGGCTGGGCACGGTGGTGGGCGTGGCGGAACCGCGCGACGCGTACCGTGAGAAGCTGGTGGCGGAGTACGGCATTGCGCCGGCGATGACCTTCAGCAGTTGGCAGGAGTTCTGCGCGCAGCCGAAGATGTGCGACGCGGTGGTGATCAGCACCATGGACCGCGACCACGTGGGGCCGGCGGTGGCGTGCCTGCAGAAGGGCTATCACGTGCTGCTGGAGAAGCCGATGGCGGTGGCGCTGGAGGATTGCCAGGCGATCGCCGCGGCGCACCGGGCGGCGGGCACGAAGGTGGCGGTGTGCCACTCCATGCGCTACCACAAAGGCTTTGCGAAGGTGAAGGAGCTCATCGACGCCGGGCGCATCGGGAAGGTCGTCACGCTGGACAATATCGAGCAGGTGGCCTTCTGGCACCAGGCGCACAGCTTTGTGCGCGGCAACTGGGGCAACGAGGGGCGTTCGACCTTCATGCTGCTGGCGAAGAGCTGTCACGACATCGACTACATGAGTTACCTGGTGGGCGCGCCGTGCGTGCGCGTGGCGTCCTCCGGCTCGCTGACCTACTTCACCGAGGCCAACGCGCCGGCGGGCAGCACCGACCGCTGCACGCACGGCTGCCAGGTGGAGCGCGAGTGCCCGTATTCGGCGATTAAGGCCTACGTGGAGGCGGAGCACCTGGAGTGGTGGCCGGCGGAGGTGTGCAGCCCGGTGCATACGCGCGAGTCGCACCTGGAAGCCATCACAACCGGGCCGTATGGCCGCTGCGTGTATCGCTGCGACAACGACGTTGTGGATCACCAGGTGGTGCTGATGGAGTATGCCGGCGGCGTCACCGCCACCTTCACCATGACCGCCTTCACGCAGCAGGGCGGGCGCCGGGTGCGGGTGAACGGCACCGACGGCACCATTGATTTTGACGAGTCGACGATCATCGTGCGCACCTTCGCCGATAATAACACTGAGACGATCCAGCTTGGCGCGGAGAGCGGCGGGCACGGCGGCGGCGACTGGCGCGTGGTGAATTCGTGGCTGCGGGCGATCAAGTTCGACGACGCCTCGCTCATCCTCACCGACGCGCAGGAATCGCTGCGCACCCACACCATCGTCTTCGCCGCCGAGAAGGCGCGGCGCGAGGGGCGCGTGGTGGAGATTGGGGAGATGGCGGGGGTGACGGCGTAGCTTGCGAACGGACCCCTCCCCCCAACCCCCTCCCCGAACCGGGCTAGGGGGAGTGAGGTTGAGAGCGGGAAATGGGTACAGCAACGAATTTCCAGCGAGTGCATGCGTGCACACCTATTGCTTAACCGGAAATTCGTTACAGCCCCCATTTCCTACCGGGATGTTGTTCGCAGGGTAAACCGGTGACAGACAACGAATTACTGATGGTGCGCGCGAGCAGCAGGAACGGCATATGCTTGGCGTGTTGCGGTGGCGGGAGGTTATCCGCAGGGTAATTCGAAGTCAGTCACCGTTTTACTGAAGATAGGCGGGAGAAGGATTTTCTGACTTGATCACTAATTAAGTAGTACTCCGTCAAAATGAATTTGCCGTCGTAGCAGCAACCTTGGAACGGCGCTGCATTTTCGGCATATTCAACTTGGCCCAGTAGTAGAGACCGGAGCGATATGGCGACCACTACGAATATTCTCATCGTCGGCGTTGGCGGGCAGGGGACGATCCTGGCCGGGGACGTTATCGGGCAGGCGGCGCGGCTGGCGGGGCTGGAGGCGAAGGCCTCCGAGGTACACGGCATGTCGCAGCGCGGCGGCAGCGTCGTCTCGGAAGTGCGCTTCGGGGAGACGGTGTATTCGCCGCTGATCCCGCCGCCGGGGGCGGATTTCCTGCTGGCGTTTGAGCTGCTGGAGGGGTTGCGCGGGTTAGAGCGGCTGCGCCCGGGGGGCACGGCCATCGTGAACACGCAGTGCATTGTGCCGTCGTCGGTGACCTACGGCACGGCGGTGTATCCTACCGATGCCGCCGAGCAGATCCGGGCCGGCTGCCCGAAGGCCGTGCTGCTGGATGCGGTGCAGATCGCCCTGGAACTGGGCAACGCCCGCGCGGTGAATAGCGTGTTGATGGGCGTGCTGGCCGGCCATGGCGTGCTGCCGCGCGACTGCTGGGAAGAGGCGATCCGCCGCATCGTGAAGCCGCGCTTTGTGGAATTGAACCTGACGGCGTTCGGGCGGGGCATCGAAGTGGTTGGGGTTGGGGTGTAGCGGGCGCTTTTTCGCAGGGTAATTCGGTGACAGCCAGCCAATTTCTTCCGCTCCGCTGCGCGGCGCTCCAGAAAATGGAGGCAGTCACCGAATTACTGAGCATCGGCGGGGACAGCCCCCGGGCGGGTGCATTATTTTGCGGATTGAAAATCCGCGCTCCCAGTTGAGGAGAATTGTTTATGCCTACGTCATCATTAGCCGAGACCATTCATAACCCGTTGTACGAGTGCATGCCGCGGGCGGAGTTGAGCGCGCTGCAGTTGCGGCGGTTGAAGGACGTGATTTCCCGTGCCTTCAACCACGTGCCGGCCTACCGCGAGAAGTGCCGCGCGGCGGGGGTGACGCCGCTGGACCTGCAGACGCTGGCCGACCTGCGGTTGTTTCCGTGTACGGTAAAGACGGATTTTCGCGAGAATTACCCGTATGGCATGTTTGCCGTGCCGATGGAAGAGGTGGTGCGCATCCACGCCTCCAGCGGCACCACGGGCAAGTCGACGGTGGTCGGCTATACCGCCAATGACATCGCCACCTGGTCGGAGGTGATGGCGCGCACCATGGGCTGCGCGGGCATCACCCGCAAGGACGTGGTGCAGGTGTGCTACGGCTACGGGCTGTTCACCGGCGGGCTGGGCGTACACTACGGGGCTGAGCGCATCGGCGCCACCGTCATCCCCATCAGCGGCGGCAACACGAAGCGCCAGGTGACGGTGATGGAAGACTTTGGCAGCACGGCGCTGGCCTCGACTCCGAGCTACGCGCTGCACATGGCGGAAGTGGCGCAGGAGATGGGCATCCTCGACCAGTTGAAACTGCGCGTGGGCATTTTCGGCGCCGAGCCGTGGTCAGAGGGTATGCGCCACGACCTGGAGCGCAACCTGCGGGTGACCGCCATCGACATCTATGGCATGTCCGAACTCATCGGGCCGGGCGTCTCCAGCGAGTGCGAGTGCCAGTGCGGCCTGCACATGTTCGAGGACCACTTCTACCCCGAGATTATCGACCCGGACACCGGCGAGGTGCTGCCGCCGGGCAGCCGCGGCGAGCTGGTGGTGACCACGCTGACGAAAGAGGCGCTGCCGGTGATCCGCTACCGCACGCGCGACATCTCTTCGCTGAATTACGACCAGTGCGAATGCGGCCGCACCATGGTACGTATGCAGCGCGTCACCGGGCGCTCGGACGACATGCTCATCATCCGCGGCGTCAACGTCTTCCCATCGCAGATCGAAGACGTGCTGACGAACATCGAAGGCACCGCCCCGCACTACCAGCTCCATGTGCGCCGCGAAGGCACGCTGGACGAGCTGGAGCTGTGGGTGGAGGTGACCGAGGCGGTGCTGAAGGACGATATCCGCTCATTGGAAACGCTCTCCCGCCGCATCACCGCCGAGATCCACTCCCTCCTCGGCCTCACCTGCCGCGTGAAACTGGTCGAGCCGAAGACCATTGAGCGCAGTGAAGGCAAGGCGAAGCGGGTGATCGACCACCGGACGATGTAAGGTAAGGCCCGAAGGGCCGGCAGCCATTAGCCACGGGTGACAACCCGTGGACCGCCGATGTTCATAATGATACGAAAAGCCCCGACGGGGCGGCAGACGATGTGCTGTCGCCACGTCGGGGCTTTTAGTGTTTTCTGGCGATAGGTTCCACGGGTTGCACCCGTGGCTATTGGCACGCACCCCTTCGGGGTGAAGACGCGCTTTACAACCCAGTGCTTTCTCCTCTAGACTGATGGCACGGATGGGGATTGCCATGGAATTTCCGGTGTTGACGAAGGAGATGCGCTCGCGGACGCGGGGGTGGAAGCGGTGGCTGCACCACGGGGTGGTGGCGGCGCCGTTTGTGTTTTTCGTGCTGCAGGTGTGCCTGGCATGGGACCGGGGTGAAGCGCCGGTGGGCACGCTGGTGCTGGCGGAGTGTCTGGTGATGCTGCTGCTGGTGCCGGCGTTCGCGGGCGGAACGATCGCACGCGAGTGCGAACAGCATACCATCGAGAGCCTGTTATTTACCCCGTTGTCCAGTTGGCAGATCGTGCTGGGCAAGTGGCTGTCGGCGCTGATGTCGGTGTCACTCATGATTGCCGGGGTGCTGCCGTTGGCGGGCGTGTGGGGTTTTCTCGATCAGAGCATATTGCCACTCCTCGCTGCGCAGGGGATCATCCTGCTGGCGGCAGGCTTTGTGGCAGCGTTTTCGCTGTATATCTCGACTTTCTTTCGGAAGTTGACGAACGCTACGGCGACGGCATACAGTTTTGCCTTCAGTTTTCTGCTCTTCCCAACCCAGCGTGTATATATCTCATGGATGTCGCTTGATATGTCGTCGGTGGCGATAGGTCTGGGGTATGCCGGCTGCGCCATGGCGATATCGACAGCGGTCATGTGGCTGATGAGCGTCGTCGTGCGTTTTTTTACAAGGCGCATGCCATCACCGTCGTTTCTCATCGCTATTCTCGTCCTGCTCTCGATGTTAAGTCTGGTCATGATGTGGGGGCTGCCTCTCCTATATATATATAAGTTCCCCCTACCGCCATTCTGGATTATGGGCAATCCCTTTGGCACCTTGGCTTGCGTATTGGAAAACTCGATTGGCTACGATAATTTTACGATCTGTTACGATCTGAATCTTACGACACTGTTATTAGGACTCGCGGGCCAGTTCCTCCTCATCCCCATGCTGCTGCACCTGACGGCCATGCGCATTGACGGGATGCGGGAGAACCAGCGGGTGGAGGGGCTGGTGCGGTAATGCAGAATGCAGAATTGAGAATGTAGAATAGTGAATTGGGATATCGTTGTGGCGTGTGGCGGGGAGTGTTGCGCGCTCCCGCGCGCGCCCTCATCCCCGGCCCTTCTCCCAATGCTGGGAGAAGGGAGTGGCATGATTGAGGATTGGATCGTATGTGCAGGCCCGACGGGCCGGCAGCCATTAGCCACGGGTGCAACCCGTGGAATGCCGATGTTCATATGAGACGAAAAGCCCCGGAGGGGCGGCAGGTGATGTGCTGTCGCCCCTCCGGGGCTTCTGGTTTGTTCGGTTATGGATTCCACGGGTTCCGCTGACGCTCCACCCGTGGCTATTGGCTTCGACCCCTTCGGAGTGAGGGGGATTTTTCGGCGTGCGCTTCGGGGGTTACTTCCGCGTGGTGCGGCGTTTGGCCATGATTTCTTCCATGCGTTGGGTGGCGGCGCGCTGGTTGTTTGCCTCGGTGAGGCTGTTGGCGACGAGGAAGGCGTCGGCGATGCTGTAGAGCCAGGCGGCGACGCAGGCGATGATGAAGATGACGTGGAGCACGGTGAGCAGGCCGCCGAAGGCGCCGTCCACGGGCACATACTGGCTGTCGCGGTTGTAGTAGGACCAGGTTTGTTTGAAGAGGCCGGTGAGGAAGGGGACGCCGTTGCGCGCGCCTTGCCAGGCGCTGGCGATGCTGCTCCACAGGTAGATGCCGGCGAAGAAGAGCGCCCAGCCTTTCACGGTGTCGCCGTTGAAGACCTGGCCGGCGCCGGGGCAGACGACGGAGAGCAGCGCGGAGGCCCACGGCGGGCGGGCCTTGCGGTTGCCGAGGACGAACTCGACGTCGTCATCATCGGGGATGTCGTGGGCCAGCAGTTCCGGCTCGTGCAGCTTCAGCACGGCGAGGGCGAATTTTTCCTCGATGCGGGCGTTGCCGGGGTCGAGGGCGTGGGCGCGGCGGAAGAGCTCCTCGGCCTCGCGAATGCGGCGGCGGGCGAAGGCGAGGTCGCCTTCGGTCTCCAGCACGGCGGGGTGGTCGGGGGCCATGGCCTTCGCTTCGGCGAGTTTCGCTTCCGCCTCGGCGAAGTTGTTCAGGCGGATGCGCTGAAAGGCCTCCACCAGCAGGCGGTCGAGCGCCGGGTCCGGCGGCAGCGCGCCCCCGGGGGTGGTCATAGCTGTTCCTCGTCGGGTACCGGCAGCCGTTCGGCGTCGGCCCACAGGCGCTCCAGCTTGTAGAACTCGCGTTGCTCGGCGTTGAAGAGGTGCACCACCACGTCGTGGAGGTCGATGAGCACCCAGCCGGAGTCCTCCGTGCCTTCGGCGCGCATGTTGCGAATGCCGTGGGTTTTCGCGACGGCATGCACCGCGTCCACCAGCGCGTGCAAGTGCGGCGCGGAGGTGCCGGTGACGATGACGAAGGCGTCGGCGATGATGGTGAGGCCGCGCAGGTCGAGGATGACCATCTCCTGCGCCTTCTTCGCCGCCAGCGCTTCCGCGACGATTTGCGTTATCTCAAGATTATTCAAGCTTGTTCTTTCCTCTCGATTCACCAAACACGATGGGGACATCCATTGGAATTCGCGATGGCACGCCATCCTCCTGCAAGGATAGCGGTTGCGCTTCCATAGTCTGTCCCCATTGTTCCCATAATGGTGGCATCCTGCACCTGTGTTGTTGTCGTTGCGCATCCGGGACATATCTGGATCGCTCTGGTTAGCTATCGGCCCCCACCCCTGGCCCCTCCCCCGCTCCGTTACACTGCGCAAGGGAGGGGAATGCACGTCTATCAGGGGCTATTGCGTGGATTTCGGGTGGTCAGCGGTGGCGACGGCGCGGCTGTAATCGGCGCCGAGTACCACGGTGATTTGCGCGGCGGGGGGCGTTTTGACGCGCTTGCCGAAGTCGCCCTCGGGGGCGGGATTCTGCATGTCGACCGTCTCGATGTGCAGCAGCGCGGCCAACTCCAGCGCCTGTTGGCGCTGGGCGGGGGTGGCCATGATTTTCGATTCGGGCGCGGGGTCGACGGTGGTGCCGATGGCGACGACGTTATAGGTTTCCGGGTTCACCTCGTCGCGCACTTCGCCGGCCAGGCCGACTTGCCCGCTGCCGTTGAGCACCACCACGGTGGTGCGCGGGCCGTGCAGCACGTCCTTCACCACCTGCGCGGCGGCTTCCGGGTCGTCCACCACTACCACCGAGGCGGCGCCTTTCGTGTCGGGCACGGTGGGCAGCATGGCGGCGAAGATGCCATTCATGCCGATTTTGTCGACGATGCGCTTCAGCGCCAGCAGGTCGGAGGCGCGGATGTCGGTGCGCACCATGCCGAGTATGCGGCCGATATTGCGCGTCAGTTTTTTATCCGCCTCCGGCTGGCTCAGCTCCTTGGCCAGCGCGCGCATCATCTGGTCCTGGCGGCGGATGCGCCCGTAGTCGCCCTCGGCGTCCATGCGGAAGCGGGCGTAGCACATGGCGTTGTAGCCGTCCAGGCGCTGCAGGCCGGGCTTCAGGTGGATGCGCAGGTTCTGCGAGGGATCATCGTAATCCATCTTCTTCTCGACGTCGATCTCGACGCTGCCGAGGATATCGATGATCTCCACAAATTTATCGGTCTGGATGCGCACGTAATGGTCGATGGCGATTTCCTCGCCGCTGAGCGTGTTGAGCAGGCCGGCGACGGTTTGCTCGGCCAGCGCGAAGCGGTCTTCCACGCGATGGCCGCCGAGTTGATAGGCGCCGTTGATGCGTCCGTCGCGATGGCCGGGGATTTCCACCCAGGTATCGCGCGGGATGGACAGCACCGCCACCGCCGGCTTGGTGAGATCGACGGAGACGAACTTGATGGTATCGGTGCGCGCGTTGCCGGTTTTGTCGAAGCTGACGTCCGTGCCGAGCACGAGGATGTTCACGTGGTCGCGCCCGCCGAAGGGCGGGGCTTGCGGGCGGAAGATGCGGTGCCCGACAAGCTGGCCGACCTGCGGAATATAGGTGAATACCTGCATCGGGGTGAGTTGATACGCGAGATACAGGTAGAGGAACCCACCGCTCACCAGCAGCAACAGCGTCGTGAGGCAGAGGCGCCAGAATGCGCGGCGGCGCCGCGCGCGCTGTAAAACGGGGGGGGCCGGTGGCGTGGTGACAGGCATCGTTCCGGTCATGCGTCGTCTCTCTCGCTTGGGTTCTCGCGCCGCTCGCGACGACCGCGCCGCGGGTACGGTAAGGTCTATTGTACCACAGCCCGCGCCGATGGAAAAGCCTGATGCCGTGAAACGGGAGAGCGCCGGCTTTGTTATCGTGCCGGCGGTGTCTCGCCCAGGCTTATTAACCCATTATTATACAAGGTATTGCCAAGCCTGCAGTGGAGTGATAAACTGACATATCCCCTAGAGGTAATTACATTTTAGTAAGGAGACCCCCTCATGACTCGCACATCCCTTGTCGGCTGGCTGATGCTGGCCACCTTCTGTCTGGCACTCGCCTCCGTCGCCGCCCCGAAATTCATGGTGACCGGCTACGTGCAGGGCCGCGCCGGCGACCGCATCGGCAGCCAGGGCAGCCCCGCCGTCTCGACGTTTGAACTCCGCCGCGCGTATATGTATGTCCGCGCCTCGGTGGACGAGCACGTCACCGGCGCGCTGTTGCTCGCCATGCAGCCCACCACCCGCGTCGAGCACGCGTATGCCGAATACGCGGCGAAGCCGCACATGGTGCGCCTCGGCCTGGTGCCGCTGCCGATCGGCTACGAGATTCCGCTGAGTTCCAGCCGCCTGGTCACGCTGGAGCGCTCGCAGATCGTCTCCGACCTCATCGTGAAGAGCGCCGGCGCCGAGATTTATTTCTTCGATCGCGGCTTGTTCTACTACTACGGCACTGGCAAGGGCATCAACGTCGCGGTGGCCGCGGTGAACGGCCGCCCGGTGGAGAACGCCGGCGCGAACGAAGGCACACTGACGAAAGACAACAACGACGGCAAGCCGATCGTGGGCCGCGTGGGCTACAGCCTGAAGGGCGGCGAAGTGGGCGCGTCCATCTACACCGGCACCCGCACCGTGGGCGGTGCCAACAGCAAGCTGACCTTGTATGCGGCGGACCTGGCGCTGAACCGCGCGCCGTTTACCCTCATTGCCGAAGCGATGAAGGCGAAAGACGGCGGCGTGGACAAGAACGGCGGCTACGTGACGGTGGCCTATCGCCCGGCCGACTGGAACCTGCAGCCGTACGCGCGCGTTGACGTCGAAGACGCGAACGCCGACACGCCGAACAACAGCTATAGCCGCCTTACGCTCGGCACGGCGTATTTCCTCAACCCCACCTCAAAAGTGTCGCTGGAGTATGAGACCATCGACGCCGGCGCCAACTTCGCCGGCGGGGCCGCCGCGAACGGCGGGCAGCCGAACGGCCGCCTGACCGGGCAGTTCCAGGTGATCTTCTGATTCATCGGCATTCCCCTCGCGCACGGAACCCCGGGCATATGCCCGGGGTTCCGTGCGTTTGGTTAACGTTTGTTGAGAAAAAAGCGCTTCTTCTTAAGCACGGCTTGACCATACATTTATATGTCGTTAAAAAACGCAGGCGAATTTTGTTGTATAAATGGGACACGACCACATCCTAGACCGAAATTTGGAGGACATGACACAAATGCGACAACACCTAACCCTCGCTCTGGCCGTTCTGGTGGCGGCCACCTGTCTCACCGCGCTGGCGGCCCCGTCCGTGAAAATGGGCGGATACGTTCAGGTTCGCCTGACCGATACTCTCGGCGCGGCGGATGACGGCGCCATCGACGGCGTCGCGAAAGGCGTCAGCGGCTTCGGCGCGAACACGAGCTTCGGCATGCGCCGCGCCCGCCTGGCGGTGAAGGCCACGCTGGACGAAAACAGCCTGGCCGCGCTGGAAATTGACGCGTCCAAGTCAGAAGTTGAAACGAAGAAAGCCTATATCTCCTACGCCTGGAACGAGTTGTACTTCGTGGCTGGTCGCGACACCATCCCGTTCGGGTATGAGCTGATGCTGTCTTCATCCGGCCTCACCACGTTGGAGCGCTCGATGATCTCGCAGACGCTGCCGGAATACGGCACCGGGCTGAAGATCACCCCGGGTTCCGTCTACCTGCCGCTCAAGACCACCATTGCCGTGCTGAACGGCAACGACCCCGCGAAGCCGATCGCCGTGAGCGGCGCCGCCGGTTCCGTGAATGGCTACGATGACCCGAACAACGCCAAGGTTGCCGGCATCACCACGGAAATCCCCGTGCTGGGCCAGAAAGCCACCGTGTCGTACCTGACCGACCTGTCCGCCCGCTACGCGGTGAGCGGCGCCGTGAATGCCACCTTCGACAAGTTCGGCGTCACCGGCGAGTATATCCAGAGCAAGTTCGACAAGTACCTGGCGCCGATTGCCGGCGGGCAGAAGAATTCCGGCTGGTACGGCCTGGTCAGCTACGCGCTGAAGCCGAGCACCACGCTGTACGGCCGCTATGACACGCTGAACCCGGCGACCGCCGGCCTGGCGAACAAGTCGCGCATCACCGTGGGCACGGCGATTATGCTGGGTGAGAACACCGAGCTGACCGCTGAATACCAGAGCATCGATGACCCGGCGAAGCCCGCGCTGAACGGCGCCGTCGGCCTGCAGATGCAGATGAAGTTCTAACCCACTCGTGACTCGCCCCCGCCCATAACGGGCGGGGGCATGTACAATATAAAGGAGACCCGATGTTGAAGAAGTGCCTCGTTGTGGTGATCGCCGCGTGCTGCGCGATCGCGCTGACTATGGGCCTCGTTCGCCAGGCCGACGCCGCGAACAAACCGATCACGGTCAAGGGATCGGACACGATGATTAACCTGGGCCAGGCGTGGGCTGAAGCGTTCATGAAGAAGACAAACATCCCGGTGACCGTCACCGGCGGCGGCTCAGGCACCGGCATCGCGGCGATGATTAACGGCAAGACCGACATCTGTCAGGCGTCGCGCCCGATGAAGTCCGAAGAGATCCATGCGGCCCGTGATCGCGGCGTGAGCCCCACGCCGATCATTACCGCCTGGGACGGCATTGCCGTGATCGTGAACCCGAAGAACAAGGCGAAGCAAGTCACCATGACGCAGCTCGCGAAGATCTACGACGGCGAGATCAGCAACTGGAAAGACGTCGGCGGCGCCGACGCGAAGATCGTGCTGCTCGGTCGCGAAGTGAACTCGGGCACGCACGTCTTCTTCAAAGAGCACGTCATCCAGGGTTACAAGTCGTCCGCCGACTATGCGAAGACGATGCTGATGCTGCCCTCTACCGAAGCGCTGGTTGACGAAGTGGCGAAAAACGCCAATGCCATTGGCTATGTCGGGTTGGGGTATGTTGACCCGAAACGCATCGACGTGCTGCTGGTGTCGACTGACGGGAAGAAATTCGTCGAGCCCAGCGTGGCGACGGTGAAAAACAAGACCTATCCGGTGTCCCGCCCGCTGTATTGGTATACCAACGGCAAGCCCAAAGGCAACGTGAAGAAGATGGTCGACTTTGCTCTCGGCAAAGAGGGCCAGAAGATCGTCGCCGATCTCGACTTCGTGCCGCTCTGATCGACCTGCTGACACAGCAGTGACGGTTTCCGCCGCGCCGGCCAGTTATGGCCGGCGCGGCTAACATTAAGACGCCGTGCGGAGAAGATTAAGAAATTCTTAGAGATATGAGCGTACGTTAATCTCTTCGTGATGTAAATACGTGCGAGAGCCGCCGTCCCACTGGTATCATAAGAAGCGTTACGTCGATGTATTTGGATATCAGCGAGGAGGCCATAGATGCGCGTGTGCTGGTGGATCGCCCTGGTGCTGGGCGTGTTCCTGACCTGTGCCGGGTGCAAGCCCCGCGGGACATCGGGTGGCACTTCCGGCGGCGAACGCGCCGTTGATACCATCCAGATCAAAGGCTCCGACACAATGGTGAATCTGAACCAGGCGCTGGCGGAAGCCTTCATGGGCACGACCTCGACGATTCGCGTCTCGGTGACCGGCGGTGGTTCGGGAACCGGCATTGCCGCGATGATCCAGGGAACGACCGATATCGCCGCCAGTTCGCGACAGATGAAGGCCGGGGAGATCGCGGATGCCACGAAAGCCGGCCATGCGCCGAAGGAATACATCGTGGGGTTGGACGGCATCGCGGTGATCGTGAACCCGAAGAACCCGGTGAAATCGCTGTCGCTCGACCAATTGGCGGATATGTATACCGGCAAGGTAACCGACTGGAAGCAGGTGGGGGGGACCTCCGGCCCGATCGTGCTGCTCGGTCGCGAAGTGAATTCCGGCACGCACGTCTTTTTTAAAGAACATGTGGTGCAGCGCGGCAATGCAAAATCGGCCTCCGACTACGCGAAATCGATGCGCCTGCTGTCCTCGTCGTCGGCCCTCGTCACCGAAGTTGCGCAGAATGTTCGGACGATCAGCTACGTCGGTCTGGGGTATGTCACGCCGGACATCCGCGTGGTACCGATCGCGAAGAAAGCCGGCGCAAAGCCGGTGATGCCGTCCGAGGTCAGTGTGCGCGGCAATACCTATCCCGTGTCGCGTCCGTTGTATCTCTATACCAACGGCGAACCGACCGGCGCGGTGAAGACCTTTCTCGACTTCGTACTAAGCGCTGACGGCCAGGCGGTGGTACGCGAGCAGGATTTCGTCCCCATACAGTAAGGACTCTGGCATGTTATCTGGTATACTATCCGTGACAACGTCCGCGTCTACCGAGGAGCCGATGACTTCACCCTCGTCACAACAGCAAAAGCGCAAGGCCGCCGAAGCGCGCGCGATAACGCGGCGCTTCTGGGAATGGCTCATCGAGCACTTTTTGCTGTTGGTGGCACTGGTGGCGGTGCTGGCGGTGGTGCTGGTGCTGGTCTTCATGATCAAGGACGCGCTGCCGCTCTTCACCAAGCACCATATTAACTTCTGGTCGTTTCTCACCGGCAACGAATGGCGGCCGATCTCCTATCCACCGCAGCTCGGCATTATCGCGCTCATCATCGGCACGACCATTGTCACGATCGGCGCGTCGATCATCGCCATCCCACTGGGCTTCGCCTGCGCGGTCTACCTGGCCGAGCTTGCGCCGAACACGGTGCGCGAAATCATCAAGCCGGTGGTAGAACTGCTGGCCGCCGTGCCGTCGGTGGTCATCGGCTTCCTGGGGTATGCGCTGGTCAGCCGCTGGGTGGGCAGCACCTTCAACTTGCCCACCGGTTTGTGCGCCTTTACCGCCGTGTTGCTGCTGGCGCTGATGACGTTGCCGACGGTGATCTCCATCGCCGAAGATGCCATCACCGCCGTGCCGCGCGCCTATCGAGAAGGCTCCATGGCGCTGGGCGCCAGCCTGCTCACGACCATTCGCCACGCCGTGCTGCCCGCCGCGCGCTCCGGCCTGGTGGCCGCCGCCATGCTGGGCGTGGGCCGCGCGCTGGGCGAAACGATGGTGGTGCTGATGGTGGCCGGCAACTCCATCAATGTTCCGCTGGGATTTCTCGCGCAAAAAGACCTGGTGCTCTGGCAGAAGATGCAAATGCTGGTCACTACCGGCTTCGGCTTCTTCGAACCTGCCCGCACCATGACGGCCACCATCGCTTCCGAAATGGGGGAGACGGCGGTGGGATCCGCCCACTACAACGCCCTTTTCGTGGTCGGCGCGCTGCTCGTACTCGTCAGCTTTCTCATCACCCTCGTCAGCGACTTCGCGCTGCGGCAGGTGAAAAAGTAATCGGCGTATGAATTGGTTTCCACAGCCCCCGGCCTACCGACCGGGGGCCGCTGTGTTTTTGCGAACATGTTTACATTATATGTTCATATGGTTATAATAAAAAAGCAATGGAGGTATGATTATGAGCGAGCAGGTACAGCCGGTGACGGCAGAGCAATTTGAGCAGGCCGCGCTGGGCGCGGCGGGGCCGGTGGTGGTGGATTTCTGGGCGCCGTGGTGCGGTCCGTGTCGCATGGTGGGTCCGGAACTGGAGAAAGTGGCGCAGCAGCTCGGTGACCAGGTGACGGTGCTGAAGGTGAACGTCGACGAGCAACCCGCGCTGGCCAGCCGCTACAGCGTGATGAGCATTCCCACGCTGGTGATCCTGCACCGCGGCCAGGAGATCGGCCGGCATGTCGGCTATCTGCCGGCACAGGCGTTGGTGGACGCGCTGCAGCAGTATCTGCAGGCGGCGTAAGCGGGAGCTTGATCACCCCTCACCCCCCCGGCCCCCTCTCCCCGAGGAGAGGGGGCGTTTTCATGGATACAGAGGGGTGGAATCGGGGGACAGTCGCCGGGTGGGCAAGCCCCAGTTGTTTACGGAACCGCTCTTAGGGTAGAATGCGCACAACTCCGATACCGCCTGACATTCGACCCAAGGGAGGTTCTCATGTTTCGTCGCCTCTTCGCCGGCCTGGCGCCGGCGCTGTTGCTGGCCTGTTGCGTCGCAGCGCATGCCGACATTGCGCTGGGTGGCGAGGCCCGCGCCATCGGCATGGGTGGCGCCGGCCTGGCCAGCGCCCTGGACTCCGGGGGCAGCAACCCGTCGTCGCTGGCCGACACCGGCGCGCGCTTTGCCCTGGAAATGCCGAATATCTCCACCCGCCTGACGGGATTTGGCTACGGGGACGCCATCAAGCTGCTGGGCAGCCCCACGCTGAGCCCGTCTAAAGCTTTTGAACTGGCGAAAGACCTGGCGAACGGCACGCCGCGCCTGGACGCCGCGGCCAGCGCCGGCGTGCTACTGCCGCAGGCCGACGTGCGCGTACAGGCGACGCTGCGCGCCGAGGTGCGGGCGAACGACGCCTACCGCCAGTTGATCAGCGGCGGGGCGGTGGACCCGACGGCGAAGGCGGACATCATCGCCGGCGGCATCGCCACGCTGCCCAGCGTGGGACTGGGGATGCATGTGCCGATGGCGGAAGAGCGCGGCACGCTGGCGGTGGGGGTGCGGCTGAAGCCCACCCGCGCCTACTATTCGCATTACGTTATCGACCCCGCCGCCTTTTTGGCTGGGGCGCCGACGCTGGGCGCGGAGATGGGTGGGAAGAATTACCTCACCGCCACCTCCTTTGGCGTGGATGCCGGCCTCACCTACACGCTGCCGCGGCTGCGCGAGGCGCGGGTGGCAGTGGTGGTGAACAACCTCATTGAGCCGAAAGCCGTCAGCGCCGGCGCGGTGGGCATCCAACTGGCGCCGCGCACGGTGAGCGCGGGCATCGCGCTGGAGAACGGGCTGACCACGCTGGCCGCCGACCTGGTGGACCTGACCAGCGCGCAGGGCAAGACGCAACTGCGGCTGGGCACCGAGACCCGGCTGGGCCTGTTGGCGCTGCGCGGCGGCTATAACACCGCCACCGGCTTCACCGCCGGGCTGGGCCTGGGCGCCTTCGGCATCGCCTACTCACAGAAGGCGCCGGTGATGCTGTCGCACAGCGTGACATTCTAAGCGATTCCAGGTTACTCGTACAGACAGTGCCCGGCAGGGGGGATGCTTGCCGGGCGCTGGCGCATTAATGCACCGGTTCGTTGGGCCGGCGCAGGCGTCGCAACTCCCGCAGTTTGTCCTGGGCGGCGCGTGAATCGCCTTCGCGGCGATAGAGCGTCAGCAGCTCGTCGACGAGTTGTGCCTCGCGGCGGCCCCGGTCGTCCGCCGCTGGCGAATTGTCTTGTGCGTGTCGCATGAATTCCCCCCATTCCGACAATGACTATCTTCCCCTCCAGGCGGGTGATGAGTCGCGAATTTGTCAGATGGGCACGACACATCGGCGACGGCCCCTCACCCTTGACGCTGGCGCAGGCATCCGCTAGAATGCAAGTGTGCGTTTCCCCGCGGCGCACGGCTCTCACACG
>CAZPYA010000083.1:17271-25134 GCA_964590255.1 uncultured bacterium
AGAGGAGCGTTCATGACAGAGGGCGGCGCGCCGGATTCTCAGCAACTGCACGAGATTCAGGCCGAGATCACCGAGCTGCGTCGGCGCATTGCCGAGCTCGAGCTGCGGAAGCAGCAGATCGAGCCGCCTACGCCGCCGACCACCGAAGGCAAACCGCGCACCATGCCCACGCTGGGCAACAGCGAGGACCTGACAGCCACGCTGGGGGCGTTCGTGCATCGCGTCTCCGGCGTGCTGCGCGCGGAAAAATGCGTCATCCTGCTGGTCGACCCCGCCGCCCGTCTGCTCGTTGCCCAGTCCCCCGCTCAGCACCTTACCGATGACGAGGTCGCCGCGTATCAGGTGCCGCTGGACCGCGGCATCGCCGGCGAGGCGTTCCGCGAGGGGCGCGCCATCATCTGCCACGATGTCGCCGGCGACCCGCGCGGCTTCGAGGAAGGGCTGGCGCGCTTCGACGTGCACGACGCCCTGTGCGTGCCGATGGTGGTGGAAAAGCGCAACGACAACCAGCAGGTGGTGGAGCGCGCGACCATCGGCGTGGTGCAGGTGTTCAACAAGCGCTTTGGCGCGAAGTTCACCGAGGAAGACGTGCAGATTCTCTCCGTCTTCGCGCGCAACGCCACCGCCATTCTCGCCAGCGCCCTCCCGATGCTCACGCTGGCGGATGAGAAGCGGCAGCTCGAATTTACCCTGCAAAGCATGGCGGCCGGGCTGCTGGTCATCAACACCAAGGGCCACGTCGAGCTAATGAATACCGCCGCCACCGAGTATCTGCGGCTGACGTTGTCCGGGGTGGTGGGCCAGCACTACACCGAGGTCATCCCCGACGCCGGGTTATGCGCGTTTATCAAGCAGGCCCTGGAGCAAGGCGCCGACCTGGCGCATGAATTCACCCTCAACGAGCATATCTACCAGGTGCAGGCGGCGGAGGTGCGCAACGACCGCTGCCAGGTGACCGGCTTGCTGTGCGTGATGCACGATGTCACCGACCTGCGCAACCTGGAGCGGATGAAGAGCGACTTCGTCTCCACCGTGTCGCATGAATTGCGCACGCCGCTGACCGCCATCAAAGGCTTCGTGCGCACGCTGCTGGAGGACCCGGACGGCAGCTATTACGACCAGGAGACGCGCATGGAGTTCTACGGCATCATTGATGCCGAGTGCGACCGCCTGACGCGCCTCATCAGCGACTTGCTGAACGTGTCGCGCATCGAGCGCGGCCAGCCGCTGCAGTTGCAGTATACCGAAGTGGACGTGGCGGCCAGCGTAGAGCGCGCGGTGGGCTTCCAGCGCAGCTACGCCGAGCGGCACGTGCTGGAGGTGGAGCTGCCGGCGGCGTTGCCCATCATCATCGCCGACCGCGACAAGCTCGATCAGATCCTCATCAACCTGCTGGGCAACGCGGTGAAATACAGCCCTGAGGGCGGCACCATCACCACCCGCGTGGCCCTGGACGGCGACAAGCTGCTCTTCGCCATCAGCGACCAGGGCATCGGCATCCCGCACGACCAACTGGACAAAATCTTCGACCGCTTCCACCGCGTGCACAGCGGCGACTCGCAGCGCGTGGGCGGCACCGGCATCGGCCTCTTCCTGGTGAAGAACCTGGTGGATGCCCACCAGGGCGTCATCTGGGTGGAAAGCACGCTGGGCAAAGGCTCGACGTTCTACTTCACCATCCCGCTGTCGCCGGCGGCAGAGCCGGCGAAGGCATAGCATCCAGTCGGGGACTGCCCTTCGACTTGAGCTTTTTCTGAAGGCGGGGGACAGCCCTCGGGGCTACTCCCGCGGTTCCACGGCCACCATCACTTTCGCCGGGCGGAAGATGTCGCCGTTTTTCACGTAGCCGCGCTGCACTTCGCCGATGATACTGTGGTCGGGGGCGTCGGAAGTGGCGACGCTGGCCACGGCGTCGTGGATCATCGGATCGAAGGGTTGGCCGACAACCGCCATCGCGGTGATGTTGTAGCGCTCCAGCAAGCCGAGAAGTTGGCGGTAGATGAGGGTGACGCCTTGCTGCAGCGTCTCCACCGTGCTGGTTTCGGTCACCGCCGCCAGCGCGCGTTCGAAATCATCGATGACCGACAGCAGGTCATTCAGCACGCGGTCGCTGCCGCGGGTAAATTCCTGGTCGCGCTCGGCGCGCATGCGCTTGCGGAAATTGTCGAAGTCGGCGTGGGCGCGCAGGTAGTCGTTGCGCGCCTTCGCCAGCTCCGTCTCGCACGCCGCCAGCGCCCCGCGCAGCCGAAGCACTTCCTCGTCCAGCGCCGTCATCTCGTTGCCCATCCCCTCGGCCACGTCCGCCTCGGTTTCCGGGGTCATATCGTCGAAATCGTGCATCTGATCACTCATGGTATCGCGTTATCCTCATCTCGTCGAACTATCCAGCCGTATATTTTACTCACTTCTCTCATTTTTTGGAAGACACATTAATGTGGGATGTAGGATGTGGGATGTCGGAATGGCGGATTCGGGGACGAAAACGGCCGTTATGATCGTGGGTTGCGCAGCGCGGCGCGCGCTTGCTTGATGGAAGCGACTACGATTGCCGTGATCTCGTCTGACTCTTTCAGCAGAGGCGCCAGCCGGGCGTGCGCACAGATGCCGCTTTCGACGAGTAGCTCCATCCAGAAATGCGATTCATCCGCTTCTTCCTCGACGATGCAGAGTTTCGCGATGAAATCTGCCTGTGATTTGGCGCGTCCGAATGCCCGATAATTGGCGCTGACGGATGTTGCTGAACGCAGCAGTTGCTTGCCGATGATTTCAGCGGTCCAGGTGCGGGGAAAGGTTTCAACGAGCCGAATGACATCCAGAGTAAAGGCTTTCGTGCGTGCTGCATCGTATGAGGATCCATTTGTCTCCTCCTGTATCATCGATGTGAAGGGGAACTGCTTCCACATCCCATATCACCTGCTAACGACTTTGCACCTGTTCTCCCACAGCCGACATCCCACATCCCATATCCCACATTGTTCAGCTTTTCCCTTGCCGATAGATGATGCCGAGCACTTCCTCCGTCGTTGTCGGCGTCGGGTCGCTGCCCATGGCGCGGGTGATCATCTGCTGGGCGTCGGCGCGGTTGTATTGCAGTTGCAGGAGGATGGTGAGCACTTCGTCTTCCAGCTCCTTCGCCGGGGTGGCGGGGGTGGCCGCGGGCACGGCGTCGTCGGCGCCGAGGAGGAAGTACGGCGTCATTTTGCCCTGCAGCTTGGCGATGATCTCCTTCGCCTTCTGCCGGCCGATGCCGGGCAGGGTGGTGAGGAAGTGGGCGTCGCCGCGCTCGATGGCGCCGGCGATCTTCGGGATGGGCTGGGCGATGGCCTTCACCGCCGTGCGCGGGCCGATGCCCGCCACCTGGGTGAAGGACTCGAAGAATTCGCGCTCCAGCGAATTGCGGAAGCCGATCATCACCGGGGTGGCGCGCGACTGGTCGATCTGCAGGAAGTAGTAGAGCACCAGCGCGATCTCCTGCCCCGTGGTCGCCTCCGGCATGCCGCCGAGTACCGCGGTGGGCACCAGCACCTCGTAGCCGAGGCCGCCGGCGAGAATGAGCAGCGAGGAGGTGTCGCGCTCGAGAATGGTTCCGGTGATGTAGCTGATCATCGTGTCTATCGCCTCATTCTGAATCGATCATTTGGCCCCAGTGATTGTGGGCGAAAAATGGAGACAGTGACGAATTCCGGACGAGTGCCCAGTCGTTACCCTGACCTGGACTCGTGTAATTCGTCACAGTCACCATTTTGTTAGCGATGCGTTCTCGCGCAGCCGTCTACTGAAAAAATACCTATTTTTACCGCCGAAACCTCGCTGCCGGGCTGCGCTCGCGGGTGGCGTGGCAGATGGCGAGGGCGAGGGCGTCGGCGAGGTGGTCGGGGGTGGGCAGCGTCGGCAGGCGCAGCAGCCCCTGCACCATGCGCTGCACCTGTTCCTTGCTGGCGCGGCCGTGGCCGGTCACCGCGCGCTTCACCTCGGTGGGGGCGATGTTGATCACCGGCACCGCGCGCTGCGCCGCCGCCAGGCAGATGACCCCGCGGGCGTGGCCCATCAGCACGGCGGTCTTCGGATGGTTGTAGACGGTGAACAGGTCTTCCAGCGCGATGGCATCGGGGATGAATTCGTGCAGCAGCCCGGTCAGCGCGGTGTGAATCTGCAACAGGCGGGCGTCCAGCGCGGTGCTGTCCGGCCAGATCACCCCCGCCGCCAGGCACTCCATCCGGTCGCCGTCCGCCGTGATCACCCCATACCCCGTCGCCACCAGCCCGGGATCGATGCCGAGAATACGCATGATTGCTATTATAGCAGATTCGGGTGATGCCGTGACGGGACGACGGCGCGCTGCGACAGCATGCATAGGGGCGGGGGAAGGCATATGCGTTACGGGTACCAAGCAGACGTCTGTCCATCCGGATGCATACTCGTCTTGCGGTTACGCGTTGCGCGCTCCTGCGCGCGCCCTCACCCCCAGCCCCCTCTCCCAATCCTGGGCGAGGGGGAGGACGCGGGTCAGCAGTGAGAACCGGTCGTATCGTATGTAGACGAGGGTGCGTCATCGGACGAGATCGATAACTGCCCTTCACACACATGGGGGGAGGGTGTCTGATATGCTTTATGGTACGGCAAGCGCTCTACTGGGTATCGGTCCCCACTCCTAGCCCCTCCGGAGCCGCACGATAACAATTCGATTACGACTGCGACTGCAAGGTGTGGCAGGAATCCGGCCCAGGTTATGGAATAGTACCGATACCACGGATTGACCGTTTGCGTCGGAAGGGAACTCCGGTATGCGGCGATGGCTGGTGCTGGCCCTGGGATGGCTGTTGCTCGCGCTGCCCGCGCGCGCCGACCTCGATGACGACTACCGCAACCGCCAGGAGGCGGTCCGCCTGCTGCAGCGCGCCACGGATGGCGGCCTGGCTGCCGACGCGCGCCTGGCGCTGTATGACGACGCCCTCGCCCTTGACCCCGCCAACCAGGAGGGTGCCTTCCTCAAGGCGGCGCTGCTGGAGGGGCAGGGGCGGCTGACCGACGCCGCGGCGGCGTATGCCCGCTGCGCCGCCGCCGGGGAGGCGAACGGCACCACCCTGCGCGCGGAAGCCGCCCTGGTCGGCATCTGCCGCACGTTGAAACGCCCGGACGACGCGCTGTTCTGGGCCAGCCGACTGGTGGTGGACGATCCCTGCGGCGCGGCGGCTGCCGACGCGCTGCGGCAGATCGCCGCCATTCGCGAGGCGCAGGGGCAGGTGGCCGACGCCGCTTTCGCCCGCGCGCGCGCCGCCGTCCTGCGCGGTGAAGAGGACCCGGCGCTGCTGGCGCTGCAGGAAAAGGCGCAGGCCGCCGGCGCGGTGGCCGCGCGCATGCTGTTTCCGCCGGCGCGGCCGAAAAAACTCGTCCCGCGCGACACGTTGTCCGTACTCACCGCGGTGACACTGCCCGAACCGGCCATTACCGAGCCGGTCACTGGCCTGCTCGCCGATCCGACAGGCCGCTTTCTCATCGCCCTCACCCGCACGGCGCGGTATTACGTTATCGATCTCACCTCCGCGCCGCCGGTTATGCGGCAAGTGGCGGCACCGGCGCCCCTCGCCTGCGCGACGCTGGCGGACGGGGCGTTCTATGCCGTGCTGGACGGCCCGGCGCGGTTGGCGCGGCTGGATCTGTCGACCGGCCAGGCGCAGACCGTCTTCCCGCTGGAGGGCACGGCGCCGGGTTCGCTGGCGGTGTTCCCCGGGCCGCAGGTGGCGTGCTATCCCGCCGACGGGCGCATTCATTGTCTGAACCTGCTTTCCGGACAGGTGGCGCGCACCGATCTGCCCGGCCACGCCGTCGCCGCGCACCCGCACGACGACCTGCTTTTCGTGCTGGCGACCGCGGAGGCGCTGCCGCAGCCCGGGCTGGCCGCCCCGCCCGGCGAGGGGCAGACGACGCTGCTGAAGGCGCTGGTGTTGCCCGGGACGCTGGCGCCGATGGCGGCGCGCGTCGGCGCGGCGGTGCACGGCCAGCAGGTGGCAGTGAGTCCGGATGGCGCGTGGGTGGCGGTGTCCGGCGGCGGATATCGCCCGGTTGGAGATGGGCGCGAGGGCCATGGCACCGCCGTTTTCGCGTCCGCCGATATTGGCGTGTGCCAGGGGTATTATCCGACCGGCGCGGCGCTGGCCGGATTGGCCGTGAACCCGGTGACGGCGCAGATGATCGCCGTTACCGCGCAGGACGCGCGCATCTACGACCTTGCCGACCCGCTGCGCTATGTGCCGCTGCGCGGGAAGGGTTTTTCCGGCGCCGGGGCGTGGAGCGGTGACGGGCAGTATCTGGCACTGGCCTATGCGGCGGGTGGTCTGGCATTCTACGCGAACCAGCTCACCGACGCGGAAGCATCTCGCGGCGCGGCATGGTGGAAGGACGTGAAGGGTGGGGGGCCCTTCGGCACGGCGCCCGGTCCGCGCCCACCCGCGCGGCTGCCCGGCCAGCCGGAGGAGCTAGCGCGGCGCTTCCCGCAGTCCGTCGACCGCCTGGCCACGCTGGCGCTGCTGGACCGCGCGCTGGCGCGCGTGGCGTTGCCGCCGCTGCGCTGGCACGCGGGCGCGCTGATGTCGGCAGATACGCGGGTGGTGCTCGCCCACCTGGCGGAGAAGCTGCGGCGTCGCGCGTCGCGCGATGAACTGCTGGCCGTGCTGAAGCCGCTGTTGAAGGCGCATCCCGAAGAGCTGGCGGGATGGTATGCCGCGGCGGAGGCACTGCGGGCGAACGGCGACGGGGACGCCGCCGACAACCTGTTCCGCGAGATCGTGCGCCGCGACGGCGGGCGCACCGACCTGAGCATCCTCGCGCTGCAGGCCATCGCCGAGCGGTATCTGGCGGAGAAGAAACCGCTGAGCGCGCTGGCCTGCCTGGCGCTGGCCTTCGACCTGGACCGCTACGATGCACACACCCGCGCGCTGCTGCTGCCGTTGCTGGCAAGCGTGAACCTGCCCGACTACGTGGCGGCGGTGCGCCGCGACCTGCCCCTCCCCCGCAGCGAGCGCGTACGGGCGGCGCCGGTGGAGGGCCCGGCGACCGCCGCCCCGCTGACGGCGAAGACGGCACTGCTGGCGGCGGCACCGTCGCTGGCGCTAGTGCAAGGCGGCGACCGGTTGGTGCTGGGTGTCTGCCTGGGTCGCGCCGACCTGCTGCTGGTGGATGACGCCGCGTTGAGCGGCGCCGACCTCATCCGCGTGTATCCGCTGAGCGCCGCCGGCGGCATCGTGCGGCGCAGCGAGCCGGTTTCTGCCCAGTACCTGCGCGCGGCGCACGGCCTGGCGCTGCTGCGCCTGCGCGAGGCGGCACCGGGATTGCGCCCGCTGTCCATACACGCGTCCACCTCGGAGATCGGCGGGCCGGTCTTCGCCATTGTTCCCGGCGATCCCGCCGCCGAACAGGAACTGACGATCACCGCCGGCGTGGTAGCGGTTTTTACGAAGCGCACGGACGCCACCGGCTGGGTGCAGCACACCGCGTCCGTCGCCACCCGCGCCCGTGGCGGCTTGCTCCTCGACGCCCACGGTCACGCGCTCGCCTTCATCCTCGACACTCGCGAGAGAACCGGCACGGACTACGCGGCGTGGGTGCAGGCGGCGGCGGGGTTGCTGTCGGGGGAATAGCATGGCCTGTATTACTGGCTCCCCCTGTCCTTGTGTGCGTAAGATGGTACCGGAATGCCTGATCGGCCCCCCTCCCCGGCCCCGGTACGATAGGTGTTCAGACCGTCCCTGTGATCGGCCCCCCTCCCCGCCCCTCCCCCCGTCCTCTCCACTACGTTCCGCGGACAGGGGGAGGGCGTTGCTATATCTTCTCCCCCCCCCTGTGCACGTGAGGGCACGGGGGGCA
>CAZPYA010000084.1:0-24800 GCA_964590255.1 uncultured bacterium
CGCTGAGTATGAGGCGCACCTGGCGGGGCGCTGCCCGGCGGGCAAGTGCAAGGAACTGATCACCTACCGCGTCACCGAGGCCTGCATTGGCTGCACGAAGTGCGCCCAGCGTTGCCCGGCGGACGCCATCCCCATGACACCGTATGAACGCCATACCATTGATATGACGAAGTGCACGCGCTGCGACACCTGCCGGATCGTCTGTCCGGTAGACGCGGTGGTGGTGGAGTAAGATGCCGACGATCACCCTCGACAACCAAATCATCGACGTCACACCCGGCGCCACCATATTGCAGGCGGCGGAGCAAGCCGGCGTGGTCATCCCCACGCTGTGCCATTTGCAGGGGCAGCAACCGTGCACCTCGTGCATGGTGTGCGTGGTGCGGGTGAACGGCGGGGCGCGGTTATTGCCGGCGTGCGCGACGGCCGTTGCGGACGGCATGGTGGTAGAGAGCGAGACGGACGAGATTCGCGCCGCGCGGCGCACGGCGTTGGAGTTGCTGTTAAGCGACCACCGCGGCGACTGCGAAGGACCGTGTCGGCTGGTGTGCCCGGCAAACATGGATATTCCGGCAATGATCCGCCAGATCGCTACCGGAGACCTGCGCGCGGCGATCATCACCATCAAAGCGCACATCCCGTTGCCGGCGGCGCTGGGGCGGGTATGCCCGGAACTGTGCGAGCGGGGGTGCCGTCGCGGACAGCACGACGCGCCGGTGTCCATCTGCAAGCTCAAACGCTTCGCTGCCGACGCCGACCTGGCTTCCGGCGATCCGTACCTGCCGCCATGCGCGCCGCCTAGCGGGAAGCGGGTGGCGATCATCGGCGCCGGGCCGGCGGGGCTCTCCGCCACGTGGTATCTGCGTCAACGCGGGCATGCCTGCACGCTCTTCGACGACCACGACGCCGCCGGCGGCAATCTGCGCTACGCCATCGCGCCGGAGATGCTGCCGCCGGACGTGCTGGATGCAGAAATTGCGCTAATTCGAAAGCTGGGGGCGGAATTCCGCCTCGGAACGCGGGTGGAGAATCTCCCCGCGCTGGTCGGCGAGTATGACGCCGTACTGGCGGCCACCGGAGACAGGCGGAGCGCAACTCCGCGTCCCCAGTTTTCCGGCCTGTTTGAGTGCGCCGCCCACCCCGCACGGCACGCTGTGCGCTCGGTGGCGGAGGGGCGGCGAGCGGCGCTGGCCATCGACGCATTCCTCGCCGGGCTGCCCATTCCGACCGCGGGACGGTTATTCTCCACCCATCTGGGGCATCTGAGCGGTAACGAGATGGCGCAGATGCTGCAACTGGCCGATCCCGCCGGGCGGGTGACGGCGCCGGATGGTTTCTCCTCTGACGAAGCTGTTGCGGAGGCGGGGCGCTGCCTGCACTGCGACTGCCGCAAGCTGGAGAGTTGCCGGTTGCGCGCGTGGTCGATGGCACTGGGGGCAAAGCCCAACGCCTTCAAAGGCGACACCCGCGCATTCGCGCTGGCGGCAACGCCGGAAGGACTGATTTACGAATCCGGCAAGTGCATCTCCTGCGGGCTGTGCGTGCAGATCGCCGAAGGCGCGCGGGAAGCGCTGGGGCTGGCGTTCGTGGGGCGGGGCTTCACCGTGCGGGTGGCGGTACCATTCAATGAGAAATTGGCGGCTGCGTTGACGGAAGTGGCCGGCCAGTGCGTGGCGGCGTGCCCGACCGGGGCGCTGGCGTACCTGTCCCCCCAACCCCCTCCCCTGCGTGGGGAGGGGGAGTGAACTGAATATGGAACCGGTATCACTTTTCCACCCTGTTTCTCCCCCTCCCCACGTAGGGGAGGGGGCCGGGGGGAGAGGTAAGCCCGGCGTGGAGACATGCTGCATGACGGAATTACTTCTGAGAGACATCGTGAAAGACTATGACGGCCGGCGGGTGCTGGACGGCGTGTCGCTGACCGCGCGGGCGGGCGAGAGCCTGGCGATTGTCGGGCCGAGTGGCACGGGGAAGAGCACGCTACTGAACCTCATCGGCGCGCTGGACACGCCGACGGCGGGGATGCTGCGGCTTGATGACATCGACATCGCCGCATTGCGCGGGAAAGAACTGGCCGCCTACCGGGCGACGAAGGTCGGCTTCGTCTTTCAGGACCACCACCTGCTGCCGCAGTTGACGGCGCTGGAGAACGTGCTGCTGCCGACGATGGCGGCGGGCACGGCGGACGCGGAGGCGATAGGCCGGGCGCTGTTGGAGCGCATGGGCCTGACGGCGCGCGTCAATGCCTTCCCGGCGCAGATGTCGGGCGGCGAGCGCCAGCGGGTGGCGGTGGCACGGGCGCTGATCAATGGCGCGGGGGTGCTGCTGTGCGACGAGCCCACCGGCAACCTCGACCGCGACAGCGGCGCGGCGGTGGCCGACCTGCTGTTGCAGTTGGCGGGTGACGGCGTGCTGGTGCTGATGGTGACGCACAACCACGAGCTGGCCGCGCGCTTTTCCGGCGTATTGGAGTTGCGCGAAGGCACGCTGATCGCGCGCGAGGAGCTGCCGTGAATGCCTTCCGGCTCATTCTTCGCAGCCTCATGCATTACCGGCGCACCGGCCTGGTGATCGTCTTCGGCATCGCCATCGCCGCGGCGGCGCTCACCGGGTCGCTGCTGGTGGGGCACTCAGTGAGCGGCAGCCTGCGCGACACGGCGCTGGCGCGGCTGGGCACGGCGACGCATGCCATGACCACCACGCGGGAATTCCGCGCGCAACTGGCCGATGATGCCACAAAACCGCCCTTCCGCGCTTCCGCCGCGCTCTACCTCACCACGGGCTCGGTGACGAACGCTGACACCGACGCCGTGATCCCGAAGGTGAACGTCATTGGCGTCGACGACGATTTCTGGACATTCTACGGGCAGTCGCGCCACCTCGACGGCCGGCAGACGGTGATGAACGCCGCACTGGCGCGTGACCTGGGCGTCGGGAAGGACGGCACTTGCCTGTTGAACCTCATCCGCGGCGGTGCCATGGGCGCGACGAACCTCTTCACCCAGCGCAGCCTCGACCAGACGCAGCGCACGCTGCGGGTGACCGTCGCCGACATCCTCCCCGACCGCGGCGCCGGCGGGTTCAGCCTGTCGGCGGGCAGCAGCACGCCGCGCAACCTGTTCATCGACCGCCGGTGGCTCCTGGAGATGCTGGACAAGCCGCAGGACGTGGCGAACGCGGCGTTGCTGGAAGCCTTCTACAAAATTCGCGGGCTACGGACGCCAGAGGAGGAAGCCGCTTCGATAACTGAAACGGTACACACGGCTCTGACGCTGCGCGACTACGGCCTGTCGCTGTCGCCGGAGCGCGGGCAACTGGTGCTGCGCAGCGATGCGATGGTCCTGCCGAATGCGATGGTCTCGGCGGGGCAAGACGCGGCCAAGGTCAACAAGGCTGCATCCCGACGGTCGTCGGTATATCTGGCATCACGCATATATGCATTTCCTTCATCTTTGAACAATAATGATAGCATAATTGAATATGAACCCTCCTCCGGGCCAGTCATCATAGACTTTGGTAAACCCACACAGAGGACAATTACAGCTATAGAACCCCTCGCTCCGCCAATACCTGTGGAGCGGCGTGAATCCTCATATGTACTGATCGCAGGCATCGAAGAACCCGCCAGTAAAATGGAGCAAGGACTTGTCGCGAACAGTTGGCTTGCACAGGATCTGCATGTCTCGGTTATCTCTTCTAATCGCAGTGTTATCCTAGAATATTTCGTTCCGTCACTTGACGGTCAGTTCACTACAAAATCGCTCCTCGTGCAATATGCGGAAACCATTCCCGTCAATCCCGCCGACGCTGCGCTGATCTCGCCCATCGAGGGTGTGTCCGATGCCGCGCGCATCGACGCCTGGCAGGCGCCGTTCCCGGTGGAGATGGAGCGGATTACTGACCGGGATGAGCAATACTGGGAAAAGTATAAGACCACGCCGAAGGCGTATGTCGATATCGAGACCATTCGGAAGATGTGGGCCAGTGGTCCACAGGGGGAGGACGCGGACTGGGTGACGTCGCTGCTGATCACGCCGCCGAAGGGGATTTCCGCGGCGCAGTTTGCACAGACATACGAAGCGACGCTGCTAAAGAAGCTACAGCCGGCGGATGCGGGCATTGCGTTGCGTCCCGTGCGCGAAGAGGCGCTGCGGGCGGCGGCGGGCACCACCGATTTCGGGCAGTTGTTCATCGCGTTGAGCTTCTTCATCGTCCTGGCGGCCGCAGGGCTGGCGGGGGTGCTGATGCGCCTGCTGGCGGAAGGGCGGGCGGCGCAAATTGGGGTGATGCTGGCGCAGGGCTTCACCGCCGCGCAGGTGGCGCGCGCCTTCCTGCTGGAGGGGCTGGCGCTGTCGGCGGCCGGCACGGTTATTGGCGTGCCGTTGGGCATCCTCTACGCGTGGGGGCTCATCCGCGGCCTCACCAGTTGGTGGCAGGGCGCGGTGGCCGAGACGGCGCTGTGGCTGCACCTGGGCGCCGCGCCCATCGCCATCGGCGCGGTGTCGGGCCTGCTCATCGGCCTGCTCGCCATCGGCTGGAGCCTGCGCGGGCTGGCGCGGCAAGCGGTGCCGGCGCTGCTGGGTGGTTGGCAGGCGCTGGGCGTGCTGCCGGGAAAGAATCGCGCCACATCCATCACGACCATCGCGCTGGCCGTCGCCGCCATTGTCCTGCTGCTCTTGGGATTGGCGAAGGCCATCCCGGCGGCGGTGGCATTCTTCCTGCTCGGGGCGGTGCTGCTGGCAGCCGGTCTGGGCGCGGGGGCGTTGATACTCGCGGCAGCGCTGGCACGCCCCGCCTACCCCATGTCGCTGCGAAAGCTGGCGCTGCGCAATGCCGCGGCCAACCGCGGGCGCACGCTGCTGGCCGCCGGCCTGCTGGCGTGCGCGGCGTTCCTGGTGGTGACGGTAGCGGCGAACGAGCGCGACTTCCTGCGCGCGAACGCCGGTGACCGCGCCTCCGGCACCGGCGGATTCCAGTTGCGCGCCATCGCCACGTCTCCCCTGCCCTACGACCTGAGCACCGCCACCGGCCGCGCCAACCTCGGCTTCACCGATGAGGATGAAGCGGTGTTGGCCAGCGCGACGGTGATGCCGTTCCTGATGAGCCCGGGCGACGACATCAGTTGCCTGAACCTGAACCGCCCCGGCGCGCCGCGGGTGCTGGGCGTGACGCCGGCGATGGTGGCGCGCGGTGGCTTTCGCGTGACGCCGGGATGGTCGGCGCTGGCCGGCGATCGCGCCGCCCTGGCCGACGCCGCCAGCCTGGAGTGGACGCTGCACAGCGCGGTCGGCAAACCATTGATGCTGCCGGCGGCGACTGGCATACACGAACTGCGCTTCGCCGGCACGCTGGCATCGAGCATCTTCGCCGGCGAGATTCTGGTGTCTGAGGCGCAATTCCGCCGCCTGTACCCCGGCGTGGCGGTACCGCGCTACTACCTCATCGAAACGCCGCGCCCCGGTGACGTGACAACGGCGCTGCGGCGGGTGCTGGGCGAGGCCGGCCTGGAAGTGCAGGACACCCGCGAGGTGCTGAACGGCTTCATCCGCGTGCAAAATACCTACCTCTCGATGTTCCTGGCCATCGGCGGGTTGGGGCTGCTGCTGGGCACGCTGGGGTTGCTGGCGGTGCTGCTGCGTAACGCGCTGGAGCGCCGGCGGGAGTTCGCGTTGATGCTCGCCACCGGCTTCACGCGCGACAACCTGGCGCGGCTGCTGCTGCTGGAGACGGCCGGCATGCTGGTGGGCGGGCTGCTGCTGGGCGCCATCGCCGCGCTCATCGCCGTGGCCCCGCAACTGGCCGCCGCCGACACCCGCATCCACTGGGGCGCGGTGGGCGGGTTGCTGCTCGGTTTATTCGTCATTGGCCTGTTGTCCTGCCGGGCGGCGGCGCGCGCCGCGGTGCGCGGCGCCATCATCCCGGCGCTGCGCGGAGAATAACCATGCGTTACCTGTTGATCGTGTGCCTGCTCAGCGCCGCGGCCCTGGCGCAAACGGCCTGGCCGAGCTTTCGCGGCAATCCACAGATGACCGGTGTCGCCGGCGCGCTGCCCGCGAAACCGGCGCTGCTGTGGACATACGAGACGAAGTCGGAGGTGACCGCCACCGCCGCCGTCGCCGGCGGCGTCGCCTACGTGGGCGTGCAGAACGGCAAGTTGCTGGCGCTGACAATGGCCAACGGGAAACTGAAATGGAGCTTTGACGCGAAGACGGCCATCAGTTCCTCGCCGTGCGTAGCCGGCGGCCTGGTCTATTTCGGCGATGACGACGGCGTGTTTCACGCGATCAACACGGCGACCGGCAAGGAGGCGTGGAAATACACCGCTGACAGCCAGGTCATCTCCTCACCGGTGGTGGTCAACGGCCGCGTGCTGGTGGGATCCTACGACCGCAAGCTGTACTGCTTCGACGCGAAAACCGGCAAGGTGCAATGGTCCTTTGAAACCGACGCCCAGGTGCATTGCTCGCCCTGCGTGGCGGAGGGGATGGTCATTATCGCCGGTTGCGACGGGCTGGTGCGCGCCATCGACCTGGCCACCGGCAAGCAGAAGCGCTCGGTGAAGATCGGCGGCAACATCGGCGCCTCGCCGGCCTACAGCAACGGCGCCATTTTCCTGGGCACCATGGACGGCGAATACCTGGCCATCCGCGTGAAGGATCTGAAGGTCCTCTGGCGCTTTGGGGCGCAGTCCGGCGACAACACCGCGTCCTCGGCGGCGATAAGCGGCGGCGCCGTCGTCTTCTCCACGAAAAACAACGCCGTCTTCTGCGTCGAACGCGGCACCGGCAAGCCGCGCTGGTCGCTGACGATGAAGAAAGGCGTGGAGTCCTCGCCCGTCATCGCCGGCGGCACCGTCTTCATCGGCTCCAACGAGGGCACGCTCTTCGGCCTCGACCTGGCTACCGGCAAACAGCGCTGGCAATACCGCGCCGGCGCCGAGATCAAGGCCTCGCCCGCGGTCGCGGGGGGGCGCATGATCATCGGCGCCGGAGATGGGGCGGTATATTGTTTCGGGAAGCAGTAGCCTATTTCAGGTCGAGGCAAACCAGCGCCTTCTTATTGCGGATCAGCAGTTTGCCGTTGGCGATGACGGGGGCCGTCCAGCTTTGCCCGCCAAGCGGCTTGATGCGGCCGAGTTCTTTGTAAGCGCCGGCATCTTGATCGATCATTACCACGTCGCCGCTGTCGCCGCCCACGGCGATGATGACGCCGTCGGCCGCGCAGACCGCGCCGAGGCCGAAGCCGCCTTTCTGCCACTTCACCGCGCCGTTTTTCGGGTCGAAGCATATCAACTGGCCGGACTCGGAGGTGGAATAGGCGACGCCGCCGACGTAAACGGGCGTGGAGAATTTCGACTGCACAGCCGTGTTGGCCCAGGCCTGCGCCGCGCCAGCGCCGGTGACATTCACCAGCGCCGACCCGTGGCCATACCCGGTGGTGATGAAGACGCTGTTGCCGATGACGATAGGCGTGGCGGCGTTCACATCGTAAGAGGTTTTCCAGGGGAACTGCCACAGGCGCTGGCCGTTGGCCGGGTTGATGCCCATCAGCCCACCGGCGCTGAAGATGAGGTATTGCTCTTTGCCGGCCAGGGTGGCGACCACCGGCGTGGCGTAGCCCGCCTTGTCGCTGCCACCGCCGGCCCAGATGGTGGCGCCGGTGGCGGGGTTCAGTGCGGCCACGGCGGCGTTCGGCCCGCCCGGCTGCACGATGAGTTTGCCATCATCGACGATCATCGACCAGGAGTACCCCCAGCCCGGCAGCGTGCCGCCAAAATCCTTCACCATGTGGCGCCGCCACAGCTCTTTGCCGGTTTTCCAGTCGAGGCAGAGGACGATGCCGGAGAAGCTGACAGTGTAAATGCGCCCGCCGGCGACCAGCGGCGTGCAACGCGCATGCCCGTAGTTCTCGCCGCTCGGTTCATCGTAACTGAAGCGCCCGTTTTCCTGACCGGTATTCAGATCGATTACGCGCAGGATATCCTTCTTCTCCTGGTGATCGAGGATAATCACCTTGCCGTTTGCCACCGCCGGGCCGGCGTAGCCGTTGTCGGTCAGGTCGATTTTCCACAGTTCTTTCGGCGGTTTCTGGGTCCAATTCTTATTGATGCCGGTGTCCGGCGCGATACCGTTGCCATTCGGCCCCAGGAAGCGCGGCCAGTCGGCGGCGCAGACGGCGGAAACGGCCAACGCGGCCAGCAGCAGTATAATCAGGCGCATGAGTGGCTCCTTTGTGGTAGTCTACAGCTACTACGTATCTTACCCGCCAACGGTTGCGCCATGCAAGCGACCGGCCTATCCCCATGCATATTTACCCTAAGAAACTATCTCAAAATGGCTCGCAGCCACCTCACGGGGTCTGTTCGCGCCTGGCGTCGTTGGCTTTCCTGGCATGTATGACCTCATACACTCTCGGAAATCCGCCTTGCCAGCCCCGAACAGACCCCGTGAGGTGGCTACGATCCCTTTTGAGATAGTTTCTAACGCGGCTGAAAATGATTCACCCCAACGAGCCAGTGAGGGGTTGCACATCATGCTCGCCGGCGAAATCGTCGCTGCTGGCGGCAGGCATTCGGCCGGGCCTGGCGAAGATATTATTGACGGAGACACCATGCAAGTATTGCCACACCTGTTCGAGAATAACCGCCGCTGGGCCGCCGACATCACCGATGCCGACCCGCGGTTTTTCAGCCGGCTGGCCGACCAGCAGACGCCGGACTACCTGTGGATCGGCTGTTCGGATAGCCGCGTGCCGGCAAACGAGATCGTCGGCCTGCTGCCGGGCGAGCTGTTCGTGCACCGCAATATCGCAAATATCGTTTCGCAGACGGACACCAATGCCCTCGCCGTGCTGCAATATGCGGTGGATACGCTGGGCGTGCGGCACATCATCGTCTGCGGGCATTACGGCTGCGGCGGAGTGCAGGCGGCGCTGAGCGATGACGCGCACGGCCTGGTGTATCAGTGGTTGGCCCCCATCCGCGACACCGCCATGCGCAGCATGGCGGAGTTGAACGCGCTGCCGATGAACCAGCGCGTCGACCGCCTCTGCGAGCTGAACGTGATGACGCAGGCCCTGGCCGTGGCGCAGACGGATACCGTGCGTTCCGCCTGGGCGCGCGGCCAATCACTCGCCATCCACGGCTGGATCTACCGCATTACCGACGGCCTGTTGAAAGACCTGGGCATCTGCCTGACTTCACCGATAGAAGCGGACGCGCTGCTGCGGTGAAGCCGGAAGCAAGCCCGCTGCATCGCCGGTTAGCGCAGTTGCAGCTTGCGCGCCGTCTTCAGGCCGGTAAGGACGTCCTCAACCTCCAGCATCCATTCGCCGCGCTGATCGTTGACGGCGAAGGTGAGGCTGTGCGCCGCCGCTCCCCCCGCGGTAAGCAATCGATGCGTATATTCCCGATCTACCTGCCCCTGTGGATCGCGCAGGGTTACCTGCAGCGGCAGCGGCGCCGTCACCAGCTTCCCGGCGTTATCGCGCAGGTAGACGCCCAGTTTCATCGGCACGCCCGGCGCGATGTGCTCCGGCACGCCGGTCAGCTCCACCGCCCCCGGCAGCGCGGGTAGAAAGAGGATCAACTGACCCTCCCACTTCGGCAACTCCACCTTTACGGTCATGGCGCCGTTGACGCGGGTGGCTTCCAGCACGCGGCCGGTGAACACATCGACGGGGATGCGGCCGTCGTCGGCGCGGGTGAGGGTGGTGGCGACGCGGTCCTTGCGGTAGCCCAGCTTGTCTTCCACGGCGCGGGTGGCGTCCGGTGTCCCGTCGCGAGCCGCCCGCAACGCCGCATATTCCTCCTGGGTGTAGGTGTGCACCAGCCAAACGCCGGGAGTGCCGTCGGGCAGCGCGGCGCGGCGAACGACGACGAACGGGTCGGCACAGTCCACCGGCGGAGCGCTGACCGGCAGCACGGCGGCGCGGACGCGGGCAATGCGGTCGGCATGGCCATAATGGGCGATCCACGCCCCGCCCAGCGCCAGCGAGAAGTCCAGCGTCGTCGCGCCCTTCACCGGGATAGCCGCCGCGGTGTCGCTGTCGAGCACCACCCTACCGCCGGCCGCGATATACTCCTCCAACAGGCGCACGGTGCCGGCTTTCAGCCACTTCGTCTGCGCCAGCACCACCGCCTCGTAGTTGCGAATCGAGACGGCATCCAGCTCGTCGGGACTCACCGGCTCGACGTCGATCTTCGCCTGCAGCAGATTCATGAACGAATAGGCCATTTCGTAGCCGTTTTCGATGCGGTAAGTGACATTCTCAAACGGCACCAGCAGGGCGACCTTCTTGGCGACCGGGCGCATCTGTTCCAGCAGCAAGCCGTAGCGCTTCGACCGGGCGCCGAAGTCGGACATCGCTCGCAGCGCTTCCGGCTTATGCGGGCCATACATGAAATACGGCAGCCCGGTGGCGCCACCCGCCAGCATCAGCCACAGGTTGTTGCGATAGAACGATTCAAGGTGGAAGTGATAGGCATCCGGCATGATCCACTGCTCGATGCCGCGATGGCCCATGCGCGCCGCCTCCATCCACCAGAGGTGCGCCAGCGGCGGCTGCCAGAAGCTGTTGTAGTAGTAGAAACAGGAGAGGCTGTAGCCGGTTTGCGCGCCGAAAGTATACGGCGGATACTGGCCGGACCACATGTTGATCACCGGCAACTGCATGCCCCCCGGCACCGGGCCCACCAACCCGGTGCCGCCGGTGGCGGCTTCCATCGCCCGCGCGTGACGCCGACCGGCGTCGCCCATCATCTCGCTCCAGTAGCGATTCAGCAGCATCCACGGGTCGTCATCCGGGATGATGCCCGGCGCGCGGGGGATGTTCACGGTGCTGATGGGATCTTCGGTGCCGGCGGGCTTTGGCACGTCGATGCCGTAGCGTTCGCGGAAGCCTTCCACGACGTACCGGTTGTAATCGAGTCCGAACCACTGGCTGAAGTCGTCACTGGTCACGGCGCGCTTGCGGAACGCCGGGAAGGCATTGTCAATCGCCACCAGTCGGCCGAAATCGTCGGCTTCCGCCTGACGCCGGAACGGGCTGGCGTACCCCTTCGCGATGCGCTTGTCGCCGAGGGAGCGGACGCGCATGATCTCACCACCGCTGCCGCGACGGTAATCGTCATACCCGGGGGGATTGTGCGTCACAGCCGCGTCCCCGTGGCGGCGCGTCGACACGCTCATGCCGTACCACAGCGCCAGATCCATGCCGACGGGCAGGTCATCGGTAATCATCGGGTCCAGGTTGAGCGCGGTCAGTTCGTCGAGCAGGTCGATGGTGCGGTTCACCTTCGGCGACGCCGCGCACCAGATGGCAATGTGGGTGCCACGGTGGTCGGGCGGCGGCGCCAGGCGCAGCTCGCGGTTAAGCCGCAGCGTCTGGCCGACCGCTTCCAGCGTGACATCTAACGTGTAGCGCCCCATGCGCAGGCCATCGAGGTTCAGCGAACCCAGCAGTTGGTCGGCCTGCTGCTGGGCGACCGGCACGGCGGCGGCGCCCTGGCGCAGCACCGTCTCGCCGTCGCGCAACGTATATTGAGCTTTGACGTCCGGCAGATTCGACTGCAGCGCCTTCACGCGCAGCACCAGCGGGACGGCTTCGCCGCGCAGGTAAACCATGCGCCGGTCATCCTGGCCGAAGCGCACGCTGACCTCCAGCGGCACCGCCGGCGCGGGCAGCGGCGCCGGCGCCGGCACTGCCACCGGCGTGCCGGAGTAGCGCGCCAGGCGGTAGACATTTGCCAGCAGCGTCTCATTTGACGGTCGGACCGAATCCGGCACGAAAATGAAGCCGCTCATCGGCAGATCGGGCCGCAGCGTGACCATGCCGACGCCGCAATACTCGCCAGTGGGATCGGTGACGAACGGCACCGACACGCCGGCGGCATGCACCGGCCGCTGCAGCAGCAACCCCGCCTCCAGGCCCCAGGCCTTGCCCGCCGGCGTCAGCGTCGGGCCTTCCATGCCGTAAAAGGTCTTCCGGTCGGTGGTCAATCCTAGCATCTCTTCGGCGGCGGTAGTGGTATACATGAAGATTGGTCCCCGGGCCGCTTGGGCGACATACATGGGCGCGTTTGCCATCCAGACCACGCGGCCACCAGCCCGCAGATAGCGCGCCAACAGGCACTCGGCGAACGGCGGGGCGACGCAATTCGCCGGGGCCACGCCCATGGTGAAGATGATCGAGGTGCCGACGCCTTTGTCGCCCTCGGCGCGGGATTTCAACCAGGCCTCGGTCTCCACGGCGTTAGTGACGGGCAAGCCGCGCCGGCTGTAATAGGCGGCGACGGCGGCATCGTCGACCACCCAATGCGCGTCGTACCCCGGATCATTGAAGACAACGGTCTCGCGGATCGCCCAGCGGCGCAGGTTTTCCGCGGAAAAGGCGGCGGTGACGCCGGCGCTGGTCTTCGCCCCCGGCGCGGGGCGCTGCGGATCGGTCCCAAAATACCCCAGCAGCGTATAGCTCTGCTGCGCCGCCGCCCAGGCCGCGCGCTGTTCCGGAGTGGCTGGCGTGATGGCGGCATCGTCGAGGATCGCCTCTTCCCCGCGCACCTGCAGGGCCAGTCGCACCTCGGCGTCCGCGTCGCCCTCAATGGCGAAGAGCAGGCCATACAGGCCGAAAGCCTCCGTCAGGGTTAGCGTGCGCTTCGTCCCCTGGGCCTGCAACGTCAGTAGCCCGGTGCCTTTCGCCCACACTGTCAGCTCATACACGCCCGGCGCCAGCGTGGCCGCCCGCGTGATGCCGCCGTCCTTGCCCAGCCGAAGCGCAGGGCCGGTGCGCCCCGCCGGTGTTGCCGTTACGTCTCCGGCGGATTTCTCCCAGCCCGACTGGTCGAGACCTTGCGCAAAGTCGCTATTGAGCGCCGCGGCGTGCGCCAGCATCGCCGGGAAGATCACGACAAGCGCCAGCAGGAGCATGGCGAGGGACTTATCGGTCATGGCGTCGGCCTTTCCATCGGGTTCATCGGGCTATTTTGTGGGCGTGTCATCGATAGTGACGGCTTCCAGATCGTCGATTTCAATGGTACACGTGCCCTTCATATTCATGTAGGGGTTCAGCCAGCGGATCGATTCGCTGTCCGTCGCCACCAGCATTTCCACCGGCTGCCAGGTATCGGGTTTCAGCAGCAAGCCATTCGGGGTGGCGGCCGACCAGCCGGCGCGCGTGACGTTCGCCAGGTCGGGCGTTTTCGGGGTTTTCGGAGCCAGTTTATGCAGGCCGAAATAGATCTGGCCTTCGCCGCGCACCCAGAAGCGAATGCGGTATAGGCGGTTCGGCTGCACCGTGAGCACGGGCAACACCAGGTAGACGGTGTTGCCGGTGACGCGGTAATACTGCTTGCCGTGGTGGGCATCGCGGGCGCCGATCTCGGTTTTCTCCGGGGCATTCACCCAGGTATCCCATCCGGCGGGCGGCGCCTTCGTCGCCGCTTCCAGCGAGGGGTCGGAGAAGAGATTCGTGCCGCGCTCTTTCATCATTGCGCTATGCTCGGCCACGCTGATGGTATCCATGGTCACAAAGCGGTCGGTCGCCTTCTCGGCGCGCGCCACGTAGACCAGCCGCGCGCGTTGGACGGCGGGCAGCGTGCCGAAAGTCCACCCATCGCCGTCGATGGTCAGCGTCACGTCGCGCCAGCCGTCGCCCTCGGCGAACTGCGCCATTGCCAGCAGCGTCATGCCGGCCGGCACGTTGCGCTTGTCGGAGAGTCGGTAGATCGTCCACGGCTTCACCGCAAAGGCCGGTGAGGCGAACCGCACCTCGGCGACGCCTTCGTCCAGCGCGCAGCGTAGCGAGCCGGCGCCGGCCAGCGGGGCCGCGGTCTCGCGCGTCAACGCGCCTTTGCCGGCAATCACCGTGAAGCCCGCGACATCCGCGTCGAAGGCGTATGACACGACGTCGGCCCAGGCAGCCCCGGCCACAACACCCACCACCAGGCACAATAGACCCAGGCGAAACAGTAACATCGCGGGCTCCTCTCGCTGCCGACGTCACGCGCCGCCGGCCGGCAGATTCATCGGCAACCGTGCGGCGTCTCATGACAGCGCTGATATTATAACCATAAATTCTGCGTCCTTCCTAGACCTGTGCGGGAACTGAAGTGCAGGCGACGCACTGCTCCCAGCGCACGCCCGCGTCCTCGCGCCCCAGTTGCCCGTAGGCGGCGAGGGGGCGGTATCGTGGGCGGCGCAAATCGAACGCCTCGATGATGCCGGTGGCCGTGTGGTCGAAGTGGTCGCGGATGGTGGCGGTGCCGAAGCTGCACGCATACCTTAACCCTGCCGTTGACCGCTATTAATCGCTAACCGAAGAGCCGAATGAGATGTTTCTGAAGACGCTGCAGGACTAGCGGCGGCTGTATGCCTTCCTTTTACCGGCCATAGAAGAACACGATGGCTCAAACCGCGTCATCGACCGCATGAAAGGCAACTACAGTGGCGGACATCGAGCAGTCATCTCGGGATGCGGTCATTGACCATGCCATACGCGAGATCCCGCGCGTCAAGTGCCGTGATCTGTATGCGTGATCAATGTCCGCATCTGTAGGACATCGTGAGCCGCTTCCGCAGCGATGCATCTTTCCAATATCTCGTCCTGCAGTCCATCGCCCGGCAAGTCTATGACCAGATACCCCCCTCCCCCGCCGGGGAGGGGGCGTCATGAAAGCGCGGATCGATATCCTGCCCCATCAGGTCTCGCTCTCCCCGATATCGGCGACCTCCTCGTCCGTCAGCGATGACTCTGGGTATTCTTCCGGTGGCAGGCCCGCCTGTATCCGCAGTCCCTCGTCTATCCGCCGCCCCATCCGCTCGATCTCCTCCTCCGACATAACGCTGGATGGCCGCTTCGTCGTCGCGGGTGACGTGGGGCGCGAACTCACCAGCCAGCCGGTCGTTTCTTCGGGGCGTGGTTTTCTCCAGCCTTTGTAGGTACTCCCTGCCATGTGAACCCTCCTTCGTTTATCGCGCTGCGGTAGTGGCAGCGCACTGCTCCCAGCGCACGCCCGCGTCCTCGCGCCCCAGTTGCCCGTAGGCGGCGAGAGGGCGGTATTGCGGTCGACGCAAGTCGAGTGCCTCGATGATGCCGGTGGGCGTCAGGTCGAAGCGGTCGCGGATGGTGGCGATCAATTCACGTTCGCGGATGGTGGCGGTGCCGAAGCTGTCCACCGCCAGATCGACCGGCTCCCGTTTGCCGATGGCATAAGCGAGGCGCACCTCCAGCCGGGTCGCCCAGCCCTCGGCGACCAGCGTCTTCGCGATGTAGCGCAGCAGATAGGCGGCACTGCGGTCGACCTTCGTGGGGTCTTTTCCCGAGAACGCCCCGCCCCCGTGCCGCGCCATGCCGCCGTAGGTATCGACGATGATCTTCCGCCCGGTCACCCCGGTGTCAGCCTCCGGCCCGCCCACGGTGAACGCGCCGGTAGGGTTGACAAGGATGGCCGTCCGGTCATCCAGCATCCCCAGCGGGGCCAGCACCGGCTCGATGACCTGTTGGCGGATGTCGGCGGCGATCCGTGCCTGATCGATGCCCACGGCATGATGGCAGGACACCACCACCGTATCGACGCGCGCCGGACGCCCAGCCGCATACGCCACCGTCACCTGCGTTTTCCCATCCGGTTTCAGGTATGGCAATACGCCCGTTTTGCGGACGGCGGTAAGCCGCTGGGCCAGCGCATGCGCCCACGCGATGGGGGCGGGCATCAGCGTCGGGGTGTCGGTACAGGCGTAGCCGAACATCAACCCCTGATCCCCCGCCCCCCCGGTGTCTACGCCCTGCGCGATGTCGCGGGCTTGCGGGTTCAGCAGGCATTCCACCGGCACGGTGGCGCCGTCAAAGGCCTCCCCCGCGCCATAGCCGATGTCGGCGAGGACACCGCGCACCAGCGACGGATAGTCCACCACGGCATTAGAGGTGATCTCCCCGGCGAGAATGACCCGGCGCGGGGTCACCAGCACTTCACAGGCCACCCGTGCCTCGCGATCCCCGGCGAGGTGGGCATCGACCACCGCATCGGCGATCTGGTCAGCCACCTTGTCCGGATGGCCTTCGGTGACGGATTCGGACGTAAAACTCCACGACATGCTCTCTTCTCCCTTCGTGCATCGACTCAACACCGGAGCCATAGAAAAAGCCGCCACGCATCAGCGTAGCGGCTTGTGGAGACGTTGCGATGAAGACCATCTTTCGGAAACCCGCGTTTCCGCACATCGGGGATGGATGTCCCCAGGCACCGCTGCCGTCTCCGGGCCGGTTGCCAGCCCCGATTGCGCGGGGCGTTCCTGATGCTGTCAATAGTATAAACTCTGCTTGCTTGCCCGTCAACCAGAGCCGCTGTCGGATGTGCAGAGTTACAGAAACACGCCCATCATCGCAGCGGGGAATTATTGGGAACGATTTTGGGAACGCACCAATGCAAAAAGAGCCTGCTCAGACTGTCTACCACAGCCTAGAGCAGGCTCTTTTGAGTTCAAAATTGGTGGGCCGGGTAGGATTCGAACCTACGACCAAGGGATTATGAGAGTTCACAACGTCCCCTGTGATTGAACTCATTTTACTCCTCTCCGTCCCCACATGGGGACACCACTGGGGACACGGCAGCGGTGATTCGTTCGAGTATTTCGGCAGCCTTCTTCTCAGAGGACTCTAACACATGTCCATAGATATTCAGCGTCGTGCTGGCTTGGGCATGTCCGAGAATGCCAGCTACCGCACGTACTGGGAGTCCGTTGCCCAGCAGCAGGCTGGCGGCCGTATGACGCAGGCCATGAAATGTCATCTCTGGCAATTGATGTTGCGCACAAAATGCCTTCCATCGTCTAGTCACGTTGTCGATGCACATCCATTGCCCTGTCGGTTCTGTGAAGATGAAATCGCCGGCGAACCACTTGGGGAGTGCTTCGCGTTCGTTCGCCTGGGTCTCGCGCCATCGTTCGAGCAGCGACTTTGCCGGCTCGACCAGCGGTACGACGCGAACTTGTCCGGTCTTCGTGCTTTTGATGCCTTGCTTTTCACCCGCAACCAGATAGGCCGCCCGACAGATACGTATCTGCTTCCGCTCCCAATCGATGTCCTCCCATTTCAGGCCGGTGATCTCACCCCGTCGTGCGCCGGTTGTGAGCGCAACCGCAACCAGCGCCTGGAAACGTAAGGGTTCTTTCGTCAGCACCCCCAGCAATCGCGGCACATCCGCCTCATCGTAATGGCGTGCTTCAGTACGTATCGCTCGTGGCGGGCGTACCGAGCGCGTAGGATTCATCGGGATCAGCCCACGATACACGGCTTCCTGTAATATCAGTGACAGCAGGCGATGATGTTTGAGCTGCGAATTCGAGGAGATGGGTGGAATTGCGGCTCCCAGCCGCCGCGCTTCGTCGTCGAGATAGACATCCAACCGGCTGGCACGCGACAAGTTATCATAGAATGCGGCAATGTGCTTGGGCTGCAGCCGGTCGAGTTGGATATGCTGTAACGCTGGCAAGAGGCGATTCCGTAACATATGTCGATACCCAACCAGCGTCGATGGGGCCAGCGTCTTTTCGACCAGTTGCATCCAGCGATCGACCCACTCGCCAAAAGTCATCTTCGCCGACGCGCCAATACGGCCGGTTTCCACTTCTGTTACCAGCCGTGCGAGTTCTCGTTCGGCCTCGCGTTTCGTGCCCGTTACCGTGCGGGTGATCTTTACCCGCTTCCCGTGCTGATCTTGGCCGCCAGATACCACCAGGCGCCAAGCATTCGGTGCGCGTTGTTCAATCGAACCTGCCATGGTAGGCTCCCTTCTAAGCAGAAAAGAGCCCGGGGTATCAGCCCGGGCTCTCGATACGTAGGTCGTGAATCGCCGATCGGCTCACGCGCGATTGGCGATGGATGCGCTATTCAGTGATGCGGTTTCGCCGACTACGGCGGAATCGCGCGCATGCCTGTGTAGGCTCTGGTCGTGACCGAGTGTTCACTCTTCTGGCGCAGGTATTCATCCAACGCCGGAGGGTAATACACCACGCGGTCTCCAAGTCGCACGTGCGGCAATTCACCGTCTTTGCGCAGCCGGCGCATCAGATCAACGCCGATGCCGAGATACACGGCGGCTTGTTCTTCAGTGAGGGTCACGGGGGAAATCGGGGTCATTGGTCCTCCTTGATATGGGTGGGTGGTCGTTGGTGTAGGAAGTCTACGCTGCTTGGTCGCTGGCAGGTGCTGCAGGCTCCGGAGGCTGAAGCTGTAACATGCATTGATCTACATGCTGATCAGTGTCCGTCAGTGTAGCGCCATGCCATTGCAGATATCGCACGCTGTCACCATTCGAACGGGCGACAGCGGCATGAAGTGGCGTCCAACCATCACGATTACCTTTGCGAACATTGGCGCCGGCCGCAGTAAGGTAATGGATGACAGCAGTGTGGTTCGCATTCGATGCGAGCAACAAGGGCGTCTCGCCAGCCTCATTCTCAGCATCGATCTGGGCATCATGATGGTGGAGTAGCTCCACGACATCATCGTGTCCCGCATCAGCGGCAAGATGCAACGCGGTATTCCGGTCCTTGTCCCAGGACTGTACTTTGGCGCCATACGATAGGAGGAGATTCACCAGTTCGACGTTGCCGTGTAGCGCAGCTAGGTGAAGCGGAGTCCGGCGATGGGCGCCGAATCTCGCAGAAACAGTCGCGCCGTGATGCAGAGCATCTTCGGCCGCTGTGCGGTCGTTGGCAATAATCGCCGCAAGCAAGACGAGGTCAGTATTGGTTACATGTGTCATAGTGGGTCCTTTCTGTCATTGGGAATTGAACGTAAGTGGCAAAACAGGGAGCATGGGGCACGCGAGCGATGTCATACGTTTCCCCTGTCCATGTCTGCCTGATGGTTGATGCGTTGGCGCTGTGGCCAGCGATGGCATCTCGCCTCGTGGAGGCGAGAACGATGCCATGAAGAAGATCGTCGCCAGGCTCCTTCTTTCCACACCGTGCTGGTGTCTGCGGAGCGACTGGCACTGGTTGGACTGGCGTCAACACCTGCCACCCTCCATTGAAATAGGTGTTGACGCTGAAGGTAACTGCCGGCGTGGCGCTGTCGCACACCTCCATGCCGGTCGGATAACTCACACCTCCTTTCTGAAATCGCTGTTACACTACGCGCGTGGCGTTCCGAATTCATCAGTGGGCCGCCCCACACGCGTCAGGGGAGCATCGGCTGCACAGCTTTGTCGCGATGCTGCGCGGAACCATACTGCATATAGCAGTCACCTCATCATCACCTCGACTGATCGCGGCGTAGTCATGCACACCCCAGCCATCTAGATGACTAGCCTGGCCTACGGTAATGCGCTTCGTCGGTTATACTGCCTCATAGGCATTCTCAGACGCTGGCCTGGGATCAGGCGGCATGGCCGGACCAAGTTGCGGCCAGGGTGATGGGCGTTGGGCAGGTATATCCATACCTTCTGACGGTAACTGCCCGGTGCTGATCTTGATAATGGGCAATAATTGAGTTCCATCCCCATCCTGCCATTCATTCACCGGATCCTCCCTGCGAGACCCCCCCTCGTGCTCCTGTGCCTTCCTTCCTTCTTGCTTTCCGCCTCGCTCACGGCTCGTCTCCTCGTCGTGGCTTCCTTGGTCGCTGCGAACAAACGGCGCAGGCAAACGAACGTTTATTACCTCGGCACGACGTTCGCCTTGCTCGGTGATGCCGTCGTACTTGATTTCCACGCCGGCAGGTATACCAAGGCGCTCTGCCGCCTCGCGGACAGCCGCATGGATCATCGCCGTAATCCGCGGTTCATCCGCCGCCCGGTTCATGATGGCGCTAAATCCATCGTGCTGCCAGGCGATGATTTTGAAGCCGTGCTGGTCGTCCACCATCGCCATCGCGAGTTGCATCACCCCTTCGAGAATGCGCATCTCGTAGCTCTGGCACACGTAGGCCAGCACGCTCTTCTGGTCGACTTTATCGCGCGAATTAGACAGGTCCATCGCGATCCAGTTCCCCCAGGCATCCTGCATACCGCCTTCCTTTTTTATGCGCCTCAGCATACTGTCGCGCGCAGCCAGAACTCGTACGATGAGCGGGTCGCTAAGGAAACGCGCCTGCATGGCTGGGGTGAATTGATCGAGAGCCGCCCGCATCTCCTCATCGTCGCGATGCCAGCCCTGTTTGGTGCGGCGCGGTTTAAAGAGGCGGCCTTTCGCCATGCCGAACACAATGCTGTAGCACACGCGCTTCAGCACCAGCTTATGCCATGCCTCGGGCTGCTCAATGCCACAGGCAGCGTAACAGTAATCCCACCATGACGGCCCATCGCCTTGTATATTGGCATAGAGGTATCCCAGCAGTTCATCGATACCAGCCACGCGCGCGAAAACTGCCATCTGGCTGCTAATCAAGTCATACTCGATGACGTTTGGCTTCAGCTGACGGCGGAGCCCAGTCGGTAACCCGATCAGCGAGTTACCTTTCGGATGTATTCTCGGTGATCGGCTAGCCTGATGGTAGAGCGGCTGCGGCCAGAGCAACACATCTTTCATCACACGCATGGCTGCCGTCGCAGCAGCATACCTATGCTTGCGCTGCCTTCCCGTCGTCCCCTCGCGGTTCGCACTGGCGCGAAATTGCGCTTTGATCGCGGCGAACACGGCTGCATAATCCTGTTCTCGATACTTAAAGTTCCCCCAGGTGAGCGTGTTGTTCAGATAGTTCGTAAATGCGCGAATGGTCGGTTCGCGTATACCCTCATTCACAACATTGATGGCATGCTGCAGTTCGTGCCACGCGTCTTTCGCGCGCTCTGGCGAACATGGCTTGCCTGTGACGATATCTACCAGACCGCGGCGCGCTAAGTCACCGGCATTCTTCGGGTAGATCGCCTCCGCCAACTGCAGTCCTGGTTGGAAGTGACTCACGACCCGAGCATGCGCCTCATCCCACTTCGGATTCTCGACATAGCACTTCGATCTCGTCAATGTCGTGATATCGCGAAGGGCATGATCGATGTTGATGTGATGGTCGTGCCAGTGCGGATCGCAAACCCGGTCATGGTGGACCGCCTGCGAAATGCTATAGCAATCGAGTAATATCCCGCCGTCCTCTGTCCGTGGTTCTTTCAGCAACGCGAGGAGTATCTCGCGATGCGGTGACTGGCATAATCGGGGGTCGATTGCTCTAATGGCGTCCCATTCGCGCTTGTGCATATAGAAGCGCAGACGCTGATACGCTTCGTCGACGCGTTGGCGCTGTTGTTGGAGGTCCACCGCATCCGCGGATTCCGGCATTTCGACTGGTTCCGTTGCTGAAGCATCGCCCTCGATGACTTCGGCCGGCAGCACCAACTCGTCAATGCGTGGCTCATTATTTATGGCATCCAAAGGAGCAGTATTCATGAATAGTCACCTCCCGTCATGTGTTCGTGCCGCACCACCTCGTGATGGCGGCGAGTAAATAGTGTCATCATTCTGTATGTCTTTCTGCAGTGGAAACTGCGCTCCAAGGCGCGGACTGGCCCTCGGGAACCGTCATTGATCGCGGTGAGGATACCGAGGAGAGCGTCGAGGTCCGCGCCGGTGAAGATACCTTCGACGCCGAGTGTGTTCAGGTCGGTCTATATAGCAATATTGGGCATACTGCCGAACATCATCATCAGATGAAGAGAATCCTTTCTCATCCATTGGTTGTCCGTCGGCGTGCCACCTATTGAGGAAGTGAAACCATTGGGGTCGACATCACCAAAATACGCCCCCCCACGGGGGTCACAATCGCATGCCGGCACACCTGTCGCCTGCCGAGGTTCTTTCTCATCCATTGGTTGTCCGTCGGCGTGCCACCTATTGAGGAAGTGAAACCATTGGGGTCGACATCACCAAAATACGCCCCCCCACGGGGGTCACAATCGCATGCCGGCACACCTGTCGCCTGCCGAGGTTCTTTCTCATCCATTGGTTGTCCGTCGGCGTGCCACCTATTGAGGAAGTGAAACAGTGCAGCCCCCCAGAGCATGAAAGTGCAGACGGGCGATACTGCCACGGGCTGAGAACTTGGGGCACCATACGGCGGAGCATGAAGTGTATCAGGGGTGAGGAGACGAAAAAGCTCCCCCCCCCGATAGAGTCACAGATGACAACAGGCCATGGTGACAATCGCCCCCTGGCCTGGAAGATGTAGAGAGGCTTTGCAATGGCGGCAATGAAGCGCCTCTGGCTCAGACTCCCTGTACCCTCCCTGTCATCCCCATGTTGTCTGTGCACGCGAGACGGAGTGGCTTAGACCAGCTTTATTAATTTCTAAGAAGTCTAAGCCAGCCATTTTTCCTTGTAGGCTTGGTGATGCTTTGCTACGGTTGATCGGCTAACCCCGGCACGTCGGGCAACAGCACGCTGCGTAATCTCCTTGTTCGATTCCTGCAAGGATGCAATTGCCTGATCAATCTTTGCCATGGCCATCAGATGTTTTCGTGCGTTATAGCTAAGCGGGCACGGGTTCTCCGTGAACCAGGTATCTACGCTCGAAAACTCACCATGCTGCTGTAGCCAGGCCTGCAGTGTGGTGATGGTATCGATCTTGAGACCTTGCGGAGGCTCACCGATCAAGAGCATTACGGCTATGGGATGGTTCTGGCGATGCTCATTCGATGGGCGCAATCGGCCAATCAACTGTTCAATCTCAGCGGCATAGAAATATTGGGCATACTGCCGCACATCATCATCAGATGGATAGTACATGTCGCGCGAGGTCACTTGATCGCTGGCAGCCGATGGCATCGAAGCCTTGATCGAATACTGTTTATGCTGAAACAATGTATTCTGGTTCGCTGGCTTACGCTTCTCAGCATCGAATGAGCGTACCGCGCGTATCAGCTTCTCTGTTACGGGATACGGACGTTGGAAATGACCGATCAACATGATTGCGTCGTAACGCGCATACTTATTGCTCCCGCGTGAATCTGGTGACCGATAGTAAGTAATCGAAGCATTGGCAGGTAGACAATGCTGAAACTCGTTTAGCAGGCGTTTATGTGTCACGATTAACGGATTTTGATATTGCGTGCACCAGATACGCAGCAGATGCTGGAGTGCTTCTACTCGCCACTGGTCCTCATGCCCTTCGATGCCTTTACTCTTCAACTGGTAAGTGTCATCGATAAACAACGTGACGTCGAGATACTGTTCCGCTCGTATATGATAGGTTTCGATGTCCTTAAACAGCATGCGATAGAGCTGCATCGGTGGAGTCGCATCGAGAAAGATCGTGAGATTGGTCGCCAGGCGATTGATGAAAGGTGTCCTCATGAGATACAGTTGTATCTGGTTACAATCGACGCCGTAGAGTTTACTGCTTCGCTCATGGTCAATCGAACACGCTCGCGCGAACCAGCATGCGCTATCATCTGACTTTTTCTCTTGAATCTCGCGTCTCAATATCTCAAGTAGTTCATAAAGAGCCTTCATTGGAACAGGTCTACCTACTTGAATTTCTCCCGGTGACATCTTTTCTATCGGCACATTACGTATGTGCCGATAAGATTCGCTGAGCAGCTGCTTTTTCAGGGCTATGTTCCTGCGTAACAACCACGATAACGGTTCATCGGGACGCCATTGACTATTCGTCGAGAAGTATGTTTGTGCTACGATACGGCTGATCGGCGCCATGATCTTGCTGATACTGCTCAGCACATCATATTTTACGAATCGCCTCCTACCCCATTGCTCAATATCATCATGAGTGAAGATGATTTTCTCAATCAGCGTCTCTTCAACGGCTTCATCAACAATGATGAGTGCATATTTCGTTTCTGGCTCTTCGTTCGGAGATATGTGCTGCGTTGCCATGCGTGAAAACGCTTCGTGTGTCCCAATCACTAACTGTGCACGGCTGCACTCCGCAATAGCATGAAGATATTTGCAGCCTTGTCGATACGTGCACGATTTACACAGCAAGTATCGTACCGAATTTTTCCGTTCGCCAATCTTCTGCGCCTTCGCGAACTGTTTACAATATCCCTCATCACCTTCGGTGTCTGATCGACCATATCGAACGGCCACTTTGGGGTGATACGGATCCGTCCCAGTGTGATCGGTATTCTTAAACAACTCATAGGTATCTTTACGAAGCTCTTTCGATGAGGTCAACCATAAGATTTTGGTCGTGCATGACTTGTCGTCGAGCAGGCGTTTTACAACCTCTGCCATCGCATATGTCTTCCCAACACCAGGCGATGCGGTGATACTGATGACCTTGCGGGCTTCTGCACCCATGGCATCGTGGATAACCGATTGTAGCAGCGTCGCTAGTTCCTGACGCGCTTCAACTAATGGGCGTGCGCTTTGTTGAGATGTTCCTGAATCGAGGTGTTCCTCCACTCCCAATTCTTGTCTGGTAACGTTGGCATCTGTTGATCGTGATGCGCGCGACATATAGCCCCCTGCAATACAACGACTCAATGTATGGACGCATGGTGCCGACGGGCGGCGTACCCTTGGGGATCTTCCGATATCATATCACTGGTCGGGGAGATGGTCTTCGATACGTCCCAGACACTTCAACAACTCGGCGCCCCAGGAGATGACGGCATGCCAAAAGAAGGCGCCGAATAGCATCGATAGTCCAGTGATAATCATGGTGATACCGAGCTGGAGCTGGTCTTCTTCGGCGGCGATCAGGTAGATGCCGAAAAAGAGTGCGCCGACAAACAACAGGATGCCCAGCAGCATCGTGGCGCGCGCCCACTGGTCGATGCCTGTGGCGACGCGGTTGCGCTGTTCACAGGCTGCAGGGTCGCAGAATCGGTGCCGAACAGCGGTGGTGAC
>CAZPYA010000085.1:0-24495 GCA_964590255.1 uncultured bacterium
GGATGGAGGCCAGGATCGCAATGATCGCGATGACCACCAGGAGCTCGATCAGGGTAAAGCCCTGTCGCATACGGGAACGCATGGTGTTTCTCCTTTTCGAAAAATGATGTTAACCTGCGCGGGAGGGTTCCCAACCTGCCCGACGCGAAAGTTAATAACATATCCTATCTCAATCGCCCCCGCCTGTGTTGGGTATTGGCATGGATGTTGATTAACAAAACATTAACGTTAACAGAACTGTCGCATCCTCGTTCAGCCCTTGTATCGAAGGCCGAAATGGGGACTGTAACGAATTTCCAAACATAGAAAAGGGTCACGATCACTGATGTACCGGAAATTCGTTGCTGTACCCATTTCATGGAGTAGGAGTAAGAGCACGAGTATGAGTATGAGTACGAGCATGGGGGCGGGCTGTTGCACAGCTCGCCCCCATGGGAACCGGAAAATGGCCTGCCGGGTTATTTGGGTTCGATCATCAGGCGGATGGCGGTGCGCTCGGCGCCATCCACGACGAGATCGGTGAAGGCGGGCCGGCAGATGAGATCGACGCCCGACGGGGCCATGAATCCCCGCGCGATGGCGAGGGCTTTCACCGCCTGATTGAGGGCGCCGGCGCCGATGGTCTGCAGTTCGGCGGCGCCTTTTTCCCGGATGACGCCGGCTAACGCGCCCGCGACGGAGTTCGGGTTCGATTTGGCGGATACACGTAAGACTTCCATAGTGCGCTCCTTAGTTCATCATTCGCTGATACGCTGGTGCTCGCATTGCGTGGTCCGAGACAGTGACGGTTTCGGAGTGCCACGTGCGATGCTGATGTCGTCCTGCCCGGCAACCATCAGCACCCCGAGCACTCCCATTATAGGAAGTCTGGAACATGGGGGTGTGCGACCACCCATACACGTACGGCTTATTTTGTAAACGCCGGCGTGTCCAGGACTTCGGCCAGACGGGAGATGCGGCGGGCCTGGCCCGTCTGGATGTCGACTTCGAGATACACGGCATTGATGAGCGCGGGCCCTTTCGCGATTTCGAAACGGGCCGGCATCCAATTCTGAAATTTCCGGATGATGATGTCCTTGTCCACCCCCAGTATGGCGTCGCGCGGCCCGGTCATGCCCACGTCCGTGATAAACGCCGTGCCGGCCGGCAGCACCCGTTCATCGGCCGTCTGCACATGCGTGTGCGTGCCGACCACGGCGCTGACCCGCCCATCCAGCATCCATGCCATCGCCGCCTTCTCGCTGGTGGCTTCGGCATGCATATCTAACAGGATACAATGGGTTTGCTGTCTCAGCAAGGGGACAAGCGTTTCCGCGGTGGAAAAGGGGTCATCGAGGGGGTCCATGAAGATGCGCCCCATGAGACTGAGCACCGCCACCGGCCCCGCCGGGGTGGGAAAGACGCCGTAGCCGAGGCCGGGCACGCCGGCGGGATAATTGGCCGGGCGCAGCACGCGGTGCTCCGATTCCAGCAGCGGCACGGCGTCGCGCTGGCTGAAGGTGTGGTTGCCCAGGGTGATGACGTCGACACCGGTCTCGAACAGCTCCTCGGCGATGCCGCGGGTGATGCCCATGCCGCCGGCGGCGTTCTCCGCGTTGGCGACGACCACGTGCGGGTCGTAGCGGTCGCGCCAGTCGGAGAGCACCGTCTCCACCGCCAGCCGGCCGGGCCGCCCGACGATGTCGCCGAAGAAGAGGATGCGCATGATGTCGGTCACAGCGTGCCCACCTCGTCTCCCAGCGCTTCCGCGCGGGTCACCAGCTCATCGATGGTGCGCAGCCCGCCCTCCCAGAAGGCGCGCGTGGAAATGTCCAACCCGGCCAGCGCCATCAGCTCGGCCGGGGTGCGCGCGCCGCCGGCGCTCAATATCGCCAGGTAGTCGGGCACGAAGGCCGCGCCCTCCTGCTGATACCGCCCGTACAGCGCCATGGTGAGCAACTGCCCGAAGGCGTAGGCGTAGACGTAGAACGGCGTGTGGATGAAGTGCGGTATGTACGACCACCACAGCCGGTAGTCCGCGCCCAGCTCCACGGCGTCGCCGAACATCGCCTGCAGGTTGTCATGCCACAGCCCGTCGATGGTCTCCCCGCGCAACTCGCCCTGCGCGCGCCGCGCGGCGTGCAGCGCCTGCTCGAAGCGGTACAGCGCCGTCTGGCGGAAGACGGTGGCGAAGATGTCCTCGATTTTACCCGCCAGCAGCGCCAACTGCTGGCGCGGGGTAGCGGCACGCTCCACCAGCGTATGGAAGGTGAGCATCTCGCCGAAGACGCTGGCCGTCTCGGCCGCCGCCAGCGACGGGTGGTACTGCAGCAGGTGCTGGCCGCCGGCGAGGAGATCATGCAGGCCGTGGCCCAGCTCGTGCGCCAGCGTCATCACGTCGCGCTGGCGTCCGAGGAAATTCGTCAGCACGTAGGGGTGCCAGTCCGGGGTGAGGCCCATGCAGAAGGCGCCGCCGCGCTTGCCGGGGCGGGCCTCGGCGTCGATCCAGCGCTCGGTGAAGAAGCGGTCGACAAGCCGGCCCACCTCCGCGTCAAAGCCGGCGTAGGCGCCGGTGACGATGGCCCGCGCGTCATCCCACGCCACCGGCGCGGTATCGGGCAGCAGCGGGGCGTAGAGATCGTAGTGGTACAGCCGGTCAACGCCGAGCAGCCGCTGCTTCAGCCGGTAGTAGCGCGCCACCGTGCCAAAATGCGCCACGGAGGCATCCAGCATGGTATGTACGGTGGCGGTGTCCACCTGGTCGGCCAGGTGGCGGTCCGCCTCCGCGTGCGGGTAATGCGCCAGCCGGTCGTCCACCGCCTTGTCGTAGGCCAGCGTATTGGTGATGTAGCTGAACAGGCGGTTCTTCTCGCGCAGGCCGCTGGTGAGGCCTGCGGCGGCGGCACGGCGCACGGCGCGGTCGGGGTCGTGCAGCTTGGCGAGGATCTCCGACTCGGAGAGCAACGTCGTCTCGTCGCCCGGGCTGAAAGGGAAGAGCATCGCGGCGATCGTCTCGTCGAAGAGGCGGCTGAAGGCCTCGCGCCCGGTGGTGGATTTCTCCAGCAGGATGCGCTCCTCCGCCTCGCTCAACCGGTGTGGCCGCTGGGCGCGTGCGTGCTCGAGATAATGCCGGTAGGTGGCGGTGACGGGGTGGGCGAGCAACGTTGCCATGGCGTCGTCGGGGATTTCAATCAGCTCCAGCTCGAAGAAGATGAGGTGCTGCTGGATGGCCACCGCGCGTTCCTGCACGCGCTGCACCAGCGCGCCGTGCTCGTGGGCGGTGCTGTCGCCGGAGAAGAGCAGCATGGCGTAGGCGCCGGGAAACTCCAAATCGTGGATGATCCCCTCATAGGCGGTCAGCGCCTCGGCAAAGCCGTCGGGGGTGAGCCCGGCGATATTCCCACGGTACGCCGCCGCGTAGGCCTCGGCGCGCGTCTCCAGCGCCGCCAGCCGCTCGTCCAGCGCCGGGTCGTCCGCGCCGGCGAATAAATCCGTCAAATCCCAGGTCATGGGCATGCTGCCGTCTCCCATCACAAATGTTGCCTCGTTATCCTACCCGAACAGCCGGGGGTTATGCAACGGATGGGGCGACAGAAACGGAGGAGTGACGATTGATGAAGGGGGGTGCCTGAACCTTGATTTGAAGGATTTGAGGATTTACTTGATTTGGAATTGGATTATGTCGGGTTACGGAGACGTCTATTCTGCTTTCATTTGTGCTTCGACGGCTTTTTGCTCGGTGGTGCGGCCCTGGGTGAAGAGGAAATCGCAGTAACGGGAAAGGGCGCGCAGACGGTACCGGTTGCCGTGGAAATACCAGCGGCGAGTATCGGCGATCCAGCGGCGGATCTGCGCCTCTTCCTCACGCAGCTTTCCAGCGGCATCATAGCAATTGCATAATTCCACATGTGTCCAAAAATAAACTTCGCTGCCAGCCGCGCCATACGCGCGAGAGATGCGGAGGGCTTGCCGGTACAGCGATTCAGCCTGGAGGTATTCGCGACAGTCCATGTATGCCCGGGCCAGCCACTGCAGCGACTGGGCATACCGCAAATCTCTTGGTGAGATGACGGATGTTTCGCAGGTAAACCACTTGCGGGCATAGGCAAGCGCACGCCGGTAATCTCCCTGATCAGTGTAGAACCAGCGAAGTTTTTCGTAGAACCCGCCAAGTGCCGGTCCCAAAGCGCAGGTGCGGGCGATGGCCAACGCCTGCAGGGCGCAGCGTTCCTGGAGTTCCGGGTACTTCCTGAGGTAGAACTCCTCCCGCAGGTTGCTCACACGCGTGGCGAAAGCGAGGTCGCGGGGACGATAGCCGGCTTCCAAGAGTGCCAGCATTTGCTTGAGATGTTCGAGGGCTTGGGATTGTCGGCGGGGGTTATATTGCACGAGTAGGGCCAGGTCGAACAGCGAACGCACGGCGGCGATGCGGGAGGGGGCGTCGGGCTGGGCTTCGTAGATGGCGATAGCGCGACGCCAGTAATCCTCCGCCCAGTCCAGGCGGCGGTCGACGAAGCGGCAATTGATGAAGCGGATGGCAGCGTCGCGGGGGGCGGTTTTGAAGTCGGCCTGGGCCTGGTAGAGATCGGCGCGGATGCTGAAGCGGACATCACTGCCGCCGTAGACATGCCAGGCCTCGGTATTGAAGGCATTGGCGAGTTTGCAGAGGGCCTCGGCTTCGTGAACAGTGCCCGGCCAGCGGACGCGGGCGCGGTCGAGAGCGCGGAGGTAGTGGCGCTGGGCGGCGCGGTACTGCTTGGTGGTCATAGCGGCGTCGCCGGCGATAAGGATGGCCTGCCATGTCGCCGGGGTGGTGGAGATATACAGGTAACCGTGGCGTCCGGCGAACCAGAGCAGGCCGGCGAGCAGGAGCAGCACCGGCAGGCGCAGGGTGCGCGGAATGCAGATTGGCCGTCGGGCGGGCATCGGGCGCCTCCATGGCGGGTGTTGGGGGTATTGTAGCACAGGCGAGGTAAATATGCCTACTCGGCGCGCCTTGCCGCGGCCGCGGCGCGACGACTACAGACGTGGGCATAACCCAGCCATATTGAGACGCGGTAAAATGCGTCACGTCCCCTCTCCCAGAATTGGGAGAGGGGTCAGGGGTGAGGGCGCGCGCGAGAGCGCGCAACGATGACAAACTCACTGCGGTCAGGTATTACAAGCGATGTGCCTTCATGCCGCGCGGAAAGATGACTACCTGAGTTGTCGCATAAAGATGTGCCCGGAATGCTTGTTGGCGGTGGAATGCAAGAAAACGGACTTGCATAACGAAAGTCGCGTAGGTGAGGAATGTGCGGTATAATAGACAACCTTACCTGGAGGTTGCACCACATGCGCACTTTCGTCACTGTTCTATTCGCTGTTCTGACGGCGGCGCTGGCCACGGCCGGCGATCTCTATCTGTCCACGTATACCGAGGCCGTCTATTCCGGCCTCACCGGGTCGTCGGCCGCGTTGCAGGCGCGGTACGGCATGCGCGCGGCGCAGCACGACTACCACCTGTTCCTCAAGTCGGACTGGTCCGACACCAATGGCACCAACCTGCCGTTCCAGTACAGCATCCGCGGCACCTCGGTAGGCGCGGGATACCGCTACTGGCTGCCGGGCAACCGCGCCTTCGTCTCCGCCACGCTGGGCGCCGTGGTGGACGGGCGCAACGATGGCAAGCTGGACGCGCGCCTGCTGGCCGCGGGCTTTTGGGAATGGCGCGACGGGGCGCACATCACCGATCTCTACGGCGAGGTGTCCTTTGTCGACCTGGCGGACGACTCCTTCTTCAACGCCCGCGTGCGCGAGGGCTACGTGATCCGCGAGGTGCCGGGGAAATCGCGGCTGTGGTGGTACGGCATCGGCCAGTTGTACTCCTCGGTGAGCGGGCGCAACGGCACGGAAAACCGCGTGGAGGCGGGGGGCGGCATCGGCTACCTGATGGGCGGGCGCGCCACGGTGAACCTGGAGCTACGGCATGGGTATTCGTTCAGTGGTACGATCAATGACCAGAGTTACTGGAATCCGATGGTGATCGCCGCCGGAACGTTCTAGCGTCGCCGTGTAGTGCCGGCGGATGAGGACGGAGCGGCTGAGCAGGATGCCGCGCACCAGCACCATGGTGTCCTGCTGTAGTATAGCCAGCACTTGCGTCTGCGCCGCTTCGTCGCCTTCCAGCGCGCGAATGACTGCTTCCCAGGCGTAGGCGTCCTTCACCGCGAAGATGGCGGGCAACTGCCGCTCGAAATCCGGGAATTTCAACAGGGCGCGGGCGGCGTTGGCACGCACCACCCACTCGCGGTCGTTGAGCAGGGAGCGTATCGCCGACGTCAGCGCCGGCCAGCGCAGGAAGCCGCACACGCGCGCCACCACCCCGCGGACATGGTTCGCGGGGTGCGCGGCCAACCGGGTGATTTCGCTGACGAAGCGGCCCTGTCGGTCGGTCGTGGCGTCGCGCCCAATGCCTTCGAGCCCGCGCACGATCAACTCGATCTCGTCGGATTGCAGCAGCGCCAGCAGCTCCTCATCCGACCGCTCCACCCGCGGGGCGCGCTGCACCTGTATTTCCGCGTGATCTGAGGGCATCGAGCCCACGCCTTCCTCGTGCATGGTCTTGTCCCAGGTGAGGCGCCGGCCTGAGGTGGCTTTCGAGGCGATGAATGTCTGCAGCGAGCGGAAGGCAGCCAGCCCGTTGATGACGTTGCCCAGCACCAGCCGCGGAATGGACATGAAGCCCTGGCCGATGCCATACACCATGCCGACGAAGACGATGCGCTCGAACATGCGCAGGAACATGAAGATGGTATCGATGACCACCAGCGTGTAGACCGGCGAGTCCTTATAAATAAACGGCAGCAGGCGCAGCGGGATGAGCCCCATGGCGCCGAGCTGGTAGACGATGAAGTAGGCCAGCAGCACGTAGGCGAGCAGGCTGGTGGCCGCCGCCACGAAGACCTTGCGGTCCTTCACCAGGTTCTCCATCATCAGAAAATTGCCGTGCCAGCCGCGCTGCTCCCACTCCTGCAGCGAGATGCCGATGATCCAGCGCGTTTTTTGCCGCACTGAACGGTTGAAGTCCATCGGGAAGAACGCCCAGTTGGCGATGAAGCCGGGCCGGCGGAAGAGCGGGTAATACCAGGGACTCTTGTCGTCGCCCAGCACCACGTTGACGAAGACCGTCTTCAGCCCCAACTCGCGCATGCGCTTGGACATGCTGTAGTCTTCGGTCAGCGAGCCTTCGTTGAACAGCGCGCCGTCATTCTCCTGCTCGATGAGCATGAGCGAACGCCGCGAGAAGCCGGTGCCCACCCCGGCGAAGGGCACGAAGCCAGAGAGCTGCTCGCGCACCATGACGTCCTTCATGTGTACTTCCGAGAACTCGTCGGCGTAGATCCAGTGTACCCACTTGGATAGTGGCGCGGGCAGCGGCAGGATGGGCAACTGCACCGCGTCCACGCGCGGGATGAGGTAATTGAAGAGCAGGAAGGCGTAGGGATGCACCACGTCCTCGGCATCGTGCATCGCCATGATGTCGAAGTGCACGTCGTGCCGCACCTCATATTCCTTCATGGCGTGGTAGATGGTGTTCAGGCAGTGCGCCTTATTGGTGGGGCCCGGGCGGCCGGTGACGACTTTTTGCACTTCCGGGTAGACGGCGGTCAGGGAATCCACCGCGCGCTGGGTGGCGGGATCGTTGGGATAGGTGCCGACGAAGATGACGTAGTTGCGGTATTCCACCCGCTTGATAATGTTCGCCACCATAGTGGCGACCACATCGCCTTCGTTCCAGGCGGGCACGAAGACGGCAATGCTCTGCTGCTCGCGGGCGCGCAACTTCAGCAGCGTCAGCCGCTCGCGATTGCGAAAGGCGATGCGCTTGTAGCCGCGCCAGATATAGGCGCCCAGGTCGTAGACGAAGTCCTGCAGGCCGCTCAACAGAAAGACGAATGCGACCGTCCAGGTGAGCGCCAGGCAGATATCCCGCCAGATGACCAACCAGTCATGTCCACTGATGCCTAAAAACATAAGAAATAATAAGGACTTGCATCTACGAATGATGCCATTTCCTCTTCCACTATACCGGTAACGGGCGAAATTGGCAATCGGTTTACTAATTTTTATTCTTCCGCTGTTCGCGCGACCTTGCCTTGTCATCCGCGAGCAAGTGGGGTAAGATACCGCCGAGACTGTATACGAGGAGCCGCACCCATGACCGACAGCCTGCTGCAAGGCATCCACCACATCGCCATCCGCGCCCGCGACTACGACGCGTCGCTGGCCTTCTATACCGCCGGGCTGGGCATGACCGCCACCATGACCTGGGGCGACGGCGACGGCCGCGCCGCCATGCTGGACTGCGGCGGCGGCTGCGTCGAGATCTTCGCCGGCGGCAGCGGCGACAAGCCGGAAGGCGTGTGGCTGCACCTGGCCTTCAACTGCGGCGACCCCGATGCGGCGTTCGCCCGCGCCCTGGCCGCCGGCGCCACGGAGATGAAATCCCCCTTCGACTTCGTCATCCCCTCCGACCCGCCGCTGCCGGTGCGCCTGGCGTTCGTCTTTGGCCCGGATGGGGAGATATTGGAGTTCTTCAAAAAGCGGTAAGCGCGCTCACCTCTCCCCCGACCCCTCCCCTACATGGGGAGGGGAGGAAATGATATCTGTATTGCATGCCGGTTTCTGCTCGCAACTCACTCCCCCTCCCCATGCAGGGGAGGGGGCTGGGGGAAGAGGTGAACGCCGGCAATCGACCGATCAGGAGTATGTGCATGTCATCTTCTGTTGTTGAATCCACCGCGCGGCTGACGCTGGCGGCGATATTTTCCGAGCATATAGTGCTGCAGCGCGGGCGGCCGCTGCCGGTGTGGGGCTGGGCGGCGCCGGGCGCGGTGGTGACCGTCGAGCTGGCGGGACATCACGCGGAGGCGGTGGCGGGCGACGATGGCCACTGGACGGCCACGCTGGCGCCGCTGCCGGCGGGCGGGCCGCACACGCTGGTGGTCGCCACCGAGACGGACCGCGCCACCATCGGCGACGTGCTGGTCGGCGAGGTGTGGATCTGCTCGGGGCAGTCGAACATGGAATGGCCGCTGTCGCTAGCGCGCGACGCCGAGGAGGAAATCGCCGCGGCACGGTTTCCCGGCATCCGCATGTTCACCGTGACGAAAAACGCCGTGTATCACCCGGTGGCCGACGTGACCGGCGCCTGGAAAACCTGCACGCCGGATGACGCCGGCAACTACTCCGCCGTCGGCTATTTCTTCGCCCGCGAACTGCATGCCCGACTGGGCGTGCCCATCGGCATGATCAACACCTCCTGGGGCGGCACCATCGCCGAGGCGTGGACCAGCCGCGAGGCGCTGCTGGCGGAGCCGACGCTGCGCGCCATCGCCGCGGACTACGACGCCATGCTGGCCGGCATCGACGACCTGCAGGCCGCCTATCAGCAAGCCTACCGCGAGTGGGAACAGCGCGCGCTGCCGGAAGACCAGGGCAATCTCGGCCACCCGCGCGGCTGGGCCGACCCGGCCACCGACACCGCCCCCTGGCCGACGATGCATCTCCCCGCCAACTGGCAGGATCACGGACTGCGGCACCACGGCGTAGTGTGGTTCCGCCTGGAGCTGGATATTCCCGCCGACTGGGCCGGACGCGACCTGCGCCTGCAGCTCGCGCCCATCGATAAGTCGGATATCGCCTACTGGAATAACACTGAAGTCGGCGGCATCGACATCAAGGAGAACCCGCTGGCCTGGTGTACCCCGCGCGACTACACCGTGCCCGGCGCGCTGGTGCGGGCCGGCCGCAACACGCTGGCCGTGCGCATCTTCTGCCACATGTATGCGTCCGGCATGATCGGCTCGCCCGCGCAGATGCATGTGAAGCCCGCCGACGCTCCCGACTCCGCCGGCATCCCGCTGGCGGGCGCGTGGCGCTACCAGGTGGAGCAGAATTTCGGCCTCACCCAGGTGTCGCCGCCGGCCATGCCGCCGGGGCCGGGCAACCCGAACAGCCCCTTCGCGCTGCACCGCGGCATGATCGCCCCGCTGGTGCCCTACGCGCTGCAGGGCGCCATCTGGTACCAGGGCGAGTCCAACGCCGACCGCGGCTACCAATACCGCACCCTCTTCCCGACGATGATCACCGACTGGCGGCGGCAGTGGGCACAGGGCGACTTCCCCTTCTACTTCGTGCAACTCGCCAACTACATGGCCGCCACCCCCGAACCGTGCGAGTGCCGCTGGGCGGAGCTGCGCGAGGCGCAGACGCTGACGCTGAACACCCCGAACACCGGCATGGCGGTGATCATCGACATCGGCGAAGGCGCGGACATCCACCCGAAGAACAAGCAGGACGTGGGCCTGCGCCTGGCGCTGTGGGCGCTGGCGAAGGACTACGGCCAGGACGTGGTGTATTCCGGCCCGCTGTACCGCGGCATGGCGGTGGAGGGCGCGGCCATCCGCCTCACCTTCGACCACGCCGCCGGCCTGGTGGCGAAAGACGGCCCGCTGCAGAGCTTCCAGATCGCCGGCGCCGACCGCGAGTTCGTCTGGGGCGACGCCGTCATCGACGGCGACACGGTGGTGGTCTCCAGCCCGCAGGTGCCCGCGCCCGCCGCCGTGCGCTACGGCTGGGCCAACAACCCGCCGTGCAACCTCTATAACGCCGCCGGCCTCCCCGCCAGTCCCTTCCGCACCGACGACTGGCCGCCCAGCGACCGCGACCCGAAATAATTTGGAGTGCGGCATGCAATGCCGCTTTGGCTTGATGCACCGGTGGGCTCCTCTGTGGGGCCCACCGGTTTTTTTCCAGCCTTGAGTCCCGTAGGGACGACCGATGTTAGCCAGCCGTTTTAACGGCTGGAAACCAATTAATCACTATCATAGAGCAGAACAATTCCCTCTTTGCGATGGAGAATGATTTCCTGCCCAAATTGATTGCGGTAATACTCGGGCTGTGATTTTACCGGCCATGGCAATGTGAACGCACGAAAGTGTCTTTCAGCATCCGGACAGCCATCGGTATGCTCATACCCACGCAACCATTCATCCAGGTATCGGGACTCGACTCTTACGGCAACCGAACTGATCACCATTGACGGTCCCCATCCGCCTTCATAAATCGTTAATTGATACGCCACATCATCGACAGGTGACCTCAGGTGAAAAGCAGCTCTCCGTTCCAATACATGACACTTCTCCGCTAACGATTGAGTGGCTGTGCTATGAAGCACGGTCGGTTGCATCGCCTTGCTGCTATGGTCACGTCTATGCACCAGGCTGAACACCGTGCCGGACAATACCAGAAAGCCCAGGACGAATAAGGCAATGATGATCGGTCTTTTGTTTTTTATGTCTCGCATCACTCGTCTTCTCTCTTCAATAGTGAACTGGCTGGAATCCAACTGCCGGAATCATGTAGCTTCACCCACCTGGCAATCCCTCCCACCAAACAGCTCCCCTCTCCCGCTGGGGGAGGGGTCGGGGGAGGGGTCCGCGCGACCGTCGACGGCACCAGAAATACCGGCGCCGCTGTATCCGTGGCAAAAGCGCGACTCGCGTCGGCTTCCAAACTCGCTGCTCTACTTACTGCCTTTGTCTTTCTCATACAGCCGGAGCGCGACTGCGGTCGGCTTCCATACCGTGCTGTAGTGGAGAACGTGCCTAAAAGTGAAAGCGGCATTGCATGCCGCACTCCAAATTACAACCCGATATTCCCCTCCACCACCGGCGCTTCGCACCCCTCCTCCACCCGGATGCCCCGCGACGGCCCGTCGAAGACGTTCCCCTGCACCAGCAAGTCATGTCCGCCGCCGTGGAAGACGATGGCCTCGGCGCATTCGGGGCCGGTGAGGAAATGGTTGCCGCGGATGGTGACGGGGCCGTAGCGGGCGTGGGGCTGGTAGGTGGTGAAGTAGAGTTCAGGCCAGGGTTCGTAATCGCCCGTTTTGAAACTCTTGCGGCCGCGCCAGGGGTCGCGCTCGCCCTTGGTGGTGTTGTTGATGAAGATGTTGTCGGCGAGGATGAGGCGCGTCGGCTGATTGATCCAACTGCCGCGGCCGCCGTTGCGGAAGGTGTTGCCGACGATGGTGACGTCCTCGTTGGACTGCTCGACGCTCATCACCCGCGAACCGTTGGTGCCGTCAATGGTGTTGCCGGTGACCACGGAGTTCTGGCAATACTCCGCCAGGAAGAACGCGCCCATGCGCGAACCGGCGATCTGGTTGCCGGTGAAGACGTTGTCGCGGCAGCACTGCACGTGCATGGTGTCGCCCAGCGCGCTGAGGCGGCAGCCGCTGATGCGCGTGCCGCGGCAGGCCACCAGGTCGACGCCGCCCTTGCCCGGACCGGTGCCGGTGGGCCAGAAGAGGTGGTAGAAGGCCTGGCTCATGTTGGCGATGAGCCGCGTCTCCGCGCCGGCGGAACCCCGAAACGTGATCGGCACGCCGTCCGCCGTTTCCGCGACGCGCAGCCAACCGTTGCCGCGCTCCACGACGAAGTACTGCCGTCCACGCGTAATGTTGGCGGGCAGATCGTCGCCGACGAAGCAGAGGTCGTGTTCAGGTATCGGATCATCGAGGAACACCCGATCGTCGCCGTCGTCCATGCGCACCGGTCCATGGATCAGGTCGGTGCGGAAGTAACGGCGGGCCAGCGCCACGTCGGCGGGGTCGTATTCCTCCGGCCAGACGAGGATTTGCCACAGCAGGCCGTAATCCCACATAAACTTGCCGCAGTCGACCAGCGAGCAGTCGCGCACCGCCACATTCCGCGCGTAGGTATGCACCTCGGATTCGGTCGCCTTCGCCCCCTGCACGGTGATCACGGCACCGGCCACCTTGCGCCCCTGGATGTCGGCGAAGGTGAGGGTGTCGGTGACGCCGCCGGGGGTGGTCGTGACGACGAAGATGCGCGTGGTGGCGTTCGGCTCCCAGGTGTTGGGGGGATTGCGGTGGTCGAAGCAGCGGCCGATGAACTCGCCGCCGCGCCAGTGGAAGTCGACCAGGTTCTCGCCGGTGAAGGCGTCCAGCCGCGCGCGGTCGCCCAGCCGTTCCGGCAGGTGGAAACGCGCGCCGTACGCCTCCACCCGCGTATACGACGGCAGCGCCGCCGTGCCGGTGAGCTGATAATCGCCGGGCGGGATGACAACGGTGCCACCGCCGGCCTCGTCCGCCGCCGCAAAGCAGCGCGCCAGCGCCGCGGTGGCATCGGCGCCAGGGTGTATCTCGGCCGTAATCGCGATGGGTGCCATGGCATCTCCTCCCCTGGCCTCGCTTCTTCGACGCGGCGACGCCGGCCCCCTCTTTACAAACACCTGTTCTTATGCTATACTGCCGCCCTGTCGTTGTCTCTACCCCACGCAAGCCGAGGGAGGGGTGAAGCCGTGGAGGGAGGGACACGATGACGCACGACGAGCACCGCCCGCTGCCGGAGGTAGCGCGCCACGACCTGGGCGCCTTCGCGGCGCATGTCTTCGACTGCTGGCCGGCGCCGCACCACGAGCTGTGGGTGGAGCTGCTCACCGATCCGCGGCTGGAGCGGCTACTCATCATCGCCCCGCCGGGGCACGCCAAGTCCACCTGGTGTACCTGCATCTACCCGGCATGGATCATCGGGCGCACCCCCGTGGTGAATATCCTCCTCGTCTCCGCGGCGGCGGCGCAGGCGCGGCTCTTTAGCGGTACCATCCGCGCCACGCTGCAGGCGCCCGCCTACGCCGAGGTCTTCCCGGAGATTGCCATCGACCGCGCTCGCGGCTGGTCGCAGAGCGCCTGGTTCGTGCAGCGCGACGCCGCCGCCAACAAGGACGCCACCCTCGCCGCCTACGGGGTGAACGGCCCCATCATCGGCCGCCGCGCCGACCTTATCCTGGTGGACGATCCCTGCACCGAGGCCAACACCGCCACCACGGAGTCGCGCAAGAAGATGTGGCTCTGGTTCCGCCAGACGCTGCTCACCCGCCTGCGCCCCGGCGGCCGGGTCATCGTCATCATGACCCGCTGGCACGAAGGCGACCTGGCCGGCGAACTCATCCGGAGCGGCGATTTCGCCGTATGCCACCTGCGCGCGCTGGGCGAGGGCCCGGAGGTGGCGGCGGAGCTGCGGCTGGCGGGGGAGGATGCATCGGGCTCTGCCGCTCCCGTGTAGTTCGCGCCCAGAGTTTACCCCGAAGAAATCGGGGCGGCGCGTGTTGCCGAAATGCGAAACCGTGCCTGACAACACCGTCGTCGGAAATGGCCTCAACCTGTGCAGGGAGCAGAGTAGACGGCACGGATGGGGAGGGGAGCCGATTTGGCAATCCGTCAACGATATGCCTTCCCCTCCCTTGCGCAGCAACGCGGAGCGGGGGAGGGGCCAGGGGTGGGGGCCGACTCTCTACTCCGGTTAGGGGCAAGGGCGCGCGGGCGCGCGCAACGAATAACGATCACACCAGGAGGAGTCAACCATGGAGCTAACCAATCAACACCCGCTCTACCACATCCCGCTGCACCGCCGTGGCCCGGCGCTGTGGCCGGAGGTATTGACGGAGGCGTTACTGAAAACGATGCGCAAGCTGCTCGGCAGCGTGGCCTTCGAGAAAATCTACCAGGGCGACCCGGCGCCGGAATCGGGAGCGGTGTTTCAGGCGGGGTGGTTTGGCACCTATGCAACGCATCCGCACCTGGTGGAGGTGGGGCAGGCGTGGGATACGGCGCTGAAGGACGGCGACGGACACGACTATTCGGTGGGCCTGACCGCCGGGCGCGATACCGACGGCGCCATCTACCTGCTGGACTGCTGGCGGGGGCAGGTGATCGTGCCCGAACTGGCGCGCGTGATGACCGCGCAGCACGCCCGCTGGCGCCCCCGCTGGGTGCTGGTGGAAGACGCCGGGGCCGGCACGGTGTTGCTGCAGACGCTGCGGCGCGATTGCGGCATTCCGCTCATCGGGGTGAAGCCGAAAGACGGCAAGCGCACTCGCGCGCTGGGCATCACCCCGCAGGTGGAAGGCGGCCGCGTGCGCCTGCCCGCCGTCGCCCCCTGGCGCGAAGCCTTTCTCGACGAGCTGTGTACCTTCCCTCACGGCCGCCATGACGACCAGGTGGACGCCTTCGTCTACCTCATCTCCCGCTTCGTCGAGCGCGCCACGCCGCCGCTGCCGGGGCAGAAACCGGTGGGGTGGTAAGGCGCACCCCTTTCGTTCCTGATGAGTCCGGTACCCGCGGTGGAAGGCGGAAGAACCATTTCTCTGGCGGGCTGAACTATTTTGGGCCACAAGCGAATCGGTAGATATACTCACAGAACTCTCGCTTCACCCCCCTCTCCCAGGATTGGGAGAGGGGGGCAGGGGGGGTGAGGGCCGAACGAGGATGCGAAAGACCTGATACTGTCACTGCCTCACGCGGTAAAGTCTCCACATCAGGAGTGGCGAATCCCACAGACTTTCGGCAGGGAAAACCAATCCCCCCGCGAAGTGTCTAGTGAAGCTATCTCATGCATCGGGAGACCGCCATGTTTTTTCGCCTTTTTGCCGTGTGTGCCGCGGTATGTTGCGCCGCCCTTGCGCTGGCGCAGGGAATTGCCGCGCAGTACCGGTCGGTGCCCGCCGACGGCGTGATCACACTCACCGACTACGGGTTCCGCGAGTGGGGGCCGGAACTGGTGCATTACGCGATTGATACGAAGCAGTTCAAGCCCGGTAAGCTGGAACTGCTCGATGACACCGGCAACGCGGTGCCCTTCCGGATCGTGAAGGGGCCGAAGGGCGCAGTGTTGGAATTCGTGGCGAAGGTGGCGAAGGGCGGCACCAGCCGGTACCAGTTGCGCGCGGCGAAGAAAGACCGCGGCGCGGAGAGTAGCACGCTGACCTGGCGCGAGACGCGCACCGGCGTGGAAGTGGGCAATGAGTATTACACGCTGATGCTGCCGCTGCCCGGTGACGCGCCATACAAGACCCCCCGCCCAGCGAGTCAGGTGGCGGCGCCGATCCTCAAATGGAAACAGGCCGGCGGCAGTTGGATGGGTGGCGCGCGCTTCCAGACGGCGCGGCAGATCGTCCGCCGCAACATCGCCTGCCTGGAAAAGGGACCGGCGAGCATCACCTACCGCGCGCGTTACTACTTCGCGCCGAAGGGCGAGTATGTCTTCAACGTGCGGGTAGTGCCGGGCGTGCCGGTGGCGCTGGTCACCGAAGATTTCGACATGGGCGAGGTGACCGAGGGCAAGGATTTCCTGGTGCTGGACATGGCCGCGGGCTGGCAGCCGCAGGAGATCGGCTGGCAGACCGGCGAAGGTGTCGGCATGCGCACCGTGCGCGAGCCGCTGGCGGCCTACCTGGAGAAGAAACGCCAGGACGGTCCGCCGGCAGCCAGCAACGTCAGCAGCAGCATCCCGCCGCTGCCGCCCATGCCCGGCGCCAACCTCACCTATCTGGACCGCATCTCCGCCACCGGCACCTGGGGGCCGAAGGGCGGGCTGGAGCTGCGGACGGTGGAAGGCGAGGGCGACGCGAAGCGCACCACTGCCGTGTCGGTGTTCCCCTACTTCGCCGGGTCCTGGCGACGGGCGCTGTCCTTCACCGCCTGGACGGGCGCGGAGGGCAGTGACGTGCAGGTGGCGCTGCCCATCTGCATGCGCCCCATCCGCTGGTACGCCGAGTTGTCCGACGACCAGTCGCCCTTCTGCAGCCACGAGCATGACTCCGAGCTGCCCGCCAGCTACGGCCGCCGCGTGTGGGCGCTGGGCTTCGGCGTGGGGGAGGCGGCGCTGGCGCTGTGGCCGGCGTTCGCCAAATCGCTGAAAGAAGCCGATTTCCAGGGGAAGATCAGCGACCCGTATACGAAGGCCCGCGCCATCCTCGGCTACATCGGGTTGGACCGCTATAAAGAGTGGATCATCGACTGGCCGGACACCACGAAACCGAGCGATTATCCCCGCGCCTACGCCACCCCGGCCATCGCCGCACGGTTGAAGAAGACGCTGGAGCAACACCCGGATAAGGACTTGCTCGGTCAGCTTTACATGATCAATGGCAAGGCTGATGCGGCCATCAACAGCGCGAAAAATATCCTGGGTACGCTGCAGAACCCCTACGTGAATGACTGGCAGACCTTCGGCCTGACGTCATATATCACCGCCTATTCGTTCCATAAAGCGGTCTTCGCTGACGACGCGCTGGCTTGCCCCGACCTGCCGGCGGAGACGCGCGCGAAGCTCCGCCGCTACCTGGCGCTATATGCTTACCTCTTCGCCGAACCGGACCGCAACCCGCGCGGCGCGGGTACGCACCTGGGTAACCCGAACATGCCCATCGGCCGCACCGAGGCGCTCACTGAGGTGGCGACGCTGCTGCCCGACCACCCGAAGTATGATTACTGGATGGCGCAGATGCGCGACTACACCGCCTACAAGCTGGCGGCGCTGACCGAGCCGGGCGGGGCGTGGTTCGAGCCGCCCACCTACCAGATGTACGGCCCCACTCGCGCGCTGGCGCTGGGGCAGTTCCTGCTGAAGAACGCCGGCTACGTCGACCTGGCGAAAGAGGGCTGGCACGCGCAGGCGCTGACCTATAACGCCAACCTCACCATGCCCGATGTCCGCTTCAAGGGTTGGCGCATCCTGCCCGGCATGGGCAACAGCGGCAACACGCTGGAGGCGGTGTGGGGGCACGCGGTGGGCGTGATGGACGCCGCCGATGCCGACACCGCCGGCTTCTTCCGCTACATGCACCGGCTGGCCAGCGGCAACCAGAAAGTGAGCGGCGGCGGCGAAGGCACGGGGTATACCACCATGCTGCTGCCCGACGTCCCGGAGAAGCCGCGGGCGCTGAAGACCACCTTCATTACCGGCTACGGCGTGGTCTTTCGCGCGCACTACGGCACGCCCGACGAAACGGCGATGCTCTTCCGCTGCGGCTACAACAAAAGCCATTGGGACATGGATACGCAGAATACCATTCTGTATGGCAAAGGTGCGCCGCTGTCGCCGGGCACGGGCTACCAGTATTATTACGGCCCGGCCAGTGCAAACAACGCCATCTATCACAACCGCGTGAAGGTGGGCGCCCTGGATGCCGCCGAACCCTTCGGCCGGTGCGAAGAAAATATCCAGGATTACGGCTTCAGCGACAACGTCGACTACGCGGTGGGACGCGAATACTACCCGCCGGAATACTTCACCGACGGCAAGGGCGAGATGGAATGGCGCCGCCATGTGCTCTTCCTGAAGAGTCAGAACTCGGCGGGCGCGAACTACTTCGTGCTGCGCGACACCTTCCCCGGCGGCCAGGAACGTGCCACCTGGTGGCACTGGCTGAACCTGGACGGCCCAGAGATGATCCAACAGCAAGGCAACACGGTGGAGATGAAGACGAAATATGGCGCCGGCACCTGGTTCTGGTTCTCCCGCGCCTACCCCGGCAAGCCCGTGACCACCTTCTCCTACGGCTTCCAGCCGAATTATCACCAGTTGGCCTATTACAAGGAGATGGGCGTGCCCGGCCCGGGCATCAACGAGACGAAAACCATCTACCAGCTCGCTGGCCAGCCGGGGCAGGACTACTTTTATGTGGCCTTCCCGCATAAGGACGGCGAGGCGACCCCGCGGGTGACGCAACTGGCCGACGGCGTACTGAAAATCGTCACCGCCGAGAGTACCGACTACGTCTTCGCCGGCGACGCCCCGGTGAAATTCGTTCAGGAAGATGTCATCTTCACCGGAAAGGCGGGCGCCGTGCGCGTCTTCCCCGACCGCGTGGTGCTCTGCCTGAACAGCGGCACGGGACAGATCGGCTATAAGGGTTACGTCTTCAACGGCCCCGGCCCCTTCGAGCGCACGGTGAAAACCGCTGACCTGAAGCAGAACCTGGTGCAGGTGGACGGCTATGAAAAGAAGATCGTGACGCAGGAAATCGCCCCGGGCATCGTCGTCACCGGCGAGGCGCCCTTCGCGGCGAAGCTGGACAGCCAGACCATCCGCATCAACACCACCGGCCGCGCCCGCGTCTTCACCGTCACCCGTCCGCCGTTCATCTGGATGCCCCAGCTCTTCGTGGACGGTAAGGAATGGATGGCCTACTGGACCGACTACGCCGGCTCCCTGTGGGGCAAAATGAAGAACACCAACCTCATCGCCGTCGCCACCCGCGATGGCGAGCACGAACTCATCCTGCGCAACCGCGTGTATAACCCGGTGTGGGAGCGGCAGTTTGTGCCGATGGTGGGGATAATCAAGTAAGGCAATCGACCTATCGGGCTCGTAGTCAGCCACGCGGCCGCAGCGGAATGGCGTCTGGTCGTGCAATCGGTCACTTTTATGGTAATCGAACGCCACTCCGCTGCGGCCGCGTGGCTGACTACAAACGGGTGCTGGTGATGGGCTCACCTGGACTCGAACGGCACACCGCTTCGCTGCGTGCCTGACTACCAGCCCGACAGGTCGAATGGGTGAATTTTTTCTCCTGTTCGCCTCCCCAATTGCCGCAATCTCCCTTATAATATCCCCATGATCAAGCGCTTCCTGGCGTGCGGCGCGATGCTGGTGCTCGGGCTGTGGCTGGCTGGATGTGGCGGCGGGAGTCTGGCGCAGCCGGTGGTGGCGGCGCCGGAGGTGCTGCTGCTCGTTGGGGAGGCGGCACTCGACCTCAGCTACGCTACCTTCGCGCCTATCAATGGCGACCTCACCGGCACCGCGGGCAACCTGCCGCGGATGGTGGCCGAGGACTGCGACACGGCGCGCTGGCTGCCCTATTGGACGGCGTTGCTGAACGGCGCGCGGCAGTCGCCGATGACGACAACCATCGGCGATGTCACCGCGACCCTCACGCTGGCGCCGCTGGCCGGCGACCCGGCGTATCAATATACCTTCACGCTGGTACTGGACGGCACAGATGTCGACCTCGGGCAAGTGTATGCGCAGGCGACGCTGCTTACCGGCCGGCTGGGGGTGGATCTCGCGCAGCCGTCCGTGATTCGCCTGGAATTGACTCCCGTCGCCGCGCCCGCGGCAACCATCACCGTGGTGCATGACACCGCCGTCCACACCCGCGTGATCGAGGTGACCACCGCCCGCCTGCGCGCCCATACGGCGATGACGCTAGCCGCCACCGGCGCGGTGGCCGCCGCCGAGTGCCGCTACTATGCCCGTGCCGCCGCCGAGCGGCTGGTGTCGCTGTTGCGCTTCGACGCCGCCGACAACGCCGTTCCCGACCTCGCCCCCGGCATGCGCCTCGCCGCGTGGGTATACGACCCCGCTGGCGACCCCGCCGAAGACGGCCTGGCGCTGCGCCTGCTGCTCAAGCATGACGGCAACGGCGTGCTACGCACCTACACGCCGCTGCTGGGGTGGAGCGAAAAAGTCGTGTCGATGGGGTAAGGTATGCCGTAACGCGCCCTTACGTTATCGCCATTTCGTGCGTCATCTCGCGCAGCGCCTGCAGTTTCTCCAGCGCGGCGCCGCTGTCGATGGATACCGCGGCCTGCTGCAGGCCAGCGGGCATATCCGCGGCGACGCCCGCGGCAACGAGCGCGGCGGCGGCATTGAGGAGGACGATGTCGCGCTTGGGGCCGCCCTGGCCGCGGAAGAGCGCCCAGATGAGCTGGGCGTTTTCCGCCGGGTTGCCGCCCAGCAGTTCGTCCGGCGTGGCTTCCGCCAATCCGAGGTCGGCGGGCCGATAAACGCGGGTGGTCACCGCGCCGTCGCGCAGTTCGCTCACCTGGGTGGCGCCGGCGGTGGACCATTCATCCAGCCCCAGCAGGCCATGCACCACGAAGGCGCGACGTGAACCGAGCAGACCGAGCACCTGCGCCAGCGGCTCGGTGAGGGCAGCGTCATACACGCCCACCACCTGGTGCGGCGCGTCGGCGGGGTTCGTTAATGGGCCGAGGATATTGAAGACGGTGCGGATGCCGATTTCGCGGCGCACCGGGGCGGCATACTTCATCGCCGGGTGAAAACTGGGGGCGAAGAGGAAGCCCACGCCGATGCGGTCGATGCACTGCTCCACTGCGGCGGGCGGCACCGCCAGCGTAATGCCCAGTTCCTCCAGCACGTCCGCCGAGCCGGATTTGCTGGTGACAGAGCGGTTGCCGTGCTTGGCGACCCCCACCCCCGCGCCGGCGGCCACGAAGGCGGCGGCGGTGGAAATGTTGAAGGTTTTCAGCTTGTCGCCGCCGGTGCCGCAGGTATCCACCAGCGGGGTGCGCGCCGGGGCAATGCGCACCGATTTCGCGCGCATGCCGCGGGCAAAGCCGGTGATCTCCTCCACCGACTCGCCTTTGAGGCGCAGCGCGGTGAGCAGCGCGCCGATCTGCGCCGGCGTCGCCTCGCCCTCCATGATAATCGCCATCACCGCGGCCGCCTCCGCGGCACTCAGCGATTCCCCACGCACGACCTGCTGCAGCGCCTCGATAATCGTCATTTGTGTTCTCCCCGTAGACAGGTGATCAGAGTTTATCGCACGTTAAGTGCCGTGTCCAGTATCGTGGAAAGGTAATATTGCCAGAATATGCGTGCCGGACAAACACAACACCCCTCGCCGAATGGAGAGGGGTGAAACGCATTCGCCTATTCGCGTCAGGATCACGGCACCCGCGTGGTGCGCGGCCGGGAGACGGGCGCGGATTCATCCATGCCGGCGCCCACCGCGGCGGCTTCCGGTTCGTCCAGGTCTTCCACGTCGTCTAGCAACTCGTCCTCATCAATGTCGATCTCGGGGAACTCGCTGGTTTCCGAGCTGCCATAGCGCGGGATGATCTCGGAGTCGAAGCGCACGGTCTTGTACCACGTATGGCGCTCGTGCATCACCACGTCCAACCACAGCGCGCGCAGCACCGCCAGCAGCCAGGCGTGGCTGTAGGTGAAATACATCAGAAAGACCAGCGCGACGTTGCTGGGCAGGATTTCCTTGTCGTAGGACAGCGCCAGCATGAATTCGCAGAAATACAGCGCGAGGATGATCCACCAGAAGTTGCCGATGGTGGACAACCAGGAGGCCTGCTCCATGCCCGGGATTAACAGGATGAGGCCGGTGATCTGCGAGCCGATGATGGCGATCATGAAGAGATAGGGGACGAAGAGATTGAAGAGCGCCTCGAAGGCCAGGCCTTTCGATTTGAACTGGCTGAAGAGGCGGATGATTTTCATGATGGCGTAGTTGTTGCCGCGCGCCCAGCGGGTGCGCTGCTTCAGCCAGACGCTCGGGGTTTCCGGCTCCTGCTCCCAGGTGATCGAGTAGGGCACGAAGGCGATGCGGTACCCGAGCTGATACAGGCGTACGCTGAGCTCGGTATCTTCGGTCAGCGCTTCTTCATCCCACCCGCCGGCTACCGCCAGCGCGCTGCGTCGGATGATGTAGTTGGTGCCGGTGAGCGCGGCCACGCGGAGGAACTGCCAGCGGCCCGCCGCCATAATGCCCTGGAACGCCAGGCCTTCCAGGTTGATGACGCGGGTAAGCGTGTTGCGGTGCTTGTTGCCGGTGCGGAAGCGGCCCACGGCGCCGGCCAGCTCCGGCTCTTTCATCACGCGCGCGACCAGGTAGGCGATGGCGTCCGGCTCGGGGCGGTTGTCCGCGTCGAAGATCGCCACGAACTCGGTCTCTACGAACTCCATGGCGGCGTTCAACGCGGCGGCCTTCCCCTTGCCGCCCTCGTCCTTCGTGCGGTGCAGCACGCGCAGGCGGGGTTCGTGCGCGGCCAGGCGGTCGAGAATCGCCGGGGTATCGTCGGACGACGCGTCGTCAATGACGAGCAGGCACAGTTTGTCGCCGGGATAATGCAGCGAGAGCAGGCAGCAGACGGTGCGCTCGATCACCTTTTCTTCGTTATGCGCGGGCACCAGGATGGTGATGGGCGGCAGCTCGTCGAGGTTGTCGAAAATCGTCGACTTCTCGCGACGGGCCTTGAAGAAAAGGATGATGCCACCGATGGCATATGTCATCTGGTACAGTGCAAATATCCAGATGAGGATAATCGTGAGCAGGGAAATCCCTTGCAGCAAGAGTTGCATAGTGTCGATCTTCCGGCCGTCATCCACTGACCCGCGCCGGTCCTTTTGAGAGAGTCCTTTCCAGTATGGCCGTCGTTACGCGGCACAGAAGTGCCTGTGCAATACGTTCCCGTATTTTATTCGTATATGATACCGGAAACTCCTCTTTTCGCCAAGTGTGTCGTGCGATTGCCGCATGTGCGCCTCGCGCGCCATGCGACACCGGCGGCCGTTGACAGCCGCCGGCGCCCGGGGTACACTGCTAGCGGAAGCACGAGGGGAGCCCGGGGTGCTGGCATTCACGGGCTGAGAGTCGCGATCCGCGAGACCCTCCGAACCTGATCCGGGTCATGCCGGCGAAGGGACGTGCGCGCTCCGCTCCTCGCGACTTCCCACCGTGGCTCGACAACACCGCCACCCAGTGTCCATACTCGTGCTCGTGTTCTCATGGGTTATCTCCCTTCTCCCATGATTGGGAGAAGGGCCGGGGATGAGGGCGCGCGCGGGAGCGCGCAACAATATTCGAGTACAAGTATGAGTACGAGTTAAGAGTAAAATGGGGTCGGTACGCCAGCGTTCAGGGTACGGGTTCGCTGCGGCCGCGTCGGGGCCAACATCGCGAAAGGAGCGCACCGCCACATGTCACAACGCGCCGCGTGGGTGCGGGGCCGGTCCGGCGTCGTCACCCAGATGCACTATGCCCGTCAGGGCATCATCACCGAGGAAATGGCCTGCGTGGCCGCCCGCGAAGGACTCGCCCCCGAACTCATCCGCGATGAGCTGGCCGCCGGGCGGCTGGTCATCCCCGCGAACATCAACCATCCGGAGCTGGAGCCCGCCGCCGTGGGGCAGGCGGTGACCTGCAAAATCAACGCCAACATCGGCAACTCCGCACTGTCCAGCGGCATGCAGGAAGAGCTGGCGAAGCTGGAAATCTGCCTGCGCCACGGCGCCGACGCGGTGATGGACCTCTCCACCGGGCAGGATATCCACGCCATCCGCGAGGCCATCGTGCGCCATTCCCCCATCCCCGTGGGCACGGTGCCCATCTACGAGGCGATGGAAGGCGTGGAGGACGTGGTGGAACTGACCGCCGACGACCTGCTGGACGTCATCGAGCGCCAGGCGCAGCAGGGCGTCGACTTCATGACGGTCCACTGCGGTGTGCTGCGCGACATCGTGCCGCTTATCGAGTCGCGCATCACGAAAATCGTCTCGCGCGGCGGCGCGCTGATGGCGCAATGGATGCGCCACCACGGCCGGGAAAACCCGCTCTACGACCGCTATGACGACATCCTGGAAATCTGCCGCCGCTACGACGTGACGCTGTCGCTGGGCGACGGCCTGCGCCCGGGCTGCCTGCACGACGCCAGCGACGCCGCGCAGTTCGCCGAGCTGAAGGTGCTGGGCGAGCTGACGCTGCGCGCCTGGGACAAAGACGTGCAGGTGATGATCGAAGGCCCCGGCCACGTGCCGATGGACCAGATCAAGCACAACGTGGAGCTGCAGCAGGAGCTGTGACACGGCGCGCCGTTCTACGTGCTCGGCCCGCTGGTCACCGACATCG
>CAZPYA010000086.1:0-23906 GCA_964590255.1 uncultured bacterium
CTCCCCTGCATGGGGAGGGGGTCTCTGATCGAAAATTACGGGTTCGCTACCGTGTAGCTGATGGACTTCTGCACCTTGTAGGCGGCGGTGCTGCCTTGTTCGCGGGCGAAGACGGTGAGCGTCACCGTGCCGATGTGGTCGATGTTCGGCGTCCAGGTGGCGGTGGTCGACGCGCTGTAGGCATGGATCTCCTGCTCGTGGATAGTGCCGAACCAGTCGGCCACGTAGCAGAGGAACCGGTACTCCACCGCCGCGCCGCCGGTGGGCGCCGCGGTGAGGGTGACCGGCAGGCCTACCGTGCCGGTGGCCGGGTTCGCGGTCAGCGATACCGCGGACAGGGACGACACGATGGTGTAGGACGCCAGCGTATCGGTGGCCAGCACCTCTGTCGTGCCTTTCTCGCGGACATTCACGCGCAGGTTATAATCGCCGGCGAGGGTCGGCCGCCAGGTGGCGTATTTGCCGGTGGTGAAGGTGCGCAGCACGGTATAGGCGCCCCACTCCTGCGTTACCGGGTTGCGCCGGGCCACCTGGAACTGGTACTCCGGCGTCAGCCCGCCTGCGAGCGTGGCGGTCAGCGTGATGTTTTTCGTGGCAGCCGCCTGCGGCGCCGGCAGGTTGGCGCTCAACGCCACGGCGGAGATCGGCGAGACCACGATGTAGTTGAAGAGATAGCTGCTGCTGTAGGCCGTCTGATACTGTTCCTTCACATACGCGCAGAGCGTATAGGTGCTTGGCTGCGCCGGCGTCCAGACCCAGGTGAAGTCGCTGCCGTAGTCGCGGCTGTCCAGCGTGACGTAGCTGCCGTTGGGTTGCTTCACCTTCGCCGCGAAGCTGACGACTGCGCCGGTGACCGGCCCACTCAGCGTGGCGGTGACGGTAACGGGCATGCCCGGCAGCACCCGCGTGGGATTGGCCGTGACCGTGGCCGTGACGCGCGCGCGGATGGTTTTGATTTTCAGCGCGTCGAGGCGGTCCGGCATGAGGCCGGAGGAGACGGTGAAGAGCAGCTCCTGGAAGTAGGTGGGCAGAATCGCCGCCCCCGGCGTTACTTCCACGCGCAGCATCTTCGTCTGGCCGCCGGCCACCGGCACCACCCAGGTGCCGTTCTGGGTGGCCAGCGCGGGAATCAGCGCGCCGTCCGGCCCGTAGATATGCACCGTCCAGTTGGCCTTGATCGCCTGGGTCTGGGTGATGGTGTAGCTGTCGATGAGCATGCCGTCGTTCTGTACGGCCAGCTCATACACCGCCGTGGCGCCCGGCATCACGGTGCCGACCTTCGTCTGCACGTCGGGATTGTAGTAGACGCCATCGCCCAGCCAGGTGTTCTCGTTCGGCTGGCGGACCGCCAGATCGGGCTGGAAGGCCGGCCATTCGCGGGCGAGCACGTCGCGGCGCGCATTGGTGTCGTCCGGCACCAGGTTCGACGCCATCGTTTCAAAGACGGCGATATACCCCTGGCCATCCAGCGCCACGCCATACGCCGCGGAGTCGGCGTTGCCCTGGCCGCCGGCGCCGGAGAGGCTGGCGCGGGTGACGGTGCGCGTGGCATAGTCGAAGACGAAGGCGTCGCAGCGGTTATTGGTATCCCCGGCGACGAGGTTCGACGCGTAGGAGCGGAACGCCAGGAAGCGGCCGTCGGTATTGAGCGCCGGCCCGCTGCTGGAGGCGTTGCCGAAGAAGCCATCGGTGGCCACGCTGGCCAGCGTGAACGCGCCACCGGTGCGCGCCACCCGCACCACGTCCCAGGTGCCATTGGTATCGCCGCTGGCCAGGTTGGAGGCCAGCGTGGTGAAGGCGATGACGGCGCCGTTGCCGCTGATCGCCGGGTCATCACTATTGGCGTTGCCCTGCACGCCGTTCAGATGGCTCACCAGCGTGGTGGCGCCGGTGACGCGGTCATGCAGGAAGATGTCGCTGCACAGGTTCGCGTCACCCGCCACCAGGTTGGACGCGAAGGAGCTGAAGACCAGGTAGCGGCCGTCCGCGCTCATCGACGGGTTCAGGCTCCGGCCGTTGGCGGCGCCGCCGGCCGACGACGTGGAGACGCGGACAGTGGTGCCCGCGGTCACGTCGCGCAGGAAGATATCGGAGACGCCGTTCGTGTCGTTCGACGCCAGGTTCGTGGCGGTCGATTCAAAGGCCACCAGGTTGCCGTCCGCGCTGAGGACGATGCCGTAGGTGCCGGAATCGCCGCTGAGCGCCTGGGCGCCGGCGTTGCTCACGTTCACCCGCACCACTGTGCCGGTGAGGCGGTCGACGCGGAAGACGTCCGCGCGGTTGTTGGTGTCGCCGGCCACCAGGTTGGTGGCGGTGGAGCGGAACGCCACATAACGACCGTCCGCGCTGATCGCCGGCATGTCGCAGGTGCTGTTCGCCTGCGCGCCGGAGGCCGACACGCTCACCCGCGTGGTGGTGCCGGTGACCCGGTCATGCACGAAGATGTCGGCGACGCTATTGGTGTCGCCGGCCACCAGGTTGGACGAGGTGGCGGAGAACGCCGCGTAACGGCCGTCCTGGCTCACCGCCGGCGGGCTGTTGAGGCTCGGTGCGTCGCCGTTGCCTTGCGCGCCCAGGCTATCCACGCTCACTCGCGCGGTGGAACCGATGAGTTGGGTGGTGGCCGTGACCACGTCATGGGTGGCGCCGCCGCGCTTCACCGTGATGGTGAGCGGCAGCGAGGCGCCGCTGGCCAGCGTGGCATCGCCCATCACCTTGATGAGATATGTGGCACTGGCGCCTTTGACGAGCGGCAGCGAGAGGCCGGCCGCCCCGGTGATCGTATCCGTGATCACGGTCTGCGTGCTTTCGGCGGTATAGCTCACGGTCCAGCCGGCGGTGGCCTTCGCGCCGAAGAGGGTGAAGGTTTCGTCGACGTTGCCGTCATTTTCCACCTTCACGCGGAAGGTCGCCACCTTGCCGGTGCGCACCGGCTGCGCCTTGATCTGCGCCGTGCCGCTGTACTGATTGCCGCCGACATAGGCCACGTCGCCGTCGCCCTGCACCAGGGCGTCGCCCTGGTGGCGCACCGTCACCGTGGTGGTGAGGGTGACTGCGTCGGTGTAGGCCGGCTCATTAGTGGAGGTGACGGTGATGGTCGCGCTCTGCTGCGTCCCGCCGTAGAGCGTGGCATCCGGCAGCATGTGCACCAGGATGGGCTGGTCCATCCCCGCGCCCAGCGACACCGTCCAGGTGCCGGCGCGAAGCTGGCCGGTGATCTCGGTGGTGGTATCGGTGCCGGCATAGACGCGATACATCCAGCCGTTGCCGTCCGCCGGGATCGTCAGCGCGTAGCTGTCGGTAGTGTTGCCGTCATTCTGCACCTGCAGTTGATAGGCAGCCGCCGTGCCGTTGTCGACGCTGGTCGCGACCGTCTGCGCCGTCGGGGCGTAGACATCGTCGCCGACGTAGGCCGGCGCGCCGACCAGTTTCGCCAGCAGGTCCGGCTGACGAATGGCCGCGGTGGTGGTCAGCTTTACCGTGTCGGTCTTCTTCGCGTCGCCTTCGGCGATGGTGGTGAGGGTGATCGTCTTCACCGCGCCGGGATTGAGATTGGCGCCGGGCGTCACGTCGATGCGCAGCGTTTTCACGTCGCCCATGTCCAGCGCCGCCGCCGGCCAGCCGCCGGCCGTGATCAGGTCGGTTACATCGGTCTCACCGCCCCCGGTGGTGTCGTAGTAGCGAATCGTCCAGTCGGCGTCGCCGGCGTCGCCGGTCACCGGCAGGCGCTCGGTCATGTTGCCGTCGTTTTGCAGCGTCACGAAGTACTGCGCGGTGGCGCCGCGCTGCACGATCTCCGCGACCGTCTGCGCCGTGCCGTCATCATACACGCCATCGCCGATGAACGCCCCGGCCGACTGCCCGCGCGCCAGCAGGTCCGGCTGGTGCAGCACGGTGACGACGGTATTCGCGATGACCGCGTCGCCGGAGGTTTCATCGGCGGAGATGGCGTTGATGCGCACCGCGGCGGTCGTACCGCCGGTGAGGTCGGCATGCGGCGTCACCAGCACGCGGATTTCGGCGTAATCGCCCATCGCCAGCACCGGGCTCGTCCAACCCTGAGCGGGATCGGTGATTTGCGCGGTGATGTCGGTGCCGTCGGCCAGCTTGAAGACTAGGTTCCAATTCGCGTCCAGCGTCTCCGCCGTCAGCGTGTAGCTGTCGTCGCAATTGCCGCCGTCGTTCTCGATGCGCACGATGTAGCTGGCCGTCTTGCCGTTGAGCACGGAGGCGGTCTTCGTCTGCTCGGTGCCGTCATCATAGGTGTTGTTGCCGAGGAACGCCTCGTCGGCCACGGTGCGAATCTGCAGGTCCGCCTTCGCGGCGCCTTGAATGCGCACCCCCGCCTTCACGCGGTCGCGGGTGGCGACGTTTTTGCCGGAGATGGCCGTCACAATCAGGTCATACTGGCTGAGCGGCAGCAGGAAGGCGTCGCCGGTGATGGTGACGGTGAGCGTCACCGCGCCGCCGCTGACGAGATCCGCCGCCAGGTAGCCGTCGCCGGTGATCTGGTCAGTGATGTCGGTGTCGGCGGCATCCTTGTATGCCACCGTCCAGCCCTGCAGGGCGGGCGTGCCCACCACGGTGATGTCGTCGGTGGTGCTGCCGGTGTTCTTCAACTGAATGTCGAAGGTGATGCCGGTGGCCGTGGGGGTGAGGATGGGCGCCAGCGTCTGATTCGTCCCCGCGGCGTTGATGACGCCCGCGCCGGTGTAGCCCGGATCGCCCAGCTTGCGAATGGCCAGGTCCGGCGCCAGCGACCAGCGGTCGCGGACGTAGATCTGCTGACCGGTCGTCCCCGAGTAGGCCGAGGAAACCAGATTCGACGGCGTCTCCGCCGTGCCGGTGCCCTCGAAGGAAATGAAACGCCCGTCGCCGCTGATGAACGGGTCGCCGGCATCGATGGTGCTCAGCTTCTTGTTCACCGCCGTATAGTCGTAGGGCAGGCTGGCCAGGTCCAGCGCCGCCGCGCCGGCTTTCGTGCGGTCGGCGATGTAGACGTCGGCCTTATTGTTGTTGTCCAGCGTCAGCAGCGCCGTGGCAGTGGCGAAGCCCACGTAGCGACCATCCAGCGTCATCGTCGGGCGGTCGCAGTCAGCGGCCGCCGACAGGCCATCTTCGCCCACGCTCAACTGGAAGGTCTTTTGCAGCGTGCGGTCGCGCACGAAGATCTGCCGCTTGCTGGCGGTATTCGCCAACTGGCCTTCGATGAGGTCGGTGGCGATGGAACTGAACGCCACGAAGCGGCCGTCGTCACTAACCGGCGAGCGATAATTGTTGCTGGATCGCTTATCGCCCGCTTTCAGCCCCGTCTTATTGACGCTCACCATTTCCACGGCGCCGGTGACCACGTCGCAGATGAAGACGTCCTGCTCGCTGTTGCCGTCGTCGGTGGCATTGAACAGGTCGTCGCCGTTCAGGTCTACCAGGTTGGTAGCGTTGGTGCGCCAGGTGACGAAGGTGCCGTCGGAGTTGATGCCGCAGGAATTACTGCCCTGGCTCTCCGGCGTGCCGGCACTGTTTTTACTCACCAGTGTGGTGGTGCCGGCCACCAGATCGCGCAAGTAGACCTGCCCGGTGGTGTTGGCGGACATGTCGGGCACCGTGACCAGATTCGTCGCCGAGCAGGAGAACGCCACGAAGCGGCCGTTGGCGCTGATGACCGCGCTGTCGGCCGGCGCGTTCGCCGGCGCGCCGTTGGCGCCGTTGGCGCGGCTCACCAGCGTCACGTCGCCGGTCTGGCGATCCTTCATGAAGATCTGCTGCACGCCATTGATATTATCCGCCACCAGGTTTGTCGCGGTGGTTTTGAAGATGACATAACGGCCGTCGCCGCTGATGTCCTGGTCGCCGCTGGCCTGATCGGCCGCCGTGCCGTCCTTATTCGTATCCACGCGGGTGGTGAGGCCCGTCTGGCGGTCATGCACCCGGATGCTGTTGCCGTTGACAAAGCTGACATAACGGCCGTCGGCGCTGAAGCCGCAGTCGTCGCCAGTGAGGCCGGCGCCATTATTGGAACTAGCGAGGATCGTCTGGTCGGGCGTGAGGCTCACCCGCGTCATGACGGTGTCTTTGCGGCTGACATCGTCGGTGGAGGTGGCGGAAAGCACCAGCGCCAGCGCCGGCGTGGCGGGCGACGACGCGAAGGTTTTCACCGTGCCCTGGAAGGCGCGTGTGGCGCCGGGATCCAGCGTCACCGAGTATCCCACCCCGGTGAGCGTCACCGCGTTGACGCGATTATTATTCGACAAGTCGGTCAACTCGATGGTCCAGCCCGAGGCTGAATCGTAACCGCTGGCCTTGAGGGTGTAGGTGGCGGTCGGGTTCGTCTGGTTATTGGTGAGCTGCATGAAGAAATGCTTCGCTACGCCGGTACTCGCCGACACGTCCAGCGTCTGCGCCTCGCTCAGGGTGTAGAGGCCGCCGCCTCGATAGGTGGCAGGGGCGCCGTCCGGCGACAGCAACAGGTCGGGCTGATAGGAATCGCCGTAGGTGCGCACAAAGACGTCATAGGCCGCATTCGTATCATCCGTCACGAGATTTGACGCCAGGGAGTCGAACGCGGCCACGATGCCGTCAGCGCTGATGACCGGGTGGCTGCTGTTCGAGTTGGCCTGGTCACCCAGCGTAGAGATGCTCATGCGCGTGATGCCGGTAGCCTTGGTTTGGGGATTCTTCACCCAGATGAAGATATCGCTCTTGTTATTGGTATCTTCACTCACCAGGTTGCGCGCTGTCGACTCGAAGACGACGCGGTTGCCGTCATCGGAGATATCCACGCCATACTGCCCGGAGTCGCCGTTGCCCTGGCCGGTGCCGGTGGTGCTAACCAGCGTCATGGTGGCGCCGTTCAGGCCGCCGAGATCGGCGAGGTAGACGTCCTGCTTGCCGTTCGTGTCGCTGGCGCCGCCCAGCGTGGGCAGCAGATTCGTGGCGCGCGAGGTGAAAGCCACATAACGGCCATCGGCGCTGAGCGCGGGCAGGAAGCTGCCGTCGTCGCTGGCGGTGCCGTCGGTGGCCAGCGTGACGCAGGTGATGGCGCCGTCATTCAGCTTCACCACAAAGATGTCGGTATTGCTGTTCGTGTCGGCGGCGACGAGGTTCATCGCCAGCGAAACGAAGGCAACCTTCGTGCCATCCGCGCTAATGGTCGCGTCGCGGCTGGCGCCGTCCGCCTGCAGCCCGGCGGCGGTCACGCTCACCCGGGTGAGCGCGTGCGTGGTACGGTTGTAGAGGAAGACGTCGGCCGCCTCATTGGTGTCGTTCGCCACCAGGTTGTCCGCCTCGGAGACGAAGACCACCCGGTTGCCGTCGGCGCTGATGGCGGGACTGTAACTGGCCCCGCTCGGCTCGGCGCCGGCCAGGCCCACGCTGATGCGCTCCACGGTGTCGTTGGCGGTGTCGACGACGAAGATGTCGGAGGCGTCATTTGCGTCCGCCTCGCCGTCGATGAGGTTGGTCGCGTCGGACACGAAGGCGATCACCGCGCCGTCGCTGCATACGGCCGGCGCCCAACTGTCGCCGTTCGCCTGCACGCCCGCCACGCTTTGACTTACGCGCGTGGTGACGCGGGTTTTACGATCGCGGACGAAAATGTCGCGCAGCGCGTTCGTGTCGTTATCCACCAGCGTGGTGGCATCACTCTGGAAGGCAATGATCTGGCCATCTTCGCTGGTCGAGGGGTACTGGCTGCCCAGGTCGCCTTCGCTGCCGTCGGTGTGCACGCTCACGCGGTTGGTACTGGTGAGCAGCACCAACTCGCTGGCGGCGATGGCACCTTGCCCAGCATTGAAATAGCTGCCGCTGGCGGTGGTAGTCAGCGCGATGGGGCGCACCATGTAATAACTGTCGCTGGTCAACGGGTTGGTATCCGTGTAGGCGGTGTCCATCACCGGCGAACTGGTGATGCGCGTATACGGGCCTTTGCGGGTGGTGGCACGGTAGACGTGGTAGCCGGCGTTGGCGTCGGGCGACGCGGTCCAACCCACCGACAGCGCGTCCAGCGTGCCTTTGGCGGTGACGTTTGTCACCGGAGCCGGCTGATACAGGCGCAGCGTGGGGTCGCCCATCAGCCCGACGTGAATTTGCCGTGCGCCGAATCCGCCCGGATACACACTGCCACTGTTATTCTGCGAGAGTTTCGCGCCATACCCGATGGTCTCGCCCATCGCCATATGATGAATATACCAGTGCGGTCGCCCGGCCCACGCGGTGGTGAGACCGTATTGCGAGGTCGCTAATTCCGCGCGCAGGAAGGCGTTGGCGTAATCCCAGTCGCCGAAATATGACCCGAAGAGGAAGGTGAAGACCGCCGGATCATTTGTGTTCATCCCGGTGGAGTCGGTGACGCCGCTAGCGCCGGTCGGGTTGCCGCCGCCACAGCCGTATCCAAACAGGTACGGTGTCGCCGGCTTGCCGGTCCAGTCGCCGGCCGCGACGTTGGCCGCCCCCACGAAGGCAGAGAAGTTGCGCCAGCCGCTGGCGGAGAAACCTTCATACATAGTGGTGAAGTTATCGTCAATGAAGCCTTTGTTCTGCCAGACCATCGTGCGATGGCGATACGCATGGTCTTTGTTCAGGTACAGGCGGAGCAAGTCGGTTTCCGTCTTGCCGGTAAACACCGTGAGATTCCACAGGTCGACGAGACCGACTTGCAGTTCCACGTCCGACGGAATGGAGCTCTGGTCAAACATGCCGTCGCCGGGCGCATTGACAACCGTATCCCCAATCTTATAGGTCGCCGTATCGGTCCAGACGCTATTCATGTCACCATAATAGGCATTCGTCGGCCAGGGTTTATTGTGGTCAGTGTGGCCGTCGGGATAAATCTGCCCGGACTTCACCATCGGCACATGCCCGAAGAGGAAGACGGACTTGACGTTGGCGGGATCGGTATTGTAGTCCGTCTGAATGAGCGCGCGCACACTGGCCGGTGTATCGCTGCGCGACACGTCGTGGCGCAGCACCGTCCACCCATCACACACCAGGTCTTCTTCCAACCGCGCCAACTCGCTGGCCAACGGACTCGACATGCTATTGTCGACGATGAGTATCACTTTCCCGCGATCATCCACCAGCGGCGCCTCGATGCCGCTGCACACGAAGCCTAACGCGGTAGACGCCGGCGCGGCTTTATGCACTTTGTATTCATACAACATGCCGACAGCGACATTCGCGTCGACATGCGACGTGGCCGTGCCGGCCAGCGTGGCGATGGCCGCGCCCCAGGAGGTGGCGCTGACGTCTTTTCGATAGATGGTATAGCTGGTGGCCGTCGCATCGGCCGGCCATTGCAGCGTAATTTGCGGTGGCATCTTCTGCACCGTTGCCGAGAGCATCACCGAGGTATCTGTCCCCCAGGTGGCATACAGTGCCCGTACCGTGACCACGATGAGCATGACTGAAAACAGCGCCGTAAGGCCAATCATGAGACTGCGCTGCGCGGGCGACAACCGGCGAAGAAGAGCAACCATCGGATGAATCCCCTTTCCTGGAGCCCGCCCGGTGAGTGTGTGCCGGGCGGTGGGAGAGATAGTTCTACGTATTATAGCATAACGCCGGCCGGGCCGGTAGGGTTGCGGCGTGTTTGGCGTGAGAATCACTCGCGATTGTGGTTTACATCGCCGCGCGCACGGGGCGGACGAGGTTATTGATGCGGATGACGTCGCCCTGCGGGCCGCGGCCATACGGGAAATCGGCGGGATTGCCGCGCTTGGGGTCGCTGCGCTGGGCGCCGGCGCCGTGGACATCGAGCAGGCGCGGGTCGGCGGTGGGCGGCATGCGCGTCCAGCCGAGAGCGCGACCGACCGCCAGGTAGACGGCGGCGCTGGCGGGCTGCTCGGGCGGGCCGTCGAGATGGGTGGTGCTGCTCCAGTACCATGGATACTCGCCATCGGGGAGTTTCGTACAGGTGAAGACCGGGGCGATGGCGGGGATGCGCGCATAGTCGACGAGGCTCTGCAGTTCCTTGGCGTTGGGCAGCCGCCAGTCGGCATGGCCGAGATACTTTTCCGCGTTTTTCGCCTGCACCCAGGCCAGCGCCGCCCCCCAGTCCATGCCGGCGCCGCTGTCCGCCTTCGCCCACATCAGCCCGGTGGCGCGGTCGGTAACGGTGCCGTCGCCGTGGTCGCGGAAGTCATTCTTCCCATACGCCGGATTGCCGCGCACGTAGCGGATATACAGCCGGTTGGACGCCGCGCCGTGCGGACCCCGGCGCGTCTTCGGGTAGCCCTTGATGCGGCCATCGGCGAAATTGACGCCGAAGACGGTGGCGTCGCCGCCCATGGTCGTCCCGAGGTAGGCGGTGGCGGACCAGTCCTGGCAGTCGATGTCGCGCTCGCCCTTCGCCGGGTCGCCGTATTTAAAGTCGAAATATGTGTCATGCATGAACGGCACGGACCGCACGCCGCGCCCGACGCTACCGGTGAAGAGGATGAGTGAATACAGCTCCTTGATGGACGGCGCGCGCCAATCGGCATGGCCCCCGGCGCGGCAGGCGGTGGCGCCGGCCATCGCCTGCTCCCAGGTCACCTTCTCGCCGCGGGCCTTCACCCAGATGAGGCCGGTGACGCGGTCGGTGATGGTGCCATTGCCGTTGTCGGTATACGCCGGCGCGACGCCGGGATGCTGGGCGTCCTGCCCGTAGAACGGCTGCCCGGGCCGTGGCGCGGCGATTTCGCGGGCGGCGTCATAACAGCGCGCCTGCCCGGTGCCGACGATGGGATACCCCTGCGCGCCGTACACCACGGCCACGCCGCACAACAGCCACAGACAGATGATCAGGATGCGCATGCTCGTTCCCCCCACGCCAACGCTGGCCCGGATAGCTATTATACGCGGGGAGGGGGCGGGAGTTGCAGGGGGTTGGATCTCTTACTCTTACTCCTCGATCAGAGAAGTTTATCAATGGTCGTTGCGCGCTCCCGCGTGCGCCCTCACCCCCCCCCAGCCCCCTCTCCCAATCCTGGGAGAGGGGGCTGGGGAGGGGGGCCGATTACAGCGCCGGTCTGCACGATAACCAGGCCGCCTCCGACCAAACCACAACGGAGCGGGTGGCCCCGCTCCGTGTGCTTGTCGATGATCGTCGGTCAGGCTTCTTCGCCGGCTGTTTTCAGGTGGCGGTCTTTCACCACCCGGTCTCGCGAGCGAAGGGTGCGGCCGTCGGCGCGGCGGCGCGCGAGGCGCCAGCGGACGAAGAGCACCAGAAAACCGGCGCAGAAGGCGCCGATGAGCGAGCCCCAGAAGAGACGCTGGTTGCCGGCGGGGGTGGGCGCGGGTGCTGTTTCCACGGCGGCGGCCGCCGGGTTCGGCGGCACCACCTGCACGCGCAGGGCGTGCTCGCCGGGCTTCACGTAGCCCTTGCTGATGGGGATGGCGGCGGAGCCGGCGGTGGAGGTGCGCCAGGTCAACTCATCTTGCTGGTTGGCCACCTGGCCTTCGCGCTCGGCGACCGCGCGCTCCAGGCTTTTCACTTCCGCGTCGGCGTGGGCCAGGCGGACGAGGGGATTGATGACCAGTCCGAAGGTGAGCCAGGCGGTGATGCCGAGCGCCAGCGCGGCGGCGCCGATGACCAACAGCGTGGTCACCAACCGCCGGCGTGGAGAAGGTGAGGTGCGTGATGTGGTGCGTGACATGGCGCCTCCTCCGAACCCGGATACTCAGCCACAGGGGCAATATCAGCCCCCACTTGACGTTTTGGTATGAAAAGTGTGAAATATATGCGGATGCAGGCGACCGGCCTCCGCGAAACCGCTGTAAAGTATACCACATCTTAATGATGCTGCGCGGAATTTTTCGCGAAAATCTGTAAAGATCACGGTAACCGCATCGACTTTGTCCCGTCAGGAGCGCGCATGTCCGGCCACCGATTGACCCTGCCCCTGTGCAGTCTGCTTGCCGTCTGCTTCGCCGCGACGATGGCCCAGCAGCCGGCCCCCGCCCCGGTGACGGCGCCGCCCGCGCTGACAACCCCGGCGCCGCCGACCGCGCCGCTCACCGTCGACGAGGCGGTAGCCTTCGCGCTGCGCGCCAACCCGGCGGTGGTGGGCGCCGCGCAGAGCGTGCGCATCGCCGAAGCGCAGGTGGATGTCGCCCGCGCCGGCGGCCGCCCATCGGTCAACGTCGTCTCATCGACCACCTATAACCCGGCGCCGGGCTCGGTGACGATCCCCGGTTCCGGCGGCAATCCCGACCGCACCATCTCCCTGGGGGACACGCTCGGTTCCAGCATCAACATCAGCGGCACCCAGCCGGTGTGGCCCGCCACCAGTTGGCGCGCGCCGGTCGCCGCGGCGCAAGCCGCCGTGGGGGTCAACGCCACCACGCTAACGCGCACCCGCCAGCAGATCGCCTTCCAGGTGCGCCAGGCCTATTTTTCGCTGCTCTCCGCCCAGCAACTGCAGCAGGTGGCCGCCGACGCCGTGACCGTAGCGCAGACGCAATTGCGGCTGGCCCAGACCACCTTCGAGGCCGGCACCGCGCCGAAGCTGGACGTGTTGCAGGCCACCGCCGGGCTGGAAGCCGCCCGGGTGAACCTGCTGCGCGCGGAAAACGCCACCGACCTGGCGCGCGCCACGCTGGCGGTGCAGCTCGGGCTGCCGTCCAGCGCGCCGCTGACGCTGGCGCCCCCCACCACCCTGCCGGCGCCGCCGTCGGACATCGAGCCGCTGGTGCAGGCGGCTATCGCCCAGCGCCCGGAGCTGGAGCAAATCAACTTCCGCCGCCAGCAGTTGCGGGCGTCCATCGATCTCATCCGGCTGCAGCAGCAGCCGCTGGCCAGTGCTTCCGTCAATTACGGCAAGTCGCTCATCGGCAGCGGCGGCCTCATGGGCGGCGACAGCCTCACCGCCAGCCTCAATATCGCGCTGGCCGCGTACAACGGCGGCCGCACCCAGGCCGAGCTGCGGGCCGCGGAGCTGCAGCTTGAACAACTGGACACCACCGCCCGGCAGATCGAGCTGGGCATCACGCTGGACGTGCGCCAGGCCGCGCTGAACCTGCAAAGCGCGTTGGCGCAGCTCATCGCCGCCCGACGGCAGTTGGATGCCGCCAACCAGGCGCTGGAGATCGCGCAACTGCGCTACCAGTATGGCGAAGGCATCCTCCTCGAAGTCGAACAAGCCCGCCTGGCCCAGACTCAGGCCCGCACCGCGCTGGCCCAGGCACAGTTCCAGGCCAATCTCGCCCGCGCCCAGCTCGACTTCGCGGTGGGGACGCCGGAAGCGGCACCGACTCCGGCTCCCGCGGCACCGGCGACACCGGCGGCGGGACAGCCCGCCCGGCCATAAATAGCCGGGCTACCGAACGACGCCCCCTGGAAGGGGGCTTGCATAGATGAACGTCGGGGTGGCTCTCACGAACGCCCCGACTCTTTCCCCTCTGCACCCCCTGAATCTCTGTGGTTCATGCCTCCCCCGGCAGGAACTACCCACCCACAGGCGAATTCACCAAACGGTATTCCGCAAATCGACCGTGAGGTAGTTCAATGAGCGTTACCTTTCCGAAGTCCGACGTCGCCATTGTACGCGAGTTGGCGAAGCAGATGGCCGAGATCGGCGCGCTGCCGGTGCAAGCCGAGAAGGCCGAACTGTGGCGGCGGCTGAACGCCCTCGACCCGGTGCGTCCGATGGTGCAGTTGCAATGCGACGCGTGGAACGAAGTGCTGCCGGACGACGGGCTGCAGTGCCAGGACCCGTTCTGCCGCCAGCACGAGCGGTTCATGCGCCGCATGCTGCACACATGGGCGCATTTCAACGGCGATACGGTCTTCGAATCGGTCACCTACTCCCCCATCGTCGCCCATATCTCCGGCTGGGGGCTGGAGATTCAGATGACGCGGCCGGACCACTACTTCGGCGCCGCGCACTTCGAGCCGGTGCTCAAGGAGGAGCGGGACCTCGAGAAGATGACCCTGCCCACCGTCACGGTGGACTGGGAGGAGACGGAACGGCAGTACCAGATGCATAGCGAGCTGTATGACGGCATCTTCCCGGTGGTCAAGCGCGGGCATGCCTGGACTTGGTTCGCCATCATCGACCATTTCATCCAGTGGCGCGGGCTGGAGCAGACCTTCGAGGACATGTACGACCGGCCGGAGTGGCTGCACGACGCGCTGGACCGCATGACCCGGGGGATGATCGGCATCCACGAGACACTGGAGCGCGAAGGCGCGCTGGATCTGAACAACGGCAACAACGGCGTCGGCCCCGGCGGCCTGGGCTACACCGACCTGCTGCCCCAGCCAGACTTCACCGGCCATGTGCGCGCGAAGGACATGTGGGGCCACGCCACCACGCAGATCTTCTCGGAAGTTTCCCCCGCCATGCACGAGGAATTCGCGCTGCAATACGAGGCCCGCTACCTGGCGCGCTTTGGCCTCGCCGGCTACGGCTGCTGCGAGCCGTTGCACCACAAAGTCGATATCATCCGCAAGCACATTCCGCACCTGCGGCGCATCTCCATGAGCCCGTGGGCGAACATCGAGACCGGCGCCGCGGCGTTGGGCAACACCGCCGTCTTCAGCTACAAGCCCAACCCCGCCATCCTCGGCGGCGAGACGTGGGACCCGGAATACGTGCGTGCCGGCCTGCGCGACGTGCTGGAGAAGACGCGCGGCTGTTCCGTCGAGATCATCATGAAAGACCTGCACACCTGCCACAACCGCCCGGAACGGCTGGACGATTGGATGCGCGTGGCGATGGAAGTGGCGGACGAATTCGCATACTGATCAGGCAACACAGATAGCACGAAGTGGAAAGTAGGCAAGCAGAGCGCAGCCCCGCCGATTACAGAGCGGGCTGCGCTCTGCTTGCCTACTTTCCACTCCGTGCTGTTGCTTGGTACAGATCAGGCATATTCCTCCGCCACCTCTTTGGCGATGCGCGTCCAAACGTGCAGGCGGTCCAGGTTGCCGGCAAGGGTTTGCAGTTCGCGGAGGACGATCTGGACATAGCAGCCTTGCAGCTTGTGCATGCCGGCTTCCAGCGCGGCGCGCAGGGCGCGTTCGTCCTCGGCGAAGACGACGTCGCTGGCTTTCTGGCGCCACATGATGGCGTAACGGTCCCCCACCCGCTCGATGAGGGTGTCCAGGTTCGTCCAGGCGCTGCACACCATGATGCGCAGGTTGGGGATGGACAGCACGCCGTCCAGCTTCTGCGTCAGATTCTCGCAGCAGCCGTAGGCGACCAGGCCGAAGCGCTGGAAGATGGGCATCTGGTAGGTCAGGCAGAACTCCTCCCACATGCCCGGGGAGATCTGGTCAAACTCCTGACTGTTTGCCATGCACCAGAGGTTTTTCGCGGTGGTCGGGCCGTCGGGGCCGATGGGATCGCTACAGATCATTGGGCCGATGTTATTCGGCGTCAGCACGCCGGCCGCTTCCGCGGCGTCCATGGCCGCCAGCGTGGCGTCGCGCAGGTGGGCCATCAGGCGGTGCAGCAGCTCCGGCTCATCCACCGTATCCATCATCATCTCGGTGAGGCCGCGCAAGTCGGCCGCGGCGGTGCCGAGGGTGGCGCCCAACGGGGCGTCGCAGGCACGGCGCACGGGAAGGATATCTCCAAGCAGGGCGTCGGCCTGCTCCAGACGGTGCTGCGTCTCGTCGGACAGGTAGGTGACGCGCGGCATCGCTAGCTTCGCGAAATCCGCTTCCGTCTTCAGCGGCGGATCGTATGCCCACGCGCCGCCGGCCTCCGTCGCGGCATGCCGGCCGACCTCGACGCCCCAATAATTCGGCGGGTCAATAGCAAATGCGGCGCCCACCGGGAAGCAGGGCTCCAGCGGGTCGTCGTCGCCGATCTCCCACTTGATGAGCTTCTGCCGGAAGCCGCGCTCCACCCCGCGCAGCCAGGGGTCGGCGCACAGGAGACTGCCCTCGGGCAGCAGCTCCGCCCAACACCCCACCGGCCGGCAGTAGACCGGTGCGCGGTCGGGCCGGCGCAGGGCATTCACGTCGCGCCAGCGCCGCACCGCGGCCAGGTTCCGCTCCGACGCCGCACACTCGGCCACCTGGCGCGCCAGTTCACGCACCATCGCCCGTTCCGTTGAAATCGTCATCTTAACAGCCCCCTGTTGTGACCTGATTGTACCGCCGTGCTTTCGCTACAGCAAGCCACGGCACTGCTGGGGAAATATGGTAAAATACCGTATCATTCAGCATTGACGCGCCCACCGGGAGTGTGTTATGTCACCAGTCATCCGCTTCCTGTTGCTCCTGCTGCTCGCGGGGGGCATCGCCGTCGCCGCGCCGCCGGAGATCAGCTATATCCATCCTGACTACCCCGTAGCTGAGTTGTATAAGCGCACGGAGCTCAACGTGCCGCACGTCATCACCGGCGAGAACCTGGGCGGCGAGGGCTTCGCGCTGTGGTGCTGGGCGCCGGAGTTCAACGACAAGCGCCTGCTGAACGTGGTGCATGAGCCGGCCGAGCGCGACTTTCCGCTGCCGGAGGAACTGCTGAACGGCGACGAGCATGACCCCGAGCCCGGCCGCTTCTTCTTCAAGGTGCCGGTGCTTGATGTCGAAGAACACGTCGCCGTCGCGCGGCTGCGAGGGTGCGTCGTGTGGGCGCGCAACCGCGACGGCTGGTCGCGCCCCTATCGCTTCGGCACGGCGCGGCCTTTCTGGGTGAGCCAGCCGCAGGCGCGGTCCGGCGAGTTGCTGTATGTGTATGGGTACGGATTACGCCGCGTGGGGGAAAACGCGAAGCCGCCGGAACCCGGCTACCTGGCGCTGAAAAATGCCGCGCGTACCATTGCCTGGCCGGTGGACGGCGGGCTGAACAACATGCCCCGCGCCCAGCGCGTGGAAGATCCACGGCTGGTCTACTTCCGCCTGCCTGCCACCGCGCAGCCCGGCCAGTATATCCTGTACTACAACAGCGGCCGCGGCAGCGAGTTCGGCTGGGCGGCGGTGGGACCGCTGGAGATTCTGCCGCCGGCGAAACCTGCCATACAACTCTTCAATGTGCGCGACGACGGCGCAAAGGGCGATGGCCTGGCCGATGACACCGCAGCCATCGCCATGACGATCAAAAAAGCGGCAGATGCTGGCGGCGGGGTGGCCTACTTCCCGCCCGGCACGTATGCGACCACCGGCATCACCGTGTTGACAGGCGTCTCCCTGCGCGGCGCCGGGCGGGAGAACACCATATTGCGCGGCATGGGCATCGATGCGAAATCCGGGCGCGACGGCATTTTCTCGATACGCCTGACCGACCACACCGGCGTCTCATATCTGACCGTGCACGGCGGCGCCATCAGCGTGGAATCGCGCCGGGGCAACAGCCCGCAGATGGAGCCGCCGCGCGACCAGCTACCGGTGGAGGACGTGGAGATCATTGAATGCCGCCTGCGCCCGCTGGAGGAAGACCCCCGCACCCGCGACATACGCGACTTCAAGTTTGGCGGAAACACGATATACGGGCACAACGCCCGCTATGTGCGCATCAATAACAACGAGATCGAAGGCACCATCTACTTCCTGTGGATCGACCACCTGGAGATGATCGGTAATACCTGGTCGCGGGTGGGGATGGATATCTGCTCCTACCAGTTGCGCTGCACCAATTCGCTGATCGACTCCAACGTCTTCCACGACGGCGCCGGGCGCATCCTGCTCTTCCCCTCTACGCGCACCTACCTGCGGCTGAATCGCTGCGAAGGCACGCCCCCCGGCACCTGGGCCGGGGCGCCAGAGCAGTATCTCATCCATGGCTGGGAATCCGCATTGCGCATCGACCAGGCCACTGGCGGCACAGACACCACGCTAACCGATACCAAAGCGACATGGGCACCGGGAAGCCGCGCCGCCTGCGTGCTGCTCATCGTACAGGGGAAAGGCTTCGGCCAGTATCGCTTCATCACCGGCAACACTGCCGACACCCTGACCATCGATAAGCCGTGGCGCGTGCCGCCGGACGCCACCAGCACCTACGTGATGGACTGGATGCACGTCGAAAACAGCCTCTTTGCCAACACTAATGACTCGGCGATGGTGGATCCTCTTTGCGGCGGTGATATCAACTGCATCATCGACGCGCACCGCATGTCGAATAGCGGCGGGTTGATCCTCAATGCTTTCGATTACTCGTTTCGTGACGCGAAGGGAGAACGCAGGAAATTCTGGCCGACCGAGCCGCACGTGAACCTCTCCTGGTACACGAGCATCACTAACTCCTGGTTCGACAGCACCTTTCTACAGTTTTTCGTGGAATCGCGACCGGATAACTACTACTGGCGCGTACCGGTGCCGTTTGGCACGCTGGTGGCCGGCAATAAATTTTCCGCACCGCAACATGCCCGATCACCGTATGTCAATCCAGAAACCGTCACCGCTGCCATCAGCCTGGGCTTTTCGGGGCAAAATCGCCCCGCCATCTCGCACACCGTCATCACCGGCAATACCATCGTCGACGCACCGGTGGGCGTGCAGATCAGTCCTATCTGCCGGAAAACCTTCATCCTGGGCAATATCTTCCAGATGACGCCGGAGACCATGCGTGACGCGGGAGCGCTCACCCAGTTTCAAGGCAATCGTCCGCAAGCATTCGCGGGGAGTATCCCCGATGTGAAAAATGAGAAAGACTTCACCCAACCGGCACTGACACCGCAGCAGATGAAGGGGCAGGAGAAACCGAAGCCGCCGTTACCGACCGACCCGGAGGAGGAGGAATGAGCAGTAAGTAGTGGTCAGTAATTGTAGCGGGTTATCAGTGAGCAGTAACACCGACGGCCCCCGCGAACACGGAGGCCGTCGGTGTTACGTATCGCGACGGGATCTATTTCCCCTCGGCTTTTTTCCCTTTGCCGCGGCCGTCGCGGGCCGGTTTCTCGCCGCGCGGTTCCACGGCCATTTTGCCGGTTTCGTCACGCAGGGTGACGGTCTTTTCGCCGGCGGTGAGCGTGCGCGCCAGCACGGCGGTCTGCTTGCCGCGCTCCTGATGCCAACCGGCCACCGATAGCTTCATGCCCACTTCCAGCTTCAGGCCCAGCTTTTCGACGAGTTGCATGGGGACGCCGATAATCGTCACCTCGCCTTTGTCGGTGTTGAGGATGATGGCCGGCTCGCGCAGACCCTTGTCTTTCGGCTTCTCCGCCGGCTTAGGCTGGTCGCCGGCCGCGGGTTTCCGCGGCGGCTCCGGAGTGACGATCTCCTTGATGGTGCCGTCAATCGTCACCTTCGGCAGGAACTCCACTGCATTCCACAGCGGCTGGCCCTTCTCGTTGCGGAAGCTATAGGTTTTACCATCGAACACCAGGTCGCGGGCATTGAGCATCTTCGGCTTGCCTTCTTTCGCCTGTCCCGGCTCCCAGCCATTCACCGTCACCTTGTTGCCGACTTTCAGCTTCAGCCCGGCGTTGTCGAGGAACGCCTGCGGCGCCAGCGCCACATGCACGCTTTTCTCCGCGGTCGCGACAGCGATCATCGTCATCGCCATGGTCCCTTTGCCGACCCGCAGCTCTTTCACTTCGCCCTGCACTGTCACCACCGCCGGCGCGGCTTTCGCCGGGCGGTCGCCTTTCACACGGTCTTTTCCGCCGGCTTCCGGCTGCGCCAGCGCCAGTGAGCCGGCCAACAGGCCAATCAACAGCAGCAGCATCTGTCGAACGTTCATCGTGTCCCCCTGTGTGAATCAATTGTGTTCTACAGGATAATACTCGCCACCCCCATGCGAAGTTGCAGACGATTTTTATTAGCCAACGCATGAGTCGGTAAACATCGGCAGATATTGCCCCCGCGGCTCAACACCGAGCACCGTGTTGCCCCGCCAGCGCACCGTCAGCGGATCCGCGCGGCCGGGCACGCTGGTCGGCACGCATGTCTGGGTCAACGACGGCACCGGATGCGTCAGGACGACCTCATCGCCGATCTGCACGGTGAGCGCCACATAGCGCTCCGCCGGACCACCCCACTGCACCGACGCCGGCAGGCCGTTGCGCGTCACCCGCACGGCATCGCGCGGCGCCCAGGCGGGCGGACGCAGGAAGAACCGTCCCGCCGTCCGCGCCTGCACCCGCAGACAACCACTGGACGGCGCGGCCGTCACCATCGCCGCCGGATGCTCGCGCGAGAACGGCAGATTGACGAAGACACCCTCAGCCGTCTCCGCTACCGTGCCGCACCAGGCCTCCCACAGCGCGCGCATCCCCTCCGGCGGGCAGCAGCCCATCATATGGATGCCGTTGGCATACAGGCCGGGTTGACCGAGCGTGCCGGGGTAGCTCACCCAGTCATCAAAAGACGCTTGCGCGACGAACGCGCCTTCCAGCGCCCGCAATTCTTCCACCGCCGCCGCAACCGTTGCCGCGTCTTTCTCCGCGTGCACGCGATGGAACAACTCCAGGAAGGCAGGCGTGAGGGTGAATTGCGATCGGCGCAGCGTGTTGCGCACCGCGCGATCTACATGGTCCCAGTATTCAGGCTTGCCGCCGCGCGCCAGCCATGCCGCCAGGCTCACCATGTCGCCGACCACGCAAATTTCGGTGCGATACTCCCCCTGCGGGATGAATTCCGGGAACCAGCCAAAATCAGTGCCTTGCGCCAGCACGAAGCGATAGACGCGCTCCGCCCAGTCGAGGAAGCGCGCCTCGCCGAGCACGGCGCCGAGATGCGCCACGCCCCAGGCCGCATGGGTATGCAGGTGCACATGGTCGGCGAACGCGCCCGTTTCCGGATCGATCTTCAGCGGTCCCTGCTCGGGTTGCTGCACGCCGGCGAGGAAGCCCTCCGCCACCGCCCGCGCGAAGTTCAGCGCCTCAGTGTCGCCGGTGCATTCCCAGTAGCGCACGACCGGCTCGACGATGAACGGATAGTTGCGCCCGTGCGTCTGGCACCAGCCGCGCATCAGCCACTCACCGTCCCGATACGGCGCGATGCCCGGGTAATACGCCCGGTCACCGTTCCACTGCGCCAGCGCCCGCAGCGCGGTGAAGATCGCCCGCGCCCGTGTTTTCGCGCCGTCATCTCCAGTGCGCGCGTATGCCTCGGATAGCGTATAGAGCAGCTTCGCCGTCGTCCAGGTGCCCACCCACTCGCCTTCGATATCTTCCCCGATATACGCCGCGGGGTTGATCCACGCCAGGTTATCATCGCGCAGGTAGCCCAGCACCCGCCGGTACACCGCCTGTTCCACCGCCTCCGCGTCCTCGCCGGTCATCGCGCGCATATGCGCGTATTGCCACTCCATGCGGCAGTCGGTGTCGCCCAGCGAGATGGGGTCAAAACCGTAGGCATTCGGCGGGCTGAGCGGCACGTGCGCCGGGATACCCAACGGCCCCAGCGAGAATTTGCACTCATAATTCCGCACTGGATCGGGTGAGCGTCGCAGGTAATTCAACGCCAGCCGCGCCATCGCCGCCAGGTCACAATCATCCGGCGCAGCCGTCGTCGCCGGTTCACTCCAGGTCAGGTCCCGCAGTGTACCGCGGAATGCCGCATGCAGCTCAGTCATCATCCCACCTCTCCCTTGACAATTTCGGCGTCAACGGCGAAATCCTGCAAGGGGGTGGGAATTGAAGGGCGAAATAATGGGTGAATGGAGGCCATCATGTTCACCACCCTCACCCCGCACCTGTCCGTGCACCACGGCGCCGTCAATATCGGCGTCGTTCGCGATGGCGACCGGGCGCTGCTTATTAATGCCGGCGACGGCGCGGCCATCTCGGCGCTGGCGGCGGAAGGGGTGCGAGTGGCGGGGATCTGCTTCACGCACCATCACCGGGCGATGGCTTGGGGCGCGCACGACGCCATCGCGGCCGGCGCGGTGAGCTATGTGCCGGCGGCGGAGCGCGGGTGGTTCGAGAACCCCCAGGCCTTCTGGGACAACCCGAAGTATCATTACGGCCTCGACAACCTGCGTCCGCATCACCACATGCTGGCGGAGGGATTCCGCGTGGACCACGTGCTGGCTGATGGCGACACCGTTGCCTGGGGACCGGCGACGGTCACCGCCCTCGCCACGCCCGGGCACACCGACGGCGCGCTGTCTTATCTCGTCGAGGTGGACGGCCGCACGGTGGCCTTCACCGGCGACCTTATCTACGCGCCGGGGCAGGTCTTCGAGTTGTCCTCCATGCAGAAGGGCAACGACATCGTCGGCGATTACCACGGCTATATGGGCACCCGCGACCAGGTGATCGCCTCGCTGCGCCGCGTGCAGGACGCGGGCGCGGAGGTGCTCGTGCCCGCGCATGGCGTTATCATGGGCGATCCCAGGGCGGCCATCGACGCGCTGCAGGCGCAGTTGCAGGTCTGCTACGATGACTTCGCCGCCATCTCCGCGCTGCGCTGGTATTTCCCGCGGATGGTTCCGACCTACCTGGACGGGCCGAACGTGATGCCCATCCGGAAGGGGCAGCCGGCGCCAGACTTTCTGCGCAATTACCTCACCACCTGGGCCATCGTCAGCGAAAGCGGCGCGGCGTTTATCATCGACTGTGTGAACGACGACGTCGTCGCGGAAATCCAACGCTGGCAGGACGCCGGGGAGATCACCTCAGTGGAAGGCCTGTGGATCACCCACTACCATTACGACCACATCGACGGCATCGCCGCCTTTACGGCGCGCTTCGGCGGCCCGGTTATCGCCGACCCGGCGGTGGCGCAGATCGTCACCAACCCGTCGGCGTGGCGCCTCACCTGCGTCTCACCTATCGCCGTCGCCGTCGACCACTGGACGGCCCACGGCGAGCGCTGGCAGTGGCATGAGTTCACCCTGACCGCCTTCAATTTCCCCGGGCAGACGCTGTACCACGACGCGCTGCTGGTGGAGGGCCGTGGCCAGCGCCTGCTCTTCGTCGGCGACTCTTTCACCCCGGCGGGCATCGACGACTACTGCGCGCACAACCGCAACTTCCTCGGCGCCGGCGTCGGCTACAACCGCTGCCTCGATATCATTGAGGCATTGCAGCCCGTCCTCCTGTTCAATCAGCACGTGGAAGTGGCCTTCGACTTCACCGCCGAGGAGATCGCCTATATGCGTGCCAACCTTGCGCGGCGCGAGAAGACATTCGGCAACCTCTTCCCCTGGGACCACCCCAACTACGGCACCGACGACTACTGGGTCTACGCCGCCCCCTACGCGCAGTTCCGCGCCCCCGGCGCCACCGCGCACCTGGACATCATCGTGACGAATCACTCGGCCGTGCCCCACACCGCCGCCGTGCGCGCCGCCCTCCCCCGCGCCTGGGGGGGAGGCCACACGCCGGAAACGACCACCACCATCCCCGCCAAGACGGTCGGCCGATTGCCGTTGCGCATCACCATCCCCGCCGACGCGAAACCGGGGCGGTATGCCATACCGATTGATATTCAGTATGATGAGTTGGCGTTGCCGCAGATAAATGAAGCGGTGATCGAGGTGAAAGAGACGGTGTAAAGACAGCAGCAAGTCTGGAAGCCGGCGCGAGCCGCGCCCAGCCCACCACCAGGAAAGGACACCACCCGATGACCGAAGAACGACAAAAACCAGAATATACGGCGCTGGTGCCGCCGACACCGCCGTTACGGCCATCGCTGAAGCGACCAACCGCGCTGACGATTGCGGCGATGTTGTTGTTCTTCTTCGCGATAGCTGATTTACTTGTGGCATTTGGGCATGCTGTAAGTCTATACTCAAATTATAACTTTCGATACGGTCCCAGCCTCGTCATTGATGATCCCGAGATGCTTCGGGTCGTGCAGGAATCGATGCCATTCAAGATGATCGGACTGGCGCTGTGGCTGGATTGGATATCACTCGTATTCTTTCTCACCGCTTCCATTGTTTTCTTTTTATATTGCCTCGCATTAATGCAAAAGCAATCCGATAAACGCAAACGTATTATTGGCATTTTGATTGCCCGTTTTATTGCCGCAGGACTTTCGCTCAACATCCCACCGCCTGAATGGTCGGGCGGCGTAGGGCCGC
>CAZPYA010000087.1:0-23574 GCA_964590255.1 uncultured bacterium
GCACCCGCGTGCTGCTGGCCACCTTCACCGTCACCGGCGACCAGCCGGCGGCCAAAAGCGGCGGCAACGGCAAAAGCAACGGTAAAAGCAACGGCAAACTGCAGACCTCCGGCAACGGCGCCTTCGCGGCGCAGTTGGCCGGCCGGATGTAACCGAACGAGGAGGCACCGATGAACACACTCGTTACGGATCAATACACTGATCTGGATGAAGAACAACTGGTGATCCTGCGCCTGGGCGACGAGTCCTATGGCGTAAGCATCGCCGTGGTCAACACCATCATCCGCTATGGAGACATCACCGCCGTGCCGCACGCCGCGGCCCACGTGGCAGGGGTCATCAACCTGCGCGGAGTGATCGTCCCGGTGGTGGACCTGCGCCGGCGGTTCGGGTTGCCCGCCGTCGACGCGACGAAGGCCAGCCGGGTGGTGGTGGTCGAGAAAGACAGCGCGCTGATCGGGATGATCGTTGACGCCGTCACCGAGACGCTGCGCCTGCCGGCGAACCAGATCGAGCCGCTCTCGCCGCTGGTGCAATCGGTCGATGCCCAATACCTGCGCGGGGTAGGCAAAATCGGCGAGCGCCTGATCATCCTGCTGTCACTGGAGCAGGTGCTGGCGCACGACGAGATCGAGCAACTGCAGGCGGTCGCCGCCGCCTGATCGGCCGCCAGGGAGGCCCACCGCGCCCCGGTCCACCCCCGGACCGGGGCGCGGTGCATGTCAAGTCGCGGTTTCCCCACCGGCGCTTCCGTGCTATACTATTGCGCATTCAGGAGACATCAGCCATGGGCACGGATATCTACGACGTTCTGGTGCTGGGCAGCGGCGGCGCCGGGTGCACCGCGGCGCTGGCGGCGGCGGACCGCGGCGCGCGGGTGCTGCTGGTGACGAAGTCCGGCGACCTGCTGGAATCGAACACCGCGGAAGCCCAGGGCGGCATCATCGCCCGCGGACCCGAAGACTCCGCCGCGCTGCTGGAGCAGGACGTCATCGCCGCCGGCAACGCGCTGAGCTGGCCGCCGGCGGTGCAGCAACTGGCAGTGGACGGCCCGCCGCTGGTGTATGACCTGCTGGTGAACCGCCTGCATGTGCCCTTCACGCTGGAGGACGGCGACCTGGCATACACACAGGAGGCGGCGCACTCCACCCGGCGTATCCTCTACGCCGCCGATGCCACCGGCCGCGCCATCGCCGTTGGCCTGGCGAAGGGCGTGCAGGAGCATCCCGGCATCACCATCTGGCGCAACCACACTGCCGTCGACCTCATCACCCTGCCGCACCATTCCACCGATCCGCTGGACATTTACGAGCCCACGGTGTGCCTGGGCGCCTACCTGCTGGACCAGCGCAGCGGCGGCGTGCATCGCGTGCTGGCGCGGCGCACCATATTGGCCACCGGCGGCCTGGGACAGATCTACCTGCACACCACGAACCCCACCGGCGCGCGGGGTGACGGCCTGGCGATGGCCAGCCGCGCCGGCGCCGACCTTATCAACGTGGAATACATCCAGTTCCACCCCACCGCCTTTTACCATCGTGATGCCAACCGCTTCCTCATCTCCGAGGCGGTGCGCGGCGAAGGCGCGGTGCTGCGCAACCGGGCAGGCGAGCGTTTCATGGAGCGTTACCACCCGCTGGCCGAGCTGGCCCCGCGCGACATCGTCGCCCGCGCCATCTGGGAGGAGATGCTGAAAGACGGCTCGGAATACGTGCTGCTCGACCTGTCCGGCATCACCCTGGATATCACGACGCGCTTCCCGACCATCCACCGGAAGCTGCTGCACTTCGGCATCGACATCACCCGCGACCCCATCCCGGTGGTGCCGGCCGCGCATTACTGCATCGGCGGGGTGAAGGTGGATACCTGCGGCCGCTCCTCGGTGCAGAATCTCTACGCCGTGGGCGAGGTGTCCTGCACCGGCGTGCACGGCGCCAACCGCCTGGCCAGCACCTCGCTGCTGGAGGCGGTGACCTGGGGCACGAAGGCCGGCCTCGACGCCGCCGCCACCATCGATACCCCGCCCGACCCGCGCCTGGAGCACGTGGCCGCGTGGCACGACACCGGCCTGACCGAGGCTATCGACCCGGCGCTGGTGGTGCAGGACTGGATGACCATTCGCACCATCATGTGGAACTACGCCGGCATCGTGCGCACCTCCAAGCGCCTCACCCGCGCGGTGGCCGACCTCAACTACCTCTCGCACCGCATCGAAAACTTCTACCGCGAGACGAAGCTCTCCGACGCCCTCGTCGGCCTGCGCAACGCCATCGAAGTGGCGGAACTCATCGCCGGCGCCGCCTTGCGCAACCAGGCGAGCGTAGGCGTGCATTACCGGGTGGATTGACCGCCCAGGATGACTACCCCCCGACGACTACCCCCACATGTTGATGTTTTTTGTGAAAAAGGGGGTAGTACTCCGTCAAAATGATTTTGCCGTCGTAGCTGCACCCTTAGCACGGCGCGGCATTCTACGCATCTTCATTTTGTCAGACTAGTAGTCGCTTCGAGATCCGATTCTATTCCCAGTCGTTGAAACGGCTGGTTAGATTCAGTCGTCCTTCCAATACTGGCGGGGTGGGTATTTGGTTGCCAGGATGCATGGTTGGCGATAGGACGGTGGCGGTGTGCCAGATCGAACGCCACTCCGTTGCGACTGCGTGGCTCACTACGAACGGGTTCTGGTGGTGACTTGACCTATACGCGTGCGGATTGAAAATCCGCGCTCCCAGGGACAGCGGGAGTATAGCCGAGTTGGCGGTTTTTGTCAATCGGATGTTTGCGTAGCGGTCGACTGGGGTGTGCTCGACTTGCGATAACGATTGCGAGCGGATGATTGTCACTCGCCCGCCCGCCTGTTATACTTGCCAGCGATTTCATCCACCGTGGAGGCGAAGCCATGTCGTCCCTGATGCCCCTGGAGCGGATTCCCGATTGGGAACAGCGTATCGCGCGTCACGATGCGTTCTGGCAGCGCGAAGTGATCGACCGGCCGGTAGTGGTGATGGCGTGCGGGAAGGCGCAGTCGGAGGCGGCGTGGCCGGCGCAGAAGAACTGGGCCTCGCACCGCGAGCGCTGGTTCGATTTCGACTACGTGGCCGACTGCGCCCGCGCCGGCGCGCTGAACACCGAATACCTGGGCGACGCGCTGCCCACCGCCTGCCCGAACCTGGGACCGGAAATCTTCAGCGCATTTTTCGGCACCGAGCTGGAATATACCGAGGGCACCTCGTGGGCGGTGGCGAACCTGCACGACTGGCGCGAAGTCGACCAGATTCACTTCTCTGAAGATAATCCCTACTACCAGGCGATGTGGCGGCTGACCGAGACGCTGCTGGAGGCAGGGAAGGGATTGTATTACACCGGGCTGACCGACTTCCACCCCGGTGCGGACGCCCTTGTCGCCTTCCGCGACCCGCTGTACCTGAATATGGACATGATTGACGCGCAGGCGGAGGTAAAGCAGCTCCTCGCCTACACGTATGAGGTTTATTTCGACGTCTTCGACCGCTTCTACCATCGCCTGCACGCCGCCGGCCAGGCCTGCACCGCCTGGGCGGGAGTGGTGTCGTCGAAGAAGTGGTATGTGCCGTCCAATGACTTCTCCTGCATGATTTCGCCGGCGATGTTCGACGAATTCTTCCTGCCCGGCATCACCGAGGAATGCCGGCGCCTGCAAGCCTCCATCTACCACCTGGACGGCCCCAACGCGCTGTGCCACCTGGACAGCCTGCTGGCGATCCCCGAGTTGAACGCCATCCAGTGGGTCTACGGCGCCGGCAACGGCCGCGCCAGCGACTGGATTCCCGTCTACCAGAAGTGCCAGGCCGCCGGCAAGGGCATCCAACTGTCGATCGACGTGAGCGAGTTGGACACCATCATGGCCAACCTGCGTCCTGAAGGGGTGTGGCTGGGCGTGTGGGGGATTGGCAGCCAGGACGAGGGGGAGGCGGTTTTGAAGAAGACGCTGCAGTGGACGTAATGCTGAATAGCGTAGGCGTAAGTCGGGACAGACTACGAATTACTGAGCATTGTCGGGAGCGTTTGGATCAGCATGATTGATCCGTGAGCGCTCCCGACATATTTTTTTGCGGGTGATTCGCGGTCAGTCCCGCATTACGCGAGGGTTTCGGCGAAAAATTCCCAGGCGGTGTGCTGCATGTCGCGATTGAAGGTGTGGGGGAGGTCGAAGAGGCGGATGTCGAGGCTGCCGGGGACGCCGGCTTTGGCGTAGATGGCGCGCAGGCGCTCGGCGGCCTTTTGGAATCCTTCCAGCGGCATGAGCGGGTCCTGGCCACCCTGCAGCACGAGAAGCGGGTTGGGGGCGTGGAGCGCGGCGACGTCCGGCCAGTCCAGCACGCGGGTGAGGCCGGGGATGAAGTTGGCCCAGGAGTTCAGTACCACCTTTTCCTCGAGCATGTCGGCCAGCGTGCTCATCCAGCCGACCACCGCCACCGCCTTCACGCGCGGGTCGAGCGCGCCGAGCAGGGCCGCGCGCATGCCGCCCATGGCGAGGCCGACGCACCCAAGGCGCGCGCCGTCCACCTCGGGGCGGGAGAGCAGAAAGTCGACGGTGCGCATGTCGTCCCAGGCGAGGATGCCGGGCCAGGTGATGCCCGCCCAGGTGAGGGACTTCGCCACCACGCTTTCCATCTCGGCGGAGACGCGGTTGAGCAGCTCCACCCAGTGATCGGAGCCTTCGGCGGCGAGGAGGAAATCGTGCTCCAGCGCGGGCGGCGGGGGCACCACCAGACGGCGCTCGCCGAAGTAGAAGGCATCCGCGACCGCCACCGCGTACCCGCGGCGCACCAGCTCGTTGGCGACGGGCGCGCCATCATAGTAGAGCCGGCGATAATCGGCCAGCATCGCCGGTTCGTTCTCTTCCTCGATGAGCTTCTTTTTACCGAAATAGTATAGCGAACCGTGGTCGTGCAGGGCCACGATGCCGGGCACGGGCCCGTCGACGTCGCGCGGGAGCAGCAGGATGACGGGCATGCGCTCGCCGGGGGCGGCGGTGATATACCACTTCTGCTGCACGTATTCGGGATATTCCACGTGGTCGGTCAGTTCGGGACTCAGCGGCGCCGCCTCGGGGGCGAAGAGTAGCAGCGAGCGCAGGTAGTCGCGCACCTCCACGCCCCAGCTTTCCACATCGGTAAAGCGCTCTTGCAGGAATGATAATACAGGCATCCCCTGTTGCGCCTGACGCGCGATGAATGGGTGCAGATTTCCGGTGACCGCCATACTGATCTCCTTAACGCTCTATGTTAGCGCGGGATGCGTCATCCGGCAAGGGGAGGGGCGATGTCGGATGTGGGATGTCGGATGTGGGAATCAAGACCCCCCGGTCTCTTTGTCAATATTGAGTTCTAAATATGCGATGCCGGACTTTCGATACACGTAGCGACGTGGGATGGTATTTCTGGTGCCGGCGACGGTCGCGCGGACCCCTCCCCCTGCCCCTCCCCTATCAGGAGAGGGGAGCTATCTGGTGGAAGAGGTAATTGCTGTTCTGGCGCATCACTTATCCCCACGGGTCCGATTCAGCAGCCCGAATCACTGTCAGGCCGGGACATTCGCACTCCAGGTAGCCGGCCAGCAGGTTGACGGCGGGGCGTTCGGTGGGGTAGTGGCCGGCGTCGAGGACAGCGAGCCCTGCCTGGCGGGCGAGGAGGGCGGCGTGGTGCTTCACCTCGCCGGTGAGGTAGAGGTCGGCGCCGGCGGACTGGGCGGCGGCGAGGAAGTCGCCGCCGCTGCCGGTGCAGAGGGCGACGGTGCGCACGGGGCGATCGGCGGGGCCGACGAGACTGAGGCGATCGGTGCCCAGCACCTGCGCCACGCGGTCGCGGAATGCGCCGGCGGTGGTGGGCGCGTCCAGCGTGCCGATGCGCCCGAGGCCGGCGTCGGGCCAGGCGTTCTCCAGCGGCAGCAGGTCGTAGGCTACTTCCTCATACGGGTGGGCGGCGGCCATGGCGGCGAGGACGGCGCCGAGGGCCGGATTCGGCACCACGGTTTCCAGACGGACTTCGTCCACCTTCTCCAACTCACCCGGCGTGCCGATGTAGGGATGCGTCGCGTCGCCGGGGCGGAACGTGCCGGTGCCGGGGGCGCCAAATGTGCATTCCGCATAATTGCCGATGTGCCCCGCGCCGGCAGCCGTAATGGCGGCGCGCACGGCGTCGACGTGGGCCTCCGGCACATACACCACCAGCTTGAGCAGCGGGCGGGCGCTCGATGGGATGAGCGGGCGCGTGTCGCGCAAACCGAGTAACTTGGCGACATAGGCGTTGAGGCCGCCGGGCGCGCTGTCGAGATTCGTATGGGCGGCGTAAAGGCCGCAATTCTGCCGTACCAACTGGCGAACCAGCGTGCCGATGCCGCCGTCCTCGGTGAGGCGCTTCAGCGGGGCGAAGATGAGCGGGTGATGGGTGACCACCAGCCCCGCGCCGGCGTCCGCCGCCTGCGCGAGGACGGCGGGAGACGCATCGAGCGCAACGACGACCGTTTCCACCGGCTGCGCGGCATCGCCGACGAGCAGGCCGACGTTATCCCAGTTCTCGGCCAGCGCCGGCGGGGCGAGGCGGTCGAGGGCGCGGGTAATCTCGCGTATGGTGTAGGCCATGGCAACACTCCTGCCCGGTTAGTTCGGTGGGGGGAGCGGGTGTTCCTGCCGGATGACTACCCCCCGACGACTACCCCCCGAATCATGCGGTTTTTGCGAAATAGGGGGTAGTCGGTTTCCGGCGCCTACAGATCGGCCCCCGGCCCAAGCCGGGGGCTGCGTGAAGCCGGCTGAAGCCGGCAGAGACGAAAAAGGATTGTTTTTTCGCAAAGTGAGTATACGATGACGGGGTGCCTACTCGCCCCCCCACCCCCTGCCCCCTCCCCATGCTGGAGAGGGGGGAAATCGGTGGCTGGTAGCGCAGCCGGCAGAAGGGGTGAGGGTGTTACCAGTGCAACGAGGAGTATGCCCTGTTGCCGCATTCTGCCATGTCAGTATTGTTTGATATACTCCTGCCAGGTATCCGGATAGATTTTCTTGATTTGTTCCAGGCGCCGTTCTGGGATTGGGGTTTTCCAATAGTCGACCCCTTGCCGGGCAAATTCCTCCACGATCTTCATTTTCATGGCATGACCTTTTGACGCTAACTTTGGTATCCAGTCCCGAAGGATATCTACCGGGTAATACTTTTTCTCTGTATCTTTGGTCGATGCAGGGAATAATCTGCCCAAAAAATACGGCGCGGTAACTTTTGCCTTCTTTTCCACAATTATGAAATACGCATATTCCATTTGATCTTCTGTAACATTGATACTGCCTGCGTCTAATGCCACAACCGCAGCAGTTTTACCAGACGCCGTCTGATAATCTATATCTGCTCCGCCTTCGACGAGTGCTCTGGTCTTCTGCATGCCACATCCAATGGATTCCATGAGCGGGCTGGCACCCGGCTCTACAATATTATTTTCCGGATCACCACCGCGATACGTGATATTTGGGTCGGCGCCGTATTTGAGCAGCAGCTTGACATAGCGAGGATCTTCCTTGGCCCAAAAGTCGACCCAGGAATAACTTGCGGCCACGAACAGCGCGGTTTCGCCCCCACAGGTGGTGGCGATGTTGGGATTCGCCCCGCATTTCAGCAAGGCTTCCGCCGACCGGTATTTCTCGACGCCGACAGCCCAGATCAGCAGAGTCACGCCATATTTCGGCTCCTGGTAATTGAGCAGTTCCGGGTTCGTCTTGGTGATCGTTACGATCTTTGCCGTATCTTGCATTTTCACCGCGCCAGCGAGTTTCCAGGCCGGCGTGTGAATCCAGATCAGCACGTTATCGATTTGCGGATCGGACGCGGCCTGCGCGCACATGGGGAGGAGCCAGCTTCCGATGAGCATGGCGGGGAGGAGGAGGCGCAGCATCTTCACCAATACGGGTCTCGTCATGATACCTTCCGATTTCCTCGGGTGATAATCCCGAGTCGCGCGACCGCTTCTGTTGCTTCCGATGATATGATACATCAAGTCGCGTGCCGGGGAAAGACCGGGTACTACAAACGCGGACGATTGGGGTATAATGCCCATCAACCGAGGTATCATTCGTTATGACCCGCATCGTAGTCGTGCTGCTCAGTCTGGTTATGGCCGTGCAGGTGTTCGCCGCCGGGGAGGTGGGGGCGCCGGCGCTGGCGGTGCGGTTTTCCACGTCGGCGGAGAGCGTGCGGGTGGTGGTGGACGTGCCAACGACGGTGGCGTTTACCGATAAGTCGACGCCGAAGGCGGCCATCGTCGCGCTGGACATGCCGCTGGCGCAAGCGATTCCGGTGATGCTGATCACTGACCCGGTGGCCACCGGCGTGGCGGTGACGCCGGACGAGGCGGGCAAGGCGCTGATTACCGTGTCGCTGGCGAAGGCGCGCAAGGTGAAGGTCTTCAGCCTGCCGGCGGAAGTGGAGAAGCCGTTCCGCGTGGTCATCGACATATTGAAGCGATATGCCATCGAGGAGAAGCGGGCGCTGTCGCCGGCGATCAGCTACACGCGGCTGGAGCGGCAGACGGACGACGGCTTTCTCATCGCCCACCTGTTGGACATCGACGCGACCGATCCGCAAATGCGCATCACCGTCGCCGCGGCGGCGGGCGAACGCGAGCGGGTAGACGCCATGGCGGCGCGGCTGGGGGCGGTGGCGGCGGTGAACGGCGGCTATTTCCTCGAGGGCACGCGGCCGGTGGGTTTGCTGAAGGCCGATGGGGTGGTGGCATCGCTGCCGTTGTGGGGGCGCACCTGCGCGGCCTTTCCGGCGGCTGGTCCGCCCATTTTCGGCAACCCCCGCGGGGCATGGCGGGTGACGCTGCCCGACGGCACGGTGCATGACGCTGCCGACCTGCTGGACGCCTCCGCCACGCCGACGCCGCCCGACGCAGTGGTGGTGTCGGGGATGAATTTTGCCGCGACGCCGGCCAATGCCGACGGGCTGACGGTGGTGGTGCGCGACGGCAAGGTGGCGGTGCGCGGCACGACGCCGCTGCCGCTGAACCGGCGCGACTTCGGGCTGGTGCTGCGCGGGGCACGGGCGACGGCGCTGGACGCGCTGCTGCAGCCGGGGGCACCGATGGCCGTGGTGCCGGCAGTGGAGCCGGCGTGGGACGCGCACCCGGCCGCGGTGGGCGCGGGGCCGCGCCTGCTGCGGGACGGCAAGGTGGACAACACTGCGACGGCGGAGCGCTTCCGCAGCGACATCGCGCTGGGGCGGCCCGCCCGCACCGCGCTGGGATTGACCGCCAACGGCCACGTGCTCCTCGCCGCGGTGGAGGCGCCCGGCCCGTACGGCGGCGGCGCCACGCTGGAGGAACTGGCCGGCCTGCTGAAAGCGTATGGCGCTACCGACGCGATGAACCTGGACGGCGGCGGCAGCACCTGCATGGCGCTGGGCGTCGACGCCACCGGCGCGTCCATCCCCCCGGCGGCCGTCACAGCGCCGCTCGGCGCGTGGCTGCGCCCGGTGGCTAGCGGCGTGCTGGTGTTCGACGGCCGCGTGCCCCCCGCCGCGCCACCCGCGCCGCCGAAGGAGGTGGTGGTGGCGCCGGCGGAGTGAGTTGGGGGACGGGATTTAGCCGCAAAGAATACACTGGACTGAAAGAAGGGGCGACGTGGGGTGACGGAGCGGGGCTTGACAAGTGGGGATCCATGATGCATAATCGTCTTGGATAATGCATATATTTTTGCATTTATCTTGAATAATTATGCAACATGCGCAGGATATCATCATTGACTACCTCGGTCGGGGGCGCATCACCTTTCCCATCGATGAGGTGGCGTCGCTACTTGGCGGGTACGACAGTGCCCGCCGCGCGCTGTATCGCCTGGTGAAGAAGGGATGGGTGTTTTCGCCACAGCGCGATTTCTTCGTGATTATCGACCCGCAACATCGCGGTCGTGGTTATCTGCCCGTGGAATGGTTTATCGATCCCTGGATGCGCTGGACTGATGCCCGGTATTATCTTGGCGGATTGACGGCAGCCATGCTGCATGGCGCCGCGCATCAGAAGCCGCAGCAGGTGCAGGTTATCGCTGACCAATACCGTCCCGCCCTGCGTCGCGACGGGTACCAGATCGTCTTCTTCTACAAAAAGCAGATCGAGGCATCCGCGTTTGAACGGCGGCAATCACCGGTCGGCTACTACCAGGTGAGCACACCGGCGATGACCGCCTATGATCTGCTGCGGTATCCGCCGGCGTGCCCATCGCCAGATATAGCCGCAACTATTTATTGCGAGCTCGGAGAGAAGATCGATGCGGCGGAGCTGGCGGCGTTGCCGGCTCAAGGGGGCGAGATCGCCGTCTTACAGCGTGTCGGCTGGTTGTTCGATCACTGCGGCTGGGCCGAGAAGACCGCTGCGCTGCATGCCGTGCTCGCGCCGTTGCGTCGGAACTGGCAACCACTCTGGCGTCAATTGCCGCCGGATGGCATGCGCGACACCCGGTGGCGGGTGCTGGTCAACGTTGACATTGAGGCTGATGTATGATTCCACAAGCCTTCATCACCGAGTGGCGACATGCCGCTCCCTGGCAGCACCCCGATATGATCGAGCAGGATTTGCTTATCAGCCGGGCGCTGGTCAGTTTGTTTCAGGATACCGATATCCGCGCGAAGCTCGCGTTCCGCGGTGGCACGGCGCTGTATAAATTACATGTGGTGCCCGCTACCCGCTATTCTGAAGATATCGACCTTGTACAGGTGACCGGTGAACCGATTGGTCCATTGCTCGATAGGATTCACCAGGTGCTGGACCCATGGCTTGGCATGCCGTCATATCGCCTGAAACAGAATTCATCCCGGCTGGTCTATCGTTTTCCGGCGGAATCCAATGCCCAGGTTTCCCTGCGGCTCAAAGTCGAGATCAACACTCGCGAGCATGTCTCATATCGAGGATTAACGTCGCGCCGGCTGCGTGTCGCATCGACATGGTTCACCGGGGAAGCGGAAATCACGACATTTCCCTGGAAGAATTGCTCGGTACCAAACTGCGCGCCTTATTTCAACGACGAAAGGGTCGCGACTTATTCGATCTCGATTTTTGTCTGCGGCACGCTACCCCGGACACCGCGACCATCCTCGCGACGTTCGTCGAGTATATGACCGCTGAGCAGACGGTTGTGACGGCAACGGCTTTTCGTGAGAATGTGTTGGCGAAATGCGCTTACCCGCCGTTTTGCGAGGATGTCATTCCGCTGCTGCGTGACGGCACCGCGTTCTCGGCACCGGAAGCCGCGGCACACATCGACGAAAAACTGCTACAATATCTGGACAGCGCCTGGAAACGGCATGAAGCTCCGGCGCCGTTATCATGATCTGGAGGCGTGCCATGTTTTCCCACACTACTCAGCTTGGATCGTTGACGGTCAGCCGGTTTATTGTCGGGGGGAATCCGTTTAGCGGGTTTTCGCATCAGGGGTCGGAGCGCGACCTGGAGATGAAGCGGTATTTCACCGTTGCGCGCATCAAGGCGGTGTTGCGCGAGGCGGAGGGGCTGGGGCTGCGCACGCTGATCAGCCGGGCGGATTTCCACATCATGCGCCTGCTGCTGGAGTATTGGGACGAGGGCGGCGCCATCGACTGGGTGGCGCAGACGTGCCCGCAGGTGGGGGAGATTGACCGGGGCATCCTCAACGCGGTGAACGGCAACGCGAAGGCGTGCTACATCCACGGCGGGGTGATGGATTACCTGTACGCGCAGGGGGAACTGGCCGCGCTGCCGGACGCCATCGCGAAGATGCGCGACGCGGGGCTGGCGGCGGGCATCGCGTCGCACAACCCGGCGGTATTCCAGTGGGCGAACGATCACCTGGACGTTGATTTCTACATGTGCTGCTACTACAACCCCACCTCGCGCGCCGACAATCCCGAGCACGTGGCGGGCACGAAGGAATGGTTCCACCATGACGACCGCGACCGCATGACGGCGACCATCGCCCCGCTCAACCGCCCGGCCATCCACTACAAGATTCTGGCCGCCGGCCGTAACACGCCGGAAGAGGCCTACGCCTACGTCGGCCAGCACCTGCGCCCGCAGGACGCCGTCTGCGTGGGCATCTACCCGAAAGAGCAGCCGGGGCAGTTGGTGGAGAATGTGCGGTTGTTTGAGGGGATAGTGGGGGCGCGGGCGACTAGGTAGGTGTGTGACATCGTTTTGGTTGCATTACAGGAATTGGCACGGCATCATTAGTAGCAACAGGCCTGATGGCGATATGAGAAGCAGGAGGCGGGTGGGATGTATGCGGCGCAGTTGACATTTCGGGTGCCGGATGGGGTGGAGTTGGAAACGGTGTCAAGCCTGATCTGGAGCCTCACCGCTGCCTGGTTGCAGAATGGGCAGATTTACGGATGCGATACCCCGCTCGTACGCGTTGATCGCACGTTTCACCGGCAGGTGATGCTGCCGGAGTTCGGGGCTCTCGACTCATCGCATGCGAATACGTATGTCAAACAGGCCGTGGAAAGGCTTCTTGCCGCCGGTATTCCGGAGCCGGAATTGACCATCATCGGCGAAGACGAGGATGCGTCGACGCGACCGTGTGCCTGTATCGAGCAGAAGACGTTTATCCTCTACACCACCTTTCTCGACATTGAATCACCGCTGCGATGCGGCGCATGCCGCCGTCCGGTACCCCTGTACCGCATCCCCCCGGTCGACGGATCGGGCTTCTATTCGCTGCTTAGCTGGCAATCCGATTACCATGCGTGTGATCGACTTCAGATCGGGTGTGAAACACTCGAGCGGGCGGCACTGCGGGAGATGGGGCAGGTGGACAGCAGCCTGTCGAAGCGGGGGCGTTCGCTCTGCGATCTAATCACGGAGAATACCGGGGTGCCGACGTACTACTTCTTATATCGCTGGTACGGGCGCAGCCTGAAGCAGGAGCGGGCGCGGAAGTGCCCGTCGTGCGGTGGGGCGTGGCTGCTGGACGAACCATGGCATGGTATATTCGATTTTCGGTGTGATCGGTGCCGGTTAGTGTCGAATATTTCAGATCAGGTGTGAGGGAGGGAGAGACACGATGGGATGGCTGCCGTTTCCCAGGCAGTGCCGGCAGGTGTTGAATCCTGCGCGGACGCGGGTGATGTTGGTATATTTGTTGATGTCCTGGGCTCGCTGATCCATACAGGGCGCGGCTCGCGCCGGCCCCGATTGCATGCGAGATTTACAACTTCCAGACTCGCTGCTCTACTTACTTCCAGATTCACTCTACTACTGCCGTATTCGGCGGGGCTGCGCTGCGCTTGCCGGCCTTCCATTCGGTGCTGTTGACATGCCGGCATTCATCCAACATCCAAAATCAGCAATCCAAAATCATCAGGCGGTGCCGCGAGCCCAGCCGTTGTGGGTTTGCAGCCAGCGGGCGATGGTAGCGCGGGTGACGGTGCCGGTCATGTGGCCGTCTTTGGTGATGAAGACGGTGTCGGCGCCGGCTTTGGCCAGGCGGCTGGCGGCGTCCCAGGCGTCGTCATTGGCGTGCAGCACGCGGGCGTCTTCGAGGGGGCGCATGACGTCACGCACGGCGCGGAGCTCCCACTGGTCGCGCGGGAAGGCGCGGACATCCTCGACGCTGACCACGCCGATGACGGCGCCGTTGTCCTCCACCGGAAAGGCGGAGGCGGACTCGCGCAGGAAGTAGTCGGCGACCAGGCGAGAGATGGGCACGTCGGGCGCCACGGTCGCGATGGCGGGGGTCATCACGTCGGTGACGGGCACATGGGCCAGCGTGTCCTTGAGGATGGTCTGCTGGTAGCTGGCGCGCGCGGCGCTGACGAGGAACCAGCCGATGAGCGCGAACCAGATGGAGGCGAAGGCGCGGAAGGGCGGGTAGACGATACTGCCCACGCCGAGGATGATGAGCAGCACGCCGAAGCCCTGGCCGACGATGGAGGCGATCCAGGTGGCGCGGCGCAGGCTGCCGGTGAGTTTCCACAGCGCGGCGCGGAAGACGCGCCCGCCGTCCAGCGGGAAGCCGGGCACCATGTTGAAGACGGCCAGCACCGCGTTGATGAACCACAGATAGGACACCGACGCCAGCAGCAACGGATTGCCCATGCCCGCCGCGAACATGGCGGCCACGAAGAAGACCGCCGCCAGCCCCAGGCTGGTGAGCGGGCCGACGATCGCCATTTTGAATTCATCCCAGGGCGAGCCCGGCTCGTCTTCCATCTGCGACATGCCGCCGAAGATGAAGAGGACGATGTTATTCACCGGGATGCCGGCGCGGCGGGCGACGATGGAGTGCGCCAACTCGTGCAGCAACACGGAGAGAAAGAAGAGCAGCGAGATACCCACCGCGCTGCCCCAATACGCCAATTGAGAGTGATTCGGCGCCAGTACCGGCAGGTACGCGCTGGCCATGATGAAGACCAGCAGCCCGAAGATGATGAACCAACTGTAATCGATGCCAATGCGGATGCCGCCCACCCGCCCGAGATTGATATTGCCGCCGAGTGCCATGATCTGCTCCTCACTGTTTCTTACAAAGATGATCCCCGACCGGCGCGCGCGCACCCGCCGCCGCTGTCGCCAATGCGGCACATGTCGCGGCATCGACACACCCGGCGTATGCGCGCGGCGGCATGGGAGATTGCGCCGTTTCGGAGTATAATGGCAGCACCGTTGAATCATGAGGTGATGCCTGTGAGCCTCCGCGCCTGCTGGATGAGCCTGGTTTTATTGATCGCCATATTCGCCGCCGCCGGGGAGATGCACACCACGCTCTTCGCGGAGAACCCGGAGCCGGCCGCCGGGGAATTGCGGCAGCCGCGCAACCTGGCCATCGACGCCGTCAGCGGGCGGCGGTACGTGCTGGACAGCGCGCTGCGGCGGCTGGTGGCGTTCGACGCGCAGGGGACGCCGCTGGGCGCCACCCCGCTGGACGAGCTGGGGATCGCCGCCGCCGAGGCGCTGCCGGCCGACCCGCTGCTGCCGATCCCCGCGCTGGCGACCACCAATGACGGTGCGGCGCTGCTGACGCTGGACCGCCCCACGCGCGCCCTGACCATCACCCCGCTGGCCGGCCAACGGCGCACGGTGACGCTGCCCGACTACGCCACCAATGGCGCGGCGGCGCTGGACGGCGCCGGACGCGTGGTGGTGGCGGCGCTGCGGGCGGCGGGCAACAGCCTGGAGCTGGTGCTGGCGCGCGAAGGCGCGGACGGCTTCACCGAGGCGGGCATATTGGACGTGCTGAAGGACCCGTGCGACGGGCAGACGAAGCACCTGGCGCTGACCGGCTTCACCCTGCGGCGCGACGGGCAGCTCGCCATCGGCATCGCGCAGGGCGGCGTGGCCGCCTACAGCTTCGTGCGGAGCTGGCTGGTGCAGGGCACGGTGCAGGGCGGCGGGCTGCTGGAAGCGTTGCGCACCACCCACCACATGACGCTGCTGGACAGCCGCGGCAAGCCGCTGGACCGCTATCGCCCGATGATCGAGCAGGCGGGGCGCAACGGCTACCCCGCGAAACCGTGCGTGCCGCTGTTCACCGCGCTGGCGCGCGCCGGCGACGGCCTGGTGCTGAGCGGCGGGCACACGCTGGACCCCTTCCTGCGCGTCTACCGCGGCGATGGGGCGCTGCAAGCCTCCTACCCGCGGCAGGCGGTGGGCGGGCAATCGCTGGCGGTGCTGCCACGGGAGACGGGCACGCGCATCTTCGTCACGAACACCGCCGCCGGGCGCGTGGACGAGGTGGCGCGAGACGGCCGGTTGCTGGGGAGTTTCGGCACGCCGCTGGCGTATGATCTCAGCGCGCCGCTGGCGCTGGCGGCCGACGACGATGGCGTCTACGCCGTGACGCGCGCCGGCGCGGGGCCGCGACTGCTGCGCTTCACCGCGGAGGGGGCGCTGGCGTGGTCGCAGCCGCTGGCGCCGCCGCGCGGCATGGAGAAGGCGCACCCGCACCTGGCGGCGCTGGGCAACGAGCGCGTCTTCATCGGCTGGCGGCAGCCGGACGCCGACGGCATCGGCATGGTAGAGACGGTGATGGCGGACGGCACCCGCGGCCTGCCGCTGTGGGCGGAGCCATGGACCGGGGCGGTAGCCACGGTGAACCCACTATGCCCGACGCCGCTGGTGAGCAGCCGCAACGGACGGCTCTACGTGCTGCGCGAGATGAAAGGCGGGGTGCGCGTGCAGGCGTTTTCGCCGGCGGGCGTGCTGCTGCAGAGTTTTCCGGCGGAGGTGAAGGGCATCTCCGCCGTGCTGGCCGACAGCGCGCTGGGGTGGCTGCACCCCGCCGACAACGGCATCATCCTCACCATCTACTCGCCGCAGGGCGTGCAGACCGGCTGGAAGCGCGTGCGCCCGGAACCCGGCGACCTGCTGGTCTCGCACACGCGCACGCCGTGGGGCTGGCAGGGCACCTCCAGCACGCTGCTGCGCTTGGACGACACGCTGACCATTGTCGAAGACCTGACGCTGCTGGCGCCCAACGGCGAGCGCATCACCACGCTGGCGGCGTTCTGCGGCGACCGCAACGCGCGGCTGTATTTCGCGGTGGAGAACCGGATATTTGTGGGCGAGTATCGGCCGTAGGAATTTTATACCGATCCCTTCTCCAACTCTGCGGGCACTGAAGTACCCCCTGCGTGGCCTTGCGGCCAGGCGTCCGCCTGCGCGGACGCAATGCAACATCTGCCTGTATGGGCGCACAGGCGGGCCGCTGTGTGAGCAAGCGGATACAGATGGGCATCAATAATCTCCGTTATTCCGTGGCCGTCCGCTTGTAAAAGCCTACAGGGTGGGGTATACTTTACATACTTATCGCCTTTTAGGTGTCTGATGCGACTGATGCTCTTGTGCCTGGCTTGCATATGGATGGCGTTTACCGGCTGCACCCGCTGCCTGGCGGCGGATTTGGTGCAGGAAGTGCCGGCGGGTTCGGTCGCCTATGAGCACCTGCAGGCGCTGTCGCATCAGGGACTGCTGGCCGCGCCGCTGCCGATGGACGGCGCCAAGCCGCGCGTATTGACCCGGCTGGACGTGGCGTTCCTGCTGGTGGAGCCGCTGCAGCGCTTCATCGCCCTGGTGGAGGTGCGCGAGTCGACCACCACCGCGCCGGAACAGCGGCGCCGCGCCACGCTGGCCAGCAAGGCGGTGGAGGGGCTGACGGACGCGGAATTCACCGCGCTGTTGGGACGCGCCGCGGCACTGCGCGACAATTTCCGCGACATGCTGGAAACGCTGTCGCCGGGGCTGGCGCAGAAAGCGGCCCACGCGCTGAACACGCTGGCGGAGCCGCGCTACCGCGCTTGGACGCAGAAGCCACCGGCATCGCCGCCGAAAGACAACACGCTGAGCGTGAACTACTCCATCGAGACGCACGAGGCGGACTCCTTCCGCAACCCGTTGCCGCTGCTGCCGCCGCGCACCAGCACGCCGGGCGCGCTGCTTCTGCGGAGCGGATCGGCCGAGGACACCCGGCTGATTGGCACGCGCTCCATCGAATCGCTGGAAGCGGCGATCAATGTCGTCTTCAACCGGCTGAACCTCTACACGAAAACGGCGACGCTGCCCGGCGCCGACCCCACCAATCTGCTGCGCCCGGATGCCAACCGGCGGGCGATGCTCGGCGTGCGCGTCGACTTCGGCCACCTGAATGAGCTGGGCTTCACCGGCATCTTCGAGTACCACATCATGCGCACCGGCGACCCCGCCAAGCCGAACTACGACCAGGGCGGCGTGGCCGGGTTTGGGTTGACGTGGTAGGATTCGCCCGGCCATAAACGGCCGGCCTACTGAACGACGCCCCCTGAAGGGGGTGCTGCGGTAGAAATCCATTTTTCTGTATGTGGATCGGTCTATTCAGTGAGCTAACCCCGCATTTTCCTCGAAAAAGCCGCTTCCCCGGCAGGGGCGTCCTATTCCAGGGCGAATTAGTTCCCCGATACGGGCCATATCCTCGGCTCGTAATGATTTCCTGAAGGAGGGGCGCCTGTGGCGACGATTCGCGCGACGGTGTGGAATGAGTTCCGCCATGAGAGAGAGCACGATGCGGTGAAGGCCGTGTATCCCGACGGCATCCAGACCGTGATCGCTGACTATTTGAACGGGCAGCTGGGCATCAAAGCCGGCACCGCCACGCTGGACGAGCCGGAGCACGGCCTGACGGCGAAGGTGCTGGCGAAGACGGACGTGCTGCTGTGGTGGGGGCATATGGCCCACCACGAGGTGCAGGACGAGATCGTGACCCGCGTGCAGCAGCGGGTGCTGGATGGCATGGGGCTGATCGTGCTGCATTCCGGGCACTTTTCGAAGATTTTCCAGCGGCTGATGGGCACCACCTGCAACTTGAAATGGCGCGAGGCCAACGAGAAGGAGCGGCTGTGGGTGACCGACCCGAACCACCCCATCGCCGCGGGCCTGGGCGAATATTTTGAGCTGCCGCAGGAAGAGATGTACGGCGAATTCTTCGACATCCCGGCGCCGGACGAACTGGTGCTGGTGAGCTGGTTCGCCGGCGGCGAGATCTTCCGCAGCGGCTGCTGCTTCCACCGCGGCCACGGGCGCATCTTCTATTTCCGCCCCGGCCACGAAACGCACCCGACCTACTACGACGCCAACGTAATGCGCGTGATCGCCAACGCCGTGCGCTGGGCCGCGCCTATCGCCGAACCGACGCCGCGTGACTTCGGGTGGCGGGCGCCGTTGGAGACGTTAGAGGGGTAAGCAGGCCTGCCATACGTTCAACCGCATATTAAATTGCGGTTCCGGTCCCTTCGCGCAACCTCTCCCCCCGGCCCCCTCCCCTACACGGGGAGGGGGAGTGAGCAGAAAACCAATAACAGCATTTGATACTATACCTCCCCTCCCCATTCAGGGGAGGGGCCGGGGGAGAGGTCGCGCGAAGGGGCCGGTAGCGTTTTCGCATAACCTTTGCACGTGCGCACAGCTCGACGGAGTCTCGCCCGCCATATGTGAAAGGTCTACGTCATGCCCCTCAACATCGATGCCGATTTCCCCGGCGGCAATATCATCATAGAGTCTTTTGACGGCGACGTGGTGACGCTGCGGCAGGACCCGCGGGACACGCCGATCTGGTGGTTTTACTGGGCGTTTCGCGTGCGCGGGGCGGCGGGGCGGGCGGTGACATTTCGCTTTACCGACGGCGATGTGTTCGCGGCGCTGGGGCCGTGCTACAGTGCGGACGGGGAGACGTGGCGGTGGCTGGGGCGCGAGGCGCTGACGGACAACGCCTTCACCTTCGCCTTCCCTGATGAGCTGGATGCGGCGTTCTTTTCCTTTTGCATCCCCTATCAGCTCGACCGGCTGACGGCGTTGCTGGCGACGCGGCCGTTTATCGAGCAGGGGGTGTTGTGCCTCTCGGAAGGCGGGCGAGCGGTGCCGCATCTGCTGTGCCGCTCGGCGACGGGGGCGCAGCAGGTAGTCTTCACGGCGCGGCACCACGCGTGCGAGAGCATGGCGAACTACGAGATCGAGGGATTGATCAACTTCTGGACGTCGGAGGAGCCGGAGGCGGCCTTTCTGCGCGAGCACGTCGATTTTCATTTCCTCCCCTTCATGGACATCGACGGCGTGGAGCGCGGCGACCAGGGGAAGGCTCGCGAGCCGCACGACCATAACCGCGATTACACCGACGCGCCGATCTATGCCGTCGTGCGCGCGCTGACGGCGCAGGCGCCGGGGTGGCGCGGCGCGCGACGGCTGATGTTGGACCTGCACTGCCCGTGGATACGCGGCGGTACCAATGAGGAACTGCTGCTGGTGGAGCCGGACGGCGTGGACCGCGCAGCGCAGGACCGCTTCATTGACCTGCTGCACCACGCGCAGACCGGCCCAGCCGTTTTCGACCGCGGCACCGTGCTGCGCTTCGGCGAGGAGTGGAACCAGGACGGCCACACCTCCACCGATTACTTCCGCAACACCCTCGGCGCGGAAGCGGTGTTCGTCATCGAGTTCCCCTACGCCCGGTGCAACGGCCAGCCGGTGAGCGCGGAGAGCGCGCGACGATTCGGGTTTGATTTGGGGCGGACGGTTGGACGGTATCTACAGGAGCATTAACATGACCTTGCGTGAGCGTTTCAATGCCGTGTTCCGCGGCGAGCAGCCGGACGCGATGGCGTTTTACGGCGACATGACCTACTGGTACGGCGCGCACCGGCAGATGGGCGACCTGCCGGAGGCGTGGCAAGGGGAGCGTGGCATCGACCAGTTGCACCGCGACCTGAACGTAGGCGAATACGTGCCCGGGTGCTGCGCCTACAGCGGGCGCGACGGCGACGACGTGCGCGTGGAGGGGTATCGTGACGGCGATATCTGGGTGCAGGAGTGGCACACGCCGGCCGGCACGCTGCGACAGCGGCGGCAGTATTCGGCGGCGTCGTTTTCCGCTGGCTTCATCGAACACGCGGTGAAAGGCGTCGAAGACCTGCGGGTGCTGCGCTACATCATGGAGCGCCGGGAATATACTCCCACTCCTGAGACCTTCGCGACGGTGGAGCGGGATTACGGCGACTTCGGCGTGGGCATCGTGGCGGTGCCCGGCTCGCCCATCACCGAGCTGAATAAGACGTGGATGGGCGTGATGGACATGTGCTACCTGCTGGCGGACGAGCGGGAAGAGATGGAGCAGACGATGGCGGTCATCGCCGAGAGCCAGGAGCGCCTGTATGCCATCACCGAGGCCAGCGCCTGTCCCTACGTGATGATTTGCGAAAACCTGTCCGCGGAGACGATGGGCGGGTATTTTGACGCATATATCGGCCCGTACCTGACCGCGCGCACGGCGGGACTGCACGCGCACGGCAAGCAGGCGATCATCCACATCGACGGCACGCTGCGCGGGGTGGTGGAGCGCATCCCCGCCACCGGCATCGACGCCATCGACGCGATGACCCCCGCGCCGGTGGGCGACGTGCGCATTGACGAGATTCGCGAGCTGGTGGGCGAGGAGCTGATCATCCTCGGCGGGCTCCCCGGCGCCATGTTCGCCCCACCCTTCACCGCCGCCGAGATGGAGCAGCATGTCCGCAACATCATCGCCCACCACAAAGACCGCGGCCGCTTCATCCTCGGTGTCGCCGACCAGGTGCCGCCGAACGGCGACCTGGGGATGGTGAAGATGATCGGGGAGATGGCGGAGGAGTTGGGGCGGTATTGAGGATTGACGAAGGACGCGGAATAGCGGTGAATGAAAAATATCGGAAGCGACGCTTGCGTCGCCGGCCCACATTGGCGATGACGGCTTGCCCGGCAAGCGGAGAGGAGCGAACAATGCACGACCATGCCGACATGACGCGGGCGATCCGCGCATTATGCCAGCAGCAGCACCTGGCGGTGCTGTGCACCCAGGACAGCGGCCAGCCGTATGCCAGCCTGGTGGCCTTCGCGGTGACCGATGATCTACGTTACCTCTGCTTCGCCACGCAGCGCGATACCCGCAAACACCGCAACCTGACAGCCTGTCCGCGGGTGGCCGTGTTGGTCGACTCGCGGCGCGAGTATCCGAGTGACCTGCGCGAGGCCAGCGCCCTGACGATCTGCGGACGCGTGATAACTCCGGATGCAGCCAGCCTGACCGAGTGCCAGGCGCGCTATGCAGCACGGCATCCGTCGCTGGCGGCCTTTCTCGCCGAGCCCACCACGGAACTGGTGGTGATCGCGATCACCCAGTTGGTGCTGGTCGACGATTTTCAGCAGGTCTGTTGCCTCGATCTCACCCCGCCGCATACGCCCCCGGAGGGTTAAAATCGTTGCTCAATGCCAAGGAGGGCGTAATTGACGAGGGCGAAGGTATAGACATCGTCGTTGTCTGCGCCGCCTTCCAGGATGCGATAGCCGATCCGCAGTGTCGTGTCCGGCGTGGCACGGTAGGTCAGCGCGAGCATGACGTCTTCGGCCCGCCCCTGCGGGGCGGCCAGCGCGTCACCTTCCAGCAGCATCGCCGTGCGCGCGGTAAGCTGCCATTGCCCGCGAAAGTGCAGCAGCGGCACCAGGCCGGTGTTGGCGTCGCGCGCGGAGCGGCCGTTGCCGGCGAGCGCGATCTCCGCGTCACGGATTTTCACGGTGGCGCCCAGCCCATACGAGAACGGTTCCCCCACCCGGTAGTTGCGCCGGTAGGTCAGCCGATAGGAGTCGAAGCGATACGTGGCCTGGAGCGCACTCCCGGCAGGAAACGTCACGTCGGTGAAGCGAATATCCGACTGCGCGACGCCGGTCCCGCTGAATTCCAGCGGGGCGATCAAGGCCGACCAGGTTGTGCGCGCGTTCGGATGATAGGTGAGGCGATACCGCGCATACACCACCGCGTCGACGTCGAAGTCGTCACTGAACGACACCCTGGTGCCGCCGCTGCCGGGGATGCGAAAGGTGTTGGATGGCGTGTCGGCCACGCCGCTCTCCACATCAACCGCCCACTCCGCACCAAAAGACACCAGAGCCGTCACCATCACGGCGAGACACCACATCAAGCGCATGGGTCACCCTTCTTTCGCACGCAATCAATACGATGAAGTTGCTGGTCAACAGTAGCCTACCCGAAACACGCGGAACTATGCGTACGCCGGAAAACGGTGTGCGAGTGACACCGAAAGAAATCGGGCACACCCTCCGCTGCCCCCCAACCTCTTCCGCTATTGCCAGCTATACAGCCGATTGCTATACTGCCCCCATGCCACGCAACGCACGAATCGTGGTGCCGGGCATGCCGCACCATGTGACACAACGCGGAAACCAGCGGAACTGGATGTTCGTCACCGACGCCGCTGACCGCCTCGAAGCCCACACCGGCCGCCACCTGCGCCCGTAACCGGTGGGCCGGCTGCGGAAAGCGGAGGATAAAGAGGGGACACCGGAGGCTGCCCCCCCTATTTCGCTGACGTTAATTGGGCACGGCAGTGGTCTGATCACTTTTGGTGTTATGTCACAAAAGGGGCTACTGCTACTATGAGCAAACCTAATCCAAGTAAACTAGTGCCAGTTATTCAAGCTGCTGCGCAGGCGCTGTATGATGTTAGTAGTGCTGTTCCTGATGAAACTATGGATGAAAATGATCCTTTGATTGGGGTATATATTGATGGGCATTTTTTCTATATTTGCAAGCCATAATGTATTTCTCAGTGCGAAAGGAAGAGGATCGATGGCACGATACGATAGTTATAAGTGTTATGTCTATGTCGTAACATATTTTGTTGTGTTAATATTAAGTCAGCTGGCGGTTTTTGCACAGCAAGAAGTGAATCGTCGATATATTGTGACATCGCAAGAAGCAAAAAATGTGTTGCAACAGACGATTGTGGATATACCATTAGCTAATCCTGTTGGAAAAATGTATCCATTAAATAATTCTTGTGATTTTAAAAATAATATGCTGGAGTATTATGAGCGCGACCAGAAATATTCGTGGATCATTGACTTGTGGTACGGAAAGATTGTTGGTTATGAAAATCATGTCGAAAGAGAGGGTCAAAGAAATGGCGCCAAGCTTGATGCGACACAGCCTGATGCTGAGAGTCGTCGTCAGATATTGTCAGGACTTTCGCTCAACATCCCACCGCCTGAATGGTCGGGCGGCGTAGG
>CAZPYA010000088.1:0-408 GCA_964590255.1 uncultured bacterium
CGGCTTCTCGCACATCACCGCCTTGCCCGCCGCCAGCGCCGCCAGCGTCAGCGGCATGTGCGCGTCGTTGGCCGCGGTCACGAAGACCAGCCGCACGGTGGGATCGTTCAGCACGGCCTGCAAATCGGTGGTGCCGCGCACGCCGAACCGGGCGATCTTGTCGTCGACTTGCTCCCGGTTCACGTCATGCACCACGATGCCCGTCACGGCCGGGCACTGTTGCAGGTGCTGAATGACCGACGCGCCCATGCCGCCGGCGCCGAGGATGGCGACGTTCATTGGTGAATCCCCCTGGTGAAATAATTCAATACCGGCGAAGAGGATGCCTGCAACACCAGTACAGCGCCATAATAAATCTGTCATTCCCCTCTCCCAGTATTGGGAGAGGGGTAGGGGTGAGGGCGCGCG
>CAZPYA010000088.1:418-23152 GCA_964590255.1 uncultured bacterium
CAGGGTTGGCGTTGGTTACGCGTTTACCGCGCCCCCATGCAGTCGAGCGTGGCGTCCTTCGGCGCGGCTTTGTCGAAGGTCACGGTGAAGGCGTTCGCCGTTTTCGCGCTCACGGCGCGGGTGCTCAGCCAGCTCTGCTCGATGAAGACGGCGTAGTCGGCGTTGGCTTCCGGCTTTTCGAAGGTCACGGTCAGTGTCTTCGCGCCCTTTTGCACCGTCACGTTCTTCGCCAGGGGCGCTTTCGCTGCCGGCGGGGCGACGGCGACGCCTTTGCTGATCACCGTGCCGTTGACGATGAAGTCGCCGCCGGTGAAGGTGAGCGCGCCCGTCTCATTCGAGACGGTCAGCGTCGCCGCAGCGCGCGGCTTGCCGGGCTCGGCCTTGCCGTAGAGCCACTTGATCACCTGGTCATGATACGGCTGCTTGAAGAGGATGGCGGCGTCAGTGCAGTCGGCGGCGAAGTTGATGCCTACGCCGGCGCCCGCCTCCAGGATGATGCCGTTCTCCCACGGCGGCAGTTGCCGGTAGGTGTTTTTGATGTCGTCGTTGTTGTCGGCGCCGCCACGAATCGACATGGCGGAATAGCGCGGGTCGGCGCCCCAGTTGGCCAGGTCGAGGATGGGCGAGGGGAAGACGGCGGGCACGTCATCCCAGCACCACATGCGGAAGGGGGTGGGCTTGAAGGGGTCGGGGCCTACCGCCTGCTCGATGGCGTCGCCTTTCTCGAAGTCGAATTTCGTGTTCATGTCGGCGTAGGGGGTGAGGCCCAGCGTGCGTTCGGTGGCCGGGTTGTCGTTGGTCGGCACGGCGCGCGCGACGTCGGTGACGTAGGAGCCAGGGGCGATGGCGTAGCTGAGCGGGCGAATGTGGCCGTCCCAGGTGCCGTTCTCGATGCGATACAGCGTGGGGCTGCCCATCTCCTTCGCCCCCCACCAGAAGCGCTCGATGGTCAGGTCCTTGGTGCCGTCGGGGTTCTCTTTACACGCGAGAATCTGCCACCAGCGAATCTTTTTGCCGCCAGGGGTCACCTCGCTCGGTTCGGTGAGGCCCAGCCAGCGGCCCACCACGCTCTGGTCCCACGGGCAGTCCTTGTCGCCGCGGATGAGGCCGCCCATGCGCAGGCCGGTGACGCCGGTCTTCGGGTCTTTCCACAACGTCGTCGGATAGGTTTTCCCCTGGAAGGGATACTTGCCGGTGTCGATCAAGTCCCAGTAATGCTCGGCGGGCACCACCATCACTTTGCCGGTGGTGGTCCACTTCGCCTTGTTCATATTGATGAGCGGGCGCGACTGGCCCAGGGTGTTCATGTTGACGCCGCCGGTGAATTTCAGCGCGTTTTTCGTCCAGTCCATCGCGTCGACCTTGCCGTTGAAGAGCAGGTCCATGCTCTTCGAGTAGCCGGCGAAGATATTGCCGTTCTCGTCACCCGCGGCCGAGTGAATGTTGCTGGTGTATTCGTACCAGCCGAAATACATGTAGGTGTCGCCCAGCGCGTATTGATGGCGGCGCAGCATCACGTCGTAGGTCTGCTCATCGGCGTTGGTGTTCTGGCTCATGTAGAGCACGCCGGCATTGTTTTTGTTATGGACGATAGCGCCGGCCACGTGGTCGATGCTGGTGTCGGCGGTGAAGTACCACTGCTTCTTCGCGGGGTCGTAGCCGATGCTCTTCACGTTGCCGCGGGTGACGCCGCCGCCGTAACCCGGCCCGCCGTGCAGGTTGATGAACATGCCCACGCGGATGCCGCGAATCGTCTTCACGTAGAAGCGCGCGTCCTTGCCGGCCTTCACCGGTTCGGGAATCCAGTCCAGGTAGCTGTTGGAGCCGTGGATGAGCGTATTGTTGATGGTCAAGGCGAAGTCGGTGCTCCAGTGCGGCAGGCTCTCCGTCAGCGGCATGCGCAGCGTGCGCTCGATGGTCAATCCCTGCACCTGCGGCACCTTGATGACGGTGCCCGTCTCGTTCACCTCCAGGATGGTGATGCCCGGGCCGGCCTTCTGCCAGTTCTTCGTCTCCTCCGGGCCCGCGGGCGTGCGCGGCGAAATCTGCGTGGTGTTTTCAATCGCCAACTGCTTCGCCAGCTCGGTGGGGATGATCAGCAGCCCGCCGGACTTGCCGAGTTGGGCGAGGGCGGCCTCGTAGGCGGCCTTCACCTGCGCGGCAGTGGCGACAGGGCCGAAGTCGGCCAGCGTATACAGCGCTTTTTTCTCGACCGGCGGATTCTGCGCCAGCGCGACACCGCCCAGCAATAGTGCGGCCAACAGGGTGAAACCGATGAAACCACGCATCAGGGGCTCCTTTCGCGACGGAAACGTTCATGCGTATGAACTGACGGTATTGTAGTGAGCGATAGCCCGGTTGTCAATGGGATGCCGCCCCAACCCGTTACGGCGCCGTCACCCGCAGCGAGCTGCCGGCGGGCACGGTGATCTGCCGGGTCAAGGCGCACAGGTTGGTGATCTCCGCCGGCGTGCGCACCGTGGTGGTGATCGGCGCGTCGGTCGGGTTGTGCGCCTCCAGTGTGATGGCGTTTGGCGTCCATTTCACGATCTCCAGCACCAGCGCCTCGTGGTCGGCGGTCACCAGGTTGCCGGCGTAGAAGGCGCCGGCCTTCGCGACGTCGAGTTGCGGCCAGGCGGTGCCTTCGAAGACGCCGGCAAACTCCAGCGCGCCGTCCGCGCGCCAACAGCCGGCGGGCCAGCGCGGGTTCACCGGGCTCACGCGCAGCGGCACCGGGAAGGGAATGACTGCCGGTTTCGCCACCGTGCCGGCCACGCCATGTCGGTCGGTCGTCACCGGGACGAAGTATGTCGCTCGCGCCGCCGTGCCGCGGGTGAACGCCAGCGCATACGGCGTCTCGCCCGTCAGGCCGATGGCGCGCATCCACGCCTCGGTGTCGGTATCAAAGGTGAAGGTATCGCGCACCTGCCAGTTCAGCGGCGCGTGGAAGAGGAAGCGGGCCAGGTAGCGTGTGCCCTGTTTCAGCACGGTCGGCTGCCCCACCGACGCCGCCAGGCCGAACTCGCCGTTCGCCACGCGCAGGCCGGGGGTGAGGGCGATGATCCCGCCCGCCATGCCGCCCACGGGGATATCCACCGGGTCTTTGCCCAACGTGCCCGTCACCGGCTTGCCGTCCTGCATCCACCAATACGCCGTGCCGAAGGCCGGCCCGAAGGAGGGGAAGAGCCCGGCGGGATTCACTGGCTCCACGTCGCGCTTGAGGGTGATCGTCATCTCCACGAGGACAATGGTGTCGCGCTTCCCGGTCGCCGGGGTGAAATTCCAGTAGCGTAGCGACGCGTCATACACCGTCGACGGCTCGCTGGCCTGGCTCGGGGTGGCATCGAAACCGATCTTTGTCGCGCCTTTGTCGAAGAGCGCGGTGATGTATTTCTCGTTGATTCGCGCCTCTGTCAGCACGAGCTGGTTGCTCACGAAGGGGAAATTGAGCTTCGGCGCCATGTTTGTGCCGGGAATGTCCGGCATCAATGTGGAGGCTTCCTGGGTGCCTTTCACCGGCATGCGAATGTCGAATGAGTTCATGCGCGGCGGCAGGAAGGTGCCGGTGTAGATGAAGGCAGCATCGCCCATCCAGTTTTGCCGGTCCGTGCAGCGGGTCACATAGCGCTTGGCCACGTTGCGGATGCCGGCGGTGAGCACCTTGCGTCCCTTGGCGTCCTCGGCGGTCAGGTACAGGGCGCGCTGGTGCGAGTGGTGGAAGTCCACTGTGGCCTGGAAGGTGGGGGTGTTCGGCAACCAGCGCCGCACCACGGTATAGCCGTCGATGAGCTTGACTTCCTTCAGCGGCGTCGTGCTTTTCACCCCGATAAAGACGCGATATTGCTCGCGGTTCGTCTTCGCCGGGCCGATGTCCTTGGCGTTGACGGTAAAGGTGTCAACCTCCGGCCCTTCGGAGAGGATGTGGCGGCTGGGGGCGTCGTAATAGGAGCCGATGCCGGCGCGGAAGTAGCCCACGGCGTGCGCGATGGTGTCGGAGGGCAGGATCTGCTGGTAGCCGGTCTTCGCCGCCACCGCCACCTCCGCCGGGCTGAAGGTCTCGTGCACGACCACAGGATGCGGGCTAGAGCCGTTCTGCTGCTGCCAGTTGTATGCCGTGGTGGCGTCCTCTACCAACTGCTTACCGCGATAGGTGAAGACGGTAAGGGCCTGGAAATGCTTCAGGCGCTCATAGGGCAACGGGCCGGCCATCGACCGGTGGGCAATGACGGTATGGCCCGCCAGCAACAGGTTGAGATTGGCGGTCTGGCGCAAGCGCGTGCCTTCTTCGTTCATCCAGCTTTTCTTCGGCAGTGTCTCCACCCCGGCGAGGATGAAGTGGTTGCCGGCGATGTCCTGCACGTCGATGCCCGGCAGACAGACGAAGTCCGGCGTGGTGTAGCGCGCGCAGTCCGCGAGCAGGATATCCCATTTCGCCGGGGTCAGGTTGGCGAAATTCTCTGTAAAGCCGATCATGGCGTAACCGGCTTGCTTCGCCGCCGCCACATATTCGGCCACGGTGCCCGTGCCGTCGCTGGCATCGGAGTGCGCGCCGATGAGGCCCTTGAAGACGCGCATTTCGCCGGTTATTAGCGGGTCGCTTATTTCCACCACGTACCAGGCGCCATCGCGCTCGATGACCTCCGGGCGCTGCCGCCAGGAGGGGGGAGCCGGCACATCCTCCGGATCGAACACCGGTCGGAAGTTCACCAGGTCGGGGTTGGGCGCCACGGGCGCTGTCTTCACCGGATCGCCCTGCCGGTAACCGCCGAAGCCCGCCGCCAGCGACGGTTCCGCCAACCAACGGTAGAGATTCAGCAGCAGCTTGCCGGTGTCGCTGGGCGTGGTGCTGTCACCTTTGGCGAGAATCAGGCCGTCGATGACCCCGTAATTGCACTCGGAATTCTTCCCGTTCACGCTGTAGCCGAGTTGATGGGTATAGGCGGGATTGATAGAGAAGACCCCCAGCCGCCCCTTGCCCGCCGGGCGTACGGCGACCAGCGTGGTGTCGGCTTTGTGCGCGGTCTCCTCGATCTCCGTTTTATCCACTTCGGTGATGACAGTGGCGGTGGGCGCGCCCTTGACCAGCGTGGTCCACGCCGTGCCGCACGCGAGCGGTGGCGCGGTGTAGCAGTCGTCCCAGCGCCCGTTGACGGAGGGATAGTAGACGCGCTTGACACCCTCGGTGGCGCGATGCGCGGTGACAGCGTCCGTCCAGCAGTAGTAGTTGTCGCCATACACGCGGAATTTATTGAACGCGTTGACGTGGTCGCGGACGCACATCTGCAGCACGCGCACGTCCCAGCGGCGCATCACGTCGTTCCAGCCGCCGGCCAGCGCGCCACCGCAGTCGGTCTGATTCGTATACATCAACACGCCGCCGCCCTCTTCCGCGAAGCGCCAGACCAGCTGGAGGTTGGCGCGGATGGGCATAACCCGCTGCCCGAAGACCTGGTATTCGGCGCCACGCACGGGCAGCTTATCGACTACCACCAGGTTGAACTGCTTCAGGAAGTCGTAGGGCAGCGCCTGCCGGTAGTTGTGCATCACGTAGCTGAAGCCGGCGGCGGTCAGCTCTTTCGCGTATTGCGGATCCATCATGGGATGGTCGCTGAGGAAGAGAATCGCCAACGGCCCGCCGGCATGTCCCCCGGTGCGCGCGTCAGGCAACGCGGCTGGCGCCGGCGCGGCGCAACACAGCAGGCATGCGGCGGCCAGCGCCAGCAGGAAGGTCGGCTTCATTGGCGTTCTCCTCAGCGATTGTTGTGTTCGCATCCTGGTTCGCGCCCCCCATTTGGGAGAGCGATGAGCGTCTTATTTCCGCAGCAGCCACTCCAGTGTATTCGCCATCAGCGCCTGCCAGGGCGCGCTCTGGTAATAGAGCGTTTTGCCGTCCGGCGCTTTGCCGAAGGGGAGGGCGGCGACGACGGCGACGCGCGGAGCCTTGCCGTCGGTGAGGATAACCGCGGGGGCGTCGGTGCTCAGCGTCACCGGCACCACCGCGTCGGTTTTCGCCGTCAGCGCGTGGGCGTAGAGTACGACGTCGTTCTTGCCGAACTTCACGCCTTTCGTGATGTCGTGGCGCTTGCCGGCCTGCAGCGCCGTGGCCGCGGCGAGGCGGGCGTAGTCGTTGGGCGCGCTGGTGTAGGGCAGCAGGTCATTGAAGTGGGAGTTGCTGAAGGTCGTCTGCCCGTAAGTGCGGTCGCCGGCGAGCATCAGCACGCCGCCGCCAGCCTTCAGGAAGTCGGCAAGCATCTCCTGGCCCACGGTAGAGAGCATCGGCCCGCTGACGTTGCCGAGGATGATGACATCATACGACAACAGGTCCTCGTAGGCCGCCGGAAAGCCGCCCAACGTCTCGCCGAGGGCGCTCTTCTTCATCCAGCCGTTCACCACGGTCACGTCGCCCAGCGCCTTCACCGCCTCATCGATGCCCTGGTACTCCGCCCATAGGCCGCGGATGAAGAGGATCTTCGCCGGTTTCGGGTGCTGCAGCGTGATGACATCCGGCTTCAGGTACTGCTTGCGCTTCTCCGGCACCGGGAACTGGTACATCGGCTCCAGCGTGACCAGGTCCAGGTTGCGGCCGGCGTTGCCGCCATAGTAGTCGGCATACGAGATGGTGACCGGCTTGCCGTCGGCATCGGCGCCGGTCAGCGTCACCGTTACCACGCATGGCAGCGGCCCCAGTCCGGCGGCGTTGACGGATTTCGCCAGCGGCGCCAGCCCCAGCGTGTCGACGGTGAAGCTCTCGGCGTCGACCGTCCACGGCGCGCGCACGCCTTTCACCTGCGTTTTCACCGTCACGTTCTTCAACGGGCGCGTGGCGGCGGCCAGCGTGTGGTCCAGGCGCAGGCCGGCGGGAGTTTCCTTCACCGCCACCGCGCCGAGTAACAGCTCGCTGCCGTAGGTGAAGGCGCCAAAGCCCTCGGCGGGGATCATCTTTACCGTGGTCAGCCACGTCTTGCCGGCGGGGATGGCCACGTCGTCGTACATCCACTCGGTGGTAGTGGCGGCGGTGTTGTCATAGAGGTGCTGCAGGTCGTTGTAGTCCATCAGGAACATCACGCCCCGCTTCAACTCGCGATTGGTAGTGCCGTTCCAGCCGGCATTCACCTGCGCGATGTACCAGTAGCCGTGCTCCGAGATGCGGTGGGTGTCATCGATCCAGTCTACGCTGTGGCGGGTGGGGCGCCAGTAGACGTTGTTCTTGCGCTTGCCGTCGAAGTCCAGCGCGTGCTGCGACCAGAAGGCCGGCCGCTTGCCCTTGTCCCCCGTGTTCGTCAGCGCGTAGCGCACGGTGAGCACGCGCTCGTCGCGGCGTAGCGAGAAGGTCTTTTCCACCCGAAAATCCTTCAGGTCGTCCTTCACCTGGTTGCCCCATTTGCCGGTGGAAACCGTCCATGTCTTCACCACCGCTTCGTCCGGCCCGGCATTGACGATCTCGACCTCGTAGAGACGCTTGTCGAACTCGCCCGGCCACCCCTGGGTGGTCCACAGGTCCTTGAAGAGGCCGCCGTTGTCGGCTTTCACGTCGCGAACAATCTCTTCGTTATTGAACCCGGCGTAGAGCACGCTGATGACGTGGGCCCCGTTGGCCAGGTCGATGGTATACGCCACCAGCGCGTTTTTCAGCGTTATCTGGTTCGGGTTGGCGGCGTCGCGCGTGGCGGACACCTGGGCGAACGCGGGCAGCAGGCCCGCCAGCAGCAGGCACAGCAGGAAATGTCGGCGCATATCAGTTCCCCTTCCGTTCCAGATCGACGACAAGCACCGCCCAATACTTCAGCTCGGGCAGGCGCACCTGGGCGAAATAGCGGTCGGCGGCGTCCACCGGCAGCGGCGTCGCGGCCACGGTTTCCGGGTCGAGCAGCAGGACGCGCGCCACGCTCCAGCCGGCGCCCAGCGCGCGCGGCACGATCTTCACCGGCACGTCCTGCTTCGGCGCTGCATACAGCACCACTGGCGGCAGAATGTCCAGCTCGCGGTAATCCGGCGTCTTCTTTTCCTTGTCGGCGGCGGCTTTGATCTGCCATCGGCGGGTGTCGCGGCGGCCCAGCTCGTTGAACGCCTCCTGTGTCTCGCTGGCGCTCTCCTGCGCCGGCGGGTTGATGAGGTGGATGATGAGCCGCGTATGCGTCGCGTCGAGGCGTTCCTCGCGCACGTAATCCTCCCACAGCACGCCCGGATTCACGATAACGATGCCGCAGGGATTCCATACGTTGGTGACGTTCGACCCCCACAGCAGGCCGGCGTAGCGGGTGGCGAAGGCGTTGTAGGGATGATCGGTAGACCAGGGGACGCCATTCGGGTGTGCCCCGGCGGCGTAAGTGAAGATCGTCTGATAACGACCCACCGGGCCGTTCGCGACCATCGGGAAGTAGTGTCCGCCCAGCCGGCGCGCCTGCTCGGCGGATTTCACCATGGCGTGCGCGTAGTCCGCCCACTTGCGGAAGGGGTGCGACGGCCCGGCATTCTGCTTCGCGTATTCGTCCATGATGTGCCCGCCGTCGGCGCACAGCTCGATGGTTTCGCACGGGTTGTCGATAATGCGGCCGGTGAAGTCGCACTCGCCGTAGTTGTAGCCAAAGACGTAGCGCGGGTCGAGTTGCCACATCTTCTCTTTCAGCGCGCGCTGGTTGGCTGCCGTCTGCGCGTCAGCCATGTCGCGGGAGAACTCGACGAGTTTGCCGCCCACCCGCGCCTTGCCGGTGACGGCGCGGAAGTGGCCGTCAAAGCGCACGCCCGACCAGCCGAACTGCTTCGCCGACTCGAAGAGCTCGTTGATGCCGTGCTCCACGACCGCGGGATCGTTCATGTTGTAGTGCGCCCAGCCAATGGACTGCCAGGAGGAGTCCTCCTTGTCCCACTTCGCCAGCTCCTCGGTGTCCGGCCCAAAGGACATCACCCCGCCGAAACCCTGGACCAGTTCCGGCTTCTCGCGGATGGCGTCGCGCGCGCCGCTGCCGCTGCCGATGGACTTGCCATAGGTCGTGGGCAGCACGCCGATCTGCAGGCCGTAGGCGCACATGTGCTTCAGCCGGTCGAGTTGCTCGTGGTAGCGCGCCTGGCCGGAATACCATTTCGCCGTCGTCGGTGTCATGTCGGCGAAGTCGTCGGGCGCCCAGAAGAATTTCTCGAAGGTATTGGTGTAGCGCTCGCGAAAACGCTCCACCGAGGACTCGATGCCCGCCATGTCCTTCACGTGCTCGGCGGTGTAGCCAACAGGATGCCCGCCGGCGATGCCCACCGCCCACACGTTGTCATGCGAGACGAAGTAGTCGGTGCTCGTGGCGATGGTCTTGCCGTCCAGCACCAGCTCGAAGCTCATGGCGTGGCCGTAGGGTTCCACCAGCTTCGCGTCCCAGCTCAGCTCGGTCTTCGCGCGGGCGAAGGGCGGCGCCTCCAGCGTCTTCTCCTGTTTTCCGACGACGGTGTCCAGCCCGTTGGTGAACCACGCGCGCACGGTGACGGTCTTCGCCGCGTCGGTGTTGTTTAGCACCTCTACGACGCCCTGCACCGGCTGCCCGCTGAAGTTGAACAGCTTCGCCGGGCGGGCGCGCATCAGGTAGACCTCCGTGCCCGCGACGTTCTGCACCCGCGGGTCGGGCTTCACCTGGTAGGGTTGCAACTTCTGCTGCGCCAGCGCCGGCAGCGCCAGCGCCGCCAGCAGGCAACAAAGGACGAAAACGCGCATTAGAACTCCTCCCAAGGGTTGGGATCACAGCGTATAGAAACTTGGACGCGAGAGCGACGAAAAGGTTGTGAATTGGCGCCCCTGGCGGGCGAGACTCCCAATACCGTTTAAATAAGCTTGCTGCGCAGGGCGAACCAGCCTCTCCCTGCCGCCGTATTTCCTCATCACTCTCCCCTCCCCACGTAGGGGAGGGGGCTGGGGGAAAGGTTGCGTGTGGCGGTCGAGAGCCCGTAGTTGAACGGTATTGGGAGTCTCGCCCGCCAGCCGATCCGCATACCAGCGAAATGGGGACTGTAACGAATTTCTCGAATCTGGATGCTGTGTCCCAATAAGGCACTCTCCGAGAAATTCGTTGCTGTACCCATTTCCCGACCGACGACGCCACGCTTCCTCCCCCTTACTCGTCCTTGTCCTCCTCCGCCCGATAATCATCGTCGAAGGACGGCAGGTTGAGATCGTCTTCGTCCTCGTCGGCGGCGTCGAAGGCGTCGCCGGATGGCCGGCCGGTGACGGAGGTGGAGGGGGCGAAGATGACTTCGCGCGGCTTGCTGCCCTGGCCGGGGCCCACGTAGCCCAGCTCCTCGAACTTGTCCATCAGCCGGGCGGCGCGGGTGTAACCGATGCGGAATTTGCGCTGCAGCATGGAGGTGGAGGCGTATTTCGTGGTGCGGATGTAGTCCAGCGCCTTCGCGAAGAACTCGTCTTCCGGCTCATTGCTCATCGAGCCGCCGCCGCTCTCGCCCTCCGCGCACAGCGCCTCTTCCTCGATGGCCACGATCTCGTCGCTGAAGAACGGCTTGCCCTGCGCCTTCACGTAGTCCACCACGGCGTTGGTGTCGCCCTCCGACACATAGGCGCCCTGGATGCGCGCGGGCTTGGCGGCTTCCACCGGCAGGAAGAGCATGTCGCCCATGCCCACCAGGCGCTCGGCGCCGTTCATGTCCAGAATGGTGCGCGAGTCGACCTGCGACGCCACGGCGAAGGAGATGCGCGAGGGGATGTTCGCCTTGATCGTCCCGGTGATGACGTTCACGCTGGGGCGCTGGGTGGCCACCACCAGGTGGATGCCGGTGGCGCGGGCGAGTTGGGCGATGCGGCAGATGGAGGCCTCGAATTCGGCCGCCGCCTGCATCATCAGGTCGGCCAACTCGTCGATGATGATGACGATGTAGGGCAGCTCCTCCAGCCCCTCGCGGCGCGAGAGCTCGTTGAAGCCGGCGATGTTGCGCACCCCCTTGTCGGCGAACCACTGGTAGCGCTGCTCCATCTCGCGGATGGCCCAGCGCAGCAGCCCGGCGGCGTGGCGGGCGTCGTAGGCCACCGGCGCCAGCAGGTGCGGGATGCTCTGGTACAGGCTCAGCTCCACGCGCTTCGGGTCCACCATCAGGAATTTCACCTGCTGGGGCGTGCAGCGCATGAGGATGCTGCAGATGAGGCTGTTGATGCACACCGACTTGCCCGAGTTCGTTTGCCCGGCGATGAGCAAGTGCGGCATCTTCACCAGGTCGGCCACTCGCGGCTGGCCGGCGATGTCGCGCCCCAGCACAAAGGTCAGCGGCGACTTCGCCTTGCGCATCACCTCCGACTCGATAATCTCGCGCAGGTCCACCACCGACAGCTCTTTGGTGGGCACCTCGATGCCGATGACGCCTTTGCCCGGCACCGGCGCTTCGATGCGCACGTCCAGCGCCTCCAGCGCCAGCGCCAGGTCGTCGGCGAGGTTCACGATGCGGTTCACGCGGATGCCCGGCGGCGGCACCACTTCAAAGCGCACCACGCGCGGGCCGCGCTCCACCGCCACCACCTTGCCCTCGATGCCGAAGCTCAGCAGCGTCTCTTCCAGCCGTACGATCTTCTCCGCGGTGTCGTCCTTGCCGACGTTGGCTGGTTTCGGCGTCAGCGTCAGGATCTCGGTGGGGGGCAGGTTGTAGGCGGGCTGCGGCTCGGTGCCCTTCGGCTTCGGGCCGCGCTTCGGCTTCGGCTCGGTCACGTCGAAGGCCAGTTGCTCCGGGTTGTCCGCCGATGGCGTGCCGGAAATGGGCGGCAGGTTCAGCGGCGGCTCGGTCTCGGGCTCGTCCTCGCGCTCGGCGGCGGAGGGCCGGATGATAGGCGCGGGGCGGGTGGGCGGCGTCACCGGCAGCGGCGGCAGGGCGGCCAGCCGGCGTGGCGTGTTCGCCAGTTCCTCCTCCTGCAGCGCCGCCACTTTCGCCGCCAGCGCCGCCTCGCGCTTGGCGCGGATGCTCTCGGCCAGCGGGCTGAAGATCCAGCGGAAGAGGTAAAAGACCCCGATAAACGGCCAGGTGAGCACGCGCAGCAGCGGAATGTCCGACATCAGCGCGATGCCGCAGAGGCCGAGAAAGACGAGTAGCACCCAGGAGAGCTGCTTGAAGGCGAAGTAACAGCCCACCGCCACCAAGCTGCCAAAGATGCCGCCGGGCGAGTTGGCCAGTTGCGCGGCACCGGGCCAGGTGGTGCTGTCCGCCAACTGGGCGATGCTGACGATGGCGAGAAAAACGAGTATTGTGCCGATGACCGTCACCGGCGCCTTCACGTGCTCCATGCGGGTGAGAAAGAGGATGCCCAGGGCGATGAGCGCGGCGGAGATGCCCCACGCCCCCCACACCCCGAAGAGCCAGCGCAACCCCACCAGCAACGCGGTGGAAAAGCCGCCGTCAAAGGCGCGCGACAGCAGCAGCACGACGCCCAGCGCAATGCAGCCCAACCCCAGCAGCTCAAAGGCGATGGGCTTCCCCTGCGCCGCCGCCTTGGCCGCCGGCTTGGCTTTCGTGTTCTTCGCCGGCGTCCGCCGGCGGGTGGGTGAAGCAGGCATAGGTCCTCGATGCAATGGCTGTGAATGTAACAACGCCCGCGCGGGAGTCATCAAACCCCTGTTTATCCTATCACGGCTTGCCCGATGTGGCAATAAGCGAACGAGAGAGAAAAAACCGGCATGCGGATAGCCTGGAGGGCGAGACTCCGTCGAGCCGCGCGCACGCACATAAGTCTGTTGAGAAAGACAACCGCTCTATACGCGCGGCCCTCACCCCCGGCCCCTCTCCCAAGCTTGGGCGAGGGGAGCTATATGAGGTAACAAAATCTGGTGTCGATAATAGATCACTTCCCTCTCCCAGAATTGGGAGAGGGGCCGGGGGTGAGGGCCGCGCGCAGTCGCAGGCATCGCATATCTGCATACCGATGCCCGTATTCACGGCTCGACGGAGTCTCACCCTCCAGACGATCCGCATGCCAGAAAAATGGTGCCAGCAACCGTTTTCCCAAGTCCAGAACTGGCCAGCGGTTACGCAAACTTAGGAAAACGGTTGCTGTCACCATTTTTCCGCCCACCGCGCCCCACACTGATGACTGTTTACTGATTACTCTCCCCTCACTTCTCCCCCCCGCCCTCTTCTGCTACAATAAACCATGCGATCGCACGGACGCCGACTTCTCATACGCCGCCTGGGCATCCTGCTGCTCCTCGCCGGCCTCTACTACGGCGGGCGGTGGGCGTGGGACGCCCTCCACCCCGGCTCGCCCGCGCGCTGGAAGGCGCACATGGCGGCGGGCGAGGCGGCGCTGGGGCGTAAGTGGGGGTCCTCAATTGTAAGACCGATTAAAGATCTCCGGCTCGCAGAGGCGCAGTTCCGCGCTGCGTTGACTGAGGCCCGCAAGTTTCGCCGGGGTGATACGCGCCTCGCGGAGAGCTATTATGCCCTCGGCCTTGTGCATCAATTTTATGCGGATGATATCTACTACATTCAATCATTTTATAGTGTCGTACAACCAGATAGCCTGCCGCACCTGGGCTACACATATGATCGCCTGGTTCATCGGGCAGAAGCAGAGCGCGCATACCTTGCCGCGCTGAAGGTCTACCGCCAGTCATCCAACCCCGGTAATCCAGATCAACTCGAGATATGGGTGAGCTTGAGCAATTATTATCATTGGAATCGCAACAATTCAGTAAAATGTGTCGAGATTCTGCAGCAGGCCTTGCAAATCGCCGAACGTGCTTATGGCAAAGAAGACGAGCGTTTGGTACCACTTCTGGATGAAATCGCCGTCCGCTGCAGCCACAATGTTGTCCCACGCCAAAACGACCGCGCATATACCTGTTATGCGCGCATCATCCGCATCCTTGAACGGGCGCATGGTCCGTGCACCGGTAAGATCCTTCCCTATCTGCGCATAGAGGGGGAGTTGGCGACCTTGCATAAAGACATCTCGACCGCAAATGTTGCCGTCCGCAAATTCCTCATCACGCAGGAACGCGTTGCCGGCGCGACACTGGTCAGCGCCCGGAATCTCCATGATTTCGCCGATCAAATCGACCAACTCGGCCAGCCCGTCGACGTCAAGCCGCTCTTCCTGCGGGCGCTGGAGATTTACGAAGCGAAAAAAGATCCCGCCGCCGGCTACACCGTACTGCGCCTCTGCGATACCTACCGCCTGCTGGGCAAGTTTGCCGAGGAAGAGGCGCTGATGCTGCGCCATATCGCCTGGCTGAAGCGCTCGTTCAAGCGCGGCACCATGCTCTACGAGGCATACAGCACCCTGGCGGCGTTCTACCACCGCCGCGGCGAGACGGCCCGCGAACGCGCGGCGCTGGCCGAGCAGAAGCGGCTCTACCCGGCGGGGGCGCCGTAAGGGAGGCACCATGCACGTCAATCCCCTCTACCTGCCCACCCTCCTCCTTGCCGGCGCGCTCTACGCCGCCGGCCTCGCTCTCATGCGCCGGGTGGCGCGGCCGGGGCCGCGGGCTGGGCTCTTTTTGCTGGCGGTGGTGCTGGCGGTGCCGGGGGCGCTCTTTTCGCTGTATTACCTGCACTGGTTCGACGGCTGGCTGGGCTTTTACCAGTTCCGCGCTATGCCCTTTACCGAGTTGACCGCCGCCGGCATGGGTGTGCTGGCGGGCATGGTGCAGGCGGTGTTGCCGAAGAAACGCCTCTTCCTGGCGGCGTGGGTACCGGCGGCGTTGGTGCTGCTGCTCGGATGGCTCAGCGTGCCCTACGCGAAGATGCTGCTGACCCCGCTGGCGGTGGACCCGGCGGCCACGGCGTGGGCGGACGGCGTGTGCCTCCAGAGCACCGGCGCCACCTGCGGCCCCGCCAGCGCCGCCACGCTGCTGCGCGCGCTGGGCATAGACGCCACCGAGGCCGAACTGGCGCGCGAGTCCTACACCAGCGCCGGCGGCACCGAGAACTGGTACTTGGCCCGCGCCCTCCGCCGCCGCGGCTGCGCCGTGGCTTTCGTGCAGCGGGCGCCGGGCATGGCCAACGCGCCAGTGTCCGCCATCGCCGGCGTCCGCCTCAATAGCCCCACTGGCCCCGGTCACTTCATCGTCACCCTCGCCCGCTACGGCGACGCCTACACCATCGCCGACCCCCTCACCGGCCCCGCCACCATCCGCCCCGCCGCCCCCCACGGCTACCACTTCACCGGCTTCTACCTGGTGGTGCGCCGCCAGCCACGCTAAGAAGCTCTCTTGGAAGTGCTCGCAGCCGTCTCGCGGGTCTGGATCGCGCCTGACGCCCACGTCATCCCCGATTCCTCCATATACGCCATTGCGCACCACATTTTTTCACAGAAGGCCTTGACACCGCCGAAATCGCCTTGTAATATATGAAGTGTCCTATATGGGACGCATATAGTATATGAGAGGTCATACGCCATGTCCCTTGACCATGCGATTCTCGGTTTCCTGCATTACGGGCCGTCCACCGGGTACGACCTGAAGGCGCTCTTCGACCTGTCGGTGCAGCATTTCTGGCCGGCGGACCAGAGTCAGATCTACCGCACGTTGGGCCGCCTCACCGAGCATGGCTACGTGGAGATGGAGCGGGTGGAGCAGGAGGAGCGCCCGGACCGGAAGGTATACCGGCTGACCCCGGCGGGCGCGGACGAGCTGCACCGCTGGCTGGCTGCCCCGCTGCCGATGAAAGGCGGGCGCAACGCGCAACTGGTGCAGGTCTTCTTCGCCGCGCAGCTCGCCGACGAGGAAATCCTCGCTATCTTCCGCCGCCAGGCCGAGCAAATCCGCGCCGGGCTGGCGCAGTTGCGCGATATCCCCGATCAAGCGAATCCCTACCGCGAGGCGCTGAACTCGCCCCGCGACTATTACTGCTGGATGCTGACACTGGAATCCGGCATCCACATGAGCGAGGCATACCTGGCCTGGCTGGATAGTGTCATCGTGCGTATCGAGCTGGGGGAATTACCCCCGGCAATCGACAAATCGCAATCGTAATCGCAATCGATCGATTATCGACTGCGACTGCGAGAAAGAAACGAAAGGAGGCCCCCTATGCAAGCGGTGATTCTACACGGCGGCACCGCGCAGTACCCCGAGATGGAGACGCTATTGGCCGAGACGACATCGGCGCTGGCGGAGATCGGGTGGACGGTGGAGACGCTGCGGCTGGCGGAGATGAACATCCGTCCGTGCGTCGGCTGCTTCGGCTGCTGGCTGAAGACGCCGGGCGAGTGCCTGATTCACGACGACGGGCGCGTCACGGCGCGGGCACAGGTGCAGGCGGATGCCCGCATCATCCTCACCCCGGTGTCCTTCGGCGGGTATTCCGGGTTGGTGAAGCGGGCGCTGGACCGCATGGTGCCCAACGTGTCGCCGCTATTCAAGCTGGTGCATGGCGAAATTCACCATCAACAGCGCTATCCCGATCCCGGCTCCTGGTTCGCGGTGGGCTGGCTGCCACGGCCGGACGCCGAGTGCGCGGCGCTCTTTCAGCATCTGATCGAGCGCAATGCCATCAATGCGCATTCGCCGCGCCACGGCATGGTGACCTTTTCGCCTGACGACGCGCCGACCGCCCGCCAGCAGGCGCTGACCGCGCTCTTTGCGCAATTGGAGGCACGCCCATGACAACCCGCACCTTCCTCGCGCTGGTGGGCAGCCCGCGCGCCAACAGCACCTCGGAATCGATCGCCCGCTACCTGGCCGACGGCCTGGCCGCGCGCGGCTGGACGACCGAGATCATCGTGTTTTCGTCCATCATCCGCCACCCGGAACGCTGGGAGCAGTTGGAGGCGGCCTACCGACGCGCCGATGTCATCGGCCTCTGCTTCCCGCTGTATGTCGACTGCCTGCCGTCGGAGATGACCGAGGCGCTGGAACGGCTGGCGACGGTGACGCTGGAGCGACGCCCCGGTTGCTTTGGCGTGTGCCAGTGCGGTTTCCTGGAAGCCGAGCAAAACGACCCCGCGCTGGCTATCTGCCGCGTATTCGCCCGTGAGGCAGGCCTGGACTGGCTGGGCGAATTGGCCATTGGCGCCGGCGGCGCGATGGGCGGCGGCCAGTGGCGGAAAATGGGTAACATGATGGCGCACGTCCTCCAGGGCCTCGATCAGACCATCGACAGCCTCGACGCCGGCGCCCCCATCTCCGACGCCACCCGTACGCTGGTGCGCAAGCGCTTCTGCTCGCCCTGGATGTATCTCGCCCTGGCGAATATCAGCATGCTTGCCGAAACCCGCAAGAATGGCGCGCTGTGGCGCATCAACGCGCAGCCATATAAATAGTCGATCACGGTGCCTATGCGCGAGAATCTGTCGAGCCGCACCTGAAATCAGGTTGCATTGCTGGTCACTGTCTGGAACAAGGCGGGAGCCCCAATACCGTTCAGATAAGCCTGCTTTATGTGGCGAACGAACCGCGCGATGCCGTCATGTTTCCTTCGGTCTCTCCCCTCCCCACATAGGGGAGGGGCTGGAGGAAAGGTTGCGCGTGGCGGTCGAGTGCCCGTATTTGAACGGCATTGGGGCTTCCACCCTTCCCGATTACCTCGGGATGTTCCAGTTCCAGACGGTGACTATCCATATACAGGCGTGAGTCACCCCTCCCGCAGCGCCTCCCATGCCCGCAGCAGCGACGCCGTGGCCGGGGCTTCGAAGGTCACCACCTCGCCGGTGCGGGGGTGGGGGAAGGTGAGGCGATAGGCGTGGAGGGCCTGGCCGGGGAGGGCGTCCACCGCGGCGCGGGCGGCGGGGGGCAGGAGGGGGAGGCAGCGGCGGGCGGCTTTGGTGCCATAGACGGGGTCGCCGACCACCGGGTGGTTGAGGTGGGCCAGGTGCACGCGGATCTGGTGGGTGCGGCCTGTCTCCAGCCGGGCGGCCACGGCGGTGGCGTGGGGCAGGCGCTCGCGCACGGTGAAGTGGGTGACGGCGTGGCGGGCGCCGGCGGCGCCGGCGGGCAGCACGGCCATGCGCTGGCGGTCGGAGGGGTGGCGGCCGATGGCCGCGTCGACGGTGAAGGCGTCCTCGGTGATGACGCCCCAGGCCAGCGCCAGGTATTCGCGCACCACGTCGCGCCGCTCGATCATCGCTGCCAGCGCACGGTGGGTCGTGTCGTTCTTCGCCACCAGCATCAGTCCCGAGGTGTCCTTGTCCAGCCGGTGCACGATGCCGGGGCGCAATTCGCCGCCGATGCCGGAAAGGTCGTGCACGTGATACAGCAGCGCGTTGACCAGCGTGCCACTCCAGTTGCCCGCGGCGGGGTGCACCACCAGCCCCACCGGCTTGTTGAGCACCAGCAGGTCGGCGTCCTGGTAGACGATGTCGAGGGGGATATCCTCTGGCCCCACGTCGACCGGCGCCACCGGCGCCGGCTCGCGCAGGATGACGACGTCCCCCGCCTCCACCCGGTAACTCGCCTTCTCCGTCCGGGCGTTCACCTGCACCTCGCCGGCCTTGATAAGCTGCTGCACCCGGGCGCGCGACAACTCCGGCGCGCGCCCGGCTACGAACGCGTCCAGCCGCGCCCCGCCCTCCTCTACCGTCAGTGTCAGGGTGTCATCCATGCCGATTGGTATTCGGGTTGAGCAGGGGGTTTCCCTGCCCGCGTAGACGCAATCACTGACTACCAACCTGACAGATTGAGCGCTAATACTTCTGATATACGATTATCGGCACCGTGCGCGAGAGGCGGGCGTTGGTGACCGGGTTGATGGCGGTGACGATGAGGGTGCTGTTTCCGGTGCCTGCGTTAGTTTTAAAACCGTCGGTGGTGGCGGTGCAGAAAGGTTCGGGGATCGTAAATTGCAGACTGGTCGTGGTCCAGCCGTCGACGGAGGCGATGATGACATACTCGGTGTCCGTCATGAGCCCCACGTTGCCGTACCAGTCGGGCCACAGGTCGTAGTCGGTGCCTTTCTCGCGGATGGCCACGCGCAGGTAGTTATCCGTAAGGGGCTTGATGGTGGCGGTGAGGGAGAGGCGGGTGAAGGCCTTGCCATACGTGGCGCCGTCGAGGAGATTGCTGATGCGGTTGGTCAACTCGTAGGCGGCGTAGAGCGGCGTGTCGCACTCGTAGGTGGTCAGGTAAAAGGTCTGCGGTGTGCCATCCTCCTGGGTGTAGGTGAAGGTGGCTTCGCCGAAGGATTTCAGCTCTTCGTTATCGAGGTCGAGCATGCCGCTGACCAGGCCGAAGCGCGCGGCGTAGCGCTCCAGGTAGCTGCCGCGGTCGCGGGCCATGCGGTGATGCCAGGTGCGCGAGACGCCATTGTAGGTGAAGGTGGTGTCGATAGGCGTGGTGGGCGAAGTGACGCGGGTGTCGATGACCACGCCGCGGGCATGGTCGCGGGTGAGCGCGCCGATGTTGGGGCCAACCGAATGGCACAGCTTATAGGTGCCCCAGGCGCTGGCGGCAATGGTATCCACCGAGGCCATAGAGACGGGCAGGTTGCAGGTGCCATTGTACTGCAGCCCATGGCCGAACGCGACCCAGCGCTTGCCGTCCGGCGTATACGTGAGCGTGCCGAAGGCCTGCAGTTGGGCAATGTCGCCGTCGAGGAAATTCACCGCGATGGTGGAGCCGGGCACCGGGCTGATCGCCGCGCGCCCCGGCACACTGGCCTTGCCCACCAGCGGGATGATGCGGTTGGCGGTGAGCTGCGCGGCGATGGTGCCGGTGTAGGCGGCGGGGATGCCGCGCAACACCCAGGGGGTGGCGGGCGGCGTCTCGCGGCCGGCGTCCAGCGGCACGTAGCCGTCCTCCAGCATGGGCAGCATCTCGCTCATGTGGCGCACGAAGAAGGATTTGGAGCCGTCCACGCCGCTGAAGAGCGCGCCGACCATGCGGCCGTCCAGCGCGTAGATGGGCGTGCCGCTGTGGCCGTAGCCCACCTGCAGCGAACCGGCCGTTTCGCATACGCTGATGCGCGACCCGCCGCTGAGGTAGGAGGACTGCAGCAGCGCCGGATACTGGCGCACCTGCGTGCCGCCCTGGTTCGCCACCACCGCCACCGGCGTGTTGCGCGGCAACTCGGTGAGCGCCTCCCAGGGGTAGACCACTGCCTGCGGCGTAAACGACAGCGGCCCGCCGCCGTCGTCAACCAGCGTATTGCCGCCACCGCCTCCGCCGCAGCCGCATACCAGCCACACGGCCGCCAGGCCCAGAAGATACAGGTATCGCACGGTTCGTCCTCCCTTCGAATGGGGGACGAGACCGGACACGCCGTTCGGGGAGATCAGCCCCATGGTAGCGGACGCCGGCGCGGGACGTGTGGAGATTTTACGACGGGCGTGGGGGCGGCTGGCCATGAGCGCTGGCCCGTCGCCTGATTTATGCGCGAGAAGTAATTGTCTGACGATGCTCGGAAAAGCGGTGACTGACTGCGCATTACTCCAGCATGAGCCAAACCCACATCGAGGTCTTTGCCGCAGACAGCGGCTGTCGTTAAACGTCTGGCCTGGTCAACTGTGCGAGGATGCCGTCGGCAGCCCGGATGCCGCTGGCCCATGCGGCCGTGATCCCGCGACTCGTGCCGGCGCCATCACCCACCAGATACAGATGATCTGCAGCGCGGAAGGAATCATCGAGGAACTGCGGCTTATTTGCGTAGAGCTTGATTTCCGGGTAATACATGATGGTACTGGGATGGAGTACGCCGGGAATGATGGTATCCAGCAGCTTTAACGCTGCCCAGATGTTCCGCATGATCTTGCTGGGCACCGCCAGGCTAATATCGCCCGCCGCGCACCCCGCCAGGGACGGCGGAAAGTCGAACAGATCCCCGGTGAAGGTCTCCGGCTTCGACCGTTTACCCAGGCGAAAATCGCCCACCCGCTGCATGAGCGGCTTCCCGCCCCCCAGCAGCATGGCCTGACGGCTGAGCATCTCGGCGAATTCCTGGCCGCTGGCCAAGGGTTGGGTGAGGTTCACCGTTTTCAGAAGCGCAAAATTCACCAACCCGCTCCCGTCGTGCGCCTGGCTGTAGGCGTGGCCATTGATGCTGAAATAGCGCATCCCATCCGGAGCGGTGTATTGCTCCTTGACCACGTATGCCGCCCCGCTATTCGTGCAAAACGTCCGTACGCCGCCGGGAAAGAAGAACTTCGGGTCATAGCACTCCGCCACGATGGGGTACCGGTGTGCCAGCATTTCGACGCGGATGCCGATGTCCACGATGTTGTCCTGATACGGAATCCCAACATGGTGCATGACCGTCTGGAGGAAGCGAAAGCCCCCGCGACCGGGCGCCAGCACCAGGTGGTTATACCCAATCTCGCGGCGATCCGTCACGAGGCGCCGAGCGGTGGGATCGAGGCTGACCACCGTCTCCTCGAGGCTGACGGTGATGCCGCGCCGCTCCAATTCGGCCATCAGGCGTTTGATCAGACGGAGGCCGCCGTCGGTGCCCAGGTGGCATTGGCGAATATCCGGCAAACGGACGTGAAGGCGTTCCGCGCGTTGCCGATACGTGGTGAGATCGCCCGCGGTGAGCAGACGGGGGGCCAGCCGTTCTTCGACGAGTGCGAGGTAGTGCTCCGCTTGTGCCTGCGTCCAGCAATCGGCGGGAAATCCCACGGGGTAGGTGAAATTCATTTTGCAGTCGTTGCGCAGTCCGCCCGTGCTGCGCGTCGCTTTGTCAATGATAAGCACCCGTAAATCCGGTCGCTGTGCGTGCAGGTGGAAGGCGGTGCCCAGTCCGGCAGGGCCCGTGCCTACAATAATACAATCATACGTCACGGTCGGCATTCCCATCCCCAACGTGTTTGTTGCTGCTATTATACTCGATGGCTGCCCGGTGCGGGAACTCCGAGACAGGAACGGCGCATGGCGGTGGCGATGCGGGTAAAGTCAAGAGCTGGGCAATGCCTACATCGCGATACTGTTCTCCCCGTCTCGCGCTGCCCAGGCATTATTGCACGTTGATGGTGCATGGAGTTGTGTGCCGATCTTCACAGGCACGAAAGCCCGTGTTGACATTGCTACTCCCCAATCCGAGTCCAACCGCGAGCGGCCTCGCGTGTTCTCGCATAAATCGCACGCAGCCAGACGCGAACCATCCTCTATGATCCGACTACGAGTATTTTGAAAACAGTTTCTCAGTGCCCTGCCGTATTCCCGGAAGAAAAGAGGCCCGTGCGAAGATAATCTACATGAATAGCGCCATAGCCGGGATTGGCAGTGCGCTCGGCGCATGGTATGATGAGTTTGGTCGGTCAGGACGCGGTCCGCAGACCGGGATTCGGCGGGTCTGTCACCCCGAAACGGGATGACGACTCCATTCTAACAGAACCCGGACACCGAAAGATGCGCGACTAGGGGAACCATCTTAGTTTTGGTCGACAGCTGTCTTGACAATGGGGTACACCGTATGCTGTTCAGCGTTCCAAAGTGTTTGCGCGAATTCGTTCGCGGAACTTCACGGGTCCTGACTGTTACAGGGGTTGTCGTTCTTGGCGGGCTCTCCCTCCTTCGTTCCTCGGCAGCCAAGGCTGCGGAGAAGCCTCAAGGTGGCACTACAACGTCTGCAACTGCTGCGGCAGCTAAGACCACAGCGCCTGTAGTAGAAAGAATACCAACTCCTGTAGAACATTTTTGGCCCGAAGGACTTAAGCCCGGTGCCAAACGAAATGAGAAGTGGCTTTGTGCCGATGTGAAAACATATGGGATTCCCAAAAATGCAAAGCCGGTGCTTCCTGCAGATGGGATAGTGATAGATGGAATTCCAGTAAGCGGAACATTACAGGACTTTCGCTCAACATCCCACCGCCTGAATGGTCGGGCGGCGTAGGGCCGC
>CAZPYA010000089.1:0-11226 GCA_964590255.1 uncultured bacterium
GGCGCGCAGGATCGCGCCATGCGTTACAGTCCCCATTTCCTGCTGATCGATAGCTCGGAGATGAAGATGGGGGGCAACGGCGGGGGACAGCCCCTTGAACGGGCATGATCGATGATGCCGGTGATGAGACTGCGCCGTGTCACACGCCACAATGGCACCATCTCGGTGTGAAAATACTGATGTTTGGTCCGTCTGCTGGTGGGCGGGAAATGGGTACAGCAACGCATGGCTCGGCGTGTGCCATTTCGGATACGGCGCGCAGGATCGCGCCATGTGTTACAGTCCCCATTTCCTGCGTAGCGGCAGTGGAGTGGCGTCCGTGTTTGGAAATAGTTACCGGTTGCCTACTCGGACGCCACTCCGCTGGCGCTGCGTGGCTCACAACAAGCCCGACAGGGCGATACGGCATGTGTAATCGTGTAGATTAGAAATCCGCGGCCCCAGTTAGCCAGCGTTTGAGGAGCGCGAGTAAGAGTAAATATGTGGTGACGATGGCGGCCAGCAGGGCCATCAGCCAACCCGGCAGGTGGACGAAGCCGAGCCAGTGGGCGAGGTCGGTGTAGGTGAGGCCGATGCCGATGCCGACGGCGCCGAGGATGGTAAGGAGCAAGCTGGGGCTGGGGGCGGGGCGCGGGGGGCGGAAGACGAAGATGGCAAGGGTTTGCGTGGCGAGGGAGGTGATGAACCAGGCCGTGTGAAAGGTGGGGGCGTCGGCGCCCAGGCGGCGCAACAGGGCGAAGACGGCGAGGCCGGCGGCGACGAAGACGGGCACGGCGATGGCCATGAAGCGCTGCACATCGTCCAGCGCCCAGCGCCGGGGGCGGCGGAGCTGGGCGGGGTGCACGGTGTCGGTGGGGATGCCCACCTGGGCGAAGTCGAAGAGCAGGTTGTTGAGGATGAGCTGGGTGGGCAGCATGGGCAGGAAGGGGAGCAGCAGTGAGCCGGCGGCGGCCGCGATGATATTGCCGAAGTTGAGCGTGGTACTGAGGCGCACGAATTTCATGAAGTTTTGAAAGCTATGCCGGCCTTCCAGCACGCCATCGTGCAACACTGCCAGCGCCTTCTCCAGCAGGATGATGCCGGCGGCCTCCTTCGCCACATCGACGCCGTTGACCACCGAGATGCCGATGTCCGCAGCGTGCAGCGACGGCGCGTCGTTGATGCCGTCGCCGAGGAAGCCCACCGCGCGCCCGCCTGCCTTCAGCGCGGTGACGATGCGCGTCTTCTGCTCGGGCGTCACCCGTGCGAAGGCGGCGCCGGCGTCCGCCAGCGCGACGAGTTCGGCGTCGGCGAGGTCGTCTACCTCCGGCCCGAGCACGATGCGCTCGGCGGACAGGCCCACGTCGGCGGCGATCTTGCCGGTGACATATTCGTTGTCGCCGGTGAGCAGCACCACGCGGATGCCGTCGCGCCGCAGCGCCTGCAGGGCGTCGGCAGCGCCGGCCTTGGGCGGGTCGAGGAAGGCGCCGAAGCCGATGAAGGTCATCCCCGTTTCGTCGGTGGGGGTGTAGCGGTCGCGCGGGGGCACGGCGCGCGTGGCCACTCCCAGCAGGCGGAACCCTTGGCGGCTGAGGTTGCGGTACAGCTTCACCGCCAGGGCGCGGTAGTCGGCGTCAAACGGCACCACGGCGTCGTCCACCTGCACCATGTCACAGATGCCGAAGACGCTTTCAGCCTCGCCTTTGGTGACGAGGGTGTGGGCGCCGTCGCGCTCCACCACCACCGACAGCCGACGGCGGGTGAAATCGAAGGGAATTTCATCCACCTTCTGCCAAGCGGCGATGTCCGGCTGGCCATGGCGGAGGATGGCGTCGTCCAGCGGGTTGCGGATGCCCGTTTCAAAGTGGCTGTTCAGGTACAGCGCGCGCAGGATGCGCTCCTCCTCCTCGCCGCGCACGTTCACATGGCGCTCCAACACGATTTCGCCTTCGGTCAGCGTGCCGGTTTTGTCGCTGCACAGCACCTCCATGCTGCCCAGGTTCTCGATGGCCGCCAGCCGCTTCACGATGACCTTTTTACGCGCCATGCGCACCGCGCCCTGCGCCAGCGTGACGGCGATGACCATGGGCAGCAACTCCGGGGTGAGACCCACGGCCAGCGCCACCGCGAAGAGGAAGCAGTCGAATAGCGGGCGGCCGATGCCGGCGTTGACGAGGAACGCGAAGGCGGCCACCGCGAAAATGACGCGGGCGATGAGCAGGCCGAAGTGGCGGATGCCGCGGAGGCAGGCGGTCTCCGGCGGGCGGGCGACCAGCCGCGCGGCGATGGCGCCGTAGGCGGTTTCACCCCCGGTGCGCGCCACCAGCGCCGTGGCCAGCCCGCTCTGTACCGCCGCGCCGAAGAAGAGGCTGTTCGTCGCCTCGCCCAGCGCGTGCCGGCCGGCGGGCAGATCCCCGGCGACCTTTTCCACCGGCAGCGACTCTCCGGTCAGCGCCGCCTCGCGCACCTGCAGGTCGCGCGCCTCCAGCAGGCGGGCGTCGGCGGGCACCGGGCTGCCGGCGGCGAGATGCATCACGTCACCGGGCACCAGCTCCTCGTATGGCACGCGCCGTTCCGCGCCGTCGCGTATCACCAATACAGTCGTCTCTACCTGCCGCTGTAACGCCGCCGCGGCCCGGCGTGCCCGGGCGTCCTGGTAGGCGTTCAGCAACACGCTGAGCAGCACCATGGTGAGGATGATGCCGGCGTTCATCCGCTCGCCGATGAGCAGCGACACCCCGCCCGCCAGCAGCAGGATGATGATGAGCGGGCTGGCGAAGAGACGCAGGAAGGCGAGCAGCGGCTCCCAGCGCGAGGCCCGGGCGAGGCTATTCGCTCCCCTGGCCTCCAGCCGCCGCCGCGCCTCCGCTGTCGCCAACCCCGCCGGTGTCGACTGTAGCTCGCGCAGCAGTTCGTCCAGCGGCATATCCCAGAATGGGGGCGGTTCGTGCATGCACCTATTGTGGCGCATAATTGGCAGGGGCGGGGGGCCGTGCCTTGCCGGGGTGGGCGGTTTCCTTATACAATGAAGAGGTGATTGCAGCATTTCGCTACCGGGTCTTTCGCCGCCTCGCCGCCCGGCCATAAATGGTCGGGCTACCGAGCGACGCCCCCTGGAAGGGGGCTTGAGACGGTGTAGTTCACCGTGCAGGTTGGATGGCTCCCGGAGCTGTGCATTTTCCACTGAAGACCCGGAGACTGTGCGCTGTTGCGCAACAGAATGCCCGCCGGCGTGTCTGATTATTCGGAAAGCGAGTATGTATGACCACTCCCATTCTTCAACACGGTACGAATTTCTCGCACTGGATGGCGGCTTCGACGGCGACGCTGGCCGGGCGCGGGTTGTGTTACGACGATTTCGCGCGGATGGCGCGCTACGGCGCGGATCACATCCGGCTGAATATCGAGCATGCGATGATCGAGTTCGACCGGCCGCCGTACGGACTGAAGTCCGACGGCATGGCGGTGCTGGACCGCGCCATCGAGTGGGCGCGCACGGCGGGGCTGGCGGTGATCCTCGACCTGCATACCGCGCCGGGCATGTGCTTTATGACGCCGGAGGCGAATGCCATCTGGACGAACGTGGAGCAGCAGAACCGCTTCGCGGGGATCTGGCGCGGGCTGGCGCAGCGCTACAAGGCGCCGGCATACGACCACGTGGCTTTTGAGCTGCTGAACGAACCTACCGCGACGGACAACGCCGACTGGAACCGCATCGCTCGCATCGGGCTGGAAGCAGTGCGGGCGGTGGATACCGAGCGCACGGTACTCATTGGCTCGAACTCGTGGAACGTGCCCAACACTTTCCCTGATCTGGAGGATTTTCAGGACCCGAACGTGCGCTACGTCTTTCACTGGTATGAGCCGTTCATCTTTACCCATCAGCGCGCGCCATGGGTGGACCACCTGATGCAGTTGAACATGACGGTGGACTACCCGGCGCAGATGCCCGACCTGAGCGCGCTGGCGGCGACGCTGCCGCGGGCGGACTGGCAGGAGCAGACGATGCTCTTTTCCGGCGTGAAGCTGGGCTACGCGCGCATGGAAGAGTGGTTGAAGCCGGTGCTGGCATTCCGCGAGCGCACAGGCGCGAAGCTGTTCTGCAGCGAGTTCGGCGCCTACGAGGCCGCGCCGATGCCCTCGCGTATCAACTGGTACCGCGACACCATGGAGCTGTTCCGCGCGCACGACATCGGCTGGTCGAACTGGGATTACATGGGCGATTTCGGCATTGTCGGCTGGGAGCGGGAGGATAAGCCGTTCCGGACGGTGTTGTTTCCGGAGGGGTAACGCCCCCTCACCCCCTGCCCCCTCTCTCCGAGGAGAGGGGAGATAATAAGTGTTGGCGGATTGCCTAATCGGACCCCACCCCCCGTCCCCCTCCCCGTGCCGGAGAGGGGGAGGACGCGCGTGAATAGCCATCATGCAGGGAACACTGCCGGGTATGCGTAAACTGTGTGTAATCGGCTTGCTGTTGATGCTGCTGGGCGCCGTGGCGGCGCCGGTGGTGTGCATTGACCCGGGGCATCCGTCGGAGCGGAATGCGGGACGGACGCTGCAGAACGGCGTGCGGGAAGTCGACGTGAACTGGGCGGTGGCGCAGGCGCTGGCGGGGAAGCTGCGGGCGCAGGGGATCACCGTGGTGCTGACGAAGTCTAAGGTGGGTGAGTATGTGACGAATCGCCGCCGGGCGGAGATCGCCAACGCGGCGGGGGCGGCGCTATTCATCCGGCTGCACTGCGACACCGGGCGTGGGCGCGGGTATGCGCTGTATTACCCCGACCGCCAGGGGACGGCGCACGGCCACAGCGGACCGTCGCGTGACGTGCGGGCGGCCAGCCAGACCGCGGCGCGGGCGATCCACGCCGGCATGGCCACCGCCCCGCCGGCGCTGCGCGACAACGGCGTGCGCGGCGAGAGCGCGACGTATGTGGGTCGCCGCCAGGGGGCGCTCACCGGCTCCATCTTCAGCCGGGTGCCAGCGGTGACCGTGGAAATGGCGGTGCTCAGCCAGCGGGCTGATGCCGAATATATCACCAGTGCGCGGGGGCGCGCCGCCATGGCGCAGGCGCTCGCAAAGGGAATCGATCAGATGCTACAACGCAGGAGAACACCGTAATGCCCGTGCCCGAGAGCGTGACAGCGATTGTCATCACGAACAAGCGGCCCAAGGAGTTGGGCGGCGTGCTCGATAACCTGGTGAACCAGCACCGGCCGCCGAACGAGATCATCGTCCTCGACAACGATCCCGAGGGGTCGGGGCGCGCCGCCAACCACATCGACGATTTCACCGTGCGCTACATGTGCATCGGCGAGGACCTGGGCGTGGCCGAGGGGCGCAACCGCGCGGTGGCGCACGCCCGCGGCGACCTGCTGGTCTTCATCGACGACGACTCGCGCTTCGATAAATTTTCAGCCATTTCCTCGATGATCAACTGCTTCACCGAGTCCGACATCGCCGTGCTGGCTTTTCCAGTGCTGAACGCGGATACGAAGGAGTTGGTGCCGAAAAACCACCCCGCCCATAACCGCGAGCGCTTCATGGATATGCGCGACGTGGCCTTTTTCTACGGCGGGGCGTGCGCCATCCTCCGCGAGGCGTATAAGAAGCTGAATGGCTACGACGACATGCTGCTGGACGGCGGCGGAGAAGTCGAGTTCACTTACCGGCTCACCCGCGAGGGGTTGCGCATCCGCTACATCCCGGACATCGCCGTTCTGCACCGCGGCTCGCCCGACATGTGGGGCGACCAGAAGGACGCCTTCCACCTTATCCGCAACCACCTGTATGTGGCGATGAAGCACCTGCCGATGCCGTATCTGATCACGAACATGACGGCATGGAGTCTGCTGGCCTTCGGGCTGGCGCTGAAGCAGTTCAAGCTGGGCGACTACTTCCGCGGCCTTGGGGCGCTGCAAACGGAAGGCCTGGCCGCGCGCGCCAACGCCTACCGCCGGGAACACCTGATGCAGCGGGACACGATTCAGTACCTGCTGAAGCATAATGGGCGGGTGTGGTATTAGAGGTGTGCCACGTGCACCGGTGTGTAGATGGTCGTGACAGTCGCCTTCGCGCGACCTCTCCCCCAGCCCCTCCCCTATGTGGGGAGAGGCGGTAAAGTAGGAAGAATGGCGGCATCGCGAGGTTCATCCGCCACATTGAGCAGGCTTATCTGAATGGTATTGGGAGTCTCGCCCGCCATTTGAGGACGAGTGTTAACGCGAACGGGGCAGGCCATGCGGCCTGCCCCGTTTTTGCGTTGCGCTCGCGGCGGGTTATTTCGTCAGCGAGATACGGGAGTCCAGCGCGATGGCGCCCTGGCCGTTGGGGAGGGCGCAGAGCGGGTTGATATCCATCTCGGCGATTTCTGGGAAATCGGTGACGAGTTGGGACAGGCGCAGGATGCTGTCGACGATAGCGTCGATATCCACCGCGGCTTCACCGCGCACGCCGGTGAGCAGTTTATAGGAGCGGATTTCGCTGACCATCTGGCGGGCGTCGCGTTCGGTAAGCGGGGCGATGCGGAAGGTGACATCTTTCAGCACTTCCACGTAGATGCCGCCCAGACCGAACATGATCATCGGGCCGAACTGCGGGTCGCGGTTGACGCCAAGGATCGTCTGCTTACCGGTGGTGATCATTTGCTGGATATTCACGCCGAGGATCTTCGCATCCGGCTTCAGCGTCGGGATCTTGCACATCATCGCGTCGTAGGCGTCGCGCACGGCGTCGGCGCTGGCCAGGCCCACCTTCACGCCGCCCACGTCGGACTTGTGCGAGATGTCCGGGGAGGCGATCTTCATCACCACCGGGTAGCCGATGGAATTGGCGAACGCGGCCGCTTCATCGGCGCTGGCGCAGAGCTTATTCTGCGGCAGCACGAAGCCATAGGCTTCCAGGATGGCGGCGCATTCGACTTCGATCAGCTCGTCACGGCCTTCGGCGCGGGTTTTGGCGAAGGCGGCTGCCACGGCGGCTTTGTCCACGGTGAAGCTCTTCGGCGTTTCCACCGGCAGGTCGCGCCAGGCGGCGTAGTCGGCCATCGCCTTGAAGGCGGCCACGGCACGCTCCGGGAACGGGTAGTTCGGCACGTCGTTGGCCATGAGCAGATCGACGCCTTCCTGCATGAGCGTACCGCCCATGAAGACGCCGAGGATCGGCTTGTCGGTCTTCGCCTCGATGTCGGCCACCACCTGCGCCGTCTCCGGGATTTCGGTGGAGGTTTGCGGCGTCACGACGTTAAAGATGCCGTCGATGTTCGGGTCTTCCAGCAGCGCGGTGAGGGCGAACTCGTAGAGATTGGCCTTCGCGTCGCCGAGCACATCGATGGGATTGTGGAAGTTGCTGGAGGGCGACATGCGCGTCTTCAGCTTCTCTACCAGCTCGTCGCTGATGGGCGCCTGCCGCAAGCCGCTTTTTTCGATTGCGTCGGTGCAGAGGATGCCGGGGCCGCCGGCATTCGTCACCACCGCCACGCGCGTACCCTTGGGCAGCGGCTGATTGGCGAAGGCGATGGCATAGTCGAAGAGTTCCTGCACGGTGCGGGCGCGCAGCACGCCGCACTGCTGGAAGGCGGCGTCATAGGCGCGGTCGGCGCCGGCCAGCGAGCCGGTGTGCGAGGCCGCGGCTTTGGCGCCGGCGGCGGTGGTGCCGGATTTTACGATGATGACCGGCTTCACGCGGGCCACTTCCTCGGCCACGCGCATGAAGGTCTGCCCGTCGCTGATCGCTTCGATGTAAGCGACGATGGCGCGAATCTCCGGGTCGTCCTTCCACGCGCGCAGCAGGTCAATGGAGTTCACGTCGGCTTGATTGCCGAAGGTGAAGAACTTGTTAAAGCCGATGCCGGCCTGGGTGGACCAGTCGAGAATGGCGGTGGCCAGCGCGCCGGACTGCGAGAAGAGGGCCAGGTGGCCGTTTTTCGGGGTAACGGGCGCGAAGGAGGCGTTGAGGCCGACGCCGGTGGAGATGATGCCCAGGCAGTTGGGGCCGATGACGCGGATGCCATACTGCTTCGCGATGGCCATCACCTGGTCTTCCAGCGCCTTACCTTCCGCGCCGACTTCCTTGAATCCGGCGGAGATGATGACGACGGAGTCGATGCCCTTCTCGCCGCATTTCACCATCACGTCGGCGATGAAGCGGGCGGGGATGACGATCACCGCGAGGTCGACGTTCCCCGGCACGTCGGAGATGCTTGGGTAGGCTTTTACGCCGAGGATCGCGTCGGCCTTGGGGTTGACCGGATAGATCGTGCCCTGGAACTTCGCTTCGATGAGGTTGCGAAGGATGTCATACCCGACTTTGCCGGGTTCAGTGGAGGCGCCGATAACGGCGACCGAAGTGGGGGTAAAGAAGTGTTCAAGCATAGTTCCTGTTGCCTGTTGGGCTTGTAGCCCGGAATCCGCCATTACCATGTCGTGTGTGTCCCTCCCCGATGAACGCCCCGCCGGCGGGAAACAGCGGTTCGTCCGTCGCTGAGCAATTTGAGATTGTTGCGGTTTTATCCTGCCACGCCGGCAGCCAATTTCAGCGAGCGCCTCGCTGGTTGAAATCGATCGCCCGTCGCCGTGCGGCAGGCAATAAATTTCGCTTATTTCGCTTATCGGATATTCAGTTCATCCTGCACACGGCAACGTGCCACAGACCGTGAGGATCTGTGACACGAGCGGATGCCGGGTATCCTCCGCGCCGCTAGGCGATCAAGCCTTCGCGCACCGCGGTGAGGTAGTCCATGCAATACTCGTCTTTGCCGGCCACGGCGAGGGTGGCGTAGAGTTGGGCCATCAAGCCTTTATCGGTCGGGTCGATGATCGCGCCGTCGAGTCCTTCCCAGATGGCGAGGCTCAGGAACGCCCGGTTGAGCAGCGTACGCTGGGGCAGGCCGAAGCTGACGTTGGAAATGCCCGCGCAGAAGTGCACGGCCGGGTAGGCCGCGTGGATTTTACGGATGGCCAGCAGGAATTCTTCGCCTTGCATCTGCTCGGCGGAGACGCAGCGCACCAGCGGGTCGATGAATACTTTGTCGTCGGGCACGCCGGCGGCGCGGGTGACGGCGATGATCTCGCCGGCAAATTCCAGGCGCTCATCAGCGGAGTCCGGCAGGCGCTGGCCGGCGCCCATGCACAGGCCGATCACGTCAGTTTTGTATTCCACCACCAGCGGCAGCAGCATTTCGGCGCGGCCTTCTTCCAGCGAGATGGAGTTGATCATCGCCTTGCGGCCGTCCAGCGCGGCCAGGCCGGCTTGCAGCACCTGTGGGCTGGGGGAATCGAGGCTGATGGGCAGATCGGTGGCTTTTTGCACCACGTCGAGCAGCCAGACCATGTTGTCCAGTTCGGCTTCCGGCGAGGAGCCGGCATTCACGTCGATGAAGGTGGCGCCAGCCGCAACCTGCTTCGTTACTTCTTCGGTAATGAAGGCAGCATCGCGCGCCTCGGTGGCCGCTTTCACGAACTTGCGCGTGCAGTTAATGCGTTCCGCAACAACGGTGAACATGCGTGGACTCCTTCACAGAGGGTGGACTCATAAGCCGGAGAGAAGAATAGCATAAAGCGGAATTTGCGTCCAGTCTTCTCGGGTGATTTTCGTTAAAAGCCCTTGACGCGCGGACGCCGGCCCCCCGGAGGGAGGGGCCGGCGTCACAGCGTACCGCGTCAGGCTTCCGGACGCGCTTCCATCGACAACAGCGAGGCGTTGGCCGGGCTGGCGTGCGGGACCAGCGTACCCGGAATGCCCTGCCCGAGGGAGATGTCGCCCAGGTTGTAGCCGGATTCGCCGTGCTCCGACAGGTCCATGCCGTCCGCTTCCGCGCCGTCCTTGATGCGCAGGCCGACCAGCGCGTCTACGATCTTCAGGATGATGAAGGTCGCCACGCCGCAGAAGACCATCGACACCACCACCGACAGCGCCTGAATGCCGAACTGCCCGAGATTGCCGGCGATGATGCCGGACTTGCCGTTGACCAGGGGCACCGCGAAGACGCCGGTGAGCAGAGCGCCGAGCATGCCACCGATGCCGTGCACGCCGAAGGCATCCAGCGAGTCGTCATAACCGAGCTTGAAGCGGACATTCACCGCGCCGTAGCAGACGCCGCCGGCGATGAGACCGATGAGAATCGCCGCCCAGGGCTCCACGAAGCCCGCCGCGGGGGTGATGGCGACCAGGCCGGCCACCGCGCCGGACGCCGCGCCGAGTACGGTCGGCTTGCCATGATGCAGCCATTCCGCGATGGCCCATGCCAGCACCGCGGCGGCGGCGGCGGTGTTCGTGTTCACGAAGGCGAAGGCTGCCAGGCCGTTGGCCGCCAGGCCGCTGCCGGCGTTGAAGCCGAACCACCCGAACCACAGCAGGCCGGCGCCGAGCACGGTGAGGGGCAGGTTGTGCGGGGGCATCGGGTGTTCGGGATAGCCCTTGCGCTTGCCGAGCATGATGGCCGCGACCAGCGCGGAGATACCCGCCGAGACATGCACCACCAGGCCGCCGGCGAAGTCCAGCGCGCCCATCTTCCCAAGCCAGCCGCCGGGACCCCACACCCAGTGCGCCAGCGGGTCATACACCAGCGTGGCCCAGAGGAGGAGGAAGAGCAGGAACGCCTTGAACTTCATGCGTTCGGCCACCGCGCCGAAGATGAGCGCGGGGGTGATGATGGCGAACATCATCTGGAAGGCCATGAAGAGGAGGTGCGGGATGGTGGCCGCGAAGGGACCGGCCTCGCCGCCCACGCCGCGCAGGCCCAGGTATTGCAGCCCGCCAATGAAGCCGCCCACCGTGGGGCCGAAGGCCAGCGTGTAGCCGATGAGCACCCATTGAATGCTGATGACGCCCATGGCCATCACGCTTTGCATCATGGTGCCCAGCACGTTCTTGCGACGGACCATGCCGCCGTAAAAGAGCGCCAGGCCGGGGGTCATCAGCAACACCATCGCGGTCGCCACCAGCATCCACGCGGTGTCGCCGGCATCGATGGCCGGTTTGCCGTCCTGCGCCATGGCCGAAAGAGCCAGTCCGATGGCGCACAAACAAAAGACGATGCGCCGCAGATGCGTGTTTTCAACAATTGTCACCATGGTATCGAACCTCCGAGTGTTGCCTCACCCCCCGGAATTGAGGAGCGATTACATGCACAGGATATCCGCACCACGTTACGCGACCGTCACCGTGCATTACGGTAACGTGACGAAAAGTTAAATGTATGTTTCGTGCGGGGTGGGGATTATCGTTCATACGCGCCAGGTTACTGCATA
>CAZPYA010000089.1:11236-19902 GCA_964590255.1 uncultured bacterium
CCTTCCCCCGTGCCATCGGGCACAAGGGAAGGGGAGAACCGTACTGTCATGCCGCGTATATGAGTGCAATGGAGGGCGGGAAATGGGTACAGCAACGAATTTCTGACTGGTCGGAACACCGAATCCCAAGCGGATAATCGGGAAATTCGTTACAGTCCCCATTTCTGCGGTTGGCGGAAAAATGGTAACAGTCACGCATTTCCGGCTTCCCTATGTGTGGAAACCGTCTGCGGTAACAGGAAATGCGTAACAGTCACCATTTTTCTACCCTGCTCGCGCATCATCCCTTACTGATTACTGATTACTGACTACTCTCCCTCACGCCGCCTTCCGCTGCTCTTCCAGTCGCAGCGGGTCATAGGGCGATGGGGCGCCGCGCATCCAGAGCTGGCGGATGAGGGTGAGGACGACCCATTCGGGGATGGGGCCGGGGGCGGTGCCGGGAAAGAGCTGATTTTCCACCGGCGAGGTGGAGCTGCCGGGGGGGGCGTGCATCTCGGTCTGCGCGAAGAGGCAGAAGGCGAGCACGCGCCGGGGGTGGCGGCGGGCCAGGTAGAGGAGATACATCCAGTCGAATGTCTCTCCCTGGCGGGCGATGATGGAGATGGCGTCGTGCCAGTCCGGCCGGCCTTCGGTGAGGCAGGTGATTTTGCGGTAGACGACATCCTCCGGGCCCATCACCGGGAAGGTGACGCCATACTGCTCCACGGTGCGCGCCCGGTGCAGCGTCTGGTCGGTGATGCGCACCCCGCCGCGCACTTCGACGATGAGGTCAACGAGCGTGTCCTCCCACAAGGCTTTGTAGAGCCAATTCTTGTCGGTGTCCGTAGTCGTGAAGCCGGCGTGCGACAACGCATCCATGGTCGGGCGCAGCACCTCGCGGTTCAGAAACAGGTCAAAATCCTTCGTCCGCCGGTCGCGCCCCCACAGCACCACCGCCGTGCCACCCCCCACCAGGTACGGGATGCCCAGCGGATCCAGCGCATCGCACGCCCGCTGTAATACCACAAAATCCTCGGCTGTGACTTCCATCCCCACCGTCCTCGTGGGGATGGTCTACCCAGGCGCGGCGGGCGCGGAACGCGGAATGGGAGGGGATCGCGCGACAATGCGGATTCGGAGTCAGGTAGCGTGTGGTTGTCGCACCCCGGGGTGGAAATGCGGCGACACGCGCCGTCCCGATTCTATCGGGGTAGACTCCGGGCACGGACTACAAAAATTCCGACATCCCATATCCGCCATCACACGGTGGTGCTGATCATGCGCTCGAGTTCTACTGTCGCTTCCGCGACGAGGGCGCGGGCGTCGGCGTCGGTGGGGGCTTCGGCGGTGACGCGGATGATGGGTTCGGTGTTGGATCCGCGGGCTTGCAGCCAGCGGTCGGGCCAGAGGATTTTCAGGCCGTCCATGAGGTCGATGGTTTCCGCGGCGTAGCGGTCTTGCAGGGCGCGCAGGGCGGGGGCGATCTCGCGCGATGGGCAGTCCAGCTTCTCCTTCATCATGGCGTAGCGGGGGATGCGCGCGCGCATCTCGCCGATGGGGCCGCCTTCGGTGGCCAGAGCCTCGAGGATGAGCGCCATGCCGACGAAGCTGTCGCGGCAGGGGTTGATGGCGGGCACGATGACGCCGCCGTTGCCCTCGCCGCCGATGGTGGCTTTCGCGCGGGCCATGCCTTCGATGACGTTCACCTCGCCCACGCGGGTGCGGATAACCGGGCAGTCGCAGGCGGCGGCCACGTCGTCGATCATGCGGCTGGTGGAGATGTTCACCACCACCGGGCCGGGGGTGCGGCGCAGCACGTGGCGTACCGCCAGCGCCAGGGTGCATTCCTCGCCCAGCGCGGCGCCCGTCTCGTCGACGATGGCCAGGCGGTCGGCGTCGGCGTCCTGGGCGAAGCCGATGTCGGCGTCGGCCAGTTTCACCACCTCACACAGCTCGGTAATGTTTTCCGGCGTCGGCTCGGGGTTGCGCGGGAAGGGCTCGTAGGGGTTGGTGCAGTATTCCACCACGTCGCAGCCCAGCGCGCGCAGGAAGGCGGGGCTGGCGTAGGAGGCGGCGCCGTTGCAGGCGTCCACCGCCACGCGGAAGCGCCGGGCGCGAATGGCCTCGACATTCACCGTCCCCAATATCGCCTCGCGGTGGCGGCGCAGCGTGGTGGCGTCGGCGCGCACTTCGCGGATGTTGGCGGCAATCGCGCGCGTATAGATTCCCTGGTGATACAGGTCGACAAGCTCGGCCGCCTGGCTGGGGCGCAGGATGACGCCGTCCGGCCCGAAGAATTTCAGCGCGTTCCACTCGATGGGATTGTGGCTGGCAGTGACGCAGATACCGCCGAAGGCGTGCGTTTCGCGCACGTGCAACTGCAGCGCCGGCACCGGCACGATGCCTACGTCCACCGGCGTGCACCCCGCGCCCAGCAGCCCGGCGATCACCGCCTGCTTCACCATCTCGCGCGAGGGCCGGCTGTCGGTGCCGACGATGATCGGCCCCGCCCCCGCGTAGGTGCCGAACGCCCCGGCGAAGGAGGCCACCAACTGCGGCGTGAGCGAGTCGCCCACGATGCCGCGGACGCCGGAGATGCCGATTTTTAAGGATAAGGGTTTACGCATTGTTATTCACCACAGAGACACAGGGAACAGAGAGGCCGTAATCAGGTATTGACAAGTGCAGATTGAAAATTAGCACTTGTCAATTTTCCTACTCCGTTATTTATCGAAAACTCTGGTTCCCCGGATTGAAATCCGGGGCTGGAGAGACGAAGTCCACCTGCGTGGACTGACCATTTCAGATATTGTGCCACGCGCAACTGAATTGACCTAACGGAGTAATACAATTGCCAATTGTCAAATGGCAATTTTCAATATCCCTCTTCCTACCGCACATTCACAAACGCCGTGCGGTTGGCGAAGGTCATGGCGTTTTCGAAAATTTCCTCGGCGCGGGCTTCGGTGTCGGCTTCGGCGACGATGCGGAGCAGCGGTGCGGTGGGGGAGGCGCGGGCAGGGAGCCGCCCGTCGTGCGGGGCAGCGCGCACGCCTTCGGTGAGGTCGAGGTGGGCGCGGCGGTAATGGTCGTGAAAGCCTTCCAGCACGTGGTAGACCAGGTCGGGCGGGCAGGCGAGGGTACCCTTGCGCGAATGGTATTGCGGCAGGCGCCCGGCCAGCTCGGCGAGGGTGGCGCCAGTGGTCGCCATCGCCTCCAGCACCAGCCCCAGCGCCAGAAAGGCGTCGAAGGCGGTGGCGACGGGCAGCACGGCGAGGGCGCCGCTGCCTTCGCCGGCGATGGCGGCGCGCTCGCTGAGGGCGCGGCTCATCACGTGGCCTTCGCCGATGACGGTGCGGATGACCGGCTGGGCGTATTGCGCCGCCACGGCGTCGATCATGCGGCTGGTGGAGAGGTTCGTCACCACCGGGCCGGGGGTCTTGCCGAGCACATGGGCGGCCACCAACGGCAGGGTGTGTTCCTCGGTGAGCGGCTCGCCGGCGGCGGTGAGGAAGCCGATGCGGTCGCCATCGATGTTGATCGCCGCGCCCAGGTCGACGGTGAGGTGCTTCATCAGCGCGGCCAGTTGGCGCATGTTCGCCGCGGTAGGCGCGGGGGCGTGGGCAAAGACGCTGTTCGGCTCTTCGTTCAGTGGCAACAGCGTGCAGCCCAGCGCGTCGAGAAAGGCGCGCATCACCGGCTCGGTGGCGCCGTTGCAGAAATCGATGGCCACGCGGAAGCGCGCGGCTTCAATCGCCTCGACGTCCAGCGCCGCCAGCAGGCGGTCCAGGTAGCGGGGCAGCAGGTCGTCGGGCGCGGGCTCCCAGGCGCCGAGTGCATCCCAGGGCGTGCGGATAAAATCGCGGGCGTGATAAATATCCAGCAGCTCCTCGGTGTTGACCGCGTTGAGCAGCGCGCCGTCCGGCCCGAGGAATTTCAGCGCGTTCCAGCGGCTGTCGTTGTGGCTACCGGTGATGGAGAGGCCGCCGGCGGCCTGCAACTCGCGCACGGCGAAGGAGACGAGTGGGGTGGGGGCGACGCCCAGGTCGAGCACCTGGCATCCGGCGGCGAGCAGGCTGGCGAGCGTGGCGGCGCGCAGCATGGCCGAGGATCCGCGGGTGTCGCGGCCAATGACGACCGTGCCCCCGTCGCAATATGCCCCGAACGCGCTGGCGAAATCGACGATGAGCTCCGGCGTGAGTGATTCGCCTACCACTCCGCGCACCGACGACGTGCCGATTTTCAAGTGCCGCATGCCGCACCTCCCTGCCAGGCTATTGTACCCACATCTCCCTGGCGGTGGGAAGGCGGGCGGGGGGACGTGAAACGGTTAAATGGAAAAAAGGTTAGGAATTGCCGTGTTCCCGGTGATGGTGCTGAAGTCGGCTCCCATCCTTGGCCCTCCACGATAGGTCGATGCTGGTGTGCGTCGTCGGCCCCCCTCCCCGGCCCTCATACGCGCTACATTAGTGCATATTGGGCGTCTAAATTGTGGTCGAGTGTGCCGTGTCATGGCACCGTGCTCCCCTTCCCTTGCGCAGCGCAGTGGAGCGGGGGAAGGGGCTGGGGGATAGGGGCTGGGGGATAGGGGCCGATTAGGCACAAATGCAGCGCGAATGTCCCCGGCCCTCCTCCCGTGCCCTGACGTGCACAGGGGGAGGGGGCGAACTACAGAGTGATGGCGGATTGCCTAATCGCCCCCTCACCCCCCTGGCCCCCTCTCCCCGAGGAGAGGGGGGAAACGATGTGGCATAACGTTGCGCGCTCCCGCGCGCGCCCTCACCCCCGGCCCCTCTCCCAATTCTGGGCGAGGGGAGTGATCAATACATCGAATGCCGTTGTTGTTTTCTGCATCAGTTCCCCTCGCCCAAACTTGGGAGAGGGGTCGGCATCACTTTCGGGTAGACCTTTGCTCGTGGACGCGACTCGACAGAATCTCGCCCGCCAGGGTTATTTGCCGTAGCTGATGCCCTCCGTGATGGGGAAGCCGTATTGGTCGCCCAGACGGAAGTAGAGGTGCCAGGCTTCGTAGCCGTGGGCGAGTTTGACGAGCACTGTATTCGGGCCTTTTTTCAGGTGGATGGGGGTTTTATCCTGGTCTTTCAGCGCGGCGCGGTAGATTTTCTTGCGCAGCACCGGCTGGCCGTTGAGCCAGACGGCGATGCTCTCGTCGCTGCCGGTGTAGAGCATCACGTCGCGCTCGCGGTCGCTGGTGATGGTGGTTGTCAGGTAGACGGTCACAGCGCGGTTAGGCGTCACCAGCGGCAGCAGGTTCACCGGCGCCGGGCCGATAGCGGGGGCGTCCACCGGCTGGATGCGCGTCCAGCCGAAGCGTTTTTCGACGTCTTTGCCGTCCTGCGTCACCGTGCTGGTGTAGGTCGCCTTCACGTCGATGGCGCCGGGGGTCAACTCGGGCGGATAGGCGGTGAGAAAGCCTTTGCCGAGGAAGTCGTTGAAGAATGGCCCGGCCATTTGCCAGTCCTGCACGAAGACGGCTAAATCCGTCCGTTTGGTGAGCAGATCGAAGAGTTGCGCGGCGCGTGCAAGGCGCGCGGTCATTTCCTTCGGCGAGACGGCCGGGGCATTGGCGAAGAGCGGGATGACATAGGCGGACTTGCCGTCTACTATGACGCTGGCGAATTTGTCCGCGCACGGCGTGCCATTACGGACTACCGCCGGCGCGCCCTTCAGTCCGGACACGAGCAGCGCGGTGGCCATGTCGGGGGTGCGCTGGTCATCTTTTACGCCGTAGTCCACCCATAACGCGTTCTCTTTCGGGCGCACCGTGACCCGCGCCAGGCCCAGCCGGCCGTCCGCCCGCACCGACACGCCGCCCGGCAGGTCGAAAGCCCAGCAGGTGGGGTCGGGCAGCGGGTTGAAGGCGGAGTAGGTATCGGAGCGCGGTTCGGTCTGCAGGAAGGCCATCACGCCCGGCTCGCAGGTAATCGTCGCGCCATTTTTCTGGATACGGCCGGTGGCGCCCATGCGGGTGAGGTTGGTGTCGCGGTCGATGCCCTCCGGCAGGTAGGGCCACTGGCCGTTCACCGTGCGCTCGGTGAAGCACTTGTTGGACTGGTCGTCGAAGACGTAGTCGGTGCGCGCGCCTACGGCCAGCGTGTCGGCGCCGCTGCGATACGTGACGTGCAGCGCCAGTTGGCCGACGTCCCACCGCGTGTCCAGCTTTGCGTCGGCCATGTGGCGCTGGAAGGCGGCGAAATCGGCATATTCCGCCGTGTCGCCGAACTCCACCGCGAAACCGCCATAGGCCTGGTCGATGGCTTTCGCCTGCGCCGCCAGGTCGGCCAGCGGGGTGTCGCGCTTCAGCATGTAGGCATCGATGACCAGCGCGGCCTTCACTTTGAAATTGCCATATGCCGTCTGCTCGCTGCCCTCACGCAGCACCACTTCCGCGGTGCGGCCCAGGTCGGTAGCCGGCAGCGGAATGATGCCCAGATAGGTGACGCCATCCCGGATGGTGATGCGCTGTCCCTGCTTGCAGGTTGCGGGCAGTTTTTCCACCTTCGCGCCGTCGATATAGATGTCCCAGGTGGGCTGTGGCGACTGGTAGTTATACAGCGAGATGGTGCTCTGCGCGCTCAGCACGCCACCTTTCGCATCCGATTCCCACACTGGACTGGCGGGATTATACGGGCTGGTGATGACGACCATCTTGTTTTTATGCTGCAGCGTCGCCTGCATGCCCTGGGAGGCCACCCAGCCGGGCTGGGCGTTGGTGAAGATGGTGTCGTTGAGCCCACAGCGGAGGAATAGCGTACCCATCTCCTGGATGGTATTCACCTGCGCGTCCGCGCGGCGCCACTGCGCCATAATCGGCACGCAGCCGAACTGCACGTCGCCGCTCGACAGGCCGTAGTTGCGGCCCATGTAGGTCTTCTTCCAACGCGGATTTTCCACGAAGCGGCCGTATTGCTTGTCGGTCTGGATCACCTCGAAGGGCAGCGGTTTTTCATCGACCATGTTGGCTACCCATTCCGGCGCCCACGGGCCCACCAGCGTATTCTGTGCCACGCGGCCGGGCGAGACGTTCGGGTTGAGCACCGGGAAGCCGGAAGGGAGATTCGTATTGCCCAGGTCGTGCAGCGCCCCCGTGCGAGAGAGCGTATGCACGATGTGCTGCAGCCCGTCCTGGGTTTGCAGCAGGAATTCCGGCACGCCGGTGCGGCCGGAAGTGGCGATGAAGTGGCGCAGGCCGGGGTGGTACAGGGTGGTCAGCTCTTCCATCGACTTCGCCAGGCAGCTCTGCGCCATCAGCCGGTCCAGGTCGGTGGGGCCGAAGTCGGCAAACATCTTCTGGCAGCCCAGCGTAAGCGCGTAATAGTAATGGTCGATGGATTCCTGCGCCGCGCCGTCGTACCACGCCCACAGGCGCAGCGGCATGTATTCCAGTCCGTGGCGGCCGTCGGCCATGGCGTATTGCGAGCCGATGACATCACCCCCGAGCAGCGCGCCCAGCGCCGACCAGTGGTTGAAGTTCATGGTGGAGATGACGTAGCAGTAGCCGTCGCGGTAGGGGCTGGCGTTGCCGCGCCAGTCGCCGGTCTCCTCGTAGTATTTGTTGCGTCCGCCGTGCCACAGCTCAATGGCCTGCGGGTGGTCGAACATCGTGGTAGGCCGGTCGGGCATCAGCCAGGCGGTCCAGTAGTCGCGGAAGTAGTGCTGCCGCACATAGGCGGGCAGGGCGTCCCGGTACTGGTAATAGACTTGCAGGCGGTCGGGGCCATCAAAGCCGTTCCAGTAGCGCGGCGGCGAGGCGAGCATCTCGTCGATCCACTTGCCGTAGGCCTCGGGTTTGGTGGGGATGCGGTAGCCGCCGCCCATGGCGTCCAGCTCCTGCACCCGCGCCCACTGCCACTCCGGCATCCACGCCGGTTTCGCGGGGGCGTATTTTTCCAGGATGGCGGTCAATTCGTCCGGGGTGGGCATCACCGCGGTCGGTGTGCCGCCTTTGCCCGATTTCCGCAGCGCGGTCGCCAGCGCCGGCAGGTCCGTCGCCGGGGGCAGCTTGCCGATGGCGGATTTCCCCGGCACCAGCGTCACCAGCAGCCTTGGGGGCTTGATATAGAGGCCGAAACCGCCGGTGGCCACCTGCCATTCATACGCGCCGTCGCCTGGCTTACGGAAACGGAAGTCGTAGATTTCCCACTTGCGCAGCAGCAGGCCGCAGTCCTCCAGCGCGCGCAGGCGCGCGCCGAGTGACTTGCCATATCCCTTGTCGGCGAGCAGCGCGGTCAGGTCGACGCGGCCTTCGGTGGCTTTATACGACACCTCCGTCGGGCCGAATTGCATGGGGAAGCGGTCGAGTGTTTCGTCCTGCGCGCCGTATTTCGCCCAGTAGCCCGCACCGTTGAGGTAGGCGTTGAAGGTGGGGCCGGCGTCCTTGTCGGCGGTCCACGGCCGACGCAGCGGCCAGGCCAGCGCGTGCCACTGCGGGTTGGTCTTCGCGTAGTTCTCCACCCCGCCAAAGCTCATGCGGTCAGCATAGCTGTCCGGCGCGCCGTTATAGGTGCCGCGGTCGGTCTTCTCAAAGGGCAGCACCAGTTCCAGCTTTTGCACCGTGAAGCCGTCTTTCAGCTTCGCGGCGATGGCCTCCGCCGACCCGGGGAAGCGCACCAGCAACCCGCGGTGCACGGCGTCGAAGACCAGCGCCCCCGGCTGCGGCGTAT
>CAZPYA010000089.1:19912-23038 GCA_964590255.1 uncultured bacterium
GGTGAGCACGAGTGGCTGAGCGAAGACGGGCGCCAGCAGCGCGAGGAACACAGTGAGCAGAATTAGACGCATGATGGGTCTCCCCTTGATACGGAAATGGGTACTACATCCCCATTTCATGTTATGTCTTCACGGTCGTCGCTGCCAGCGCCTTTGTCGCGCGGCGGATATGGTCGACGGTGTAGGCGCGGTTGCGCTGGGTGACGCCGATGAGGTCGGCGACCCCGCCGCGCATGTGGCGAACGAGCATCTCCATGGAGAGCAGGCAGGTGGTGATGCCGCCGCCAGAGCCGCCGGCAGCGGCTACGGCGACCACCGGGGTGCCGGCCAGCCGGCCGGTAGGCTCGCCAAATGAGAAATTGCAGCGGCGGACGCGGTCGAACGCCGCGCGCAGGCTTTCCGCCACCTCGCCGAAGTAGACGGGGGTGACCAGCACCAGGCCCTCGGCTTCCGCCAGCGCCTCCTGCAGCGGCACGATGTCGTCCTGGATGACGCAGGCGTGCTCGCTTCGGCACTGGCCCCAGCCGTTGCCGCACTGGCGGCAGCGCTCGATCGCCATGCGGCTCAGGTTCAGGCGGTAGGCCTCCGCGCCGGCCTCCTCGAAGCCGGCCTGCGCGGCTTCGGCGCAGGCGGCGGTGAGGCCGTCGGCATTCGGGCTGGCGGTGATTATCAGATACATGCGATGTCCTCTTTTCGATAGATGACCAGTGCATTCGTGCCGCACCACGCGGGCAGGCACCGGCGGGCCAGCCACCGCTCCAGCGCGCCGGTGGCTCCGATGGCCAGCCACTGGATAGCGCAGCGGGCGTCCTCGCGGAAGCCGTGCGCGGCCGCGGCGTCGCGCCAGGCGTCCAGCGACTGCACGGTGCGGATGTAGTTGTTGCGCGGCAGCAGGCCGGGCACCCCGCGCCGGCGCAGCGCCAGCACCCACGGGGCGGGCATGCCCGCCAGCAGGCAGCCGCCCGGCTTCAGCAACCGCGCGGCCAGCGCCAGCGGCGCCGCCGGCTGGGCGAAGTAGTGGAAAAACGCCGTGGCCGTCACCGCGTCGCACGCGCCCCAGGGTAGCGCCGGGTCGTCCAGCGGTTCCGCCAGGTCGGCGATGATGCGCGAAAAACGCGGGTGCGCGAACGCCGGCTTCTCCGCCAGATCGTTGTAGTCCAGCTTCGTCAGCCCGATATACCGCTCGATCGTCGCCCCGAACGCCGACTCCAGCATCAGCACCGGAATCGCCCCGTCCGCGCAGCCGAAATCGACCAGCGTCAAGTCGCTCCGCTCTGGATAGAGCTTCGCCAACACGTCGCCCAGCACCGCCGCCTTCTGCCGGCGCCGCGCGCTGATGTGGGTGCCGTCGGCGTAGTGATCGAGGTGAGATGCCATGAACTGCCTTATACTGTCAGTGGATACACCCCATACTTCCGTCCCGCGCCGACCATCGCCCGGATATTCTCCACCGGGATGCCGTCGTGGAGGGAATGGTCGGAGGCGAGGATGTAGCCGTTGCTGGGGGCGGCGACGGCGATGGCCTCGCGGACTTCCGCTTCCACGTCGGCAGGGGTGCCGTAGGGCAGGGTGCGCGAGGAGTCGATGTTGCCGACGAGGCAGATGCGGTCACCGTACTGCGCCTTCACCCGCGCCAGGTCCATGCCGGCGGTGCGCTGCATGGGGTGCAGGGCGTCGATGCCCAGCTCGATGAGGTCGTCGATGTAGTCGTAAATGTGCCCGCAGGAGTGCAGCAGCACCGGCAGGCCCAGGCTCTTCACATGGCTGATGATGGCGCCCAGCGCCGGCTTGAAGATGGCGCGGAAGTGCGCGGGGGCAATGAGCCCGGCGCAGCTGCTGCCCAGGTCCTCGCTTACCGTCATGCCGTCCACCCCGGCCTCCGCCATGCGCGTGGCGGCGGGGATGGCGAAGTCCACGGCCATCTGCACGACCTCTTTCAGGAAGTCGGGATCGTCGTAGAGCGCCAGGCAGATGTCCTCATAGCCGACGAGCATCCACGCGGTGGTGAGCGGGCCGCCCACGCCGCCGAGGATGGCTACCGCCTCGTCGCCCAACTCACGATTGATCGCCACCGCCGTCTCGATCTCCGTCATGCGTCCCGGCGCCATGGCGTCGGGCGGGGTGTAACCGGCCAGCGCGTCGCGGGTGGGCAGCGGGTAGGCGATGGGCGCGTCGATGGGCCAGGAGGCGGCGTTCGTCTCGAAGGTGGTGCCCCACTCGTCCTTGTAGACATTATCCCCCAGCGTCTCCGGCGTCCACCCGGCGAAGGCGCCGAAGGGGATCCATACCCCGTCCAGCCCCAGCGCCTGCGTCAACGCGATCGCGTCCCGCGCGTTATACGACACTGGCGTCCGCCCGATCAACTCGGTGAATAGCGGCCGCTGGAAGAGGAAGTCGAACATCGGCACCCGGTCCACCGGCTGCCGGTGCAGGGCGGCGAGGAAACGCTGTTTCGGGGTCATAGGAACCTCCGGTTCAGGGGATAGGGAACTGGGGACAGGGGACAGGGTGTTTATGCTGTCAGCTTGCCCCACAGAGTTGTTAACATTTTTCTGATATCCGTCACCAATGCGAAGGCCAGTGACGCTTCATCCTCGGCAATATATTCAAGGCGTACGGCGATCATCAGATGGGTTTCCGCCTCCATACAGTGATCCGCGCGCCATCGCGATGAAGTGCGCATAATCGCGCCGCGTTGCCCGTGCATGGCCTTCCGCGATATTGGCCGGCACGGACACTGCGGCGCGGGTGAGTTGCGAGACAAGCCGATAGAGCTCAGAGTTCGGGAACCGGTCGCAGAGTTGATAGACCAGCACTACCAGATCCATGGCTTTCTGCCAGACTATGAGGTCGCGGTGTGAGCGAATCGCCTCACCTGATACCATCTCAACCTCCTACTAAACCCTGTCCCCAGTTCCCTGTCCCCTATCCCCTCAATTTCGCGATCATCGCGTCCGCCATCTGGCTGGTGCCGACGGCGGTGGGGTCGTCGCGGGTGGGCTTCATGTCGTAGGTGACGGATTGGCCTTCGGCGAGGACGGCTTCCACGGCGGCTTCCAGGCGGTCGGCGGCGTCGCGCTCGCCCAGGTAGCGCAGCATGAGCATGCCGGAGAGGATGAGCGCGGT
>CAZPYA010000090.1:0-7937 GCA_964590255.1 uncultured bacterium
TGCTCGCAATACGAGAAGGCGGCATAAAAAAGGTAACAAACTATGCGCGCACCCAGGCATGCCCTTCGGCAGGATTCCCGCCCTTTTCGTCGAATCGATAATGGGACACTGCTTTCATCCGCTTCATCGAAAGGGTACCCGCCATGTTCTCCCGCATTATCCGGTGCCTGCTCATCTGTGGCTGTCTCCTCACCGCCGGCCTCGCCGTGGCGCAAGGCGGGTTTGTGCTGGTTTCCAGCACGCCGTCCGCCGGCGCCACTGGCGTCAGCGCCTCCACCACCGTGCAGTTGCGCTTCAGCGCCGCGGTGCAGTCGCCGCTGATGGCCCCCATCTGGGTGCGCGCGCTGGAGACAGCCATGCCGCCCATCTACGGCACCGCCGTGGTGGGCGGCGCGGGCAACACGCAAATCACCTTCACCCCAGACCAGGCGCTGCCGTTTGGGCTGGTAGAGGTGGATTTCAGCGGCGTGCTCTCCGCCACCGGGCAGAATATCCAGTCCGTCACCACCACGCTGCGCTTCACCGTCGGCGGCCCGGCTGACACGCTGCGCCCCACGCTGGTGTCCAGCACCCCCGCCGGCGGCGCGACGAATATCGCCACCGGCGCCACGGCGCTGTCGCTCACCTTTTCCGAGTTGATGAACCAGTCGGGGAACCCGATCACCCTCTCCGGACCAGCCGGCGACGTGCCGCTGACGCTGCTCTCCTCTTCCGGCGCGGTGATGAACCTGCGCATCGACGCCGCGCTGCAGCCGGGCGCCACCTATACGGTCAACTTCGGCAACGCCGCCGACCTGGCGGGCAACCCCGTCACCGGCGCGGGCAGCTACACGTTTACCACCGCGAGCGCCATGCTCTACGGCACGGTCACCCCGGCGTCGCTGCGGTTGGAAGCCAACACCCTCGCCGGCGTCACCTACCTGCTGCAGAACCGCTCCAGCGGATCGGTGACGCTGCACAGCCTGCGGGCGGAATACCTGGTGAACAACGTCGTAGTCGCTACCCTCGCCGCGCCGCTGTCCGTGCCGGTGCCGGCGGTGGGCACCGGGCAGGTTGCCGATACCGTGCGCATCAGCGAGGCGATTCGCGCCGCCGCGCTGGCCGCCAACACCGACCAGATCACCGTGCGCCGCGCCTTCAACGACGGCGCGCGCACGGTCACCGTGCTGCTGCGCCTGCAGGTGGGCAGCTCGCAAGCGGCGGCCGCCGCCATCACCAGCGCAGTGGTGGATTATCCGCGACTGCGCGCCGCGGTCACCCAGCACGACGAGCTGCGCCCGCACGCCATCATCCGCGGCACCGGCAACGGCACGGTGGTGGGGGTGTGGCAGGTGGACGGCGCGCCGCTGGAAACCTTCCAGCTCACCATCATCGCCGGTCAGTCGCTGGAGCTGCAGCCGCGTCGGTCGGTGCCCACCTACGCGCTGGGCGAGCACGCCATCACCCTGCGCCTCATCCAGCCGTCGGCGCTCATCACGCAGGCCGCCACCTACGTGGTGCTGCCGCGCCAGGTCACTCCGCGCCGGGTGATGCTGCTGGGGCCCGCGCCGGACGCCGCGCTGGCGCCGGACGCCGTGCGCGTCTCGTACCGTTGGCTGCCCACGCCGGACGCCGTCGGGTATGAGCTGGCCTTCGCCGCCGACCCCGCCGCGCTGGGCTTCACCCCCGCCGGCGCGCCGCTGGCCGGCGCCCGCGACTGGGACGGCGCCAACCGCCAGTTGCGCCTGCTGGTGCGCGTGCCCGCGCTGCCGGCGGTCTGGACGCCCACCATGGCGGACTACGCCCGCCTGTGCGCCGGCAGCCCGCGGACGCTGTTCTGGGCGGTACGCGCGATCTACACCACCCGGCAGCACGGCGACCCGGCCACCACCTCGCCGCTGTACCGCCTGCGCGTGCTGCCCATGCCCGCGCCGCTGCGCTTGCTGATCCCCGGCGATAGCGTGACCCTGGACGCGCGCGATCCGCTCTTCACCTGGGAGGCCGTGCCTGACGCGAACCTGTACCAATTCACGCTGTCGCGTAATGGCGAAACGATCTTCACCGCGCAGACCGACACGCCGCGCTTCGCCTTCCAGGACGACCTGGCGGTGACGCTGGCTCCCGGCCGCTACACCTGGCAGGTCATCGCGCTGCAATCCGGCGCCGGCCTGGTGGCCGCGTCCGCGCCGCACACCTTCACCGTCACCAAAGCCGCCGCCCGCGCGCCGCGCGCGCTGCTGCCCGCCCCGCCGCTGTGGCTGGCCGCCAATGACTTCGCCTCGCCCGGCGCCGGGGGCGGCATCGCCTTCACGCCCGCCGACGGCGCCGTCGTGGACGACACGCAGCCGCTCATCAGCATCACCCTGCCGGCGGCGACCGAGCGCCGCGTGCAGGTGCTGCTGGACGACGTGGACGTGACAAACCTCGCCACCATCGCCGCCACCACCATCAGCCTCACCCCGCCGCAGCCGCTGGCCGCGGGCGCGCACACCGTCGTCGTGCTCCTGGCGGGCGAGGGCGATACCCTCACCCGCGCCGCAGCCACCTTCCACGTGGCCGGCAGGTCGGGGGACGGCGCGGCCTCCGCGCTGGCGCCCGGCACGCCGGCGACGAATACGCGACTGCAACTGCCGGTGCGCTTCCAGCTCAACAGCAACTGGAGCGGCGGCAACCAGCAGGCGTCGCACACCGCGGTGAATATGGATACGCTGCTGCAGGGCGAGCCGCGCATGGAGCTGGCCCCCGGCGCCTACAGCACCATGAACTTCCACCTGTCGCGCCCCGACGACGGCGACGTGGAGATGAGCAGCCTGCTGGTGGAAGCCGGCGCGCAAAACGGTCGCCACACCGCGCAACTCGGCGATGTCGGCGCATCGGCCGGCGCGTTCGCCATCTCCGGCCTGTCGTCCCGTGGCCTGAGTCTCGCCACGAATCTCGGCCCAGTGAAGATGACGGCTATCCGATCAATCCACGATGACCTGGGACGCAAGTCGTACGGCCCGGCGCCCGAGGTGCTGGTCTTCACCGCCGAGCCGGTGAGCCTGGCCGGCGGGCGCACATTGAAGCTGGTCTACGTCGACAACGTGCAGCCTGATCCGAGCGGCCAGGCCGGCGACAGCACTTCGAAGGTCTACTCGCTCATCGGCGAGACGCCGCTGGGGCTGATGGGCATGAGCCTGCGCGGCGAGATGGCCCGCAGCGCCGGCACCCAGCAGACCGGCCTGGGCGCTTTCCGCACCGACGGCCTGGCGATGGCGCTGGGCGTGACCGGCCAGGTGGGCGCCACCAGCATCTCGCTGAGCCATCGCCGCGTCGACGCCGACTTCGCCAGCCCCGCCAACCCGATGCTCAGCGCCGACCTGCAGGGGTGGGACGTCAACCTCAGCCGGCCGCTCGGGCCGTTCCTCTCCGCCTCGGTGAACGGCAGCCTGCTGGCCAACACCGGCAGCAGCAGCGCCCCCGACGCGCGTAACACCTCGCTGGGCGCCATCCTGTCGCTGGGCCTGCCGCGGCTGCCCGCGCTGACGCTGGGCTACACTCGCACCGGCGCCACCGCCGACCCCGCCTTCGCCGGCGGCCAGCCGATGAGCACGGTGAATACCGCGTGGAACGCCGGCGCCAGCCATCAGCTTGGCCCGGTGAGCCTGAACGTGAACTACGCGAAATCGATCTTCACCGACCGCTATGACATCGCCGACGCCGTCGTGGATACCCCGCGCGACCGCGACGACGCCTCCTGGTCGTTCGGCCTCAGCAGCCAGCCGCTGCCCACGCTATCCCTCAGCGCGGACTGGGGCCGCAACCTCAGCGGCTACGCCTTCCGCGACTGGGAAACGAATGCCCTGTATAGTGGCGAAGACCGCAACGCCAACATGCGCGCCTGCGCCCAATGGACGCCGCTGGCGCCGGTTTCGCTCTCGCTCGCCTGGTCGCGCAGCGACGCCGCTTCCGCCATGAATCCCGGCGCCACCGGTCGCCGCGACCTCGACGCCCGCCTGAATGTCAACCTGGCGCGCAACGTCCTCGGTCAGCACCAGTTCACCCTCTCCACTGGCTGGCACAAATCCAGCCTCTCCGGCCCCGAAGCCGGCCACCTCCCCGGCGAGTTCACCATCCAACTGGGGGATACACTGAGCTTCGATCTGTAACCTGGAGGGCGAGACTCCCAATACCGTTCAAATACGGGCTCTCGACCGCCACGCGCCACCTCTCCCCCAGACCCCTCCCCTACATGGGGAGGGGAGAGTCATGAGGAAATGTGGCGGCAGGGAGAGGCGGGTTCGCCCTATGCGGCAGGCTTATTTGAATGGTATTGGGCGAGACTCCGTCGACCCGCGAATGCCGGTACCGGAGTTCGAAATCGATCCCCACCCTTCCCTTGCGCAGCGGAGCGGGGGAAGGGCCGGGGATGGGAGCCGAGTAGGCACACCAGATGTATTGGTGAGTTCTCCCTCCTCTCCTCGGGGAGAGGGGGGCAGGGGGGTGAGGGGGCGATCAGGCACTCCGGATCACATACTCATGCCGCCTGCCGCATCTCTCCCCACGGCAAATCGCCCATCACCATCGGCAGCGCGTCGAAGGCGGCCCATTCGGTAAGGCTGGCCTGGTACAGGCGCACATTGGGGTAGCCGAGCAGGTATTTCAGCACATACCACACGGACGAGCCTTCGCGACCCGTCTCGCAGTAGGTGATCACCTCTTTTTCCGGGATGATGCCGTCGCGCACGTATTTAGCGTGCAGTTGTTCGGGAGTGCGATAGTGCCCCTGGGGGGTGAAGTCCCACAGGTAGTTGTGCAGAATGGCGCCGGGAATGTGGCCGCGCCGCATGGTGGAGCCGGCGGCACCGGCGTAGGCGGGGCGAGTGCGGGAATCCACCAGCACCACGTCCGGGTCGTCCAGCCGGTCGCGCACGTATTGCCGGTCCGCGAAGTAGGCCTGCATGAAGCCCGGCGGATAATCGGCTTCGGTGACAGAGGGATACGGCCGCGCGATCCGCCGTCCCTCCCGCTGCCAGGCCGCCAGCCCGCCGTCCAGCACGCGCGCCGCCAGGTGCCCCGTCACCGCCAGCGTCCAGGCGGTATACGTGGCGCTAAGCTGGTCGCGCGGGTCATTGGTATACGCCACCACCGGCGTCTCGGCGTCGATGCCGAGTTGGCCGAAGATGCTGCTGAGTACCGGCAGGTGGTGCATCTTGCACGGCACCCCGCCTTCCGTCATGCGCAGCGTCTCGATATGCAGAAACTGCGCCCCCGGGATATGTCCCGCTTCATACACCGCAAAGCTGCCGCGGCAGTCCAGCAGGCGCAGTGCCGGGCTCGACAGCATTTCCGCCAGTTCGTCTGTCGCGATAATGCCATGCATACCTGTTCCCTACACGAGTATACCCACCCCAAAATACGCGGTGATGTGCCCATTGTGCCAACCCGCGACAGTACACGCGGCCCATCGCCGCCCATAATGGGGCAGATGCGATGAATGAGCAGCCGCGACGGTCATTGATATCGCCGGTCATCTCCCGACGCCTGCTGGTGGCGGCGAATATCGTCGCCATCATCGGCGCGGTCATTGCCGTCGAATACCTGGTGATGCGCTCGCTGCTCGCGGTTTTTCCCTACCTGACCGAGCTCTACGCCACCTTCATCGACATTATCATCCTCACCGCGGTGCTCATCCCCATCATCTACATCCTCAGCCTGCGCCCGCTGCTCGCCAAGCTGGAGGCGACGGAAAGCGAGGAGCAGACGGTGCGCGAGGCGGAAGAGCGCTTTCGCCAGTTGGCCGACGCCGCCTTCGAGTCGATCATCATCAGCGAGCACGGCGTGGTGCGCGACGCCAACGCGCAGACCGAGGCGCTCTACGGCATGACACTGGACGAGTTGCTGGGGAAACCGGTGCTGGAGCTGGTGGCGCCGGAGGCGCGCGCGTTGGTACAGCAGCGCATCGAGACGGGCAACGAGCAGTCCTACGAGTCGCGCGCGCTGCGCAAGGACGGCACCGTGGTGCCGGTGGAGGTACACGGCCGGCCGATTCATTACCAGGGCCGGCTGGCGCGGGTGGCGGCGGTGCGCGACATCACCGAGCGGAAAAAGCTCGAGGAAGACCGCGAAGTCTACCTGCACACCATCTCGCACGACCTGCGCACCCCGCTGGCCATCATCCAGGGACACACGCAGTTGCTGCACGCCATCCTGGAAGACCGCGCGCTGAACGGCGAATTGCGCGACAGCCTCACCGCCATCCTGCGCAGCGTGCAGGGCATGAACGTCCTCATCCAGGATCTGGTGGACCTGGCGCGGCTGGAGGCGGGCCAACTGCAGCTCAACCGGCGCCGCCTCGATCTGCAGCAATACGTCGACGATCTGCTCGTGCGCGCGGCGGCCATTTTCGACATCGGCCGCATGCAGATCGAGATGCCCCCCGAGTTGCCGACGGTGTCCGCCGACTTCTTCCGGCTGGACCGCATCATCATGAACCTGATCAGCAACGCGCTGAAATATTCCGATCCCGGCACGCCGGTGCACATCACCGTGCAACCCGGCGACGGCGAGGTGACCATCGCCGTGCGCGACCAGGGGCGCGGCATCGACCCCGAGGTGCTGCCGCATCTCTTCGGCCGCTTCTACCGCGCCCCCGGCACCCAGCGTGAGGAAGGCATCGGCCTGGGCCTCTACATCACTCGCCGGCTGGTAGAAGCCCACGGCGGCCGTATCTGGGTAGACAGCGAGCCAGGCGTGGGCAGCACTTTCGCGTTTAGCCTGCCGACCGAAGCGTAGTCCGGCAGGATTCCGCGCCGGCCCACTGAATAGATACGAGACGACTCCATTGCAAAGGAGCGTGACACCATGACGCTCACGTTACTGTTTCTGGCACTCAACCTGCTGACCAACGGCGATTTTGAAAAACCCGGCGCGGGCACGCCGCTGGCCAACTGGCAGACCGCCGCCACCGCCGGCGGCGCCGTCACCCAGGATACCGCCGTGAAAAAGGACGGCACCGCCAGCCTGAAGTTGGCCGCGACGCAGAAGGGCAACGCCCGGGCGCAGTCCGAGGCGTTCCCGGTGAAGGCCGGCCACTACTATCTGGTGAGCTTCAGCTATCGCGCCGAGGGTTTTGGCGACAAGGGGTGGGTCGGCGCGGACGACAGCGCGCGCCTCTTCTTTTATGACGACAAGAACGCGCAGATCATCCCGAAGCTTGGCGCCCTCAGCGCGGCCGGCTATCCCTGGGTCATCGGCCTTCCCTATGTGAACGTGCCGGAGTGGAAACCCGCGGCGGCGATCTTCCAGGCGCCGGATGGCGCGGCGAAGGCGACCTTCCAGATCGCGCTGAATAACACCAATGAGGCGCTGTCCCCCATCGCCTGGGTGGATAACATCGCCATCCGCGAATATACCCCGCCGACCACCCGCGGCAAGGCGGTGGTCTACAAGCCGAAGGCGCCGCTGACGCTGTATAATGCCGAATATGTCGACGGCCTGGCCGTCGCGACGAAAGACAAGCAGAAAGCCGGCACCATGGTCTCCGGCCCATATGCTAAGGACCTGCCCTGCGGCCTGTATGCGGTGACCTTCCGCGTGAAGGCCGCCGACAACACTATCGCCACGCCGATTCTCAGCCTCACCGTGCACGGCGACGGCATCCTGGGCAACTGTTTTGCCAGTCTGCAGGTGAAAGGCACTGACTTCAAAGCCCCCGATGCGATGCAGGACTTCACCGTTTACGCCTTTATGCCCCCCACCGGCTATCTCGCCGTCCCCGTCCTCTGGAGCGGCGAAACGATGGTATCACTGGAGAGCGTCACGGTTACCGAAATCCAGACGCTGTCGGCGGAGGGGTGGGAGAAGTTCCTGAAGCCGTAGATAAATCGGCTCCGCATATAGCGCCCCCTCGCCCAGTATTGGAAGAGGGGGCCGGGGGGTGAGGGCGCGCGCGGGAGCGCGCAACGACGCTCAGCTCG
>CAZPYA010000090.1:8037-9760 GCA_964590255.1 uncultured bacterium
GCAAGTATCAACACATGTGAGCATGCCTACCCTGCTCCCGCTTTTTATAGATAGCGCCCCCTCGCCCAGTATTGGGAGAGGGGGCCGGGGGGTGAGGGCGCGCGCGGGAGCGCGCAACGACGCTCAGCTCGGCTGACACATTTGGTAGGCATATATACTGCCGGACCTGCCTAATCGGGCCCTCATCCCCAACCCTTCTCCCAATCCTGGGAGAAGGGAGCTATAATAGGACAGCAAGTATCAACACATGTGAGCATGCCTACCCTGCTCCCGCTTTTTATAGATAGCACCCCCTCGCCCAGTATTGGGAGAGGGGGCCGGGGGGTGAGGTGATCTTGCCCCGGTTTCGTGGACAGTTGCATTAGGCGGCGATCAACCGTTCGTATTGTTCGGGAGACCGGTAGCCTAATGTCGAATGGAGTCGTTGGCGATTATACCACACCTCAATGTAGGTAAAGATCGCCTGCCGCGCCTCGGCGCGGGTGCGAAAGGTTTGGTCGTGGAGCCATTCGACTTTCATCGAATGAAAGAAGGACTCCATCGGGGCATTGTCCCAACAATTGCCTTTGCGGCTCATGGAGGGGATCAGCCCCTGCTGGGTCAACAAGTCCTGGTAATCGTGGCTGGCATACTGGCTGCCCCGGTCGGAATGGTGTATTAGGCCGGGGGCGGGGTGGCGGCGCTGCACGTCGTCGGTCAGGGCGTCGCAGACGAGTACCCGGTCAATGCGCGACGACATGGCCCAGCCGACAATGCCGCGAAAGGCCAAGTCCATGATGGCGGCAAGGTACAGCCACCCTTCGCCAGTCGGCACGTAGGTGATATCGCTCACCCACGCCTGGTTCGGCGCGGCGGGGGAGAATTGGCGGTTGAGCACGTTCTCGGCCACCGGCAGGTCGTGAGCCGAGTTGGTGGTGGCGCAGTATTTCCGTCGCTGCTTGGCGACGAGTCCGTGCTGTCGCATCACGCGGGCGACGCGGTGCTTGCCGCAGGACTCCCCCAGTTTACGCAACTCGGCCAGGACACGGGGACTGCCATAGGTCTTCTTGCTCGCGGTATGGATCGTCGTCATGTGCGTCAGCAAGCGCTGGTCCTCCTGCACCCGGGCGCTCTCGGGACACCGCCGCCAGGCGTAGTAGCCACTGCGGGGCACCTGGAGCACCTGGCATTGCACAGCGACCGGATACTGGGGCGTGTGGTCACGGATAAAGCGGTATCTCATCGGTGTGCCTCCGAGAAGATACCGATCGCTTTTTTTAGGATGTCGCGCTCCATCTCGGCGCGGGCTAACGCTTTGCGCAGGCGTGCGACCTCGGCATGGTCGTTGGTCGCATCGGCAGTCGGAGCGTTGGGGCCGAATTGGGCAATCCAGCGCCCGAGCATGTTGTCACTGATCCCGAGGTTCCGCGCCGTCTGGGCTTTCGAGAGTTCCCCCGACAGTGCCAAGCGCACGGCCTCCTGCTTAAAATCAGCGGTATATTGTTTCCGAGTCATGGATACCTCACGGTGGGGATCATACCCCCTTAGCACGGTGTCCAGTAAACCGGGGGAAGTTCAAGGGCGCGCGCGGGAGCGCGCAACGACGTTCTACACACCTGACAATCAACAAGCAGGAGGGTATCATGGCAGATACCTATCACGGCAAGGAACGCATCCGTGGCAACGCACCCAGCACCATGCGGGTTGCGCGCAAGCTGCGGAAAGAGATGACGCCAGCGGAGCA
>CAZPYA010000090.1:9770-22784 GCA_964590255.1 uncultured bacterium
CCGGCAATTCGATGGGTATAAGTTTCGCAGGCAGCATCCCATCGGCCGATTTGTGCTGGATTTCTATTGTGCGAGATGTCATCTGGCCATAGAGCTGGACGGTGCGATTCACCGACAGCAAATGGCATATGATCGGATACGGGAAGAACGTTTGGTTGCTTATGGGTATCGCGTGCTGCGCTTCACTAACTACGAAGTATTGGAAAACTTGCCGATGGTATTGTTGCAGATCAAGCAAGTATTGCTGGAAGGAAAACTGCCGCGCAACTGGTAGGCGTTGATACTGCCGGACCTGCCTAATCGGGCCCTCATCCCCACCCCTTCTCCCAATCCTGGGAGAAGGGAGCTATAATAGGACGGCTAGTATATAATCACCCGATAGCATTCCTATCCTGCTCCCGCTTTCATAGATAGCGCCCCCTCGCCCAGTATTGGGAGAGGGGGCCGGGGGATGAGGGCGCGCGCAACAAAGACTGTTCAACATATCGAAAGGACACCACCCATGCCCGCCCACATTTCGCTCCGCATCGGCTCACCGCTCTGGATGCATCCCGCGCGGCTGGATGAATTGGTCTCCATCGTCGGCGAGTATCGCGACACGGTGACGGAAGTGGCCTTTTTTACCGGGCTCACCCATCCGCCGCTGCCACTGGACGTCATCGAGGCGCGGGCGGCGATGCTGGCGGAAATAATGCCGCGCTTCCGCGCCGCCGGCGTGTCGGCGGGCATCAACCATCTCTCCACCATCGGCCATCTGGACGAGAATCTGCCCAACTCGCTGCGCGAGCCGTGGCAGCACCTGGTGGACATCAGCGGAGCGGTGTCTGCCAGTTGCTACTGCCCCTCCGATCCCGAGGTGCAGGCGTATGTCCGGAGTAGTTATGCCGCGCTGGCGGCGGCGCGGCCTGAATTCATCTGGGTGGATGACGACGTGCGCCTGGAAAGCCACCCGCCGAACATCCACTTCTCCTGCTTCTGCCCGCATTGCCTGGCGCGCTTCACCCGCGAGACGGGGCGCGAGTGGACGCGCGCGGCGCTGGTCGACGCCTTCAACGGCGGCGAGCGTCACGAGCGGCTGGCGCTGCGCCGCCGCTGGATCGCGCACAATGCCGCGGTCATCGGCGACCTGCTGGCGCTGGTGCGCGCGGCGGTGGACGACGTCGACCCAACCATCCCGCTGGGACTGATGACCGGCGAGTGCGCCTACAGCGGCCAGGATTACCCCGGCTGGGTGGCGGCGCTGGCCGGTGAGCGCGATGTCGCGGTGAAATGGCGGCCCGGCGGCGGCTTCTACCACGATGAGCGTCCGCTGGACGCGCTGGGCAAAGCCCATTCCACCGGTCGACAGGTCGGCCTGCTGCCCGATTCTGTCACCGAGGTGCAATACGAGCACGAAAACTTCCCGTATCAGCGGTTGAAAAAGAGCGTGCGCCTCTTCACGGCGGAGATCTTCGCCGCCATCGGCGCCGGCTGCACCGGCGTGGCGCTGAATATCCTTTCCGCCGTGCCCACGCCGCTGGATGAGGAATACCGCCCGCTCTTCGCCGCGGTGCAGCGCCGGGAAGCGGAGTTCGACGCCGCGGTGGACGCCTTCGGCCGCTCGGCCTGCGCGGGCGTGTGGGCGGCCTGCACCCCCGATTACTTCGCCAGCATGCGCGCGGACGATGACTGGAGCACGGGGCCGCTGTGGGGTGGTGGGCTGCACGCGGTGAACGAGTTGGCGGAAATCGGCCTGCCGCTGGCGCATGCCCCGGGTGGCGCACGGGTGGCGGTGGTCTCCGGCGACCTGGCGCTGGCCTTTGACCGCGACGCCTGGCGGCGGTTGCTGGCGGGCGGCGTGCTGCTGGACGTGCCCGCGCTGGCGCGCCTGCACGAGCTGGGGCTGGGCGAATACGCGGGCTTCGCGCCCGCCGGGCAGCAACTGCCCGACACGATCGAGCTGTTCACCGACGACCCCATCAACGGCCGCTTCGCCGGCTGGCAGCGCGACTGCCGCCCCTCCTTCTATCAGGAGATGACCTACTTTATCGAGCCGGGGGCGCCCGACGCGCGCATCCTTGCGCGGTGCATCGACTTCACGCCGACCGACCTGGGCATCGTCGCCGGCGCCTGGGAAAATACCCTGGGCGGGCGAGTGGCCGTGCTGGGCTACTACCCGTGGCGCGCGCTGGGCACGCTGGCGAAGGCCGGGCAGATGAAGGCGCTGCTGCGCTGGCTCTCCCGCGATACGCTGCCCGCCTACGTCGAGTCCTTCGCCCGCGCCGCCCTCTGGTGCCGCCGCGATACGGCCGGCCGCCCAGCGCTGCTCGTGCTCAACGTTTCGCTGGACGACCAGGACGGCCTGCGCCTGGCCATCCGCGAGGAGGACGGCGCCCCGTGGGCGTTCCGCGAGGCCCGCACGGGGCGAACCGTCACCCGCGTGGCGAGCGACGGCCCGTACGGCATCTACGAGATCGCGGGGATCAACGCCTGGGAGGCGGCGATCCTTACCGTGCCATAGCGATTACCGGGTGACGTGCGCCAGGTACTTCTCCGTCGCCTCGTCCAGCTTGCCCTGGGCGTCCAGCAGCAGCTCGATCACCTCGCGCACGGCGCCGTAGCCGCCGGGAATCTCGGTGACGTAGACGGCGGCGGCGCGCACGACCTTCACCGCGTCGGCCACCGCCACCGGCACCCCCGCCACGCGCAGCGCCGGCAGGTCGTCCACGTCGTCGCCGATGTAGGTGATCTCCTCCAGCGTAATGCCGTGCTCCTCGGCGATGCGCCGCAGCACCGCTTCCTTGTTGGCGGTGCCCTGGTAGGCCACCACGTTCAGCTCGGCGGCGCGGCGCGTCACCGCGTCGGACATGCGCTTTGCCACCCACACCACCGGAAAGTGGACGATGTTCATCAGGCGGATGCCCAGCCCATCCTTGATGCTGAACTCCTTCGTCTCGATGTTGCCGGTGGCGTAGGTGATGCCGCCATCCGTTAATACGCCGTCTACATCGCACGCCAGCAGCTTCTGCCGGGCCAACAACGCTGTGTCTACCATGCTCACTACCCCTTTCACTCCTCTATCCTACCATCTCGCCCTACGGCCGGGTGTACCAAATGCCGGCGGCACGCCCGCAGTCGGGCGTGCCGCCGGCACACGTGACCGCAGGGGTGGCGGGCTAGGTGCCCGTGCGCATCATCAGATGCGCGGGCTTCACGTCCGTCAGGCTGTCCAGGTACTGCTCCAGCGCGGCGTCCCAGGTGCCTTGCGCGCGGAGAAGCAACTCGACCACCTCGCGCACCGCGCCCTTGCCGCCCGGCGCCTGCGTCGTATACGCGGCGGCCGCCTGCACCTCGGGTGTCGCGTCGGCCGTGGCCACCGCCACCCCGGCGATGCCCATCGGGCGCAGGTCATCGAGGTCGTCCCCGATGTAGGTGATCGCCTCCAGCGGGATGCCGGTGTCCACGGACACCTTCCGCAGCACCGCCTCCTTGTCGCTCATGCCCTGGTACAGTTGCACGTTCAGTTCGGCGGCGCGCCGCGCCACCGCGTCGGAAGTCCGTCGCGCCAGCCAGATCACCGGAAAGTGACTCAGCGTCGCCACGCGAATGCCCAGCCCGTCCTTAATGCTGAACATCTTCAACTCCTGATTGCCGGAGCAGTAGATGATGCTGCCCTCGGTCAGCACACCGTCGACATCGCAGGCCAGCAACCGCTGACCCGCGAGCAATGCCTGCGGTACCATATTGTCCTCCCTCAGCAAATGACTCCCGGAACACGCGACCTGCGCACGGGACCAGCGTGCATCGCGCCAACCGGATGTTATGATGCGTATTCGACGAAAACGGCCCACTTCCTTCTGGCGCGGCTGATTCGACCGGCCGCAGTCGCGCGCCATCCTACCAGCGCGACTTCAGCGGGTTGGCCTCGGGCGGCGTCATGGAGGGGTAGTTGCTGGGCGAGAACGGCGGGGGCGCCGGCGCTTCTTCGGGGAAGATAGTGGGGTCTTTCGCGTGGTTCATGGCGGCGTCGCGGGTGATGAGTCGGGCCGCATACAGCTCCTGCAGCGACCGGTCCATCGTGCGCATGCCGATCTTCGCGTTCGTCTGCAGCAGCGACGGGATCTGCTGGAGCTGCTGCTCGCGGATGAGGTGGCGGGCGGCGGAGGTGGCTACCAGCACCTCGGTGGCCAATACGCGCCCGCTGCCCGAACGATGGGGCAGCAGTTGCTGGGTGATGATGCCGCCCAGGCAGTCGGCAAGCTGGTACACCACCTGCGCCTGCTGGTGCGGCGGAAAGACGTCGATGATGCGCGAGATCGTCGACGGCGCGTCGGAGGTGTGCAGCGTGGCCAGCACCAGGTGGCCGGTTTCCGCGGCGGTGAGGGCGGTGGAGATCGTCTCCAGGTCGCGCATCTCGCCCACCACGATGACGTCTGGGTCCTGGCGCAGCACGTGGCGCAGCGCCACCGCGAACGAGCGGGTATCGGCATACACCTCGCGCTGCTTGATGATGCTGCGCCTGTTCGTATGCACGAACTCCACCGGGTCTTCGATGGTGATGATCAGGCGCTCGCGCTCCTCGTTGATCAACTGCACCATGGCGGCCAGGGTGGTGGTCTTGCCCATGCCGGTGGCGCCCGTCACCAGCACCAGTCCGTTGTGCAGCCGGGCAAACTCAGCGGCGGCGGGCGGCAGGCCCAGTTCGTCCAGGCTGGGAATGTGGTCGGGCACGCGGCGGATAGCCGCCTCTACCGCTCCCTGCTGCAGGTGAATGTTCACGCGGAAGCGCTCCGTGCCCGGCAGCGTGAGGGCGAAGTCCAGCTCCAGATCGCGCTCGAAAATCACCTGCTGCGGATCGGTGAGCACGCTGTAGACCAGCATTTTTAAACTCTGCTTCGTCATCTTCGGCAGGGCGGTGCGCGTCAGCAGGCCGTCAATGCGCAGGATGGGCGGCTCATCCAGCGTCAGATGCAGGTCCGATGCGTGCTGATGCACGCAGAGAATCAACAGGTCGAAAAGCTCCATGATACCGCCCGGATGGAAAGATGGCCGCATTCCTTGCGTACCACACCAATTCGGGGGGAATCAGCGCATTCCTCTTGCATCCGCATCCGCATGCGCGGCGTGGGCGGAGACACAGACAGGCCCGCCGGTTGCCGGCGGGCCTGTCTGACGAGCGAGTCAGGTGTCATGGATTCCGCTGTCCCTCTCCTCGGGGTGAGGGGCAGGGGTGCGGTTATTCCGCCGGAGCGGCTTCCGTGGTGGCCGTGGCGGCGGTGCGCATCGGCTGGCGCACCAGCGCCACGCACTCCTCGGGCCGGTCGAGCAGCACGCAGCCGTCCGGCAGCGCAATCGTCCCGGCTTCCAGCGTGTCGCCGATCTGCATCGCGGAGACGTCATGCACCAGGTTGTCGGGCACGCTGCCGGCCGCGCTGGACAGGTGCAGGGCATGGAGAATGACTTCCAGGCGACCGCCTTCCGTTACGCCGGCCGGATCGCCGGTGAGCATCACGGCAACAGTAACCTGCAGTTGCTGCGACAGCGACACGCGCTGCAAGTCGACATGCAGCGTCATCCGTTTGAGCGTGCTGCGCTGCACGCTCTTCACCAGTGCCAGGCCGCCGTCGACACCGTCGATGGAGAGTTGCACGAGTTGGGAACCCGAGTCGCTCTCGCGCTCAACCCGCGCAAAGTCGTGTTGGTCCAGCACCAGCGACAGTGGCGCGCCGTGGCCATACACCGTGGCGGGCACTTTGCCCTTAGCGCGAAGCTGGCGTGCGATACTGCTGCCGGTGCCGTCACGGCGCGCACAGGCCAGCGTGGAATACGTGGTCATGGTTGATTTCCTCTCTGGATCACAAATGGCCGAGGACTGCCGGAGGGACTATCTGGGGACATCGCGGGTCAAGCAGACAGTACAACGGGGAGTCATTACCAAATATGGTCAGGATAGTGTAACAGGTATTCGGTGCCGTGTCGAATTCACGTGCGCGAGAGGGCGCCCTGCTCTCCACCGCGCGCTACGACGCCTGGGGCAGTGCGTATGAGCAGCAGGTGTGGAGCGACGTGCCGTTCAGCTACGGCGAGCTCTTCCGCTAGGGCGCGGCCACTTTCACGCCGGAATACATGGACGCCTGCCAGCAGGAGTTCAGCCAGGCGGGCGCGGCGCCGGGCGTGGGCCTGGGCGTCAACATCGTCAACGCCAGCATCTACACGGCGCGCGGGCGCACGTCGCAGGCGCTGTGGTCGCCTTCTACGCGCTGCTGCCTGATGAGGGGGAATCCGATGCCCCTCCCGTCCGCGACAGACGAGCCCCCTTCTGCTATACTATCCCCAACAACCATGGCAACCGTCTTGCTTGAAATCGGAACCGAGGAGATGCCGGCGGGGTATCTGCCGCCGGCGTTGGCGCAGCTAGCGGCGCTGGCGCGCGCGCGGCTGGCGGCCGACCGCCTGGCATACGAAGGCGTGCAGACCTGGGGCACGCCCCGCCGCCTGGCGCTGCTGCTGACGGGCGTGGCCGAGCACCAGGCGCCGATGGTGCGCGAGGTGCGCGGCCCGGCCATCGCGGAGGCATTCGACGCGCATGGCGAGCCGACGCCGGCGACCATCGGCTTTGCCCGCGGGCATGGCGCGCTGGTGGGAGACCTGCGCATCAAGGCCTTCGACGGCGCGGAATTCATCACCGCCATCTTCCGCGACGAAGGGCGGCCGGTGCTGGAGCTGTTGCCCGCGGCCTTCACCCATTTGCTGAACAGTCTCACCTTCCCGAAGACAATGCGCTGGGGCGCCGGGTCGTTCCGCTTCGCGCGGCCGGTGCGCTGGATCGCCGCGATGATCGATGACCGGGTGGTGCCCTTCACCGTCGACGCGGTGACGGCCGGGCGCTCCACCCGCGGGCACCGCTTCCTGGCGCCGGGCGCGGTGGAGATCCCCACCGCCGCCGACTACCCGCGCGTGATGGACGAAAACCACGTGCTGCTGGACCCGGTGAAGCGCGCGGAGGCGATTCGCGAACAACTGGACGCCATCGCCGGGCAAGACAACGCCGCCGTGGCCGACGACGGCGCGCTGCTCAACGAGACGGTCTTCACGGTGGAGTATCCCACGGCGGTGCGCTGCACGTTCGATCCCGCCTTCCTGGCGCTGCCGGAAGAGGTGCTGCTGCAGACGCTGCGCGAAGAGCAGCAGTTCTTCCCGCTGCGCGAAATTACCGGCCGGCTGCTGCCCGCCTTCATCGCGGTGCGCAACGGCGACAAAGCCTACCTGGGCACGGTGCGCGATGGCTACGAGGCGGTGGCGCGCGCCAAGCTGCTGGACGCCCGCTTCTTCTTTGAGCAGGATCGGGCGCGCTCGCTGGCCGACCGCGTGGAAGACCTGCGCGAGGTAGTGCTGCTGGAGCGCGCCGGCACGCTGCACGACAAAGCGACGCGGCTGGCCGCGCTGGCCGGCTGGGTGGCCGACGCGCTGGCGCTGTCCGCGCCGGAGCGCGCCATGGCGGCGCGCGCGGCGCTGCTGTGCAAGGCGGACCTGACCACGGCGATGGTCATCGAGCACCCGGACCTGCACGGGGTGATGGGCTGCGTCTACGCGCGACTGTCCGGCGAAGCGGAACCGGTGGCGATGGCGATTCAAGAGCACGTGTTGCCGCGCGACGGCAGCGGCGGCCGCCCGTCCACAGCCCTCGGCAACATCGTCGCGCTCTGCGACCGGCTGGACACCACCGCCGCCTGCTTCGACGTGGGGCTGATTCCCACTGGCGCCGACGACCCCTACGCGCTGCGCGCGGCGGCGCTGGGCGTGGTGCGCATCCTGCTGGAGGCCGGCCTGCGGCTGCCGCTGTCGCGGCTCATCGGCGAAGCGCTGGCCCACATCGCCGCCGAACCGGCCCAGCCGCTGGACGAAGTGCAGGCGGCGCTGGACAGCTTTTTCGCGGCGCGGGTGGCGGAGGTGCTGGCGGCGGCGGGCATCCCGGCCGACGTCTCCGCCGCGGTGCGTGCGTCGCTGGGCGACTGCCCGGCCGACGCCGGACGCGCCGCGCGGGCGCTGACGGCCATCCGCGGCACGGTGCCATACCAGGCGCTGCTACGCGCCGCCGCGCGGGTGCAGGCGCTGGCGCGCGATGACGATGCCGCCGCGACGCCGGCAATGGAACCGGCCGCCATGGCGCTGGCGGCGCACCTGGATGCGGTGGAGCCCGACGCGCGCGCGCTGGCACAGGCCGGCGAGATGGAGACGCTGCTGGAACGGCTCCTGGCGTTGACCCCGCTGGTGGATCGATTCCTGGCCGACAGCACCGGCGACCACGGCGCCCGGATGGCGCTGGCCCGCCGTGCGGCCGCGTGCTTCAGCCTGCTGGCGGATTTTTCCGTGGCAGGGTAATATCGCAATAGATGATGGAGACTTAACCTATGCGCACCGCGACGATTGAACGCAACACGGCCGAGACGCAGATTGCGCTGTCCATCGATCTGGACGGCGCTGGAACGTCGGCGATCGACTCCGGCATCGGCTTTCTCGACCACATGCTGACGCTATTCGCCCGCCATAGCGGGTGCGACCTGACCGTGCGCGCGGTCGGCGACACCCAGGTTGACGACCATCACCTGACCGAGGATATCGGCATCGTGCTGGGCCAGGCCATCGCGCAGGCGCTGGGCGACAAAAAGGGCATTCGCCGCTACGGCGACATCCTGCTGCCGATGGACGAGGCATTGATGCTGGCGGCGGTGGACTGCAGCGGGCGGCCATACTTCGTGTGGGAGGTGGCGCTGCCGCAGCCGAAGGTGGGCACCTGGGACAGCGAGCTGGCGGAGGATTTCTTCCGCGCGCTGGCGGTCAACGGCGGCCTGACCCTGCACCTGCGCCTGCTCTCCGGCGTCAACACCCACCACATCGTGGAGGCGGCATTCAAGGCCTGCGCCCGCGCCCTGCGCCAGGCCGTCAGCCCCGACCCGCGCGAAACGGGCGTGCCAAGCACGAAGGGGACGTTAACGTAGTGCACAACGCGCCCCATAGCGCATACACTGAATATGAGGTGACCCCCATGCTGTCCCGTGAACAATTCGAAGAGGCTCAATCCCGCGCGGCGGCGGCGCTGGCCGCGGCGGGCATCGTCATCACCCCCGAGGAGCGCGCTAATATCGAGGTAGCGGACTTCGGGCTGAACGATCTCGCGCACATCGGGCTGGAGATCGTGGTCTACGTAAACACCGAGCGCTGCTGCGCGAAGGAGCTGGTGATGTTTCCCGGGCAGATTTGCCCGGAGCACCGCCATCCGGACATCGCCGGCAAGCCGGGCAAGGAGGAGACCTTCCGCTGCCGCGCCGGCGAGGTGTATCTCTATGTGCCGGGCGAGACGACGGCACATCCCAAGGGCCACGTGCCCGCGGCGCGCGCCGACGCCTTCACCGTGTGGCACGAGGTGCTGCTGTGCCCCGGCGAGCAGTATACACTGCAGCCCAATACGCTGCACTGGTTCCAGGCCGGCCCCGATGGCGCCATCGTCTCCGAGTTCTCCACGAAGAGCGTCGACGAAGCCGACATCTTCACCGACCAGGAGATCCAGCGCATGCCGGAAGTGGCAAGCTGATCCTGCCTCTCACACCAAATGCCCGCGCCCCGGTGTCATGCGACACCGGGGCGCGGGGCGTTTGGTCCGGAGAGCGGGTCAGGATTCCGACGGTTCGGGCGCGTGCGACGCCGCGTGTTTCCGCTTCAACTCCGCGTTCTCCGCGCGCAGCTCCTGGATCACCGCGATCAGCTCTTCCAGGGAGAGGTGATCCATGCGTTCGGCCTCCGCGTCGATGGCCAGCGCCGCGACCGTCTCGTGCGGCGCGACGCGCTCCTCGGCGATGACGAGTTCCTCGGTGGTGACGGTCGCCTTCTTCTGCGTGAACAGCGACACGATGACCAGTGTGAGGAAGCTGAGCGGCACCGTGATGATCGTCGGGCTGTCGATGGGGATGATAGCCGTCTTCGGATCGAGGTTATACAGCTCCTTGTACATCTCCGGCGAGAGCAGGATGAGCCCCACCGACGAGATGATGCCGACGACGATGGAGGCGGCGATGCCTTTTGACGTCGTCTTCGACCAGAAGAGCAGCATGATGATCGCCGGCAGGTTGGCGGAGGCCGCCACGGCGAAGGCCCAGCCGACCAGGTAGGAGACGTTCATCCCCTGGTACTTGATGCCCAGCCACATGGCGATGACGCCCACGACGATGGCGGCGATCTTGCCGGACGTCACCTTGCCCTTATCCGACAACTTCACGCCGAAGAAGCGGTTGATGAGGTCGTGGGCCACGGCGCCGGAGGCCGCGACAATGAGGCCGCTGACAGTGCCGAGCACGGTGGCGAAGGCGATGGCGGAGATGATCGCGAAGAGGATCACCCCGAACGACTTTGCCAGCAGCGGCGCCGCCATGTTGGTGTCCGACAGGTCCAACACGCCGCTGGTCATCGCGCCCAGGCCCATGAAGAGCGTGAGGACGTAGAAGAAACCGATGGCGGCGATGGCGACGATGGTCGACTTGCGCGCGCACGCCGGGCTGGGCACGGTGTAGTAGCGGATGAGAATGTGCGGCAACGCCGCGGTGCCCAGGAAGAGCGCCAGCATGAGCGAGATGAAGTTGAGGTTCTCCGCCGGCGTCTTGCCCACCTTGAATTTCAAGCCCGGGCGCAGCAGATCGGCGCCGGAGACGGCCTTCTGGTAGAAGATGGTGAGCTTATTCGCGCCGTCGGTGACCTTCTCAGACGGCCAGGTGATCACCGTGCCCTGCATGATGGCGTCCAGGTAGGCGGTGGGGTCCAGGTTGCCGGTCTTTGTCACGGATTTCCCGTTGATTTTGATTTCGCTCATGTGCCCCACGGCGAAAAATTCGCCTGCGGACTGCGGGGAGCCGTTGAAGAGCTTTTTCCCGTCTGGCAGCGCGGTAATGGTGAGCGTTTCTTCCAGGATGCCGGCTTTCTCATTGAGGTGCCAGACCGATTCCTTGCCGTCCTTCGTCAGCGTCACGAAGCGCGCCTTGGCATCCGCCTTGCCATACAGCGGCGACGTCTGCCAGTCGGCGGGCACGGTGTAAGCGGCGGTATCGCCGGCCAGCGCCAGCGTGTCGCCGTCAATGGTATACGGCAGCGTGACGAACTTGTGATACGGCTTCTCGCCGCCCTGGTCGGGGTTCGTCGTGAGGCCGCGGGAAAGCACGGCGATGACGATGGTCATCGAGAAGATGATCAGCAGACCGCCTTTGAGGAACTGCACGTAGGTGGTGGAGGCCATGCCCGCGGTGGCGACGATAATGATGACGATGGTGCCGACGAGGATGACGCCCGCCTGGTGCGGCAAGCCCAGCAGCGGCTTCACCAGCGTGCCGGCGCCCACCATCTGTGGGATGAGATAGAAGATGGAGACGACCAGCGTGCTGAGCGCCGCGGTGAACTGAATGCCCTTGGAATTGAACTTCGAGTCCAGCGCGTCAGTGAAGGTGTATTTGCCCAGCCGCTTCATCGGCTCGGCTACCACGAATAGCGCCACGATCCATCCCGCCAGGTAGCCGATGGAATAGAGGAATCCGTCATACCCGAAGGCGGCGATCATGCCGCAAATGCCAAGGAAAGAGGCGGCGGAGAGGTAGTCGCCGGCGAAGGCGATGCCGTTCACCGCCCAGTGGATATTGCCGCCGGCGGCGAAGTAGCCTTTGGCCGTCTTCGTGCGCTTCGCGTAGTAGTAGGCGATCCACAATACGAAGGCGACGAAGGAGACGAAGATGGCGATGGCCCAGGTTGAGGTCTGGTATGGCATGTTACTCGTCCTCCTCCTCAGTGGTGGCGCCGTCAAACATGGCGGCATACCGCTCCTCGGCGCGGCTGGCGAGGGTGTTATACACCAATGCCATCACCAACGCGAGGACGATCAGGCCGAAGCCATAGACGATCGCCAGGTTCGTCCGCCCGACGGGCATTGCCATCAGTTTCGGGCTCACGCTGTTGATGATGACGAAGCCGGCATACACGATGCCATAGGCAAGAAACATCCAGAGGCCGAGTCGGGTTTTATAGCCCGACGCCAGGTCCTCTCCCCAGTGGGTCGAGGGGCCGTGATCCATGTTGGTCTCCTTTGTGACGCGATGCCGCGGCCGTGCCGGATGAACGGGTGATGCATGACAGGTGGTGCGGCCGGCAGGCCAGTGAGTGCTCGTCAGGTAAGCTGGTATCGGGGCAGATTATATTCTTGAGCGGTATACTTGTCAACTGAGTGCTTAGTAAGTTCAGATGAATATGTGGGCATCGCGAAAACAGCCTGCGGAAATCCGCAAGCTGTTGAGGTATGGATCAGCGTGTCGTGCCGGCGCTAACTGGAATGGTGCGAAGACCCTTTTGCGGCTATCGGCATGGAGGCCGCATCGGCAGACCGTGACACATTGACCCGAGCGGTTGAAGTGCCACGATACCGACGCGTATGTTCGCGCACGGTACGTCGCTCCGCAATCAGGTCAGACTCCCGACGCAACAGCGACTGCAGGCCTATCTCACACGCCGCATCAGACACGCCGGCGTGTGCGATGGCACGCTTGACGCGTCGCAATCGCCGTAACTCATTATTGATCTGCTCAACCGTTCGTGTCATAACTCGTACCTGCTTAGCTTATATTCCCAGTGGCATGTAGACATATCCTTTGCGATGCTTTCTGGGATTCCCCATGCCATATGGCATTTCCTTCACACGCGAAAACTCATCGACCCAATATTGCTTGAGCGATGCATAGACCGCATAATGTGCATGGGTCATTGCACAGCAAGCAACAAAGGCTGCATGGGTCATATATTCCGCTTTTGCCCGATTTTCATCTTCGAGAACCTGCCTGACGAATGCTTTGGCCTCGGAACTGCTCGCATTGAACATGTCATGATCGATAAAAGTCACCACATCGACATCGTTAGGCTCTTGCTTTCCCGTTACAAAAGAGCCATCGATATACTAGACCTTACCGGAAATAATTCGCTGTTCGGCGGCGCTGACCTGCCCCGCGGCGG
>CAZPYA010000091.1:0-22608 GCA_964590255.1 uncultured bacterium
AGGTACTCTTCCACCACGCGCGGCAGGCGGTGAATCTCGTCGATGAAGAAGACGGAGCCGGGCTTCAGATTCGTCAGCAAGCCCACCAGATCGCCGGCGCGCTCCAGCGCCGGCCCCGAGGACGTAACCAACTCCACGCCCATTTCGTTGGCGACGATATGCGCCATAGTGGTCTTGCCCAACCCCGGCGGGCCGTAGAGCAACACGTGGTCCAGCGACTCGTTGCGTCCCCGCGCCGCCTCCAGCGCGGTGCGCAGGTTCTCCTTCAACTGCGGCTGGCCGATGTAGTCCTCCAGCCGCTGCGGGCGCAGCGCCGAGGTCACGGCCATGTCGTCATTCGTCTCTTTGGCGGATATTAAGCGATCATCCATTGGTGTCAGTTCCAAGTTTCAAAGTTTCACGCTTCAAGTTCATACGACTCCGAAACGCGTGGATCAGCAGGAAATGGGTACTGTAACGCATTTCTCGATACGGCACCCCGTAGCCGACATGGCACACGCAGAGGAAATCCGTTGCTGTACCCATTTCCCGATTATCCCTACGCCTTACGGCATCTGTATCGCATACAACACCGCCTTGCCAACGATTTTCAGGCTGCCGGCGCTGCATTTATCCACCGTGTCGGCGGTGGTGTGCCAGTACGAATAGTTGAAATCGATCAGGTCGACGGTGGGCACGCCGACGGCGTTGAGAGCGGTGTGGTCGTCCTCGATGGCGTATTTGTACGGCGCATTCACGAAGCCGGGGGTGGCGCCGGCGCGCAGCAGCCCCAGGCGCGTTGCCGCGGTAAAGACGCGGTCGTTCACCGCCTTCGCCGCGATATCTGAGTTCGGCTCGCGGTAGATGTCCAGGTCCTTGTCGCCCACCATGTCGACCAAAATGCCCCAGTTCGGCTTCGGCGTCGGCAGGTGCTTGGCGTAATATTTCGATCCGAGCAGCATATTGTCGATGTTCGGGCCGTAGTCCTCGCCGTCGAAGAGCACGATCTGCACGTCGCGCGCGATCGGTTTGGCTTTGAGTTGCCGCGCGATTTCCAGTAGCACCGCCACGCCGGAGGCGCCGTCGTTGGCGCCGTCGATGGCCGTCGCGCGCTTCGCCGGGTCGGGGTCATGATCAGCGGTGGGCCGGCAATCCCAGTGCGCCGCGAGGATGATGCGCTGGCGCGGCGCCGCGCCGGTGCCGGTGAAATCGGCGAGGATGTTCCACATGGTGATCGTTTTGCCACCGAGCACCGTGCTGAATGGCTGCAGTTCCACCTTCACGGCGCTAACCTTCAGTTGCTCAACCAGCCAATCGCGCGTCACCACGTGGGCGGCAGAGCCCGGCACCCGCGGGCTGAAATCCACCTGCTTCTTCAGATCGGCCCAGGCGCGCGACTCATCGAAGGCAATCGCCGGCGGCGCGGCGTTCGCGCCGGTCGTCCCGCCGGAGCACCCCGCCCCGATGCCGAACACCAGCACCCCCGCCAGCATAACCCCAGCCCACAGATGTCGCCACATCGCCATACACCCCGTTCCACCCCAACTCGCTCCTGCCGCTATCCTACCCCTTTCGCCTCGGGGCGTCAAGGAAAAACGAACGGATGTTTCGATATTCTCACTTGGCCGGTGCGAATCCAGCCACATGAGAAGGAATGCCCGGCTCCGGCGCGAAAGAAGCAATATCCCAGTTCCATCAGGAGTTCCCAACATGGCCAAAAGATTGAAATATGCATTAATCGGCTGCGGCGGCTGCGGCGTGGGCAAGCACCTGGCATCTTACGCTATGTATGCCGAGGACATCGAGTTGCAGGCCGTCTATGATTTCGAGCCGGCGAAGGCGCGGGCCGCGGCGGACAAATATAGCGTACCGCACGTCTACGACAGCTACCAGGCGCTGCTGGCCGACCCGAAGATCGATATCGTCTCAGTGGTCACCCCCAACGCGCTGCACGCGCCCGTCACCATCGCCGCGCTGCAGGCGGGCAAGCACGTGCACGTGGAGAAACCCATCGCGTTGAACGCCGCCGAAGCCCGCGCCATTGTCGACGCGAAGAACGCCGCCGGCAAGCTGGTGATGGTGGCGCTGAACAACCGCTTCAGCGAAGTCTCCCAGTTCATCAAGGGCTATGTGAACGATGGCAACCTGGGTGAAATCTACCACGCGCGCTGCGGCTGGCGGCGCCGACGCGGCATCCCCGGGCGCGGCAGTTGGTTCACCACCAAGGCGCTGTCCGGCGGCGGACCGGTCATCGATCTGGGTGTGCACTTCTTCGACCTGACGCTGTATTTCATGGGCTTCCCGGCGCCGGTGTCGGTGTCCGCTTCCGCCTACAATAAATTCGCCGCCAACACCCCCGGCGAAGGCACCTTCGACGTGGAAGACTTCGCCGCCGGCTTCGCCAAGCTCGACACCGGTGCCTCGGTGGCCTTCGAGTTCAGTTGGGCGTCGAACATCGCGCAGGAGGTGAACTACCTCGAGCTGCTCGGCACCAAAGGCGGCCTCAGCATGTACAACGGCGAGCTGCGCATCTTCGGCGAGACAAACGGCGCGCAAATCGACATCAATCCCCACGTGCGCAACACCAGCGGCTGGGGCGACAACGAAACCCGCCACTTCATCGACTGCATCCGTAAGCGCAAAGCACCCCTGGCCCCACCCGAAGACGCGGTGAAGATGATGCAGATCATCGACGGCATCTACGCCTCCTCGGAAACGGGCCGCGAAGTGCGCTTCGACGCGGTGTGCGTCTAAGTTCCAGGTTCCGGATTCCGGGTTCAAAGATAGTGCCTGCATTGGGCAGGAAATTCGGCAGGATTGCAGCACTCTATAAATGGCTGCAATCCTGCGCTCTTTTTCACAGCCGATAGCCGATCGCCGATCGCCGATAGCCGAAGGAGAATCCCATGCCCGAACTGCTGCTCTACGTCGCACCGCATGGCAACGATGCCTGGACCGGCACGCTGCCTGAGCCGCTGGCCGATGGCACTGACGGCCCGCTGGCCACTCCGGCGAGTGCGCAGGCGCGCGCGCGGGCGGCGGAGGGCGCGGTGCGGGTGCTCTTCCGCGCCGGCATATACTTCCTGCCGGAGACATGGACCTTCACGGCGGGGGATCGCGGAGCGGATGGCGCGCCGATCACCTACGGCGCATACCCCGGCGAGGCGCCGGTCATCAGCGGTGGCCGGCCCATCTCCGGCTGGCGCGAGGGCACGGTGCACGGCCGGCCCTGCTGGACGGCGCAGGTGCCGGACGGCTGGGTGTTCACCCAGCTCTTCGTCAACAGTGAACGGCGCAACCGCCCGCGACTGCCGAAAGCAGGATTCTATCGCTTTACGGGCACCCCGGACGGCTCGTGGGGTGGCACCTGGGGCCAGGGGCCGGACGCCGCCTTCTTCGCCCCCGGCGAAATCGCCGACTGGACGAATCTGGCCGATGTCGACCTGACCGCCTACCAGCTCTGGTTCGAGGCGCACCATCACATCAAATCCGTCGACAGCGACAACAACCGCGTGACATTCTGCGCCCGCAGCCAGGGCAGCCTCATCGACGAGAAGAGCCTCGGCGCGCGTTACTGCGTGGAGAACGTCTTCGAGGCACTGTCCGATCCAGGCGAATGGTACCTGGACCGCCCCACCGGCACCCTCTACTACCTGCCGCTTCCCGGCGAGACGTTCGAGAACACCGCCGTCATCGCGCCGGCGCTGGCATGCCTGCTGCGCGTGGGCGACGCCCGCCACCTGGTCTTCGAGAACCTGGAGTTCCGCCACGCGGAATGGCGGCTGGCCATCGACGACCCCGGCGCGGTGCAGGCGGCCTTCTCCGTGCCCGGCGCGGTCATCATTCAGGGGGCCGAACACTGCGTCCTCTACGGTTGCACGGTAGCACAGGTGAGCCAATACGCTATCGAAGTACTGAAGCCGAGTTACGATGTGCGCATCCTCGCTTGTGATCTGCACGACCTGGGCGCTGGCGGGGTGAAGATCGGCCACGAGGGCCTGCGCGCGCGACTGGACGGCGAAGTGGAAGCCGCCATCCCCGAGCAGCCGCGCGGCATGCGCGTCACCGTCAGCGACTGCAGCATCCGCGGCGGCGGGTTGATCCACCCCAGCGCCATCGGCGTATGGATCGGCAACAGCGGCCGGAATCGCGTGCGCCACAACGAAATCTGCGACTTTCATTACACCGGCGTCTCCTGCGGGTGGATATGGGGCTACGACCCCACCCTCACCATCGATAATCGCATCGAATATAACCACATCCACCACTGCGGCCAGGGGCTGCTTAGCGACCTGGGCGGCATCTACATGCTGGGCACCCAGCCCGGCACCGTCATCCGCGGCAATCTCATTCACGACATCGAGAAATACGGCTACGGCGGCTGGGGCATCTACACCGACGAGGGCAGCTCGGAGATCCGCATCGAGGGCAACATCGCCTACCGCACCGCCGAGCAAGGATTTTTCCAGCACTACGGCAAGGACAACCTGGTGCGCAACAACATCTTCGCCGACTGCGACGGCTTGGGTCGCGGACGCGAAGAGCCGCACCGCTCCTTCGTCATCGAGCGCAACCTCATCCTCGCGCGCGACAGCCACGCCGTGATGGTACAGTGGGCCAACGGCCACTTCACGCTGAACGAGAACCTCTACTGGCCCATCGATGACGTGCCACTCACCTTCGCCGGCTTCGACATCGCTGACTGGCAGGCCTGGGGCCAGGACACGGACAGCGTCATCGCCGACCCGCTGCTGCACGATGTCGAATCCGGCACCTTCACCCTGCGCGCCGATTCGCCGGCGCTGGCGCGAGGCTTCCTGCCGCTGCACCCGCTGCCCGCCGGCCCGCGCTTCAGCGGGTTGCGCCCGGCGCGCTACGACGCGCTGCCACCGGAAGCGCTGTCCCCAGCACGCGTCATCCGCACCCGGCTGGAGGTGGTGGAGCCGCCGACGGTCGACCACCCGGGCACGGTGAAACTCGTCGCCTGCAATAACGGCGAGACGCCGGAAACCGGCGCCATCCGTCTGGTGGCCGAACGCGGCGGGGAGTTGCACGGCGACCGCCGGCTGGCCTTCGCGCTGGAACCCGGCGAAGAAGCGACCCTGCTGTGCGCGCTGGCGGTCGAGCCGGATGCCACCGAGGTGATGCTCGCGACCTACCCGGAGACGGACGCCGCCCTGCCCACCGCGCTATATCTGCCCCTCGTGCGCGACTGGACTGCGAAACGGTTTACCGTGACGCTGCCGGTCAGCGACGTGCCCGCCGCGCTGGCGAACGCCGAGCCCCGTGCCGTGCGCACCGGCCCGCTGCAGTTGGCCGAGGTGCGCCTGGGCATCGCCGCGGGTGACCTGGCGCTGTTCGCCCGCGTAGCCGATCCCCACCCCGCCCAGGATGCCGCCGCCCCATGGCAGGCCTCCTGCATCGAGGTATTCGCCGCCATGCCCGACGCCGACGCCATCGGCCAAGTCTTCCTGCTGCCCGCGGTGCACGACGCCCCGGCGCAAGCCTTCCGCGCCGCCGACGGCCCGCAACCCGCCCCGGCCATCCGTCTGCACACCCTCCCGGCGGACGGCGGCTACACCCTCGCCGCCCTCATCCCGCTGGCCCTGCTGCAACTGCCCGAGGACGCCGACACCTTCCGCATCGAATTCGCCGTCAGCGCCCCCCGCGCCACCACCGCCCTGCGCGCCACCCTCTTCGGCAGCCCGCAGGCCTACGCCAGCACGGAGCAGTATGGGACGGTGGTCGTGTTGCCTCCCAAATGAAGGGAAAAACGACGTCACGGCGAATTATTATGTAAACAGACACCTCATGTGCATCAATGGAGGGCACCGACATGGGAGTTTGGGATAAGCTGCGCGGTGAGTTCATCGACATCATCGAATGGACCGACGCGTCGAATGACACCATGGTCTTCCGCTTCGAGCGCTACGGCAACGAGATCAAGCACGGCGCGCGGTTGACCGTCCGCGAATCGCAGGCCGCGGTCTTCGTGAACGAAGGACGCATCGCCGATGTCTTTCCCCCCGGCATGTATGCGCTGGAAACAGCGAACCTGCCCATCCTCTCCACGCTGCAGGGGTGGGCGCACGGCTTTCAAAGCCCGTTCAAGGCGGAAGTCTACTTCGTCAACACGAAGCTCTTCACCGACCTGAAATGGGGCACGAAGAATCCCATCATGCTGCGCGACGCGGAGTTTGGCCCGCTGCGGCTGCGCGCCTTCGGCACCTATGTCATTCGCGTCACCGATCCCGCTCAGCTCATCCGCGAGATCACCGGCACAGACGGGCACTTCACCACCGACGAGATCAGCGACCAGTTGCGCGACCTGCTCGTCGCGCGCTTCGCCAACGTGCTGGCGACGTGCAACATCCCCGCGCTGGACCTGTCCGCGCACTATACCGCGTTGAGTACCGTCGCCATCAAAGCCATCGCCCCTGAGTTCGCGCAGTACGGCATTCAGCTTTCCGCGTGCTATATTGAGAATATCTCCTTCCCCCCGGAGGTAGAGGAAGCGCTAGACCGGCGCACCAGCATGGGCGTGGTAGGTAATCTGCAGGCCTATACCCAGTACCAGGCCGCCGACGCACTGACCGACGCTGCGCAAAACCCCAACGGCGCGGCCGGCGGCGGCATGGGCATTGCCATGGGCATGGCGATGGCCGGACAGCTCAACCAGAATATGCAGGCGCAACCCGGCACGCCGCCGCCACTGCCGCCGGCCGCCTTCTACGTCGCCATTAACGGGCAGCAGGCCGGGCCGTTCGACGCCGCCGCCCTGCAACGGCACGTCCAGGACGGCACCCTCACGCGCGAGACGCTGGCCTGGACGACGGGCATGCCGCAATGGCTGCCGGCCGGCGACATTCCGGCACTGCAAGGCTTCTTCGGACAGATACCACCGCCGCTGCCATCCGTGTAAGGATCCGCGATGAGCACTATCACTTTTCCCTGCGCGCAATGCGGTGCGAAGTTGGAATACGCGCCCGGCACAACAGAGCTGGCGTGCCCGCATTGCGGGCACGCCACCCCGATACAGCAGGCGGATGTCCCCGTTCCGGAGCTTGATTACCGGACGCACCTGGCCAGCGCCGCCCATGAAGCCGCCGTCGAAGCGACCATCGTCACCTGCAAAGCGTGCGGCGGGCAATCACGTCTGCCCGCCAACGTCGTCGCCGACCGCTGCCCATTTTGCGGGTCGAGCGTCATTAACACGGTATCACGCCGGCTCATCTCCCCGCAGGCGCTGGTGCCTTTTGCCATCACCCGGCAGCAGGCGCTGGTCATCTTTCAGCAGTGGGTGCACACCCTCTGGTTCGCGCCATCCGAGATGAAACGCCTGGCCAACGCGGAGTCCGGCCGGCTGCAAGGCACATACCTGCCATACTGGACCTTCGACGCGGATACCCGCAGCTATTACACTGGCGCGCGCGGCGAGCATTACTCGGAGACGGAACACTACATCGCCACGGAAAACGGCAGAACGGTGACCCGCACCCGCCAGGTACAGCGCACCCGCTGGTATGATACCGCAGGAACGGTCTGGAACCGCTTTAACGACGTGCTGGTGCTGGCCATCCGCACGCTGCGCCCCCGCCTGTATGACATCTTAGAGCCGTGGGATTTACAGCACTTGACGCCATACACCGAGGAATATTTGAGCGGCTTTCGCGCGGTGAGCTACCATATCGATCTGGTCGACGGCTTCACCGCGGCGAAAGACGGCATTGACACCGCGATCTGCCAGAGCATCAATCACGACATCGGCGGCGACACCCAGCGAATCGACAGCGTCGATACCGCCTATACCAGCCTCACCTTCAAGCATATCCTGCTGCCGGTCTGGCTGTGCTCGTACCGGTATCGCGAGAAGGTCTACACCTTCCTGGTCAACGGGCAAACCGGCGACATGGCCGGCGAACGCCCATGGAGCTGGGAAAAAATCATCCTGCTGGTCCTCGCCATTCTCGCGCTCCTCATCGCCATCGGTTACGCCATCGCCTATCTGAACGCGGGAAACGCACCGCAGCCATAAGATACATGACAACCCGCGAAAATACGCCAGCACGGAGCAGTATGGACGTGTGGTGGTAAGAACATAAACAACGGGATGTAAAACAAGCAGCGAGTCTGGAAGCCGACGCGAGTCGCGCCCCGGGTGAAAAACATGGGCTCGCGAGGACACTCGCCCCCATCTACGAATTCACTCATGCCTTCGTTCACGCCCCCTTCCCCCGTTTGCCACGAATGGCGAACAGGGGAAGGGGGCCCAGTAATAAGCGGATCTGTATCTCCTAACGTCACACGCCAATTTACATTTTACATTTTACATTTTACATTTTCAATTTTTACCCGTCCTACCCCGGCGTCATCACCGTCAGCGCCCCCGGTAGCACGCGGATATCCACCGGCGAGGCGCCCGCGGGGTCGCCGTCGAGCTGCACGGCCACCGGCGGGTCGGCGGTGACGCGCAGCGCGTCGGTGCGAAAGATGGTGATGTTGGGGTGGCGGGGGTGCAGGCCCACCGCGGTGGCGGCAAGCTGCGTGAGGCGGTCCAGCGCGGATTGTTCGGCGAAGAGGCACACGTCCAGCAGGCCGTCGTCGATGCGCGTCTCCGGCGTCAGTGTCAGCTCGTAGGCGTAGTAGCCGGCATTCGCCACAATCATCAGCCATGCCGGCACCTGCACGCACAGGTCTGCCATCTCGATGGTGAAACGGCTGGACTTGTGGTTGGCCAGCGCCCCGATGCCTGCGGTGATGTAGGCCAACGGGCCGAAAATCTCCTTGTCGCGCGGATCGACATCCGCCACCACCCGCGCGTCAAAGCCCAGACCGGCCATCAGCACGAAGGGCTTGCCGTTCGCCTCAGCCACATCGATCTGTCGGGGCGTGCCGGCAATGGCCGTTTGCAGCGCTGGCTCCAGTTCCAGCGGGATGCGCAGCTCGCGCGCCAGCACGTTCACCGTGCCCACCGGCAATATACCCAGCGCCGCGTCCGTGCCCAGCAGCGCCGGCAGCACGCTGTTCACCGTGCCGTCGCCGCCGCCCACCAGCACGCGGGTGCAGCCGTCCGCCACCGCACGACGCACGACAGCCTCTGCTGCGTCGGCCGACTGCGGCCGCGCCACCTCCATCAGGTGGCCGTCCAACAACGCCGCCAACTGCGGCAGCGCCACGCGAGCATTTCCGGCAGCGCCGGCTTTGGGGTTGAGTACCAGTAGGATACGCATAGCCGACCTCATGAAGGCAATTCGTGCCCCATCATAGCACAACACGCGGAAATAGTGCGTTTCGTCACGAAATCTTCGCCGGCGAGGCAGGCGTTGCGGTCGGCGCGTGGAAAAAGCTAAGAGGTATGAATGGCATCATCGGATTATTCACAGTGCTGGGCCAGAGTCTCGCCACGGGGATCGTCTCCCTCGGCGAGGCGATCATCATCCTCATGGATGCCCTGGCGGGCATCTTTCGTGGTAATGCGCGCACGTGGAAGCGCATGGTCGACCAGATGGCGCTGGTCGGCTATGAATCGATGCCCATCGTCCTCATCACTGTGCTCTTCAGCGGCATGGTGCTCGGCCTGCACACTGCCAGGGAATTCGTGCGCTTCGGCGCGCAACAATACGTGCGCAGCCTGGTGGCGCTGTCGATGACCCGCGAGTTGGCCCCCACCCTCACTGGCATCGTCGTCGCCGCGCGCATCGGCTCCGCCTTCGCCGCCGAGCTGGGCTCGATGAAAATCACCAATCAGATCGACGCCCTGCGCGCGCTGGCCACGAACCCCAATCGCTACCTGGTCACCCCGCGCCTGGTGGCCGCCATGGTCATGCTGCCGATTCTCACCACCTTTGCCAATATCACCGGCCTGCTCGGCGGCGGGCTCGTCGCCGTCAACGCCGGCATCTCGGCGCAAACCTTCACCAGTTCGGTGACGATGTATCTGGGATGGAAAGATGTCTGGGGCGGCCTGGTGAAAGCCATCGTCTTCGGCATCATCATCACCATCACCGCCTGCACCGTCGGCCTGCGCACCGACGGCGGCGCCTCCGGCGTCGGCCGTGCCACCACCTCCGCGGTTGTCTGGTGCATCGTGCTGCTCTACGGCAGCAACCTGCTGATGTCCTGGATGCTCTACTCGTTCCAGTAGTAATCTTGCTTGTGGTATGATGCGGACACAGACCTAACTGACAGAGGATGTTCATGGCGCAATCAAATTGTTTACGCATTATCGGAGGCACGCCGCTGCGCGGCGCGGTGCAGTTGAACGGCAGCAAAAACGGCGCGCTGCCCATCCTCGCCGCCGCGCTGCTGGTGGAAGGCGCGGTGGCGCTACACAACGTACCGCAAATCAGCGACGTAGATAAAATGTGCCAGCTCATGCGGCTGCTCGGTGCGTCGGTGGAGCAGGACGGCGATACCGTGCGCATCGACGCTACCACGCTGACCACCCCCACCGCCGACCGCGAGCTGTCGGTGGCGATGCGCGCCTCGCACTACGTGCTGCCGCCGCTGCTCGCGCGCCTGGGATATGCCGAGGTGCCGCTGCCCGGCGGGTGCGCCATCGGCGACCGCCCGGTGGAATATATCCTCAACGCGCTGCGCCAGATGGACATCCAGGTGGAGGAGCGCAAAGACGTGATGGTCGGCACCAGTCCTGACGGCCTGCGCGGCGGCACCGTCACCCTCAATCCCACCTTCCGCAGCCCCGGCGCCACCTTCGACGTGGTGATGGCCGCCGTGCTGGCCGAGGGGCAAACGATCGTGGAAAACGCCTCGCCCGACCCGGAAGTGGACAATTTCTGCCGCTTCCTCACCGCCGCCGGCGCCATCATCACCCACCCCTCGCCCGACCGCATCGTCATCGACGGCGTGAAGCGCCTGCACGGCTGCGAGCACGCCGTGCTCAGCGACCGCATCGAAGCCGGCACCTACCTCATCGCCGGCGCGGCGACGAAGGGCGAGGTGCGCGTGGCGCCCATCAAGCCGGAATACCTGGAATCGGTGCTGGAGAAGCTGGAAGAAATGGGCGTAATGGTGCTGCGCGAGAAAGACGCCGTCACCGTGCGCTACCAGGGCCGGCCTAAAGCCACCACCGTCTTCACCCGCCCCTACCCCGCCTTCCCCACCGACCTGCAGTCGCCCATGGTGGTGCTCATGTGCCTGGCGGAGGGCCGCAGCACCATGACCGAGACGATTTACGACGGCCGCCTGACCTACGTGCACGAGCTGCGCAAAATGGGCGCCCAGGTGAAGCTGGCCAGCGGTATGGCAGCCGTCATTGAAGGCGTGGAATCGCTCACCGGCCGCGCCGTGCAGGGCACCGACATGCGCGCCAGCGCCGCATTAGTGATCGCCGCCCTCGCCGCCGACGGCGAAAGCACCGTCCTCGGCCGCCAATACATCGCCCGCGGCTACCAGAACCTGGAAGAGAAACTCGCCACCCTCGGCGCGCACATTACCCCCTGCGCTCCCGACGACGCCGGCGAATAACCCACCAATACACGTGATCGTCCGCGCACCGCACGGACGATCACGTCACCCTTTCACTACTTCAACCGTGACTTCACCGTTTTCGGACGTGCCGTATCGAAAATAGCCCCGAGGCCGCCGGATAAACGATTGCGCGCGGCGCGCGTAGCCGTTGTAGTCAGCGTCCATGACAGGACGTCATGGACGCAAAACAATCCATACGCACGTCCGTAGATGGCGGGCCGCGCTTCGCCATTCGGCAGGAACGACGTCAAGTCGATATTCCGAGTCAGAATCGTGTTGCCATCCAGGCGAATCGTCAAGGCCCCCGGCACATAAGTGATATGCAGGATATGCGCGTTGCCGTCTTTCAGCGTCACGGGGCTATTGATGGTAGTGAGCGATTTATTGATGTATATGTCAACATGATTGTCATTCGGGTCCCATTCATTCTGGTAGATATCCATGTCTACCTGCAGTGGCGCGATCTCCGGCGTGGTATACAACGCGAATGCTATGCCATCCGCCCACTGCGACGGATCTCCGCTGCTGTAATAGCGGAACGCGAATTCGGTCTCGAATCCCTCTGCGACCGGCTGCATATAACGATACATCCACGTACCGATTCCGCCTGTCTCCGGAACGAGATGCGCGCCTTTGCCGTCGGTGGTCGGCCATGCCGTACCGAGATACATATAGATATCTGAGTAGGGATGCACCGTCACCGTCGCCGTGGCAGTCGCCTGACCACCAGGGCCTGAGACCGTCAGTGTAAAGGTCGTGGTGACATCGATCCAGACGGTCTTTTCACCTTCCGGCAATAATTCAGCGCCAAAATTGGACGAGACGATCGTATCGGCCAAATCCGTCATCCAAGTTATTACGACCGGATCGCCTTGCGTAATGTGCGCCCTGCTGGCATACATCTCGATATAAGGCGGGTCACTTAGTTGAGCGACCGTCACCGTCACCCGGGCCGTCGTCTCACCGCCCGGCCCGGCGAGGGTCAGTGTGTAAGTCGTCGTGTCGGTCGGCGATACCGTTGCCGTGCCCTGCGTCGCGGCCGCGCCGAAATTCGAGTAGACCACGCGCTCCGCCTCGGACGACTCCCAGGTTAGCACGGTGCTATTGCCCGGCTGGATCGTCATCGGCGCCGCCGTCAACGTAATCGCGAGAGGTTCGATGACCGTCACCAGCACGCTGGCGTCCGCCGTGCCACCCGGCCCCGCCACGCGCAGCGTATAGAGCGTGGTGCTGGCGGGGCTGACCGTCGTCATGCCGCTCACCGCGGTCGCGCCGAAATTTGAGTTCTCCACCGCGGTCGCATGCGTGCCCTCCCAGGTCAGCGTCGTGCTTTGCCCGCGAGTGAGCGTATCGGGTATGGCGCTCATGACCAGCGTCGGCGTCGGGTATTCCACCACCGTGACCGTCGCCGTCGCTTCTTTCGTGATGCCATCCGCCGTCGCGCTGACGGTGATGACAGCCGTACCTTCCTTTACGCCAGCCACCGACGCGCTGGCGCCGTTGCCAACGACCGATGCAACGCCCGGTTGCGCGGACGTCCAGGTGATATTCGCCGTCGGCACCATCACCAGTTGGTCTTTACTGTCATACGTTTCGACCGTGAATCCGGCGGATTTGCCTTTCTGCAGGGTAATGTCCCCCGGAACAAGCCGCAGATGGTCGAGATAATCTATCGTCAGTCCCACGCTGTTGATGACCACAGGGCGCACGGTGATGATTTTTTCACCGCTGGCCAGCACTTTGCCCGTCCCCCCGGCGCCATCATAGGCGACCGCGCGCAGTATCCAGTCGACCGCCATCACCTTCTCGAATGTCCAACTCGCGTCGGGGTAGGACAGCACGTGTTCCTGGTCCGGCAACACCGCGGGATGCTGACTGACCAATGTCACCTTGATCGAACGCGTGTCGACAGGCAACACGCGTCCCGGCGTAGGCCAGGCAATACGGATACGCACCGAGCCCATGGCGCCGGTCGGCGCGGTCGCGCCCGACGGAGCAATGGCATCGCGACCGCCACCGCAACCGGCGCACAACCCCAGCACGAGCAGCACTACCGCGAGCAGGCTCATCAGACGATGGAACATTGACGGCGCTCCTTACTGAATCGTTGATTCAACCTGCCCGGTGAGGGGGATGGTTTTCGGGAAGAGCGGCAAATGGAGTTCAAATGCCGCCGGGATGGTACTCATATCGACACTGGCTTCCTTGGAACGGCCAAACAGTGTCAAATTCACTCCCGCTTGCTGCAACGGCTTGCAGCGCACCAGGCTGTCGAGGGTGATATTCGGTTCCGTCGCGCTGATGGTCAGCGCGGTCGATGTTTCATGTTCCACCAGGGCGAGTTTCACGTAGGGCCCGGCGGCGTCATACACTTTACAGGTGAAGTTCGCGCCGATGCCCAGGCGATGACTGGCCTTGAATTCCAGATTCGTATTCAACAGCACGTTCATCAACGTTTTCATCGCCACATCATCCGCCGGATCGATCTTCGCCAGATCTGGCAACAGGCCCGTCAGCGCGGGAGCGGTGAGCGCGCCATCCGTAATGCCGGACGCCAGATCATCGCGATCCACGCGCACGCCGGCTTTCACGGCCAGCGATCCTTCCAGCTTCGCCAGCGTAGTGGTCACACTGGTAGTGAAATCACCCTCTTCATAGATATACGGCGTCATGTTGAAGTGAAAGGCAATCGGGATGGGCACACCCACCGGCGTGGGCACCAATACCGTCAGCCGGGAGATTTTTATCTGCGCCAGGTCCTTTTCCAGGTGCGTTTGCAGCGATTTGATCTCGCCTTTGGCATTCAGCGCCAGCGAGGCATTGGCGCCGGCCTCCACCACCATTTGCACCGCTTGCATTTTCCCGTCTTTGATGACCAGATCGAAATTCACTTTGAGCTTCACGCCGACTTTCCCCTGCACGGCCAGCGTTCCGCTGGCATTCAACGGCGTGTCATACACCAGTTCCATCGTCAACAGGGAGACATCGGCGCGGCCGCCCGGCGCCGCGGTCATGGTAACGCCGCGGGCGAGTGGCTGAAAGGCCTGCACATCACCGGCATCAAGGTCGAACTGCGTATGGAGCTCCACGGATTGAAAGACATCAGTGAGCGCCGCGGGAGCGGTGGCCAGTGTCAGCGTGCCGTCGGCATTCTCGGTGATGCCCGTCACCCGGCGCAAAAAACCATATTCCCCCGCATCGCTCACCAGCACATCGCCTACCTGGTACGCGGGTGCGTCACGCTGCAGCACAATCGTGGTATCGGTCACCCTCGCGATCTGCGCCGCCGCAGCCGTTCCGGATATCGGCCACACGCGCGTCTTCAGCACCGTCGGCAGCGCGGCGGGGGCATGCACCGCATCGTGGCATCCGGTCATGATGAGTACAATACTGCAAAGAAACAGCGAAAGCAGCAAATAGCGCATATCAGATGCTCCAGTAAAGAAAGGCCAGGAAGATGACAATATCTAGTTATACCACAGAATCAGCTTTCATCCGCCAATAGCGCGGCAATCGCTGCCCGAATCTCCATGTCAAGCCCCGGCGCGTCGACGACGGCACGCAGCAGGCGCAGCGCTGTATCGTGGCGTGTATACATATGCGCCACCGTGGTCAACAGGTTCGGCACGTCTTCGCGCGCCGCGGCGATGAAATCGGCATCCTTCGGGTCAGCCAACTGGCTGGCGCACACTGGAAATGATTGCGCCGGCGAGGTAATCTCCCAGCTTTCCCCGTGCCAGCTCTCCCGTCGCGACCACGGCCCTGGCTCCGCCGCCACCGCGCGCCCGGCTATGCGCCGCAGCTCTGCCGGGTCAGTCATGATGCGTCCCTGATCCATATCTACTCCAGTTACTCCGGCTGATTCTGCGCCGCCGCCGCCATCTCCGCCGCCGTCGCCGCGCGGCTCCACCAGCGCAGTTCCGCCAGGTCGCCAAAGTATGGGTAGCCATACTGCTTGCCATACATGCCGATGCTCACCATGCGCCAGTAGGCGGTGTATCCGAGCGCGCTGGCGGCCGTGCCGGTCGCTTCTTCCGTGCCATTGACATACAGGCGCACCGCGCCGCCGGCGTCCAGTGTCACCGCCACGTGGCTCCATTGCCCGATTTTAATGAGCGGTTTTGTGGTGAATACCGCATTTTTGCCGCCGGCGTTCAGCATGAAGCGCACCCGGTACGCATCCTTGCCCACCGCCTCCAGCGCCAGCAATGGCGAAGTCATGTACCCAATAATCGCCCCGGTGGTCATCCCCGCCGCCGGGCGCACCCACGCCTCCAGCGTCAGCGCCGGCTGCGGATATTCGCCGGGCGGCGCCTGCTGCAACTCCGGCGACAGCGTGCCGATGAGGCCAATACCCTTGCCATCGAACCGCAGCACCGACCGACCGCCGAACGGCGCCCACGCGGCGCCGAACACCTTGCCGCCATTGCCGTGTCCGCTGGCGTCCGCCAGGCTGGCCCCCCGGCCTTCATCCGCCTTCAGATAGATGAGGTAATCGGCGGAGGCCGGCCCGGGCAACGGCGCGGGTGCCGCGCTCGCCGGCCGTTTTTCGACAATCGTCTCCCCCTCCGCCACCGGACGCACGGAAAAATCGTCGATCCACACGCTGCCCATGCCGCTGTGTGTCACCACCAGCGTGCTGGAGTCATACGTGTTGAAGGCCGGCACCGGCACGGTGGTCAGGAAGGTCAGCTCCTGCCAGTCGTTGTCGCCAAACAGGCCCGTGTCGAAGCGGTCGCACGGCTCGGGCTTATACGAGTATTTCAGCGATACCGTCGGCGCGCGCCCGGTCACCCCGCGCGTTTTGATCCACAGTGTGCAGACATACTGCTTCCCGTAGCTGTCGATCATGTGGTGGTAGAATTCCCCGCTGGCCGTCGCCGGGCCGTCCAGCCGCAGCGAGTAGTGGTCGGTGCGGCCGACTTCGCGGTCCAGCGTGTAGTCGCCGAAGAACGGCCACCCGGCGAAGGGCTGGCGCACGCTCTGCGCCTCGGCGAAGCTGGTGCCACCGGGGTCGCACACCGCGAAGGCATAGGCGCTGGGCACCTGTAGCAGGTTGGCGATCTTCCCCGCCGGCTCGGCGTTCACGTGTTGCGGCGCCGGCGTCGCTGTCGCGGACAGCCGCTCCGCCTCTTCCGGCGGATAGCCAGTCATGACATATTTGATGGTGAAGCGGTCGCCTGCCTTGAACGCCCGCGGCTTCTGGTCGCGCCACCAGATGCGCTGATGATAGTCGTACCCCCAGTGGCAGATCTCGCGATACATACGCACGCCGGGCACGTCCGTCTCCCACGCCGGGCACACCGCACGGTCGGGGTAGAGCACCCATAACGACGGGTTGGCTTCCGTCGGCCAGCCGTCCTGCTTCTCCAGATACAACCCTTCCGAGATGACGTGCTTCACCAGCTTGCCGTCCTCCCCGGTCGCCAGGCCCCAGTCATGCCCCGCATACAGCCACGGATATTTCACCCCCGAGCCCGGCGGCTTGTTGTTGTATGTCAGCGGGTCGCTGAACTCCAACAACTGCGCCGTCTGGTCGCCGTCGAAGGCTAACTGCGCGGTCACGTCGTGCCGGTACACGCCCCGCGCCGCGTCATACGTCAGCACGTCGGTGTGGTGGGCGCGCATCAATTTGTCCGAGGTGATGCTGTCGAAGTCCAGCGTCAGCCGCGCGCTCTTCTCCCCCGTCGTCTTGATGTCGCCGACCTCGCCGATAAGCTGGGTAATTTTGTCATATCCCCGCCGCACCGCCAGCCAGTCCAGGTACAGCGGCCGATAGCCCGGGCGCAGCTTCACGAAGTGGTAATACAGGCTTTTCCCGTGGTAGTCGTCGGTGCCGAATGCTTTATACAGCAGCGCGATGGGCTCGTTGCCGTCGAAAATCCAGCGCAGGCCGCGCCACAGGCGCGTATGGAACCGCGCGGCGTGCGGCGGTTGTGCCCCCGCCGGCGGCAGCGCCGTCACCGCCACGTCGCCAAAAGCCGCCGTGCCGCGGTAGGCCCCCAGCCCGATGCCGCCGCGCAGCGTCGGCAGGCACTCATGCCAGTAGTCGATGGCCGTCTTCCCGTCCACCCGCACCTGAATATGCGCGCCCTGCGCCAGCACCTCGACGCGGTATGCCGTCCCCGGCTTCAACGTCCACGGCGCCACCTGCAGGTAACCGTCCAACCCGTGCCAGAGGATGATCTCCTGGTATTCGGTGGAAAACTGCACGCGATAGCAATGCTGCCGGTCCTGGTAGCGCACGTACAATGCCGCCTCCGACCCCCAGTCGAACTCCCCGGCGAAATAGCGGTAGCGATACTGTCCGGCGTGGTCGCCCGGCGGATAATCCTCGCGCGGCATGTAGCGGTCATACTCGTAATACGTCACCGGGAAATTCGCCCTGGGCCCTGGCTTCCGAATCGTCACCGTCGCCGCCAGCCGATAGTCCGTCCACCCCGGCGACCCCGCCGTCTGCACCGTCCACGGCGCCGCCGTCCCCGCGGCGACGGCCGCATTCCCCTCCGCCGACCACGTCCCATTCGCCGCAATCGGCCCCAGCGCATTCACCGGCGGCTGCAGCGTAAACCCGTCCAGCCCCTTCCCGCGAAACAACTCTACCGGCTTCGCCGCCCCCTCAATACACAACCCGAAGAGCAGCAAACCAATTAACAGATAGCAAAACGGAGAGCCCATCACTTACCTCCACTAGGAACCAGCAGACAGCAGCAATTCTGGAAGTTAATAACCCCGCATGACATCGGGGCCGGCGCGAGCCGCGCGCCGGGAGTATGATTCAAGTATCTGCCGCAATTTTCCACGCCACCCCCCAGAACCCTTCCCCAATCCCCCACCAAGCGCAACTACGATCAAGAAAGACCAGCCTGTTAACTGTGCGCAGTAATTCGGTTGGCGCTGGGGAAAAGTGCGCCTACCGGGAGAAGTGGTATCTTCAAACAGCCTTTTAGCCGCCGAACTGCTTGAAGTAGCCAAAGGGCGCTTCCCCACGTTGGCGGCGAATCATCATGAGCGGCCTGGCGCCGGGATGATGCACCCGTTCACGGTTCTGCTGGATGCTGTCATCGTCATGACTGATCGACACGCCGCGCCCGGTTATGCTCCTATCGACCGTGGCATCCACGTGATACGAGAGGTGCGTGTGCTTGTCGGTGTGCTGCATCACCCGCGCATCCGGATCGGTCGGGCTCTCCCAGTCCCGATTGCTCGCTTTGCCGGGGCGCTCTTTATCGGTCGCCGTGGCCTCCTCGCGCGTGGCGTCCGGTGCGTCCTGCCGCTTCAGCGCTAGCATGAACTCCTCATAGATACCGCCCAGCTCCTTGTGCACCAGGGAATCCATGCTCGCACTGGCGTCCACGTGGTAGAGTCCATCTCCAGTGCCCGCCCGTTCACCAGGCCCCGCTTCGCGCACGCCCCCAGCACGCGCATGAACACCAGCCGAAAAACCTCTTCCGGCATGCCCTGGCGGGTTTTGCGCAGCGTGCTCTCGTCCGGCGTCCGCTCATCCAGGCCGTAGCCCAGATACTTGCGGATCACCAGCGAATCCGCCAGGCGAAACTCCAGCGCGCGGTCCGACACCACGTTCTCAAAGAACGCCACCAGCATGCACTTGAAAAACACCACCGGGTCGAGCGAGGGCCACCCCATCGTCTCGGCATACAGCGGCGCGGTCAACTCCCGCACGAAGGACAAATCGATCAGCGCGTCGAGTCGCGCATAGATAATGCCGCGTCGGGATATGCGCATAGCGATCCCCGCTCGGGATAAACAGGCTCGGTGGAGCGATGCGTTTCTTGCCTTGACTCATATTCCCCAAATTCGCCATCCCGAAGCCAATTCTTCTGTGTTCGACTTTATCCACGGGCTGCTAGGCACACCCCAGGCGAGCTGTCAATATACCGGCAAACTTTACGATGATATCAAACTACGATGTGGCTGCAATATTTCTGTGATCTTTGGGGGCGATACTGTCACTATACGATGCGCCCATGCATCACCAGGGTATGAAAGGAGCAGTCCCATGAAACGAACCTCGTTCTGGATGCCCATCGTGGCCGGCGTCGTGCTGGCCGGCGGCCTCATCTGTGGCGGTATTGCGCAGGTGCGGGCGGACGAAACCCCGGCGACCGTGCAGGCCGCGCAACTGCCCGGCGGCGGGCCGGCAACGATGAAAGCCGGCGCGAACGTCGCCTACGTGCTGCAAGGCGGCACGCTGATCAAGTACGGCACCGACGCGAAACAGATCGCCACCCTGACGCTGGCCGAGAAGCCGGCGCAAAACACCCAGACACAGGGCCAGCCGCCGATGGGTCCGCCCCCGCCGCGTGGCGAGATGCTGGTCACCGGCGACACCGTGCTGGTGATCCTCGGCGACAGCTTCTTTAACGTAAACGGCGCCACCATGACCATCACCGCGAAAGGCACGCTGCCGACCATCGAGCGCCCGCAGCCGCCGCAAGGCCAAGGTAATCAGCAAGGTATGCGCGGCCAGGGTGGTCAGAATGGCCAGCAAGGCATGCGCGGTCAGGGCCAGGGGCAAGGTCGCAGCCCCGGTGGCTCTGGTGGGCAGGGCGGGCCGGGCCAGGATGGCCCCGGCGGGCCGGGCGGCCAGGGGATGCGCGGAGGCCAGGGTAACCAGCAGGAGCAGGGCCAGGGCGGCCCCGGCGGGCCGGGCGGCCAAGGCATGCGTGGAAACCAGGGTAACCAGCAGGGCCAGGGGCAGTGCGGCCCCGGTGGGCCGGGTGGCCCCGGCATGATGGGCGGTCCGGGGATGCCCCCACAGCTGCAGCTTGAGTTGGCCGGTCACACGCTCTTCGTGCTCCGTGGCCCGCAACTGCTGGCCATCAACATCGATACCGGCGCGGTGGCGGTGAGCGATTCCGGAACCTCGGTTACGATCAACTGATTGCGATCATGGCAGACACCGTCTCGGGGCGCATGGCAACATGCGCCCCGAGACGCCGACTTGTCAGCAACCGCGAAACCGGGTACGCTTTGGAGGAGTACGAAGTGAGGCAACCATGTCGACTCGCATTCTCATCGCCGATGATGACGCCGACCTGATCGAAGGCCTGCGCTGGTATCTGGAAGCGGAAGGCTACCAGGTGCACGCCGCGGAGAACGGCAACGCCGCGATTGACGCCTTTCACGCGCTGAAGCCCGACATCCTCATTCTCGATATCATGATGCCCGGGCTGGACGGCGTGCAGGTGTGCGAACGCATCCGCGCGGAGTCCGATGCCTTCATCATGATGCTTTCGGCGCGCGAAGGCGAGATCGACAAGGTGCGCGCCCTGGAGAAGGGCGCTGACGACTATGTGACCAAGCCGTTTTATGCCAGCGAGTTGGTGGCGCGCATCAAGGCGCTGTTGCGCCGGGTGGCCCGCGGCCGGCAAAGCGCCCCCACGCTGCACTGGGGCACGCTGGCGCTGTTTGCCGAAGAGCGCCGCGTGACGGTGCAGGACGCCGATGTGCCGCTGTCGACGATGGAATTCGACCTGCTGACCGCACTGATGCGCCGCCCGCGCACTGTCTTCTCCCGCAACCAACTCGTCGACATCATCTGGGGCGACGCCTTTTACGGCGAGTTGCGACTGGTGGACAACCATGTCTACCGCCTGCGCGAAAAACTCATCAGCGCCGGGCTGTCCCCCTGCCCCATTGTGACGATTCGAGGAGTGGGCTATGCCTTTCGCCCTGAGGAATAGCGTCCGGGTGCAGCTCACGCTGGCGTTCCTGCTGGTCGCGCTGGTCAGTTGGGTGCTTAGCTCGGCGATGGCCTACCTCGTGCATCAATCGCACATCCACACGTTGCGCCAGCAGATGCTGGCGAACCCGGCGCAATACCCCACGCCGATCCCGGAGCCGCGCTTCAGCCTGTTGGAGATGTTTTTCGGCATCCAGCCGGCACGGCCGGCGAATCGCCCGGGGGCCCGGCCGCCCCGCATGCAGCCACCCCCGCCCGGTGGTCCAGACGAGATGTTGCCCCCACCACCCGACGGCCAACCCTTTGGGGCGAATGGCGGCCCCTCGGAGCCGATTGTGAACAACGGGCGTCCGCCGCGCATGAATACCGGCTTGCTTGCGATCTTCCGCGTGGGCACGGCACTGTTGCTGGCGGTGCTGGCGGGCACGCTGGTGGCGCGGCGCTTCACCCGGCCTTTGACGGCGCTCACGGAGGGAGCGCGCGCGTTGCACCGCGGCGATTTCGCCCACCGCGTGCCGGCAGACGGCACCGACGAATTCGCCGAGGTGGCGGTGGCGATGAACGAGATGGCAACGCAACTGGCATTGCAGATTCGCCGCCTGGAGGACGACGCCCGGCGTCGCCGGCAATTCCTCGCCGATATGACCCATGAACTGAAGAGCCCGGTAACGACGTTGCGTACCATGGCGGGCGCGATGGCCGAGGGCATGGCGAATGACCCAGAGCGCCGCGACCGCGCCGTGCAGGTAATGCTGCGCACCTCCGACCGCCTGCTGCACCTGGTGGCTGACCTGCTGATGCTGGCGCGGGTGGACTTGCATGAGTTGCCGCTGCACCCCCAGGAAGTGGACCTGCGCGAGCTGGCCGCCGCCTGCCTGCAGGCGCATGCCGGCGCGGCGGCCGCGGCGGACATTACCCTGCGTCATGTGGAGGGCGGCGCGCCGGTGCTGGCGCAGGCCGACCCCGACCGGCTGGCGCAGGTGCTCGATAACCTGGTGGACAACGCGATCAGCTATGCCGGCGCCGGGGCGGAGGTGGGAATCTTCCTCACCGACGGCGATCCGGTGCGCGTGGTGGTAGCCGACACCGGCAAAGGCGTACCCGTCGAGCACTTGCCCAATCTCTTCGACGCCTTCTACCGCGCTGACACCGCGCGCACCCCCAGCGACAACCACAGCGGGCTGGGCTTGCGCATCGCCCGCGGCCTTATTGAGGCGCATGGCGGCCGACTCACCCTCGTCAGCACCCCCGGCGCTGGCACACGGGTGGAGATCAGCCTGCCCCGACGGGCTGTGGATCAACGGAGTGCTGCCTCGCGGTAATCTATCCTTACTACACGAATACCGCCCGTTCGGTAAACCTCCTAACTGAACGTTAATATCAGGACTTTCGCTCAACATCCCACCGCCTGAATGGTCGGGCGGCGTAGGGCC
>CAZPYA010000092.1:0-22498 GCA_964590255.1 uncultured bacterium
CCATGCCCGGGGTGATCTTGTCGCAGTTGGGGATGCAGATGAGCGCGTCGAAGCAGTGCGCCATCGCCATCGTTTCCACCGCGTCCGCGATGAGCTCGCGGCTGGGCAGGCTGTAGCGCATGCCGGCGTGTCCCATGGCGATGCCGTCATCCACGGCGATGGTGTTGAATTCAAACGGCACCCCGCCGGCCTCGCGTACCGCGGCCTTCACGACTTCGGCGAATTTGTTCAGGTGTATGTGCCCGGGGACGATATCGGTATACGAGTTGGCAATGCCGATGAACGGCTTGCGCATGTCGGCATCGGTGACGCCGCAGGCCTTCAACAACCCGCGATGCCCCGCGCGCTCGTGGCCGGCTTTGATCATATCTGACCGCATGGGGTGGCTCCTTACTGACGTGAACGTGCCGTAATTATACACGCGGATGCGGCGCGAGTTCAAATATGAGCAGCCGCCTTGTCGCGGCCTTGTCCCGGCCTGCGTCAGAACCTGAAAAAGGAGGGACAAGGTGACGCAGGCCGATCTGCCCCCTGATTGTTACGCCCCACGATTACCCCCCATTTTCCGGTTTTTGCGATTATGCAGGGGGGATTTCACCTCGCCGTCATGTCTGTGTCATGCCTCTTTCATACCGGTGCGCGATACTGGCATTGATGTCATCAGGAGGATTACGTGATGCGTATGCTGGTGGTGGGGATGTTGGTGGTGTTTTGTGCGGGCACGGTCCTGGCCGACCGGACGAGTGCCGCGGTGCAGTGGCCGGGATGGGTCATTGAAGCAGATGAGGATGTGATCTCGACGCGGTATCCGCTCTCCAATTTTGCCGACGGGCATCCGGAAACCGCGTGGGTGTTCGAGAAGACGGTGATCAACAAAGAGGGTTATCGCCCGACATTTAATCATGGCGTCGGACGGCGCATTCGCATCGACACGGAGCAGAAACTGACATTCAACGGGCTGACCATGCTGAATGGGTACTGCAAGGACGCCGCCACCTACCGCCGCAACAACCGTATCCGCAAAATCACTGTGACAATCTTTGATGGCAAGCAACACGCCTACACCTTCCCGCTGCGGGCGACGCTGGCGCCGCAGCGCTGCGCCTTTCCGGCTGTCACATCTGACGCGATAACCATCACCATCGATCAGGTCGATGTCGGTCGCGATGACGACCTGTGTATTTCCGAACTGCAACTCCTCAGCGGCGACAAACCGGTAAACTGGCATCTCACCCCATTCGTCGTCACTAACGATACCAACCTGACCTGCTGCGGCGGCATTACGCTGCAACTGAGCACCCAGGGTGGCCTGCGCCTTCCCGGCCCGGACGGCAAACCGCTCGGTTTCCTCGCCGCTGCGCTACAGCCCGGCACGCACGCGTTGCTACTGGCCTCGGTCACCCACCTATACCTGTTTGACATGGATCGCGGCACGTATCTGCATCACCGCGTTTTGCCCGGCGGAGAGCTGGTCAATGACTGGGGCAGCTTGGGCTGGCTTGATGCGCACACCGCCGTGGTAGGCGTAGCGCCGGAAAGCAGCCAATGTCAGTATACGACCTGGTATACGCTTCGTGTAAATGGCAGGTATACCTGGACACGCACCGGCTGGACGGCGAAGACGCGGCCGAAATTGCTGCCGGGCTATCGTGGCCCGTATTATGGGGCCTAGCAGCCTGTTGAAGTATTCCGCCGGCGCGGCTGACTGGCTAGGACGACATCAACAGGCTGCTTGCAGCCCAATCCTTCTTCAAATCCCGGCTGAAGGAACATCTGCCACGACATCATGCTTTGTAATTCATTATTGATACCGCTTTGTCGTAAGATGCCAGCTTATCGGCATACGCAGTGACGTAGCATTGGTATTGCTGATGGCAGCGACAGTCGCACGAACCCCTCCCCCGCCCCCTCCCCTACCAGGAGAGGGGAGCTATTTCGTGAGAGCAATTGCATATCGTGGCGAAGCGACAGTTATTTGCCATAAAGCATGTTCTCTGCATATGTTCTTCGGTGCCATATCGATACGCTTCAATTGCTGTTGGGTAGAACACATGGAAGTCGATATCTACATCTCACATGAGCAGACACAGCCCCCATTCCGTGGTACAATAATGTAATCATGGAATGCTGCTGTGAGGTGTGCGCATGATGGCGGTTTACCTCCTCATCACCGTTGCCTGCGGATCGCTGTTGGCGCTGGCCATCCTCGGCCTGCTGGTGTATCTCTTTGTCTCGTTGCTGCGCAAGAACCGCCTCTTTGCCGCTACCATTGTCATCGCGTTTGGGCTGCATGTGCTGGTGGGTGTGGGATGCTGGCTGGCGAGTGTCCGTCCCGGTGCTAATCTCGGACCGGCGATCATCCACGTCGCCCCTATGCCCCCGCCGGCCCCCGAGAAGCTGCCCCATCTGATCATCCCGACATTACCCCGGCTGCCGGAACTAGCCGTGGGCCGCAAGGACGGCGACAAACAGTCGAACAAGAATCCCTTGGGGGAGAACCCGCATGAGCGCTTGCCCGGCGCCCCCAACCAGGGCGGCATGATGCCGAAGAACCCCGCCACGGACAAGCCGGTCGAGCCGCCGCTGGTGATACCGACAGGGATTCCAGACGATGCCGCGTATTTCGTCGAGAATTACGACCAGAATTTTGGCCGCGGCGAAGTTACCGGTATGCACGGTAGGGGCCGCAGCGGGAAGAATGGTAAGAACGGCGGCGTCGATGACGGCGATCCGCGCGGCGAGTGGAAGCGTGGCGTCCCCGGTACGCGCGACGGCCGCGTGTATTTCATCCGGCTGAAGCACGGCAGCGGCGCGTGGAACGCCCATGCCGAGGGCACTCGCCGCCTGCTGGCCTATCTGAATGCGTATGTCCCTTGCGAGAGCGATACCTGGCCCATGACGGCCGCTGAGTTGGATTCACGCTACCTGCGGAAAGGCTTGCAACCGAGTTTCCTCTACCTTTATTGCGATGACACATTCACACTAAACCCGCGCGAGGTGCGCGTGCTGCGTGCCTACCTGGATGACGGCGGCTTCCTCTTCCTGGACAGCCGACCCGACCCGGCTATCAAGGAATTGGTTGCCAGCGAGCTGAGCCAGATACTGCCGGGATCACGGCTGACGGCCATTCCCCGCAGCCACCCCATCAACACCTTCCTCTTCCGCCTGTCCAGCCCGGGCGTAGGCTTGAACGTCATCGATCAGGCCAATTACGGCATCTCGCAAAGCAACCGGCTCAATGTCTTCTATACCATGGGCAACTTCGCCCAGCTTTACGCCACCTTCCCGCCGACCGGCGATGACTACGTGACGGCGCAATACCAGATGGGCGCCAACGTGATGCTATACGGCATTCGCAGCGGCGACCCGACGGACATCACACGCCGGGAGGGCGCACGGGCAGACGTCACGAATCAAGCGGTGAACCGCTTGTTGGGCGTGAAGGCACCGGCGGCGCATGCCGACACTCCACTAAAACCCATCTATAACATCACTCCAGACACGCCCACGGCCAATGAGCCGGACGAGATATTGCTGACCGAGGAGTGACGTTTGAGGGCAGCCCATGCGCGGTACGCTGACTTCTACAGAGGCTCACGCATGTCCATCTATCCATCACTACGCCTGATTCTGCGTTTTGGCATCCTGTCGTTGATGTTGAGCACACTGCTCTTCAGCCGCGCCGAGGGACAGGGGCTGCCGGCGACGATCCGCATTGGGCTGCAGTCAGCGCAGGCGACGGTGCGGCTATCGGGCACCGCACCTTTTTTCGTGGCCGCCGTCGGCACGAACAATCTGCCGCTGGCCGCGGGCAGCGTGGTGGTGTGCAAGCCAAACGGCGGGGGCATCAGCATTACCGACGCTGATGGCAAGGCGCTGCTGGAGGCGCCGGCGAAGCTGACGGTGCTGCTGGACCCGAATCCGCCGGCGGACGCTATCGTCGATCCGGCCACGCAGCCGGCCATCCGCCTGCTGGGGCCGACGCGGCATTATGACGGCAAAGCGGACCGCCCGTATCGCGGGTCATTCGAACTGATCGCCCGCGCGGACGGCCTTACGGTGGTGAATATCGTGCCATTCGAGGCATATCTCTGGGGGGTAGTCTCCTCGGAGATGAGCCCGCGGTACCCGAGCGAGGCGTTGAAGGCGCAGGCCATCGCCGCGCGCACCTACGCGGCGCGCAACCTGAATCGCCGCGGCGCGCTGGGCTTCGACCTGGACGATACCGCCGCCTGCCAGGTGTATGGCGGCGTCCCCAGCGAAGACCCGCGCACCACGAAAGCGGTGAACGACACCGCGGGCATGGTGCTGACCTATGACGGCAAGCTCATCGACGCCGTCTATTCCTCCACCTGCGGCGGTTATACGGAATCTGCCGAGCAGGCGTGGGGCCGCGCCGTGCCGTACCTGCAAAGCGTGGCGGATTTCGCGCCAGGCACTGCCGCGCCGTTCACGCCGAAGCCGACGAATGAAGAGGGTTGGGCAGCGATCTTCAAGACGAACCGCGGGCTGAATTGCCTGCAGCCGAAATGGGCGAATCCGGAAGCGTTCCGCTGGGTGAAGCTGCTGACGCGGAAGGAAGTGGAAGCCGCGCTGGGACAAAACGACAACCTGGGCGCCATACAAAACCTGACCGTGCTGAAGCGCGGCGACTCCGGCCGCATCACGCAATTGAAGGTGGACGGCGCCGCGAGCGCGGTAACACTGGAGGGCGAATTGAAGATCCGCAGGGCGCTAGGCGAGCTGCGCTCCTCGGCCTTCACCGTGGATATCTACCGCGACGACGCCGGCACGCCGGTAGTCTTCGCCTTCTGGGGCGGCGGCTGGGGCCACGGGCTGGGGATGTGCCAGGTGGGCGCGGTGGGCATGGCCGAGAATGGCCTGCCGTATGACACGATCCTCACGTATTACTACGCGGGCGTGAAGATTGAGGCGTGGTGACGCTGTTCAGATATATTCGATGGTCTCCAGCCATTGATGCTTATTTCATAAATTGATGCCGCTTTGTTATCGCACGCGGGGATTGAAATCCCCACCTGCCGGGCCCTACGGCCGGGCGTCCCTCAGCAGGGACGCGACGGATCATGCAAAGAGACCGCATGCTGGGCAACGCGGAATTTATTGGTCAACAAGCATTCATCCGGGCTGACCCCATTCAGTCGCCCTTCCAGGACTGACGGATGGGGTATTTCGTTGCCTGGGTGCGTGATTGGTGATCGCGACTGCGTGGCTCACTACAAACAGGATGGTTTGGTAGCGATTGCTTGATCATGCGGATTACAAATCCGCGCTCCCAGGGAAGGCGTTATTCTGTTGTCGTGGTCCATCTTCCTGTTGCTGCAATGTGGTGCGTCAATGTGCGCGCCGGGTCGTGTGCATGTCGGGAGATTACGGTGACGGCGTCCGGGGTGATTTCCACGGCTTCGTAAGCATAGTCGTTGAACCAGGCGGGATTGGCGCGCACGATGTCGTAGGATTCCCGGTATTCGTCCCAGGCGCCGAACCAGCGGGCTTTCAGCGAGCCGTCTGCCTCGTTGCCGGCGTAGACGTCGTAGGGGAAGAGCGGTTGCAGGCCCAGGCAGTAGCAGAGGGCGATGGCCTGGTTCACCCGTTGCACGAAGGCCGTGTCGTGGTATTCCGCTACCGGCACATCCGGGAAGAAGGAGACGACCTGCGCTACCCCCATCTCGCGCGACGCCTCCGCCAGCTTCAGCAGCGATTCGGGATCGAAGCGTGACGTCTCGCCGTTGAGGTAGCTGATGAAGGGGCGTATGGTGGCGATATTGCCGCCGAAGTTCCGCACCGAGCCATTGACGCTGAGTTCGGCGGGCCGCGCCAGCGCCTGGTCCATGGCGATGCGCAGCTTGCGGAAGAAGCGCGTCACCGTCTGCTGCTGGAAGCGGCGGTAATCCTCCCACAGCGGCACCCCACCCCGCTGCGCCGCCTCGATGATCTCCGCGGCATGGGTGAAGCCGCGCCCACGGAGGTAGGCCAGGTAATCCACATCGATGTCCAGGTAGACGGCGAATTCGCGCCGGCAGTGCGGGCAGAAGCAGGGATTGCCGAAGTCGAGCATCTGCGCGTTGCCATACCAATCATCGAACTGGAAGGTGTCGGTAGTGCCGTCGGCAATAAGCACCACCGCCTGTTCCATGCGACCGCGAAGGTCGTCCGGGTTATTCTGACAGATATAGGGCATGCGCGCGCCGGGCTTGCCGAAGCGGGTCATCCACGGTGCAATGATCGGCATCCCCTCGAATGACTCGGCGTGCCCCGGCGGCATGATGGTATTCAAGGCGGCCACGAACACCGGCGCCGTCTCTTTGAAGCGGGCGATGAGATCGCGGTCGGTGATGTAGCTCCACTCGATGCGCGTGGGACGCAATTGCGCGAGGAGCGCCAGCGCGCGTTCTTCGCTGCCGAAGGCGCTATTGGCGTCGCGGGCGATCTGACGGATGGAGAGGCAGATATCGGACGGCTTGAGCATGCCATACGATACGACGGCAGGCGCCAACATCCCTGCCGATACGCAAACGCCGCCCTGAATTGCTCCGGGGCGGCGTTTGCACAGCGTCGGTTGTTATTCAGGCTACGGCATCTGGTAGCCGTAGAATTCCAGGCCGGCGGTGTCATTGCGATCCTGGCCGGATCCGCCCATTTGCAGCTTCCAGTCGGGGCACGGCAGCAGGCCGGACACATTATAGTCATACCAGGTGTAGGTGGTCGGCAACGGCGTCAGGGTGGTGACCACTTTCCAGGCACTGGATGACGACGCGCGGCACTGGATGGTCGGACCCGCGTTGAAGCGATAAATGCCGTTGCGCGGCATGATGCGCACTTTCGTCATGACGAATTTCGGATTGAGATTCACGATGCTCCAATACCCGGTGTCCGTGCAGAATGTCGTGGGGGGGTTCGCGTTGAGGATTAACGTCGCATTACCCCAGGAGAACTGAATACCCGAGAAGGCGATGGCGGCGGTGGGGCCACCGAACTCGGCGGTACACGGCGGGGTGTTGCTGGCCGGAGTGAGCGTGAATTCGATGCGCTTCACCGTTGGGGTGACGGCCAGCAACTGGATGCCCTGGGCCATCAACGCATCGGAGGCCGCTTGCCCTGTCTGCACCGTCATGATGCGGGTGGAGCCGTCGGCGGTGGTCATGACGAAGGACTTGTTGTGGCGCGGGTCGATAGCGCTGTCGAGCATGGTGCCGACGGTGCTGGAGAGCGCGATGGCATAGTTTTTGTTGTAGCCGGCGTCGGCCAGGTCGGCGGTGATGAGCATCTCGGTCGGCTTCTGGATGTCGCCAAGGGCGATGCCGAAGAGATGTCCGTTGAAGCCGTATTCCGGCGCGGTGTTTTTACCTTTGCCTGTTTTCGTGGGGCAGTCGTAAATCTGCGGCTCATTGTAGGGCGCGAGCAACATCGACCAGGCGCTTTTGTTCGTGTTGGGCATGAAGGTTTCTTCATTGTCCTGCACATACATCTGGATAGCGATGCCGATCTGGCGCTGGTTATTGAGACAGGAGTTCTGCCGGGCCTTTTCGCGGGCCTTGGCGAACACGGGGAAGAGGATGGCGGCCAGGATGGCGATAATGGCGATGACCACCAGCAGCTCGATGAGGGTAAACCCTCGACGTGGGGAACGCATGGTTACCTCCTTATAGTATGTATGCCTGCCGCGGGTCGTGATCGGGGGGCGATATGCGACAGTTAAGGCATAGTATACCCCAACAAGCCATCTGTCAATATGTTTTGACGGTTGGCATTTTCCGCAAAACAGCGCTTGCCTTGCGCGAGAGGAACTATCCGTTCCCGCGGCGAATGTGAATTCATCATCATGAGCATTAGGAGTTCAGCATGCCGCGCATTTGCCTGTTGTTGTGTCTCTTTCTCGCTGCCTGCGCGCTGGCCGCGCCACCCACGCCGGGCGAACAGGTAGGGGTGACCGTCCGGCCATACAACGGTCGTCCGGTGATCTTCGTCAACGGCACGCCGCTGCCGATGCCGATGTATAGCCCCATCGGCTTCTCGACGCCGCACTATATCAAGCAGGTGCCGTGGTTCGCCCCGCACAAAATGGGCGCCTACTTCATCTGCCGGCCGTTCGCGCCGGGCGAAGGCTGGGCGGCGTCGCAATTCTGGCAAGGCGACACCATCAGCAGCACGCCGGTGATCAAGGAGGTCGAGAAGGGGCGGCCGTCATATGAAGAGCAGTTGGCGGTGCTCGATAAGCTGGACCCCGACGCCTGGCTCTTCGTGCGCGAGTTGCAGTGCGAACCGCCCATCTCCTGGAAAAAGCTGCACAAAGACCTGATGATGGTCACTGAGGATGGCGCCGTCACCGAGGTCCCCTCCCTGGCCTCCGACCTCTACTGGGATTGCCTGGCGAAGGTGGCCGGGGCACAGATTACCTACATCGAGCGCCAGCCGTGGGGCAACCGCGTGCTGGGCTACTGGTGCGGCATGTTCGGCGAAGGCACCTACGCCGGAATGTATACCAATAATCTCTATGACCACAGCGCGCCCATGCTGGCGAAGTGGCGGGCTTTCCTGAAGGGGAAATATGGCACTGACGCGGCGCTGCAGGCGGCGTTTCGCGACAAGACGCTGACCCTCGACACCGTGCCGATGCCCAAAGACCCGCTACTCGGCCCGCAGCGGCAGATGGCGGCGTTGACCTACTGGCAACCCGCGGCGGACAACCAGCCGCGCCGCGACTACCTGGAGCTGGTGGCGAAGCTGGTGCGGGACGGCTATACGAAGATCATACATGCCTGTTACGAAGCGAGTGGTGGGCGAAAAATCTGCCTGTATGACGCCTACAAAATGCCAATGCAGGGGTGGAACCTGGCCGGCTTCTTCGACCCGAACAACTCGTGGTGGCCTGCCTACCCGGAAATGATGAGCGGCGGTGGGTATCTGGATGTCGCGACGCTGTTCAACACGCCGGGTTTTGACGGCCTGGTAACCCCGCACGACTACCAGGCGCGCGGCATGGGCGGCGTCTACGAACCGGAAGGCATTGTCGACTCGATGGTGCTGCGCGGCAAGTTCTTTCTCTCAGAGATGGACCAGCGCACCTATAACAACCCACCGATGGATTATGGCTCCGCCCGCGATGACGCGGAATACGCGGCGATCAGTTGGCGCAACTTCGCAACGTCCTTCACCCGCGGCTTCCATTCCTACTGGATGGACTTGTGCGGCAATAATGACGGCTGGTTCGGCAACGAACGCATCCAGTCGATCGTGGCGCGCCAGACGCAGGTGGTGCGCGAGTCGATCTCCTGGACACACGAGGACGTGCCCGGCATCGCCATGATCATCGACGACACGGCAGTGCTGGAGACCAACGGCAGCGGCAACTACCTCAACGAGGCGATCATGTGGGAGACGAAGATGGGGATGGCGCGCTGCGGTGTGCCGTACCGCATCTACCTCCTCGACGATCTTAAACTACCCAACTTCCCGAAACACAAGGTCTTCTACTTCCCCAACTTGTTCAAAGTGGATGACGCGCGCCTGGCGCTGCTGAAGGAGAAGGTCTTCCGCGATGGTAACGTGGTGCTGTGGGGGCCCGGCTCCGGCATTTCCGACGGCACGAAGCTCTCTATCGATACCGCGGCAAAACTCACCGGCTTTCAGTTTGAGCCACTGGTGCCCAGCAATGTGCAGCGCCGCACGCTGCTGACTAATTTCGCCCACCCCATCACCGCCGGCATGACGGCGGACACCGTCATCGGCGGACCGTTGGCCTACGGGCCGGCGCTGTATCCGAAAGACGGCACCGTGCTCGGCGCGGCGTGGACGAAGCAGGGGCGCAACTACACCGGCCTGGCGGTGAAGAGCATGGGTAATGGCGCCGGCAACAGCAAAGGCCCCGGCGACTGGGCCTCCGTCTTCACTACCGCCGTACCCATCCCCGCCGCGCTGTGGCGCAACCTGGCGCGTTACGCCGGCGCGCATGTCTACAGTGACGGCGGCGACGTGCTGATGGCCGATCGCAGCATCGTGGCGTTGCACAGCGTGCACCCCGGCGCCAAGCGCATCGCTCTGCCCGGCCCCTGCAAGGTTTGGGACGTCATCACCGGCAAACTCGTCGCGAAAAAGGTCACCGCCATTACCTTTACCATGCTGACGCCGGAGACGCGCATCTTCCGACTGGAGCCAATACCGAGTAAATAACGGCATACACAGCGGGAAATGGGTACAGCAACGAATTTCTCGGCGAATGCTATGTTCGGCACAGTGTGCAATATCGCGACATTCGTTACAGTCCCCATTTCCTGCCCAGATGATCTCCGTCGGGTACGTTATTGCGAAAGGCCATTCCATGTCATCTACAGAGATTTTTTCGACTATTACCCATCAGGTCGACGTGTGTGTTGTCGGCGGCGGCATGGCCGGGTTGACGGCGGCAGTAGTCGCCGCCCGCCACGGCGCGTCGGTAATTCTCATGCAAGATCGTCCGGTGCTGGGCGGCAACGCCAGCAGCGAGGTGCGCGTGCATGTGTGCGGGGCGGATAAGCACAACGCGACGAAAAACATGCGCGAGACGGGGTTGCTGGAGGAGATCCGGCTGGATAACCTCTATTATAATCCGAACAAGGTCTACTCGATCTGGGATACCGTGCTGTATGAGAAAGCGTTTTACCAACCCGGCCTGACCACGCTGCTCAATTGCTCCTGCCTGGACGCGGAGATGGACGGGAATCGCATCGTCAGCGTCACCGGCTGGCAGCTTACTACGCAGACGTATCAGCGGGTGGAGGCGGCGATCTTCATCGACGGCAGCGGCGACGGCATTCTCGCGCCGCTGACCGGCGCCGATTGCCGCCGGGGACGCGAAGGCCGCGACGAATACGGCGAATCGCACGCGCCGGAGCAGGCCGACGACTACACCATGGGCATGACCTGCCTCTTTCACGCGCGTGAGCATGACCGGCCGCAGCCATTCACCCCGCCGACGTGGGCGCACACGCTCGCCGAAGACGACCTGCCGTACGGCGCCCGGGGCCACGGCTGGATCGAGATGGGCTATTGGTGGATCGAGCTGGGCGGCGAGCACGACAGCATCGCCGACACCGAGCGCCTGCGCGACGAGTTGTTGAAGCTGGTCTACGGCGTGTGGGACCACATCAAGAACGGCGGCGACCACGGCGCGGAGAACTGGGCGCTGGACTGGGTCCAGTTTCTGCCCGGCAAGCGCGAGAGCCGGCGCTACCTGGGCGACCACATGCTGACACAGAACGACGTGGAAGCGGAAGGTCGCTTTGACGATCTGGTAGCCTACGGCGGCTGGTCGATGGACGACCACCACTGGGCGGGCTTCCACTCGGTGAAGCATGCGGCGCCGATGACGATTTTCCACCACGCGCCGGCGCCGTTCGGTATTCCGTACCGGTCGCTCTACTCGCGCAATATCGACAACCTGATGTGCGTCGGACGCGTCGCGAGCTGCACGCACATGGCGATGAGCGCTACCCGCGTGATGGGCACGGGCTGCAGCATGGGCCAGGCGGTTGGCGCCGCTGCCGCGATGGCAGCACGCGAAGGCATCACCCCGCGCGCGGTGGGCGGCCATATCCCCGCCCTGCAGCAGGCGCTGCTGCGCGACGACGCCTACCTGCCGTGGACGCCGATGCGTTACAGCGCGCTGACGATGGACGCGGAGCTGACCGGCAGCCAGGGCGATCCTGGGCCGCTGCGCGACGGCATCACCCGCCCGGTGGGCGACGACCCGCACGCGTGGATCGCCCATGCGGGCGACAGCGCCACCTTCACCTTCCCCACCCCGCAACCGGTCTGTCAGGCCACGCTGGTGCTGGACAGCGGCCTCAACCTGGGCATCGCCATGAGCTTCCATCAGCGCGACAACCAGCTCACCGCGCCGCCGCCGCCGTTGCCGAAGGCGTTCCGCCTGGAGGCGCTGCGCGACGGCGCCTGGCACACGCTGCATACGGTGACGGACAACCACCAGCGCCTGGTGCGCCTGCCGGTGGACGGCACATTCGACGCGGTGCGGATGACGATTGACGGGACGTGGGGCGCGGACGAAACGAAGGTGTTTGCATTTTACCTTGATTGAACCTCGACGGCGCGGATGAAATCGGATAGGATACCGGCATGCGATTAATGACCGAAACAGGCAATATTGTGCTGAAGGTGGCCCTCGACGGCGCGCGCAGCATCTGGCGGCGCATTGCCATCCGCCGCACGCAGTCGCTGCATGAGCTGGCGCTGGCGATCAATGCCGCCTTCAACCGGGATAACGACCATCTCTACGCCTTCTACATCAGTCCGAAGGGCGAGCAGCTCAGTCGTCGTCGAGGCCAGGCACCGCCGGCGGCCATGCGCTACCCCCACCCCGAGGCGGTCGACCCCTTCCTGGCGCGCGAACGGCGGGAGCGCGACGCGGAACAGACCCCCATCGCCACGCTGCGCTTGGTGGACGGCCAGACCTTCTATTACCTCTTCGACTTCGGTGACGAATGGTGGCACATCATCACCGTGGAAGACACCCGCGCGCCCGAAGACCCGTCGCTGCCGTACCCCGCCGTCATCGCCCGCCGCGGCGAGTCGCCGGAGCAGTATGCGGAAGCGGAGGATTGAACGACGTCAACCGATTTCATCCTTGACAGAACCCCTCCCCTCGGATAGCATGAGCCGGACTTTTTCACCGGAGGCGTTATGTCGTCGCTGCCCTTCGAACTGATTGCCCTGGACCTGGATTTGACGCTGCTGAACGACGCGCACGAGATCAGCGCGCGGAACAAGGCGGCGGTGCTGCGCTGCGCGGAGATGGGGGCGCACGTCGTCATTTCGTCGGGGCGCATGTATCGCTGCACGCTGCCGTACTTGCAGTTGCTGGGGCTGGACGCGCCGATGATCACGTATAACGGCGCCTACATCCGCGTAGCGAGCAGCGGCGAAGTGTGGCTGGACGCGCACCTGGACCTGGGGGTGGCGCGAGAGATCGTGGATTTTTGCGCCGCGCGCGACCTGAACCTGAATTATTACCTGGACGACAACCTGTACGTGGCGAAGGTGACGCCGTGGGGCGAGCTGTATTCAGCACGCACCACCGCGCCGCTGAATCCGGTGGGCGATCTGCACACGCTGACCGAACGCGCGCCAACGAAGGTGCTCATCGTCGCCGACCCGGCCGAGATTACCGAGTTGTATGCGGTGATGGAACCCGCGTACCGCGACCGCGCCTACGTGACGATCTCGAATATCGAGTACCTGGAGTTCATGCCGAAGGGCGTGGACAAAGGCCAGGCGCTGGGGGTGGTGGCCGACCGCTTCGGCGTGCCGCGCGAAAAGACGATCGCCTTCGGCGACGCCGGCAACGACATCCCGCTCATCCGCGCCGCCGGCCTGGGCGTGGCGATGGCCAACGCGAAGCCGGAAGCCAAAGCCGTCGCCGGCCGCATCGCCCCGGCCTACGACGAAGATGGCGTAGCGGTCGTATTGGAAGAGCTTTTCGGCTTTAGCCCCGCCGGCGCGGGGTAGAATTTGGGAGCGCGGACATTCTGTCCGCCCGTGGGTTCGCACGGATATCAAGGACGGTACGCTTATGCGCATGGTCGTTGGGATTGCGACTATTGAGTTGGAAGTGACGGACGCGATGACGCTGAAGGATAAGCGTCAGGTGCTGCGCAGCCTGTTGCAGCGCATCAAGAACGCCTTCAACGTTTCCGCGGCGGAGGTGGGGCACCTGCAGGCGCACACGCTGACGACGCTGGGCGTGGCAGCAGTGGCGAATGACCAGGCCTACGTACATGGCATGCTGCAGAAGATCGTCAATCTGATCGAACGGGAGCCGCGGGTGCAGTTGATCGGGTTTGAGACTGAGTTAGTGTAGGAATTTTGCCCTTACAGGGCAGTCATCATCTGTTGCATCCGGATCCCACGGCGATGCCATGGGCTAGGAAATAGCAGAAAAGGAATGGTGTGTGTCCGAGAATCGCGCCTGTTATTGTATATGGCGATCTAAAGACTCCGGACGCTGGACTGAGGACTGATATGGCATCGACACGCTTGCAGCGCATTGCGCGCTTGCTCAAAGAAGAATTGAGTCTGATTATCCGCCGGGAGATCGACGATCCACGGCTGGGGTTGATTACCATCACCGGCGTCGAGGTGACGCCCGACCTGCGCATCGCCCACGTATACATCAGCGTCTATGGGGAGCCTGAAGCGCAGGCCGCATCGATGAGCGTGCTGGAGCGCGCCAGCAAATTCCTGCGCGGCGCGCTGGGGCGCACGATCGAACTGCGCTACACGCCGGAGCTGCATTTCCACCTGGATACATCCATCGAACGCGGCGCGCGCATCTTTGAGCTGCTGCACGAGATCGAGAAAGAAGAGAAACCGCATGAGCCGTCCTGATGCCCAGGCCGTGGCCGACGCACTGCTGGCCGCCCCCGCCCTGCTCATCGCCACCCACGTGAATCCGGAAGGCGACGCCATCGGCTCGATGTTGGCGCTGGCGCTGGCGCTGGAGCAGCGGGGGAAGACCGTCACCTGCTTCGATCATCACGGCGTACCGGAAAACTGCCGCTTCTTGCCCACCTGGGAGCGCGTGGTGACCGAGCTGCCCGACGTGCTGCCGCCGGCGATCGTCTATGTCGACGCCGACCGGCTGGAGCGCTGCAACCTGAGCCAGGAGCAGTTTCCGCACGCCGAGGTTTTCGTGCGTGTCGACCACCATACCAGCAGCGTGCCAGACCCCGGCCCGGCGTTTGTCGACACGAAGGCGGCCGCCGCGGGGGAGTTAGTCTTCGAGCTGCTGCCGCTGTTAGGCGCGGCATTAACGCCGGAAATCGCCACCTGCCTGCAGACCGCGCTGATGGTCGACACCGGGCGCTTCAGCTACACGAACACCACGCCGACCACCCACCGCATCGCCGCCGAGCTGGTGGCGGCGGGCGCGGACGTGCCGACCATCGTCGACTGGACATGGGGCAGCATCAAGTATGAAGCCGCGCGGCTGATGGGCGCCGCCCTCACGACGCTGCAACTGGGCGCGGGTGGCCGCATGACCTGGGCGGTACTGCGTAACGAGGATTTCCAGAGCGTCAACGCCCTGCCGGAGGATACCGAGGGAATCATCGACGCGGTGCGCTCGATCCGCGGCGCGGAAGTGGCAGCACTTTTTTCAGAGAAGCGCGGCACCGTGCGAGTGAGCCTGCGCAGCCGCGGCCACGTGGATGTCGCCGCCTTGGCGCGGCAGTTCGACGGCGGCGGGCACGTGAAGGCCGCCGGCCTTACCTTTGAGGGCACCATGGAGCATGCGCTGTGCGCCGTGCTGGGCGCCATCGAGCGCGCGCTGGACGCGCAGTAACCTTCCTACGAAAGATAACCGCCATGACTTCTCGTGAACGCCTGCTGACCGCCATGCGCCGGGGCACGCCCGACCGCATACCGTATACCTTTGACGCCACCGGCGAATGCGCGGAGGCACTGCGCGCGCACCTGGGGCTGGCCTCGACCGGCGAGATCGCCGGCTACTTCGGGTGCGACCGTTTCGGCTCGGTGGCGAACCTGCTGGGTGCCGGGCACATCATCTGGAACCACGGCGGCGACCTGCCGGACGGCCGCCGGACCACGCTGTGGGGCACTCCGTTGAAGCGCGTGCAATACTCCACCGGCGCCTACTGGGAGTTCGATGTGCCGCCGCTGGCGCACATGGAGACGCCCGAGGAGATCGACGCCTACGCCTGGCCCGATCCGGACAACGTAGAGCTGGTGCCGCTGCCCGACCCGTCGGAGTGGCAGCCGCGGCAGGCGGAGATTGTCGTCGGCGAAGGCGCGTTCATCGGGCCCTTCGGCATCGCCTGGCAGGTGCGCGGCATGGAAGCGCTGATGATGGATATGATCGCCGATCCGGAGAACGTGGACGCCATCGTCGCTAATATTGAAGCCTTCACGCTGCCGCTGCTGGAGCGCGCACTCGATTTATACGCCGGCGCCATCGACTACGTGAGCTGCGGTGACGATTTCGGCACCCAACTCGGTTTGCTCATCAGCCGCGAGCATTTCGCGCGCTTCTTCGCCCCCAGCCTGAAGCGGCATTACGCGCTGGCGCGGTCGAAAGGCGTAATGGTCTACCAGCATAGCTGCGGCGCCATCTACGACATCATCCCTGATCTCATCGACTGTGGCGTGCAGGTGCTGAACCCCATCCAGGTGACCGCCGAAGGCATGGACCCGACGCGGCTGAAGCGCGACTTCGGCCATGATCTGGCTTTCCACGGCGCCATCGATATCCAGCAGACGCTGCCTACCGGCACCCCGGACGACGTTCGCCGCGAAGTGCGCGAACGCGTCACGCAGCTTGGTCCCAATGGCTACGTCCTCGGCTCCAGTCACGCGCTGCAGTCAGACATCCCGCCGGCGAATATCGTGGCGATGTACGAGGAAGTGCGGGCGATTGGGGCGGAGATGGCTGGATAGGCGCTGTTGGAGGGCGAGACTCTGTCGAGCCGCGATTACAGGTACTGTGGTTGCGGCTCGACAGAGTCTCGCCCTCCAGAAATCCTCGTTCCTACATTTTCTGCATCTCCGTGCAGATTTGCTCCACGATATTCAGGGTGACGGTGGCATTGCCGTCGGTATTGGTGGTGATGAAGCTGTTGTTTTCGTAGAGAATGAGGCCGGCGAAGCGGCCGTCTTCAGCCATGCGGCGGGCTTCTTCCAGGTACCAGGGATCGTTGTCGAAGACGTGGTGGTTGATGCTGATGGGGATGCCGTGGACGTGACAGTGAGCGGTCATCTCCGCGCCAAAGGCGTCCATGAGCAGCGCCCGACGGTGGTGGTAGGAGCGCAGCACCGCTTCATCGAGCAAGCCTTCATCGAGCCAGTGCTGCCAGTCGAAGTGGAGATTCGCTGGATAGGCCAGCGCGCGCACACGCGGGGGATATGGGCGAAAATGGTCCATGTTGAGGTGGTAGCGCAGCCGTACGCCGTGGGCGGACAGGCGCGCTTTCGCCGCACGCAGGAATGCCGTGTAGGCTTCGCCGCGGACGCGGGCAATCTCGGATAATACCTCTTTGGCAGGATCAACTTGCGCCAATACGGCGGGATTGAAGCCGTAGGCTTCCGGTTCATCGGTATGGGTGCAGTGGTTTTCCTCGCGAAAGTCGACGCCATCGACGCCTGCGGCGATGATGGCGTCCAGGCACTGTAGCCAGAAGGCCTGCACGGCGGGCTCCGTCTCGCACAGCGCGGCGGGCAGCGTGGCGTTGCGCCCGCGGGCGAAGGCGATGACGCCGTTGCGTCCCGAGGTATTCAGTTCATCGAGCACGGTGACGCCATTGCCGAAGCCGTAGTCGAAAATGAACCCCCACTCGCGAAAATCAACCTTATTCGCCAACCACACCCCACCACCGGTGGCGAACGTGCCGGGGATTTCGCGCCCATTCGCATCGAGCGCCACCAACAGCGCCGCGCCACTATTCGCAAAATCGCCCGGGCCGTCGGTGAAGTCGGTCGTCACCAGCAGATACGGATCATCCAGGCGCAGGCCGGACAAGGTGAGCACGCGCACCGGATCGCCTTGCCGGGTGACAAACGCGCCCATGTAGTCACAGACATCGCGCGGCGCGGTCTCGATGCTTTCCGTCACGGTGAATGGCACGTTTGCCGGCTGATACTGGTAGTTGTCGGCGCTCGTCCAGATTTGCAGGTGGTCGGCGGTGACACGCGTGGGGGCGTCGTGGCGCTTTACCAGCTTCAGCGCGCAGACCGTCGCCTCGCCGTGCGGCAGGTCATCCGACCTCCGTTGGATACGCAGGTGCGGGTGGGCAACGACAAACGGGTCAAGCACGCATAACTGCCCACCGACGTGCGGCAGCAGCCCGCAAGCTTTCGCTTCCGGCGCGCCTTCCGGCGCGACCAGGGCGACGCCCGTCTCATACGGTTTATAGTATCCGTATACTTCCATGCCGTAGCGATGCCCGGCCTCGACGGCGACCCGCAGCGGATTGCCCAGCGACTGGTAGGTTGCTTTGGCCCGCGACCATGACGACTGCCCGTCGTGAAAAGCCGGCATACACCAGCCGCCGCGTTCGTCGGCGTAATAGGCCCAACTGACCCGCTTCACGCCCCGCGACGCCAGCGCGCGCATGAGATCGTCGACGTCGCGTTCGGTCCAGACATGATCCGCCGTCAGCGCGTCATCGAGGAAATCCACCAGCACTTCGAGCATGAATGGCTGTGTCATTGTCGAACTCCCATTCCTATCGCCTCACTCAATGCCAGCACATTAGCCAGCGGCGTATCCGGCTGGATGGTGTGGCTGGCGGCGAAGATGTAGCCATCGCCCATGCCGGCTATAAGGTCGCGGGCGTGTTGGCGCACGGCGTCGGCATGGGCGTGGATGAGGAATTCCTGCGTGTCGAGTCCGCCCATGAAGGCGAGGCGGTCACCGAAGTCGCGCGTAAGTTCCAGTGGATCCATGCCGGGGCAGAGGGGCTGCAGCGGGTTGAGCACGTCGACGCCGATTTCGATTAACTCGGGAATGATGGGACGGATGGCGCCACAGGAGTGATACGCGACGATGATGCCCGGCTGCGCAGCCTTCACCGCGGCGATGATACCGGCGAGGCGGGGTTTCAGCAACTCGCGCCAGAGTGCGGGGGAGAGCATCATTGCCTCCTGGCCGCCCACGTCGTCGCCCAACCATATCCAATCGATGGGCAGGCGCAGCGCGCCCAGGCAGACGGCGGTGGTGAAGGCGGCGGCGCGGTCGAGAAAACCGGCTACGATCTCCGGCTCTTCCAGCATATCCACCAGCAGGCGGTCCATGCCGCGGATGTGATAGCACGGTTCGAAGATGGAACCGGAGACGTCGGCGCCGATGAAAAATTCGTCGCCGTAGATGTCGCACAGCCGTGCCAGCGCGTCGTAGCGCCCCGGTTCGTCAGGATCGGGGAAGGCGTAGTCCGCCAGCGCCTCGACCGGCTCGTTGGCCAGCGGATTGCGCACGACCTGGTTGTACCAACCCTCGCGCGCCCAGGTGACGCCCCAGGCGTCGGTGTAGCGCTCGCCCGACCGCAGAGGGCGGAACATCTCCCGGTTGATGCTGACATGCACCTGCTTAATGTCGTTGCTCAGCCGAACATCGGCCTCCTCGGCCTTCCAGCCAAAGGCATCGCGGAAGCGATCGTACCACATCGGGTGGTACCACATCCACATCGGCGCCCTATCGGTGGGCTGGCGACGTAACGCGGCGTAAACACGGGCTTTGGGCGTCATCATTGCACTCCCCTCACAGCATCGGAACCTCACATCCATTTCGCGCCTTGCGCATGATCTCCTGCGCAAGGGGAAAGAGAGGTTGTGGCGAAATCGGGAAATGGGAACCGCAACGGATATCAACAGGTTGCGGTATCAGGCCGCGTGAACGTATGATCGGGAAATGGGTACAGCAACGAATTTCCAGCGAGTGCATGATCGAAAAGCTTCTGCATACCGGGAAATTCGTTACAGTCCCCATTTCTAGCTGGTGCTGGGGGCGGATAGGACACATGGGAACTGTTGTCGCTTCACCAGCAGGAATGAAGATGGGGAGCAATGGCGAGGGCAGTCCCAGAGCGGATGCTATTTTTCTCGGTGGTATGAGCTGGTACGGCATATTGAGGGATTTCGATGGTAGATCGCATGATGCACATCGATGAGGTTTTAGCGCAGGTGCCGCATCTGGCGGAGTTGACGGCGGCGCGGGACACCGTGCACATGCCCGCCTGGGTGGTGGGCGGGACGGTGCGCGACTTGCTGCTGGGGCGGGCGCCGGACGACGTGGATGTGGCGACGCAGCACCCCGAGCCGCTGGCGCGGCGCTTCGCCGAGTTGACCGATGGCCGCGTAGTGCCAATGGACCTGGAGAACGGTATCTGGCGCGTGGCGATGCCGGACAGCAAATATATTGACGTCTGCCGTTTCCGCGCCTGCGATATCCTGGGCGACCTGCGCGGGCGGGACTTCACCTTTAATGCCATGGCGCTGCGCCTGCCGGAAGATGGCAAGCCCGGCGGTCTGCTGGACCCTTTCCGTGGGCTGGACGATCTCAACGCCGGTTTGCTGCGCATGGTGGATGCCCGCGCCTTCATCGACGACCCCGCCCGCATCCTGCGTGCCTTCCGCTTCATGAGCGACCTGCGGTTGGCGCTGGATGATGACACCCGTGCCGCCATGCTGGCCGTCGCCCCGCGCCTGCGCGAGGTGGCGGTGGAGCGCCTGCTGCAGGAGTGGTGGAAGCTGTGCGGGGGCGCGCACGCCGCCCTGGCGTTGCGCGAGATGAGCGACGCCGGCGTGCTGGGCATCCTCTTCCCCGAACTGCTGGACACGAAGGGGTTGCAGCAGAACGCCTACCACCACCTGGACGTGTGGGAGCACCTGCTGCTGGTCGTGGCGGGCACGACGCGGCTACTGCGCCACCCGGAAGCGATGCTGCTGGACCTGGCACCGGAGTTTGCGCCGCTGCTGAACGACGCCCACCGCGGCGCGCGGCTGGTGTGCGCGGCCCTGTTGCACGACATCGGCAAGCCCGCCACGCGCTCGGTGAAGCACGGCCGCGTGCACTTTTACGGGCATGAGCTGGCCGGGGTGGACATCGCGACCGCCATCGCGACCCGCCTGCGCATGAGCCGGCAGGACACCCAGGCGCTGACCGAGATCGTGCGTCACCACATGCGCCCGCTGTTCCTCGCACAGCAGATCAATGGCACAGGCCCGGGCCGCAAGGCGATAGTAAAATTCTTCGAGGAGACGGGCGACGCGTGGCTGGAGGTGCTGGCGCTGTCGGTGGCGGACAAGGCCGCCGCCCGCGGGCCGGAGAGCGACCCCGACATCCACGAAAAGCAACTGGCGCTGTACCGGCAGCTTTTCGTCTTTCACCGCGACGTCTACACGCCGGCGCTGGCACACCCGCTGCTCACCGGCGCCGACCTGCTGCCGCTGCTGCCGCCGGGCCCGCGGATCGGCACGCTGCTGAAACAGGCGCGTTACCTGCAACTCGTGGGCGACCTAACCACCCGCGAGAAGGCGCTGAACTGGGCGCGGCGAAATTGCGAACATGCCTGACGAAACCACCGTTGCAGAGCATTATGACCGGATGATCGACGAGATCGACGATCCGGCGCATCACGTCACCGATTCCTTCTTCGACGAAGGGCTGATGCGCGCGTGGATGGAATACGCCGACGGCCCCGCCTTCTTCGCCGCCATGGGTGACGTGCGCGACCTGCGCGTGCTGGAGGTGGGCGTGGGCACCGGGCGGGTGGCGAAAAAGCTGCTCGATCTTGGGTGCGCGGCGCTCACCGGCCTTGATATCTCGGCGAAATCACTCGAACGTGCTCGACGCAATCTCGGCAATGATCCGCGTGTGGAATTACTGCTGGTAGATATCCTCGACTTCGATCGTCCGGACGCCTTCGACCGCGTTTACTGCGCCTGGTCATTTTTCCATATCGCCGACCAGCCACGCGCCCTGGCGCGCATGGCCGCGGCACTGAAACCCGGCGGCCGGCTGGTGCTGTCGCTGGAAGAGGGTGACGAATGGCTCGACTACGGCCCACGGGTGATACGCCAGTACCCCATCGACGTAGGAGCGGTCGGCGATCGGCTGTCGGCGCTGGGGTGCCGTGTGGAACCGCCGGTACCAGAGTGCGATGCGGAGGGGGTGCTGGTGACGACGGTTGTCTCCGCGACACGCATATAACCTGACCCTGGAAGGCGAATTGAGCCGCGACCACGTGCACCAGTACGTGCGAAGGCACATCCGGCGCCTTCGCACGGCCCTCACCCCCGACCCCTCTCCCAAGCTTGGGCGAGGGGAGCTATATGAGATGACAGAATATGTGATTGAAGACAGATCACTCCCCTCTCCCAGCATTGGGAGAGAGGCCGGGGGTGAGGGCGCGCGAGGGAGCCGCGAGCGAATAATTCGCATACGCATGCACGTGAGTATGACTCGACGGAGTCTCGCCCAATACCGTTCAAATATGGGCTCTCGACCGCCACGCGCAACCTCTCCCCCAGACCCCTCCCCTACATGGGGAGGGGAGAGTCATGAGGAAATGTGGCGGCAGGGAGAGGCGGGTTCGCCCTATGCAGCAGGCGTATTTGAACGGTATTGGGAGTCTCGCCCTCCAGCCCCCCGCTCTGGAATCCGCCAGTCCTGGAAGGACGGTTGATACTAGCCAGCCGTTTCCAACGGCTGGCTTCGCCAGATGACGGCCGGACGCTGTCTTCCCGGCGAGTTTTAACATTCGCTTAACAAATCACCCGCCGGATGGGGGTGTATGCGGGCGGAAAAAGAGTAATATATCCTTTATCCCAACGCGGGTTGGTGGAGAATGGGAACTCCCCACCGGCCAAAACTTAATTTCTGAAAGGAGAAACACCATGCGTTCCCGTATGCGACAGGGGTTCACCCTGATCGAGCTCCTGGTGGTCATCGCGATCATTGCGATCCTGGCCTCCATCC
>CAZPYA010000093.1:0-22019 GCA_964590255.1 uncultured bacterium
ACGATTTCCAGTCGTGCTCCTTCAACCAGGCTCGGACACCTCTCCGCGACGGAAGAATCTGATCTCAAAGTGGCTGGCACGACTGTTACCCGTGCAACCCTACTGCCGTACTGATCTTTAGCGATTCGTGCCACCGTGCAGCGGTGCTGCACACGGTCACGACTCGTCTTCCTGTCCCGAGATGATACACTGCTCCCCTAGAGGTGTCAAGCAGTTTACCCGTTGTGGCTGGTCTGGTGCGTCACTGCCGCGCGGTGATCTTCGCCGCTTCGGTGCGATTCGCCATCATCGCCTGGCCCGTCGCCGTGTCGACCAGGCGCAGGTTGATGACGACCGTCTGCCCGCGGTCGGAGAGGCTGCTGACGAGGAGGAAGTCGCAGTTCGTTTGCGTGCCGATCTGCTGGGGGGTGGCGGGGTCGAGGAGCGTGCCATCGGTGACTTTCAATTGCTGCAGCACCTGTTCCAGGGGTTCTGTCAGAATTGAGCCGTCAGCCCTATCCCAGGGTTGGTACGCCCGGTAAAACCCGGTAAGCTGACCGTGTTATGCCGAATCAAATGCCTGGCCCCACCGAAACGGGCAAAAATCATCGAAATAGTGTCCTTGGCCCCGGTTTTTCAGTGTACCTAAGCCGGGGGCAGGGAGACAACCACGCGCTTCCGGCATGTTCCGGAAGGGAAGTTGCACATCGATGGCGGGCTGTCAAGCCGCTGCGCCGCACATTTTTTGACGTACCTCACTCCTTTTCGCTATACTGGTGCGATTTACGAATCACCCACCCCGACGGCCTCGCCGTCTGCAGGAGAAAAACGATGCTCGATTACGGCTTCACCGAAGAACAGGTCTTTATTCGCGACTGCGCGCGCGACATCGCGGAGAAGAAGATCCGCCCCATTGCCGCCCATTGCGATGAAACCGGGGAGTTCCCCTGGGAGGTCGTGAAGGCGCTGGCGGCGGCTGACATGTGCGGCGTCTTTATCGACGAAAAGTATGGCGGTCTGGGCGGCCCGTCTCCCATAACCAATATGGTTATTGTCGCCGAGGAGCTGTCCAAGGCGTGCGGCGGCATCGCGCTGGCCTTCGCCGCCACCGGGCTGGGCACGCTGCCCATCATCATCTCCGGCAGCGAAGAGCAGAAAGAAAAATACCTGCCGGACATCGCCGCCGGCAAAAAGCTGTCCGCTTTCGGCCTCACCGAGGCCAGTGCCGGCTCCAACGTGGCCGGCATGACCACCCGCGCGGTGAAAGACGGCGACGACTACATCCTCAACGGCACCAAGCAGTGGATCACTAATGGCGGCGTGGCGGAAGTCTACACCGTCTTCGCGGTGACGAATCCGGATAAAGGGCCCCGTGGCATCTCCGCGTTCATTGTGGACAAAGACACGCCGGGCTTCACCTTCGGAAAGAAGGAAGACAAGCTGGGCATCCGCGCCAGCGCCACCTGCGAGCTGGTGTTCCAGGACTGCCGCGTGCATAAGAGCCAGATGCTCGGCCGCGAAGGCACCGGCTTCATCACCGCGATGAAGACCTTTGATACCTCCCGCCCGGGCGTGGCCGCACAGGCCGTGGGCATCGCCTCCGGCGCGCTTGACCTCGCCGTGGAGTTCGCCAGCAACCGCAAGCAGTTCGGCGTGCCCGTCTCCAGCTTCCAGGGCCTGCGCTTCATGCTCGCCGACATGGCGATGAAGGTGGAAGCCGCCCGCGCGCTGGTGTATGCCACCTCCCGCTTCATCGACAACAACCCCGGCGTGCGCCCGACGATCTACGCCGCCATGAGCAAGTGCTTCGCCTCGGACGTCGCCATGGAAGTCACTGTCAACGCTATCCAGGTCTTCGGCGGTCACGGCTACATGCGCGAGTATCCCATCGAGAAATACATGCGCGACGCCAAGATCACCCAGATCTACGAAGGCACCAACCAGATCCAGCGCGACGAAATCGGCCGAATTCTCATTCAGGAGCTGCATCGGTAAGCCGGTTGTGGCTTGGGATTATCGCGATGGAACCGAGACACGACTCCCGCCCACAGAGCGGGAGTCGTGTCGTTCTGTCGGAAGATGTGCGCATGACATAAACATATGTCGAGACGATTCCGGCTATGATTTCGGTAATGACGGGTGTGAAGGCGGGGCGAGTCAGCTCAATGAAGCCGTCTCCAGTGCCGTCATCCTGCCGGTGTTCTCACGCGCCGTCCGCGGCGCGTGCAACCGGCGGGCAGCGACCAACGCGTCACGGTCGACAGTGCAACGTTGCAGTATTGGGAGGCAGCTATGAACATTCTGTTGTGGGTCATCTTCGGCGCCCTGGCCGGCTGGATTGCCAGCATGATCATGGGCACGAATGCGCGGCAGGGCTTGCTGATGGATATCGTTCTCGGCATTTTCGGAGCGATGCTCGGCGGATGGATTGCCAGCGCGCTCTTTAACGTGGGGGTGACCGGGTTCAACTTTGTGAGCCTGCTCATCGCGGTGGTGGGGGCGGTCATCCTCATCGCCATTGTGCGCGCCATCAGGCGGCCGGCACACGCCATGCGGTAGCGCCGCCGGGCAGGCCAGTCGACCCTCGCCGAAGTTTTTTTGGCGAGGGTCTTGTCGTTTCCACAACTTTGTGGTATATATAATCAACATCCCCCGTGCGGTTCTTCACGTTTTTCCCAGAACTGTCTGCCCGTGATACGACACACCACGGGGGCCGACACGCAGGCTCCAACCAGCTCAGGACGGCGTCCAGAGCCGCAGCGATTTCCACGTATTGTCGCATGGTAGCGTAATGTATCTGGTATTGAACGGTAGTTAGGTGGCACCCGGAATGAGTTCCTCGTCAGCGACGCCCCAGGTCACCCGGCCGGACGAATTCGTCATCGTGCTGGACTTCGGGGCGCAATACAGCCAGCTCATCGCCCGCCGCATTCGCGAGTGCAAAGTCTACTGCGAATTGCTGCCGCAAGACACGCCTGCCGAGGAACTCGCGGCGCTGAAGCCGAAAGGCATCGTGCTCAGCGGCGGCCCGGACAGCGTGTATGAAGACGGCGCTCCCGGCTGCGACCCGCGGCTGTTTGATCTCGGCATCCCCATCCTCGGCATCTGCTACGGCATGCAGTATATGGCGCACTGCCTGGGCGGCGCCGTGGTCAGCGGGGACAAGCGCGAATATGGGCGCACCGAACTGCACGTGCTGGATGACCGCCATCTCTTCGACGGCCTCAATCCGCAGTTGATTTGCTGGATGAGCCACGGCGACATCGTCATGCAGCCCCCGCCGGGCTTCACGGTAACGGCGTCGACGGACAACACCCCCGTGGCGGCGATGGCCAACTTGGAGAAGAGCTGGTTCGGCGTGCAGTTCCACCCCGAGGTGGTGCATACCCCGTGGGGCATTGAAATCCTGCGCAACTTCGTTTATAACTTCTGCGGCTGCACCGGCACGTGGACGATGGCGAATTTCGTGCGCCAGGCCATCAGCGATATTCAGACACAGGTGGGCGACGCCCGCGTGGTGTGCGGCCTCAGTGGCGGCATCGACTCCGCGGTAACCGGCGCGCTGGTGCACCGCGCCATCGGTGACCAGCTCACCTGCATCTTCGTCGATCACGGCTTCCTCCGCAAGGATGAAGGCACGCAGGTAGAGAAGGCGTTCCGCGACCATTTCCGCGCCAACCTCATTCATGTGAAGGCCGAGGAGCGCTTCCTGACGCTGCTGGTCGGCGTCACCGACCCGGAGCAAAAGCGCAAAATCATCGGTGGCGAGTTTATCAACGTCTTCAATGACGAAGCGAGCCGCATCGGCGACGTCACCTTCCTGGCGCAGGGCACGCTCTACCCGGACATCGTGGAGAGCGGCACCACCGGCAGCGGCAAGAAAGCCGCGGTCATCAAGTCGCACCACAACGTGGGCGGCCTGCCGGAGAAGATGAATCTCAAGCTGCTGGAGCCCCTGCGCAACCTCTTCAAAGACGAGGTGCGCCGGCTCGGTGAAGAGCTGGGCCTGCCTGACAACATTGTCTGGCGCATGCCCTTCCCGGGCCCCGGCCTGGCCATTCGTATTATCGGCGAGGTGACCAAAGAGCGGCTGGAAATCCTGCGCGAAGCCGACCATGTCATCGTGGATGAAATCAAGCGCGCCGGCCTCTACCGCAAGCTGTGGCAAGCGTTTGCCGTGCTACCGGTGGTGCGCAGCGTGGGCGTCATGGGCGACCACCGCACCTATGCTTATCCGATAGTGCTGCGCGCGGTCACCAGCGAAGACGCGATGACCGCCGACTGGGCTAAGCTGTCCTGGGAAGTGCTGGAGCGCATCAGCAGCCGCCTGGTCAACGAGGTGCAGGGCGTGAACCGGCTGGTGTATGATGTCACCAGCAAACCCCCCGGCACCATCGAATGGGAGTAATTCCCGGCGAAGCAACCCTTTTTAACACGACTTTTCCCTTGGACAGGTTTACGGGGCGTCACTATGACGAATGATATGTATAAAGACGATCTGAACGAAGTGCTCTATACGACCGAGCAGATCACGGCCCGCGTGGCCGAGCTCGGCGCCGCCATCTCGCGCGATTACGAAGGCAAGTCCGTCATGCTGGTGGGCGTGCTCAATGGCGCGGTGGTCTTTCTCGCCGACCTGATGCGCCACATCACCATCCCGGTGTGCGTCGACGTGGTGGCCATCTCCAGCTATGGGTCGTATTCGAGCACCAGCGGCGTGGCCCGCATCATGAAAGATCTCGACAACAGCGTGGAAAGCCAGCACGTGCTCATTGTCGAGGACATCGTGGATACCGGGCTCACGCTGAACTACCTGGTGGACTACATGCGGGCGCGCAACCCGGCCAGCGTGAAGGTGGCCGCCATGCTGAGCAAGCCCAGTCAGCACCGGGTGAAGGTCAATATCGACTACCTCGGCTTCGAGGTGCCGGACGAATTCGTGGTAGGCTATGGGCTCGATTTCGCCCAGCGCTACCGCAACCTGCCGTGCATCGCCGTGTTAAAACCAGAGATTTACGCCGGTTCGTAACCGTCTGGCCGCACACGGTGGGCGCAACAGCACGCTGGAACAGGCTGCCGTGGCTCCCGCGACATGGGGCTGCGTGTGTGCGATTGCGCACACATCGGCCGCCGGCCGGGCCCGGGTGTCGCGCGCGACGCCTGCACAGGCCGGCCGAACCGGCTACACTGGGGACGGTCCGCCGCGCGGACACTCCCCGGTGAGAACAATTCCCAACGCACAGACGACCGTGCGCGCCGCGCGCACCGTCACAGAAGGTGGTAAAACCAGTGGAAGACATTCAGATTAAAGATCGCCCGACGACGTCCGAGACACCGCCGCCCGAACTGGAGAGTATGACGCTCCCGCAGTTGCAGCGCTTGGCGAAAGAACTCGGCATCGCCGAATTTTACCGCATGAAAAAGCTGGATCTGATCCTCAAGATCAAGGCCGTGCAGGCGGAAAAAAGTGGCGTAATGATCCGCGAAGGCATATTGGAAATCCTCCCGGAAGGCTTCGGGTTCCTGCGCGTCAAGGGCTTTCTATCCAGCCAGGATGATATCTATGCCTCGCAGTCGCAGATCAAGCGCTTCAACCTGCGCACGGGCGACAACATCACCGGCGCGGTGCGCCCGCCCAAAGATAGCGAGCGCTACTTCAGCCTGCTGCGCATCGAGGCGATTAACGGGCAGAACCCGGAAATGGCCAAGCATCGCATTAACTTCGATGACCTGACCCCGGTCTTCCCCGACGACCGCCTGCGCCTGGAGACCGAGCCGCGCAACGTGTCCGCCCGCGTCATCGACCTGGTAGCGCCCATCGGCAAAGGCCAGCGCGGCCTCATCGTCGCCCCGCCGAAAGCGGGAAAAACCACGCTGCTGAAGACCATCGCCAACAGCGTCATCGAGAACAATCCGGAAACCAGCATGATCATCCTGCTGGTGGATGAGCGCCCGGAAGAGGTGACGGACATCCGCCGCAGCGTGCCGGACGCGCAGGTGGCCGCCTCCACCTTCGATGAGATGCCCGAAAACCACATGAAGGTGCAGGAGATGGTGCTGGAACGCGCCAAGCGCATGGTGGAGATGGGCAAAGACGTGGTGGTGCTGCTCGACTCGCTCACCCGCCTCGCCCGCGCGTCTAACCTCACGGTGACGCCCTCCGGCCGCACGCTGTCCGGCGGTCTCGATCCCAGCGCGCTCTACCGCCCGAAGCGCTTCTTCGGCGCCGCGCGCAACATCGAGCACGGCGGCTCGCTCACCATCATCGCTACCTGTCTGGTGGAAACCGGCAGCCGCATGGACGACGCGATCTTCGAAGAATTCAAGGGCACGGGCAACATGGAACTGGTGCTCGACCGCGGCCTGGCCGACCGGCGCATCTTCCCGGCGGTCGATGTGAAGCGCTCCGGCACCCGCCGCGAAGAACTGCTCTTCACTGAAGAAGAGTTGCGTCGCGTGTGGCAGCTCCGCCGCGTGCTCAACTCGCTGGAAAACGACCGCGCGCTGGAATTGCTGCTCACGGGTCTCAACCGCACCGCCTCCAACAAAGACTTCCTCGTCTACGTGGAGAAAGAGCTGCGACCGGAGCGCTAAGCACCGTTACCGTAACCACCATCAGCGGGGACAGGCTTGCGCCTGCCCCCGTAGTGTTATCTCGTGATTCTATGGTAAGATACATGTGTCATGACACCTGACGCCCATGAGCTGCTGCCGTTAACCATCGTGAATTTCACCCCGCAGGACGAGCAGGGTGAGGTGACGGTGATTCTGGCGGACGAAATGGGCCGCGAGCTGCGCATCCCGGTGGGGGCGTGCGGGGCGCAGGCGATGATGCTCGCGCTGAAGCGGGTGCGCATCGACCGCCCGCTGACCCATGAATTGCTACTCGCCATCATCGAGTCGCTGGAAGCCCGTGTCGACCGGCTCATCATCGACGACTGCTCCAAAGGCGTCTTCTACGCCCGCCTCCTACTCGACACCGCCGACGGTCCCGTCAGCCTCGATTGCCGCCCCAGCGACGGCTTGGCCATGGTCATCCGCGCCGAGGTGCCCTTCTTCGCCACCGAAATGGTGATGGCGGGGGAATGCGTGGAGGAGTAGCCTACACGCCGGCCGGCTCGCGCGCCACATCCGCCTCGCACAGCGGCAGCCGGATGGTGAAGGTGCTGCCGTGCCCCACGCCCGGACTGTCCGCATCCACGCGGCCGCCGTGCAACTCGACGATGCCCTTCACCAGCGCCAGCCCCAGCCCCAGCCCCCCCGTCGCTTCGTTGCGCTCCACCTGGCGGAAGATGGTGAACAGCTCGGGCAGCGCGTCACGGGCGATGCCGCGGCCGCTGTCGCGGATGGTCAACACCGCCCACGCCTCCTCGCGGCGCACGGTCACGACCACGTCGCCGCCGGGATCGGTGAATTTCACCGCGTTGTGCAGCAGATTGCCGATGACTTGCTGCAGGCGCAGCGGGTCCGCGTGGATGGGCACGCCGCCGGGATGGCGATGGCAGGTGACGCGGACGCCGCGGTCGCGGGCAACCTGCGCCTGGCTTTCTACGCACTGCTCGACGCAGGCACCCAGCTCTAGCGCTTCCGGCTCGCAGGCCAGCTTGCGGTGGATCAAACGCGAGATGTCCAGCAGGTCGTCGACCAGTCGCTTTTGCCGCCGGGCATTGCGCAGGATGACGCCCAGCGCCTTCGCCTGCGTCGCTTCGCCGCCGGTAGCCAGGGCGATGTCTGTCCACCCGAGAATGCTGGTGAGCGGTGTGAGCAGCTCGTGCGAGAGCACGGCGAGAAAGTCGTTTTTCGCGTCGTCGGCATTCTTCAGTTCGGTGATATCCTGCCCGGCGAGGACAATCGCCTCGAGTCGGTCATCCACCACCACGCCGCCAGCCGAGAGCAGCATCGGCATACGCGTGTCGGCATCCAGTTCGAGCACCGCTTCCAGGGTCAGGAAGGTGTCCCCATGCAACACGCGCGCTAGTGGATGCTCCTCCGCCGGCATCGGCGTCAGGGTGATGGGACGCAACAGTGGCAGTGTGAATGGGCAGCATCCGCCGGTGCGCTCGAGCAATCGACGGGCGGCAGCGTTGCCATACAATCGCGTGCAATCCGGCCGCAGAATCACCACGGGGAAAGGCAGCGTGTCCAGCGCGGTGGTGAGCAGCGCGTGCGCGCGCGCCAACTCGGTTGCCTCCGCCTGTTGCAGCGCGGCCAGCATGCCGTTCATCGCTCGCGCCAATTGGCCGATTTCGTCCGCGCCGTCATCCGTCACGCGCGCGGCATGATCGCCTGCCGTTTCGATCTGCTGGACCTGCGTATGGAAACGCAGCAGGCGGGCCAGCACCAGCCGGTCAAGTAGCAGCAGCGCCAGCGCGCAGACCACCAGGCCGATGCCCAGGGTCGACAGCACCTGCTGCCCGATTCCCGCGACGCCCCACTGGTAAATGGTGCGCGGCTCGGTGACCCGCAGCGCCAGCGCCTGTTGCCCGGCGAGATCGTACAATAATATGTGTCCGGTAACGTAATACGGGGACAGCGGGATCACCTGCACCCCCGTGTCTGTCCCCTGCGACGCGCGCCTGGGAGTGAGGCTTAGCTTCAGTTGCATCGTTTCCATCAAGCTGTCGAGTCGCACCGTATCGAGCAGGCGCACCATCACCAGCATGCCGCGGCGCCGCCCACGACCATCGGTAGGGAGGATCGGCGCCGCACCCACCAGTAATGGGGCGCCGTCGACGATGAGCAAGCCGTGTGCCTCCGGTTGGGTGAAAAACGGGCGTATGGCAGCGGCAAATCCCGTGGGAATGCGTCGTGATCGCTCACGCTGCACGTCGTAGCCAGGCGCGGTAATCATTCGGCCGGTCGCGTCGAAGACGGCGAGGTAGTCAATCTGCAAGGACTCGAAGACGCTGGGCAGGCTATTCGGGGCAATGAACTCCGGATTACGGTCGGCGGCGTAGGCATACATATCATCCCAGCAGCCCCAGTCGCGGGCGGACGCCAGCAGGTTATCGATACTGGCCTGCAGGGCATTTCGCGCCTGGATGGTATGCTGGCGCACCTGCCGGGCTTCCAGCGCGGCGCAGCGCTGCAGCGCCAGTTGGTGATTCGTCAGGCTGATCAGCCCTACCAAACCCGTGAGTGTCGCGAACAGAATCCAGAATGTCCTGGTACGAATTGACATAGATGCCTGCCACGGTGAGCAGCCGTCCGGGCCGCGTATGGCGATTATAGTGGCGAATGGCGACCATCCATGTCGTTCTAGTCGCACAATTGTCTACTTTTCGCGCTTGACCATCCGCTCAGCCAGTGCGTATAGCAGGTCGACGGCCGGCGTGGCCGGCAGCAGCGTCAGGTGGGTGAGGGCGTCGTCCAGATAGCGGGCAGCCTCGCGCTGCACGTCGGCGATGGCCCCCAGCCGCTGCAGCAGCGCGGTGGCGGCGGCGGTTTGTGCCGCGTCGCAGTGCTGGCAGCCCAGTACCGCGGCCAGCTCCGCCCGTTCCGCCTCGTTCGCGCGCGCCCAGCCGAGGGCGATGATGAGGGTGCGTTTGCCCTCGCGCAGGTCGTTGCCCACCGGTTTGCCGAGGGTGGCTTCGTCAGCGGTAAGGCCCAGCACGTCGTCTTGTAGTTGGAAGGCGATGCCCGCGCGCTGGGCGAAGGCTTCCAGCGCGCGCACCTGCGCGTCTTCCGCTCCGCGCGCCAGCAGGCCGCCCGCCCAGCCGCAGAAGGCGAACAGCGCGGCGGTCTTCGTCTCGATCACCTGCAGCATCTCCGCCTCGGTCACCGCCGCCACGGGGTGGAAGGGGAGCTGAATATCGCGCGCCTCGCCCTCCACAATGGCCGGGCCCACTCGTCCCTGCAGTCGGTGAACGAGTTGTAGCGCCACCGCCGGGGACACGCCCAGCGCGGGCGCCGAAGCCAGCAGGTTCACCGCCCAGCAGTGCAGGCAGTCGCCGGCCAGGATGGCCATGGACAGGCCGTAATGCGCCGCCTCCTCCGTGTCCAGGCCAAACTGTGCCAGTCCCGTCTCGGTCATGCGAGCGTGCACGCTGGGCTGCCCGCGACGCAGCGGGTCGCGGTCGATGACGTCGTCATGCACCAGCGTATAGGTGTGGTACAGCTCCACCGCCGCCCCGGCGCGGATGGCGGCCTCCTCCGGCCCGCCCAGCGCCCGGCAGCACCACGTCAGCAGCGCCGGCCGCAACGCCTTGCCCCCTGCGCTCGGGTAGGCCAGCGTCGCCGCCAGTAATGTGTCAGGGGCGAAATCCGGCCGCAGCGCGGCGTCGGAGAAGAGTGCGCGCACACGGTCGGCAATGGAGTGCAACTCGGCGTTGAAGGTGTCAGTCATGATCGGTGACATTATCCGTCATATCGGCGGATGGGGCAAGCGGTCCCGTCAGGCGCGGGGGCGGCGGCGGGCGATGGCGGCAAGCAGCGCTTCTCCGACGGCATCGGGGATGTCCAGCGAGCCGACGGGGGTGACTCGCGGGCCGTCGGGGCCGTGGCTGTCCGAGCCACCGGTGACGAGCAGGGCGTAGTGGCTCGCGTAGCGCAGCATACGGGTGGTGACGGTGGCAGGGTGGTCGCTGTGGTAGGCTTCCAACGCGTCGAGGCCGGCGGCTTTCAGCATGGTGATGATGCGCACCGGGTCGCCCAGCTTGCCGGGGTGGGCCAGCGAAGTGACGCCGCCCGCCCCGCGGATGAGGGCGATGGCCGCCTCGGGCCGGTAGGGGGTACGGGGCACGTAGGCGGGACCGTGGTTGCTGATGAGGCGGTCGAAGGCAGTGCGGATATCCGGCAGGAACCCCGCCTCCACCAGCGCCCGCGCCAGGTGCGGCCGCCCCACCGAGCCGTGGCCGGCGATGGCCAGCACCCGCGCCGCGTCCAGGTGATAACCCAGCACGGCCAACCGGGCGAGCATTTTCTCCAGGCGCTCCACCCGCGCCTGGCGCAGTGCCGCCAGGCCGGCCAGCAGCGCCGGGGCATCGGGAGGGAAGCCGTAGCCGAGGATGTGGATCTGCTCGCGGCCCACCTCGGTGTTGATCTCTACTCCGCTGATCACCTGCACGCCCAGCGCCGCGCCCGCCGCTTGTGCCGGGGCGATGCCGCCGATCTCGTCGTGGTCGGTGATGGCGATGAGCGCCACCCCGCGCGCCGCGGCGTCAGCCACCAGGGCTTCCGGCGATTGGGTGCCGTCTGAGTAGGTGGTGTGCAGGTGCAGGTCTACCCGCCCCATGCCGCCTCCGCGATGTCGCGCATCGTCTCAATCGGGTCGCCCTGGAAGAGCGCGGTGCCGACAACTGCCTCGGTCATGCCGGCCTGCGCCAGCACGGCAATATTCGTCGCGTCCACGCCGCCGTCCACCGCGACGACGGGAGTCGCCCCCAGCCGGTGCATCAGCGCGCAAAGCTGCGCCAGCCGCCGGTAGGTAAGGGGCAGGAACGCCTGCCCGCCGAACCCGGGGTTTACCGACATCAGCAGCACGGCGTCGGCCATCTCCAGCAGCGGCTCCAGTGCGTCGATGGGCGTGCCCGGGTTGATCGACACGCCGACCTCCAGCCCGGCCGCGCGGATAGCGCCCAGCGTGCGGTTGATGTGTGGCGTCGACTCGGGGTGCGCGTAGAGCCGCTGCACCCCGGCGTCCGCCAGCCGCGAAATGTAGGCGTCGGGATGCTCCACCATCAGATGCGCGTGAAATGGCCGCGCCGTCACCGGTCGCAGCGCGCGGATGACGCACGGCCCAAAGGTGAGATTCGGCACAAAATGATCGTCCATCACGTCAAAATGAAACGCCTCCGCCCCCGCCGCGTCCAGTACGCGCATCTGCTCGCCGATCCGCGAGAAGTCGAAGGCGAGGATGGAGGGATGTATGGGATAGGCGAGTTCCGGGTTCCGAGTTCCAGGTTCCGAGTTATTCATGATTGTACTCCGAGCATCCTATCTGATCGAAAATGTATCCGGGCTATTTCAACGTGAACCAGCATGATGGATTACCGATATTTTGAACCTCTCATCGCAGAGTTATCGAGATAGCGCATGAGTCCACCGATCACATTTGATGTATCCTGCGCCATCTCCATCAGGGTGGTAAAGTGCTCTTCCGGCAGATAGTTTGCATCAGCCGCCATATAGAGCTGAGCCCGAAGCTCCCCGGCAGACCCTTTGGCATACGAGAGGAATTGACGAAATTCCTTGTTGCCATCTCGCTCAAAACCTTCAGCGATATTCGATCCCACCGATACGGCGGCACGACGCATCTGGTCGTGCAAAGCCACATCACGCGCAAGTTTGCCCGTTTCAGTGATCTGATAGATCGCTTTTGAGAGCTGCCGCGCCAATATCCACGCTTCCAATTCCTCAAACCGCTGGATCGTAGCCATATTGCCTCCAATGCAAAGTGATACGTGCGTAATCCAACTCGGAACCCGGAACTCGGAACTATAATTCGACAAAGCTATGCATGCCTTCCTGCCCGTCGAGCAACTCGACCAATTGCTCGATCACCCCTTCGCCGTGGCGGGCGAGGAGGGAGAGCACATTCAACGTGCGCTCCTGCAGGCCGCCGCAGGGGAAGAGAACGTCGCGCGTCTCCGTCAGTCGGTCGGTCAGCTCCTGGTGGCGGCGTTCGACGGCGTTGAGGGTTTTGCGCTCCAGCCGGTCCAGTTCGTTGTCCAGCCGCTGGTGGGTGGCGGCGGCGGATGCCCCGAGGGTGGGGTCGACGTCGGCGACGGCGTGGCCGAGCAACGCGGCGATGCGGCCGATTTCCGCGCGGCCCAGTGTAAAGGCCTCGCGCACGGCGTCGGGCTGCACGGCGTCCAGTAGCGCCAGCCGTACGCGATCGGGCTCGAAGAGCAGCTCCAGGGGAGCGATTGCCCACTGCCGCAGGCGGCGGGCATGGCGACGCGGCACCACGGTGGCGCCGGCGCGCGCGACCACCGGCGGCATGCTCACCTCCAGCGCGGCGAACACCGGCGCCAGCTCCGCCCAGTAGCCAACCTCGTTCGGTCCGGCGACGAAGGCGGCGCTGCCGAAGAGGTATTCCTGCACGACCGGGCGCAGCACCGCGTTGGGCACGAAACGTCCGGGGTCGGCGTTGAGCACGGCCAGCAGGGTGTCGGGGGTATGCGATGCGCCTTCGATGCGATACCGCCCGTCGGCGAAGCCGATGCGCCGCCGGTGGCCGTCGAGCAGGAAGGCGTTTGCTACGTCGGCGGGCTTGGTCAGCGCGGGCTTGTAGCCCAGGCGCGGCAGTTCCGCCGCGCGGGCGTTCAGCCGGCGGGTAGTCTCCAACGGTTGTGCCAGCTCGCGGCGCAGCACCGGCGCGGCCAGCCGGCGCAGCGCCGGGTCGCGCGGGTCGCACGGCACCAGCCCCCAGCGGGCGAACAGGCGGCCCATCAGCCGGGCGAACCAGTCGCCCAGATCAGCGCTGTCCGCCAGCGTCTCGCGCAACAGCGCCGCGGTCTCCGCGGCGAAGGGCAGGTCCGCCAGCAGCGGCCATACCTGCTCCAGCACTGCGGCCGCAGTGGGCAAGTCGCCCACCAGCATGCCCGGGCGTCCGGCGTCGGCGGGGTAGTGGATGGCGTGCAGGCGCTCGCGGGCGTCCCACAGCGCGCAGTGGTCGATTTCCGCGCGATCGTCGTCATCGGCGCCCACCCAAAAGACGGCCACCCCATCCTGCCGGCGGGCGAGGGTGACGGCGGTGATGGCCTTATAGATCGTGTAGAGCGGGCCGGTGAGCAATCCCGGCTGCTGGCCGACGGTGATTACCGGCACGGCGGGATTGGCCAGCCGGCGGGCCGTAGCGGTGTCGCACCCGCGGCGCGCCTGCTGGGCGGCGAGGGCATCGGCCACCGCGGCGCGGTCAGCATGCACGCGGCCGGGGGGCGCGGCGAAGAGGGCAGCAGCCGCGGGCGCGCCGGTCAGGACATCAGCGAGCAGCGTCGCCTGGCGGTGTACCGCCGCCAGCGGCACGCGCAGGGGGGTGGCGGCCTCATCCATCGGGGTCACTCCTCGTCGGGCGGGCGCAGCAATTCGATAAAGCGCGGGTCATCGCGCAGCGGGTCCAGCATCGGCTCGGTTTCCAGTCCCTCAAACAACTCGTCACTCTGGTCCAGCGCCGTCTGCAAATCGACCAGCGCCGCGTCGAAATCGCCCAGCTTCACCAGCGCGCAGGCCCGCCAGAAATGCAGGTGCGCCTCTTCCGGATCGATCTCCAGCCCGCGCGCGAAATCGGCGTAGGCGCGTTCCGGCACGTCCATGGACAGGAAGGTCAGCCCGCGGTGTACCAGCGTCCACACGTCGTCAGGGCGGTGGGCCAGCACGGCGTTGAATTGGCGGATCGCCCCGTGATGATCGCCCTGGGCGGTGAGCACGGCGCCGATCCACGTCTGGTAGAGATCGTCGTGCGGGGCCAGCGACGCGGCGTGGCGAAACGCCTCCATTGCCTCGTCCAGCGCGCCCATCTCCTTCAGCACCTTGCCGCGCGCGGCGTAGGCGTCCGGCGCGTCCGGCGCCAGCGCGCAGGCCAGGTCGGCCACGCGCAGCGCCTCGTCGTGAATGCCGTCGGTGACGAGGATATCCACCAGTTCATAGAGGGCGAACTCGCCATCCACCGCCTTGTGGAAGCCCAGCCGCAGCGTACGCGCGGCGGCCTCCCAATCGTTCAACGCCAGCTCCACCCACGCCTTGTAGCAATACGTCTCCGGGCGCGAGGGCTCCAGCCGCACTAACTGGTGGGCATGCTGCAGCGCCAGCTCATGCTGGCCGCTGTCCAGCGCGGCCTCCACGGCAAAACGGTGCGTCTCCGGGTCGTTCGCCTCGCGGTGCGTGTAGCGGGCCAGTTCATCCATTGCTTGGTCCAGTTCGTTCAGCGCCAGGAAGCACTCGATGACCGCCTCGTAGTTGTCGGGGTGGTCGGCGCCGCGGGCGATGGCCTCACGGTAGGCGTCCAGCGCCAGGTGGTAGCGCCGGCGGCGGAAGTGGATGAAGCCGAGGAACTCGTGGAAGAGCGCATGCGACGGGAAGATCTCCAGCGCCCGCTCTACCGCGTCCAGCGCCGCGTCCAGATTGGTGTGGCACAGCACATGCACCAGCCCTTCCCAGGCATCCAGGCGGTTCGGCTCCATGCCGATGAGCTCTTCGAAGGCGTCGCGGGCGACGTCGTAGCGCAAGGCGTCCTCCGCCAGATCGCCCAGCAGCGTGAGCAGGTCGACGTCCAGGTGATAGCGGGCATGCAGCTCGATGAGCGTCTCCAGAGCTTCCTGGTTCACCGGCTCGGTGTCCGCCGGCGCCTCGTGCGTGGGGTAGGGCAGTTCCGCCGGCGGCTGGCCGATGGGCGCCTGGTGCAGCGCCACGTGGGCCTCGCGCAGCGCCGCCAGCGCCTCGGTATCGCGTCCCAGCAGGTGGAGGGCGCGGCAGCGCAACTGCAGCGCGTCGAAGGACTGCTCCTCCACCACCAGCGCGGCATCCGCCTGGTCCAGCGCCCCGGCATAATCCCCGCGCTGTAGGCATTCCCGTCCCGCAATCAGATAGGCGTCAATTGACGACATGGTTCTTCCGTTCTACTTATGCAATCAGCGTCCGCAGCGCGCGGACGACCTCCTCCACCCCCGGCACCGTCGCCGCTTCCAGCGGCGGGGCGAAGGGGATGGCGGTCTCGCGCGTGGCGAGGCGCATGATGGGGGCTTCCAGGTAATCAAAGGCGCCGTCCAGCACCTGGCAGACCAGCTCGGCGGCCGGGCCGGCGGTGGCCATCGCTTCGGTGAGCACCAGCGCGCGCCCGGTCTTCTGCACCGAGGCGGCGATCGTCGCGGTGTCCAGCGGCTTCAGCGAGCGCACGTCGATCACCTCGACATGGATGCCCTCCTTCGCGAGCTGCGCGGCGGCCAGCGCGGCGGTGTGTACCGCTTTCGAGTAGCTGATCACCGTGGCGGCGTCGCCTTCGCGCAGTACCCGCGCCGAACCGAGCGGAATCGGCTGCGGGTCGGCGCTCAAGGGCATGCGCACCTTGTACAGGTCCTTGTGCTCCACCATCAGCACCGGGTCGTCGTCGCGGATGGCAGACAGCAGCAGGCCGCGGGCATCCTCGGCGGTGGACGGCGCCACCACTTTCAGTCCCGGCACGTGCATGAACCATCCCTCCAGCATCTGCGAGTGGGTGGCGCCATATGAACGGCCGGCACCGGCGGCGGCGCGGAAGACGATGGGCACCCGCGCCTGCTCGCCGTAGATCTCGCGGAATTTCGCCGCATGGTTGACGATCTGGTCGACCGCCAGCGCGATGAAATCCATAAACATGTATTCCACCACCGGGCGCAGGCCGGTGAGCGCCGCGCCGATGGCCATGCCGGTGAAGCCGCCCTCGGAGATGGGGGTGTTCACCACCCGCTCGGGGCCGAACTCCTCCAGCAGGCCGCGGGTGACGCCGAAGGCGCCGCCATATTGCGCGATATCCTCGCCGAAGAGCACCACGGACGGGTCGCGGCGCATTTCCAGCGCCAGCGCCTCGCGGATGGCGTCGGCGTAGTAGACGAGAGTTGTCGTGGTCGCCTGTGTCATAACACCCGATTAGACACCATTTCCAGCGAAATGGCAAGGCCGACAGCGGTGATTATTTACCGGATGCCCGCGGAGAGCGCCACGAAGGTATACCCTTTGCCGCGAATGCCCGTCACGATCTGTGTCAGGTATGCCGGGTCCATGAACCAGTGGAAGAAGCAGCCGGCCCAACCGTCGCGCACCACCAGGTTCGTCTCAGCGTCGGCGATGATGTTCCCTGGCAGGTTCGGCGGAGTGCCGGTGGGGTTGTAATAGCCGACGGTTTCGGGGATATGCTTCAAGCCGTAGACATCGCGCACCACGTAGGGGAAGGTCTGCATGGAGTAATGCAGGCGGCCGCCCGGCCCGTTGGCGTAGAAGAAGCCGCGCTCCACCGCGAAGGGGAAGCGCTGGGCAATGACGCGGTAGTCGACGGGAGACGCCATGTAGTGCGGGGTAAGCCAGCCCACCGGCTTGAGGCCGCAATTGGCGAGGATGGTGAGGCCGGTCTTCAGGCGGTTGTCGCACCAGGCGGCGGAGTCCATCGGCACCGGACCGAGCACGTCCTGCGACTTATCCGGGTTCTCGCGCACCAGCACGAATTCGTAGTCCGTGCCGGTGAGCATGTTGATGGGATTGATGACTGCCTCGAGCTGGTGCGTGTAGCCATGCATCAGCACCTGGCCGCCGCGGGCCACCATGTACCGCACCGCCGCCGCCACCTCCGGCGCCTGGTCCAGTCGCAGCTTGCGTATTGTGCCCTCGAAATAGAGTCCCTGCGGGTCGCGCCATTCAGGAATGAGGCTGATGAGAAACGGGCACTTCAGCGACCACATCGTGTCGGCGATCTTGCGCAGCGCGGCCGGGTCGGAGGTGGGGTTCACGTCCTCAATGCGGACGACCGCCCGGTGCAGCACCGGATGGTTGATGCCCAGGATATCGTGCAGGATGTCGGAAAAGATCAAGGTGCGGTCGTTGTTGCCATCCTCGGCGACGAACGGGTTGTCAGCGATGTACCAGAACTTGCCGCTCTGGATGACATAGGGAATTTCGTCAGTGTTCGTCACTGGATCAAAAGCGGTGGCGCGCACGGTGGTTTTGTTGTAGTCGAGGATGCCCATGCGCGCGACGGACAGGGCGTAGGGCTCCGCCCACAGCACGGTGTTTTTATAGCGGAACGCGCCATAACGACCCTCCACGTCGTCCAGGTAGCGAAAGCCGAACTTCGTCTCGAATGTCGTGTTGTACCCGCCCTGGGTGAGGGCGACGCGGTCGAGGTTGTTGCCGATCCAGCAGACGGTGACGGTCGTGTTCGCCAGCACGTCAGTGATGAACGCCGCCGGCAACGGGTTGCTCACCCCGGTGGCCAGGTAGAAGACGGTCTTGTACGCCGACATCTCCTTGGAGAGATACCGTTCGACCGGTTTCAGCGTCACAGCCACGTCGAAATGCGTCAGCAGGTTCTGCACATGCTGCACGTATAGGCGGCCGAGCACACCGTCAGCGCCCGAGGTATCGTAGAGCACCAGCACTTTCGGCGGGGTGACCACCTGCGCGCGCGCGGGAACGGCCAGGCCCATCAGCCCGAGCATGCAGGCCAGTAGGAATGCGGAGAACAAGCGCGGCATAATAAACCCCCAAGACATTGCGATTAGCATAATGCTGATAACATTATAACGCTTGGCGGTCTATTTGGCGAGGAAACGCCAACCGGCTTTACCCCGCCGTCGGTTTCCCGGTAATATGAGGGGACATGAAAACGCGTGGTCAGCTCGAAGCCGATATCAGCGAGGCCATCACCCGCTTCGAAAAGGAATACATGGGGCGGGGGCCAACCGAAACGGTCACCTACCTGGTGGATGACCTGGCCATCGTGCGCCTGCAAGGAGTGCTCACTCCCGCCGAAAAACAACTCGTCAGCGGTGTGAATGCCCAGCGCGGCACGCTGCTGGTGAAGCAGATGCGCGGCGAGCTGGTGGAAGGTGCCCGCGCGCTGTTGGAAGCCGTCATCAAAAGCATCACCCACCGCGAAGTCGTCAGCATGCACACCGACATCAGCACCATGCGCGGCGAACGCATCCTGATCTTCGTGCTGGACGGCAAACCGGATTACATCGAGCGCGAGCCCACCCGGAGTGCCTAATTGTACCCATCTCCGAACCGGGCGAGAGGGCGTTCTATTTATCCCTTGCAATGATCTCCGGATGCCGCCGCTCCGGAATCGTGGGCGGCGGCTCGGTGGGCGCCGGCTCGGGCGCCGGGATGGGCTGCGGCGCGGGGGTTGGCGCTGGCAGAGGCGGCTGGGGGTTGCGTCTCCGGCTCGGCGGGCTGCACCGGGGCGTCATGCGTCTGATCCATCAGGGTTCCTCCTCGCCGCCATGGGCTTTGAACAGCGCCACGCGGCGCGTGATACTCGGGTGGCTGTAGAAAAGCACTTCCTCCCAGCGCGGCGGGTCTTCCAGCGAGATATTCAGCCGCGCCAGCTTGTGAAACGCGCGGATGCCGGCGCTGGGGTGGCCGTAGACGCGCAGGGCATACAGGTCCGCCTGCGTCTCGATGTGGCGAGAGATAGCGCTGGAAATAGGCGTGCTGATGATCGCCAGCAGCATGCCCAGCAGCAGCAACAGCGGGTAGAGCGCCGGGTTGGCGATGGACGCCGCGCCGAAAAACGCCCCGTGCCGTGCCAGCAGCCATCCCAGGCCCGCCCGCAACAGCAGCCCGGCGATGAGCATGCCCACCACCCCGAGGCTGATGCCCAGGACGATGTGGCCCAATTTGTAATGGCCCATCTCGTGCGCCATCACGAACTTTATCTCTTCCCGCGTGAAGTCCCGCAGCAGCGTGTCGTAGAGCACGATGCGGTGGGTGGGGCCGAAACCGACCACGTAGGCGTTTACCGCGTTGCTCTGCCGGCTGGCGTCCATCTGGTAGACATCGCGCGCCGTGATGCCCTGCGCGCGCGCCATTACCAGGATGTCCCGGCGCAGCGTCTCATCTTGCAGCGGGGTGAAGGTGTTGAACAATGGCGCGATGAACACCGGCTGGATAACGGCGATGAAGAGGAAAACGGGCAGACTGGCCGCCGCCAGCCACCACGGCCAGCCATGCGGCGCCGCGCGCAGCAGCGCGTATGCCAGCAGCGTCAGCGGCAGGGTGATGGCCAGGCTCACCGCGCCTCCCACCAGATAGTCGCGCAACCACGCCGCGAACGTCTGGTTCGACAGGCCGTACTGGTGTTGAAAGACGAAGCCGGCGTAATAGTCCAATGGCAAGGTGAGCAGCAGCAGTCCGAGGTTGACCACTGCCGCCACCGCCAGCGCCGTCACCGTCCAGTGCGCGTGGAAGCCCGCCTCTAGCCGCGCCAACCCGCGTGTGCCGCCCAGCAGCACGAAGGTGCCCAGCAGCGCCAGCGGCCATAGCACGCCCACCAGCATCAGCGTCACCGCCTGCCGGTGGCGCGCCCGTGCCCGCCCGGTTTCCTCTGTGGTCGGCGGCCCGCCGGACACCATCACCCGCGCGTCCGGGCGCGGCGCCGGCGGCACATCGCCGGCCCACGCCAGCCCGCCCAGCAGCACCATCGCCAGCACCAGTCCTAAACGTATCCGCGGCAATATCGTCACAAATACACCACCGAGATGATTCCGCGGTATATCGCTCCGCTGAATTCTTCCCTTCTCCCAAAATTGAGAGAAGGGTGGGGGATGAGGGTGCGCGCGGGGGCGCACAACGCCATTCCACCCCGATGTTCATCCCCCAGTATACCCCGCCCTCGCCGGCGACAACAGCGCATCCGGTGTTGGCAGCGCACATGCGTGGAAGCTGTCAAACATGGCTTACCGAGCGGTATCTAAAATAATATCAGAAATAATGGCCGGAACCTGCACTAAAACGCCATCTCAGTAGTATAGTTGGTGTAGGTGTCTCGGAGGGGGCTGCTTCCGAAAGGAGGAGAAGCCATGGGTACCCGCACTCATCAAGGCTGGACCCCGATTCATGAGATGGCCTGGAAGGGCGATCTTCATGCCCTGGGCCAGTTGCTCATGCACGGCGGCAACGTCAACGTGCGCGACGCTATTGGCGCCACCCCACTGCATCTGGCCGCCGAACGCGGCAACACCGAAGAGGTGGCTTACCTCGTCTACTGCGGCGCGCAGGTGAATGCCCGCGACAACTTCGGCTGGACTCCACTGCATGTGGCCGCGGAGATGGGTGACCGCGAGATGGTGGAACTGCTGCTGGGAAAAGGCGCCGACATCAACGCCCACAACGACTTCGGCTGGACGCCCCTGCACGTGGCCGCCGCCGAAGGCGACACGGAGATGGCGGAGTATCTGCTGCACCATGGCGCGATGATCGCCGCCACCGACAGCCGCGGGCGCACCCCGCTGCACGCCGCCGCCGAGCGCGGCAGCCTGGACGTGGCCGAGTTGCTGGTCGCCCGTGGCGCCACCGTCAATACCCGTGACCAGAACGGCTGGACGCCCCTGCACGAAATCGCCTTGCGCGGCAACCTGGACGGCACGGCGCTGCTCGTCCACCTCGGCGCCGACCCCACCCTGCGCGACACGCGCGGCAACACTCCCTACGATATCGCGAAAGCCCAGCAGCACATGCTGGTGGTGGCTTACCTGCGCAGCCGGGTGGGGGCACACTGAGTCTACATCTCGCTCAACGCCACGAGCCGTCCGCTATCCGCCGACTGCTCCGCCGCGAAGCACAGTTTCATCGTCTCGTAGGCGTCGCGGGCGCTGGTCTTCGGTGGCAGGCCGTCGCGCACGCGGCGCACGATGTCGTGGGTCTGCTCTAGCGTGTTGTGGAAGTAGAGGTGGTCGTCGGCGGGGTCCCAGGTGAGGGTGTCGACCCAGGTTGAGGTGAAGCACGCCGGGGAGTCGCCGAACGCCCAGCGCTTGATGGTGCGGGCGAAGACATCGCATTCCGCCGCGCCGTGCGTGCCCACCACCAGGAAGCGCAGGTTGTGCCCGTCGCCGTGCTGCTGGCTCACCACGTCCTGCAGCGGGTCGCCGCGGAAGGTGGCGCCGGGGGCCATCATGAAGGTGAGTTGGCTCACCGCGCCATTGGTGAAGCGATAGGTGGTGTGGTAGTTGTCGCGCACCTCGTAGTAGGGGATGACGTTCGGCGCGCACACCGAGATGACGTCCGTCACGTTGGCGCCGATCCACCAGCGCGGCAGGTCCACGTAGTGGCTCAGCTTCTCGCCAAACATGCTGCCGCCGGTGGCGAGGCTGTTGCGCCATGAGCCCTTGTGGTGGAACTCGCTGCAGATGTAGTAGCAGGACGTGTTGATCACCGCCCCGAGCAGCCCGGCGTCGATCCAGTCCTTCACCTGCGTGTAGAGGCGCGAGTAGCGCAGCTCAAAGCCGATCTGCAAAAAGGCGCCCGCGCGTTCGGCTGCCTCCACCATCGCCCGCGAGTCCGTCAGCGTCACCGCCATCGGCTTCTCGCACATCACCGCCTTGCCCGCCGCCAGCGCCGCCAGCGTCAGCGGC
>CAZPYA010000094.1:0-22018 GCA_964590255.1 uncultured bacterium
TGCCGTTGGGCTTGCCTTCCTCGGGGGCTTCTGCGAGCGCCAACTGTGCCTCCTTGTCCTCACTCCTGGCAATGATGACGGCTGCCCACAGCGCGATCTTCCCGCGCTCGACCGCGCTGATCAGCCGCTCCTCGCCGTGGTCCAGTAGGAGCAGGAGTTCACTGACCTGCGGCGGTGGCCGGCAGCAGGTAGTAGTCAAGCGGCTGGGTGTTGTCCGGGCTCATGCGAACGGCGACCGTCAGGTCGGGGCAAAGTGAGTTCTCCAACCGGATAATCCAGCGGCGCATTCCGCCCGGCGTCTCGTGGCAGCGGGCGATTACCAGCGAGACGGTGAATTCACCGTTGATCGTGAACAGGTCCGAAAGGTGATTGTGTTCGACTAACGCGCCGTGTTTCCGCATCTCGGTCATGACGTGTTCCAGCACCTGAGGGAACAGGTCGCGCAGGCGGCGGTTGATCTCGATGAAAGCGTAGTCGTGCTCTGGGGTATAACCGACCATCCGGTAGGCCCGGATCAGACTGCCGAAGCGATTGCGGTAAACGGCGCTTGATGGTGCTTCCTCGCATTCGTCGATGATGAGCGCGGAGAGTCGCCCGTGCTGCTGCAGCATCTGGCCCAATAGGCCGATCAACTCATCGTCTGAATACCGGCGCGCCCGCACCTGGATAATTTGCTGCGCATCGGCGAATATCCCGGTGTCTACGACCGGCTCGAACACGCCGGCAGCTCGGATATACATGTCAGGCGCGTTCCTGACGCGCTTCTTTTTGAGCTTGAAGCTGATGCGATTGTAGACGTTGTTGCCGATATACTTTTCGTTGGTGAGAATCTGGTGCACGGTGCCGGGCGTCCAGGGGAGACCGGAATCGCTCGCGATCCCCGCCATATTCAGCAGGCCGGCGATCTCCCGCTCGGTTTTCCGCTCCTGCACGAACCACAGGTAGATGTCGCGGACAATTTGCACCTCGGCGGGTGGGCCGAGGGTGAGGATCACGCGGTCCGTCTGGATGCTTTTGTGCTCTCCGCGCGCCAGTTCGCTCTTGATGGTGCCATGCTGGTCAACTAGAATGCGGCGCAGACCGAAACCCGCCGGCCCGCCCTGCCGGAACCCCAGTTGGATGAGGCGGCACTGGCCCTTGAAGACTTTGGCGGAGAGCTCGCGGCTATACTCACCAGCCATCGCGCGCTTGACGCCCTTCACGATGGTTGAGACCGGGCTGCCGTCGTTAAGGAATTGTTCCGCGCAGTAGCAGACGTCCACCCCGGCGCGCCGGCAGATATATTCGTAGTAAGCGCTCTCATCGGCGTCCTGGAACCGGCCCCAGCGGCTGACATCATAGACCAGGATCACATCGAAGTCGCGCTGGGGCTGTTGGACGTCGTCGATTAGCCGCTTCAGCGAGTCGCGCCCATCGATCCGCAGACCGCTCTTGCCTTCGTCGGCGTAGACCCGCACGATTTCCAGGTCATACGTGGCAGCATACTCGTTGATGACGTCGCACTGATTTTCGGTGGAGTATTGCTGGTGGTCCGTGGACATGCGTGCGTAGACCACCGCACGCTTCCGGATGACGGGTATATCGGTATTCGATGGCGGTCCAGCAGGTGTGCCCATGTGACCAATTCCTCCGCAAAGACTGGGCACTGTGGCGTTCGAGCAAATGTGCAAATTTAATGCACCAGGTTTCGACGTGAACCTTTTCAGGATTCCCCTCATCCTCAAGGGTATAGATGCCATCAGCTTCCACCCTATCGTCCACAACCTCCAGGCGCAATGTTGGGTATTCCGCATGGAGCCGACGTTGTTCTTCCTGGAAACGAGCTGGATCAGCCTGATGCCATTTAGTCATACCGTCAGATACTCCAGTGCCGCGGCGTCGGATTGGATTTTTCTATGATCGCCGTTGCCAACGACAACCTGCTTGTTACAGTAGCCCGCGCCGTGCGATTTTTGTGCTGTGTCAACGCCTCATTGACAGCACGTGTACCGAAGGCGGGCCGCGCTTTCAGCGCAACCTCATCGATTGTCAAGCCGGAAAGGATGTCGTCGATGTCGCTTTGTACCTTCTGCAACCAAGCCATGAAATACAGCGGGCGCGCCGGGTGGTTTTTCCACCGTTCGCAGAAATTCTCTCCCGGATTCACCGGATTTGGCAGTTGCCAGTTTCCTACTGCATCTTTCTGGAGGAAAGATGGCATGCCGCTGATGATGGCAACCAGCGCATCGTACAGGTCAGCCTGATTGCCATACGCCAGAGCAGCCAGCGTGGTGATTATGATGGAAGTCGGCTTGTTATCGCCATTGTTTTCAAAGTAGATGTCCCGGTGGCGCTTCAATATCTGGATGGCGCGCTGGAGCGGGGTCTTTACTTTATACTCCGGCACATCATCAATGCTGGCCTTGATCTGCTCGGCCATGGATTTTCGCCGTGCATCGAAAATAGGCCGCATCTGCCCTAGGAACCATGCCGCGTATCCCTTCGGGTTGCCCTTCGGCCAGTCAATATCAGTATCCGACGACTCTTTGTCAGTGATACAGATCGCGAACTGGGCGAAGGCGCGCGGGACGCCGATTACTTGCGCGAGAAGATCATCGCCGAGTGGACCGGCTACCCGATGCGGGTGAGCGATTTGCGGGCAGCGTTGCGCGAGATAGAGTTAACGCAGTTCCAGGTAGCCGCACCGCAACGCGGCGCCGTGCTGCAGCGCTTCGCCTTTCTGAGCCGCTTTTTCAAAGCCGCCGGCTACACCGGCTGGGTGCTGCTCTTCGACGAGACGGAGATGATCTCAAAATACAGCGTGCGCCAACGCGGGCGCGCGTATGCGCACCTGGCGGAGCTCCTCGGCTACGCCAAGGATGCGGCCACCCCCGGATTGGCCACCGTCTTCACCATCACCAAAGATTATACCGGTCAGGTGCTCTATGGGCGCAAGAATGACCTGGAGATGATTCCTGCGCGGCTGCAAGGCACGCGCGACGAAGCGATGATCCCCGCCGCGGAAGCCGGCATGCGCGCCATCAAAAGCAAGGGGATTGAACTGCGACCGCCCACGCGCGCCCAGGTGCGGAAGATCACCGAGCGGGTGGCGGCGCTGTATGCCGGCGCTTACCACTGGACGGCGCCGGTCATGGGCGAGGTGCGCGAGTATGCCGCCAGCACCGGTATGCGCCAGTACGTGCGCGCGTGGATCAACGCCTGGGATTTACGGCGCCTGTACGACGCGCAGGCGGAAATGGTCGTCGAAACCGTCACCCAGTCCTACGACGAGGACGTCGACCTGCAATCCGATGCGCCGGATGCCAACGAGCCGCAGATCATCTTATAAAGGACACCCGTGCCGATTACCTTCCATGATGCCGATGAAGTCGCACAGTTGGGATTGGCGGCCTTTTTCCATCGCGCGCCCCTCCTGCCGGCACGCGACGAGCGCTTCGGCGCGCTGCTCATCATCAATGCGCGCGGTGAGCCGCTGGAATTCGCCTACAATCGCGTGGAGTTGATGGCCCCCGCGCTTTGGCGGGACATCGATCGCGAAGACGCCGCGCTGCGCCGGCTGGCCATCAGCCTGTTCGAGGCCGTCACGCTCACGCCCGCGCTGTTGCTCTGCCGTGCCGATGTCGTCGGACCGCATGTTTTCGGCAGCCGGGGCGGATTACGACTTGCTATCCCCGTCGCGCGTCTCGCGCCGGCCGATCGTCTCATCGGCTACCATGCCGACGAGGCCGCGCGGGAGATCGAAACCGTGGACGAGCAAGGCGAAGTGCTGCCGGTGCGCGTCTACTGGACACCGGAGGAACCGGCCGGCGGTGGCGCCGCGCTCTTCGATCGCCTGGTCGAGAGTGGACTGGCGCTGGAACCCTTCACGCGGGCACAGGCGGGCTTGCGCGAAGTCTATGGCGACCTGTGGGCCGACCATGCGTGACCACTGGTGGCAGCACGAGACCGATCACGCTGTGCCGCTCCCGCCGGCCACCCTGCGCCACCTGCCCGTGCTGCGTACCGCGAATACACAGGCGCTGCGCGGTCGGCAGGATACCCCCGTCGCCCGTGCCGGCTATGTGAAGCGCTGGCGCGCCCGCGCCGTCAATTTAGCGCGCCTGCTGTACCCGCCGCCCCTCGCACCCCCGGCTACCGCCACTGGCCACGCGGGGACCAGCGAGGCGGCGCGGGTGGCGGAAATGACCCGGCTGGCGCGCGAGCGCCAGGATGCCCTCGCCCGCCGGCTGCTCGCGGTGCTGCAGCCGCCGCCGGCTGTGCTGCTCAATCCACAGGGACCATTGCACTGACCCGCCCCGCTATTCCCCTTCCAGCGTATTGGGATCCAGGTGCTGCTGCAGGCGCCGGCGCTGCTGCTCGGTGACGAGATGGGACTGGGGAAGACGATCCAGGCCATCGCGGCACTGCGCATCCTCTGCTGCCGGCAAGACGTGCGCCGAGCGCTCATCGTCGCGCCGGCGGGAGTGCTGCTGCAGTGGCAGGACGAGCTCGCGCGCTGGGCGCCGGAACTGCGCGTCATCTGTGTGCATGGCGCGGCCGGCGCGCGCGCCTGGCAGTGGCGCTACCCCGCGCACGTCACCCTCACCTCCTATGAAACGTTGCGCATGGATGCAGGCAGTTTGCTGGATGGTCCAAATGGCATCCCGTGGGATGTCGTGATACTCGACGAAGCGCAGAAGATCAAAAATCGCGAGGCGAGTTTGGCGCGCGTCTGCAAGCGCCTGCCGCGCGGGCGGGCCTGGGCGCTCACCGGAACGCCACTGGAAAATCGCACCGACGACGTTGCCTCGATCCTGGAATTCGTGACCGGCGTGCCCATGCCGTCCGATGGCCCCAGTCTGCAGGCGGCACTGAATCAGCACCAGGTGCGCCGGCGCAAGGCGGATGTGCTGCGCGATCTGCCGCCTAAACTCGTCACTGACCTCGCTTTGCCCATGCCACCGGCGCAACGCCGGGCCTACGAACGCGCGGAAGCGGACGGCCTGGTGGCGCTGCGCGAACTGGGCGAGGTGCGGGTGGAACACGTGCTGGCGCTTATCACCCGGCTGAAGCAACTTTGCAACTTCAGCCCGGACGGCGTGTCAGCCAAGCTGGACGACCTGCGCGGACGGCTGGAGGAATTGGTCGCCGACGGTCATCGGGCGCTGATCTTTACCCAGTTTGTCAATGATGACTATGGCGCGCGGCGCATCGCGGCAGGACTGCGCCGTTTCACGCCGCTGGTCTATACCGGCGAGTTGTCCCCGCACGAACGGAACGCGTTGATCACCGAGTTCCAGCGCGGCCGACATGGCGCCCTCATCCTCTCCTTGCGCGCCGGCGAGCAGGGCTTGAACCTGCAGTGCGCATCCTACGTCTTCCACTTCGACCGCTGGTGGAACCCCGCCCTCGAACGCCAGGCGGAAGACCGCGCCCACCGCATCGGACAGCCATCCCCCGTCAATGTCTACCGGTATCTCATGGCGGACACCATCGAACAGCGCATCGCCCGCCTGCTGCGTGAGAAGGAAGCGCTCTTCGCCCGCGTGGTGGAGACTGCTTCGCTGGACTTGACGCGCCTGCTACATAAAGAGGATCTGTGCGATCTGCTGGGATTCGCGTGATGGAAACGCTGCCGACCGGCGCGGGTCCGAATACTCACCCCCGTACCAGAATTTACTCTGCCCGCTAGACACACGGGCGGGCATTGCTCTTGCCGGTTGACAGAATATGCGGCACTGACAGACAATACACCCATTCGCGCGTTGGCGCGTTCCAGACAGCGGAGGAATTTGTGCATGTTGGCCCCATCGACGACCGTGCTCTTTCAAGGTGATTCGATTACGAATGCGTTTCGCATGCCTCACGAGGTCTGCAATGCGTATCAGCTCGGTGCCGGTTACGCCATGCTCGTGGCGTCGCAGTTACTCGCGACGCGCCCGCATGACGGCCTCACCTTCCTGAATCGCGGTATCGGCGGCGACGGCATCAGCAATTTGCGCAATCGCTGGCAGGTAGATTGCCTGGATTTATGCCCGGATTTGCTGAGCATTCTTGTTGGCGTGAATGATGCGCAAGTGCAAGCGCCCGCGCATCATACCCCGATAGAGGTTTACGCCGCGACCTATCGCGAGCTCCTCGCGTCAACCCGTCAGGCGTTGCCGACCGTGCAACTGGTGCTGTGTGAGCCGTTCGTGTTGAAAGTCGGTGTCGTGACCGACGCCGGCCTGGCTACGGTCGCTGTGCTGGCCGAAGTGGTGCGCGCGCTGGCGCGCGAACACGATGCCGTGCTGGTGCCGCTCAGCCAGGTGTTCCAGCAGGCGTTGTCATCCACCCCGCCCGATTACTGGTCTTTCGATGGGATCCATCCCAATGCCCAGGGGCATTGGCTTATCGCGCAGGCCTGGCTGGATGCCGTCGTCCGCCAACCGCTCTGATGATCGCGACGCTCCCCGGCAACACCTCGCCATCAACGGCGACCGGTGACCACTGTTCCGTTTCTTCCGGCGTGTTGGTGATGACCGTAGAGGTATGGTATAGTTGCCGGTAGCACTGTGACCCGGGAGACCGTCATGTCATACACCAAGTACGGCTACTTCGATCATGACCACCGCGAGTTCGTGATCTGCAACCCCAACACGCCGGCGCCATGGATCAACTACCTGATGGGGAAAGACCTGCAGGCGTTCATTTCCCAGGGCGCGGGCGGAACGGGCTGGTTTCGCGAACCGGTGCATGGCCGCTTGACCCGGTATCGTTTCAACGGTCTGCCGGTCGATTCTCCCGGTTTCTACCTGTATATCCGCGATGGGGAGACGGTGTGGAATCCCTCCTTTTATCCCGTCATGACGGAGTTGGACCGCTTTGAGTGCCGTCACGCGCCGGGCAGCACGCGGTTCCTCGCGACCAAGAACGGTGTGCGCGCGGACGTGCGCTATTTCATCCCGCCTGACGATAATGTCATGATCTGGGACGTCACCCTGACGAATGAGACGGATGCTGCCAAGCACCTGACGCTGAACACCTACGTCGAGTTTTCGCTGCATGGGTATGAAAAAGATACCGAGGCGTTTCTCGTGTGTGGCAACCAGTATCGGGCCTGGTTCGACCGGGCGGTGAATGGCGTCATGCTGGATTATTTCGCCTGGGAAGCGCCGTTTTTCGGCAAGAGTATTTTCGCCGCAACCCAGAAGGTGCAGGGGTTCGACGTCGACCGCGATATCTTTATCGGCGCCGGCCGGACCGAGGCCAATCCGCTTGGCCTGGAGCACGGCCTGGCCGGATCGGAGCTGCGTGACGGCGGTCGTTACTCCTGCGGCGTGCTGGAGAACACACTGGTCATCCCCCCCGGCGAGACCCGGCGCATTGCCTACCTGCACGCGGTCTCTGAGCAGATGACGGAAAGCCGCAAGCTCATACGGAAATATCAGCGTCCAGCGGCGATCGATCGCGCTTATGCGCGCGTACGCCAGCAGTGGGACGAGACATTATCCGCGGCGCAGGTCACCACGCCGGTACCGGAATTGAACGCGATGCTCAACACCTGGTTTCCGGTGAACTGCACCGTCACCAACAAAGTTTCGCGCTCGATCTCCTCGCGGCATACCGGGTCGGGGGACGCCTTGCGCTTCCGGGATTCGATGCAGGATGCCATGCCGGCCGTGACGTTCTTTCCGGAATTTGCACGCGCCAGGATATTGAAGCTCTACCAAACCATGCTCGCGAGCGGCAAGACTGTCACGGGCGTCAACCCGCAAACTATGCAGACGACCGACATGGCGTGGACCCGGATCGACGCCGCGCTCTGGGGCGTCTTCACCGTCTATCGCTACCTGGCCGAAACCGACGACTTTACATTGCTCGATGAGGTCGTCCCCTATTATGACACGGGCGAAGGCACCATCCTCGACCACATCCTGCGCGGCATGCGCTTCATCGGCGAGCACGACGGCGGGCAGGGCTTGCCGCTGATCTTCGACGTCGACTGGAACGACATGTTGACGTTGTTCTCTTCGGCGTATCGCGATGTGCAAAGCGTGATGGTCGCCGAACAGTTTATCTATGCGGCCCGCCTGCTGATCGAGATGCTGACGGTGGCGAAACAGCCGGTAGAGCAATCCTGGCTGGGAGAGAAGATCCGGCATTACACGACAGTGCTGAATTCCGACGCCTGCTGGGATGGCGCGTGGTTCAAGCGCCTGCTCATGGACGGGATGGTCATGGGCAGCCGGAGCAACAAAGAGGCGAAAATTTTCCTGAATGCGCAATCCTGGGCGGTGATCGCAGGCACGTTGGATTCGGTGAAAACGCACCGGGCCATGGATTCGGCCAACCGGAAGCTCGCAACGGAATACGGTATTCGTCTATTTACCCCACCATTTACAACGATGCTCGACAGGAAAACCCCCTTCAATAGCAATGCGCCGGGCGCAGGCGAAAACGGCGGCATCTTCCTGCATGCCAACACCTGGGCAGTGATGGCCGAAGCGCTGCTGGGCAACGATGAGCGTGCCTGGGCCTATTACAGCGCCATTCTGCCGCCGATGCTGGCGAAAGATCCTGACCGCTACGGCAACGAGCCCTACGCCTTCTCCTCCTGGGTCTACGGACCGGACCACGAGCAGTTCGGTCGTGGTCAGCTTGCCTGGCTGACCGGCGGCGCCTCCTGGATGCATACCGTGGGTTGGGAATATATCCTTGGCGTGCGACCGACATTGACAGGCATTGTCATCAGTCCCTGCACGCCGCGGGACTGGAAAAGCTACCAGGTCTGCCGCCGCATCCGGGGATGTCGCTACGAGATCGAGGTGCGAAATCCGCACGGTCTGCCGTCGACCAGTGGGATCAGCATTGCGGTTGACGGCGTCGTGCAGCCGACGAATGTCCTGCCGTATTCATTCAAGAGCGTGTGCCGGGTGGTAGTGACCATAGGACCCCCACAGCCTTCGCGATGATCGTTGCTGGGCGTTTCGGGCAATTGGGGGGCGGCGGTTCGACGATTCGCCTCCGTACCATTTACAAAACGAACTGTCTCTCCCCAGCCTGATTTTCCGTTATTCCACGCGTGAAAAGGCCGGGGAAGGCAGAAAGCTCTGGACTTCGCTCCCCCCGATTTGAGTTCAAAATCTCTCTCCATCGCCCATTTTTCTCCGAATTCCGTGGTTGGGAGAACTCCTTATCTATGACCAGCAGGGACGACCTACGGCGGAGATTGCCCGCTTGGTGGACTGCACGCCGCGGTATGTTCGCTGGGTGGTAGCTCAGGACCGTCAGCGCGCCGTCGCATTCCAGCAGCAATTTGGAGGTGCTCCTGAGCCGTCCGGGCTAAAGTTGCAGAGTTGCTTCAGCCGGGTGATGAGCGCCAGCACGTGCTCCACCCGCACCTCGCCCAGCTCGCGCAGCGCCACTAAACCGTCCGCTTCCGCACGCTCGTAGGCACGGCGCTGGTGTATACCGGCGAGTTGTCCCCGCACGAACGGGCCGAGTTGATCACCGAGTTCCGGCACGGCCGGCACGGCGCCCTCATCCTCTCCCTGCACGCCGGCGGACAGGGATTGAACCTGCAATGCGCCTCTTACGTCTTCCACTTCGACCGCTGGTGGAACCCCGCCCTGGAACGCCAGGCGGAAGACCGTACCCACCGCATCGGCCAGCCGTCTCCGGTCAACGTCTACCGGTATCTCATGGCGGACACCATTGAACAGCGCATCGCCCGCCTACTGCGCGAGAAGGAAGCGCACTTCGCCCGCGTGGTGGAGACCGCCTCTCTGGACCTGACACGCCTGCTGCACAAAGCGGATCTCTGCGATCTCCTGGGGCTCGCAAGCGCAGACATCCCGGACGAAAATCGCCCCCGCACTGATAACGATGACACGCCGTAAGATGACATCGGCGCACGAAAGGCTGTATATGCATATCAGGCATGAGACCGTCGCTGACATTGAGGCGATCACCGCAGTGACAACAGCCGCGTTTGCGAACCACCCGTTCAGCCATCAGACCGAGCAATACATCATTCATGCGCTACGCGCCGCGCATGCGCTCACGCTCTCGCTGGTGGCTGAAGTCGAGGGCCGCGTGGTTGGCCATGTCGCCGTTTCCCCGGTGACAATTGCCGGCCGGGACGATGGGTGGTACGGCCTCGGTCCCGTCTCGGTGCAGCCTGAATACCAGCGCCAGGGCATCGGTTCGGCGCTGATCCGCGAAGGGCTGCGGCAGTTGCACGCCCTCGGCGCGCACGGCTGTGTCCTGGTCGGCGATCCCGGCTACTACATGCGCTTCGGCTTCCGCAACCGTACGGAACTCACGCTGGCCGATGTTCCCCCACAATATTTCCTCGCCCTCCCCTTCGGCGACGACATCTCGCGGGGCGCCGTGGTCTTTCATGCAGGATTTTCGGCCACATGCTGATACGACAGCGGTGGGCAGACACTGTTCTATATAGGTGGGCAGACATCGATAACACATCCGAGGCGCCGGCGTAGCCACGATTCACCCGTCACACCGCCGCGCCATTCGGCTCAATCTCCAGCGTACGAGCCTCGCCGGCGCGGAGAACCGCTGCGGCGGGGAGATGCGCCTCACCTATGCCGCATACCGTCACCTGCCGCAACGGCAGCGCACCGAAAAGCACCGTGATCGTCACCCGCGCATTATCGACGGCATACGTGCCCCAGGCATCGCCGGTAGACCAGAACGTGGGGCCAGACAGCGGCGCCAGCGCCAGCGCGGCGTCGACACCGGAGTAGTGGAAGCCGGTGAGGGCCAGAATCGCCCCCCAACTGGCCATCGCCCGCGCGTAGTGGTTGCCGCATTCCGCCTCGTTGAAGGGATTGCGCTTGCGGCCATCGTAGCGAGCGCGGATGGCAGCGATGATCGCCAGGCCTTCATCGCGCATGCCCTCGTAAAGCATGCCCACGGCAGCGGTATACTCGAAACCGGTCATCACCTCGTTGAAGTAGGGGAAGGGCCATTTCGGTCGGTGTCCGCGCGGATAGGTGGCCATCAGCACGCCCGTCTCGCCCGCCATGGCGTAGGAGCGCATGTTGTTGAAGTGGCCATCCAACGACTGAAAGTTGTAGCGATAGATGCTCCGCAGCGTCGCCGTGATGTGCGCGGAATCGGTGAGATGACCGAGATCACAGACATGCGCCAGAAACTGCCCAACGAGCTGGTCCACCAGGCAGGCGGGACCGATCTGGAACTGCGGGTCATTCAGGTTCGTCGCGCCCATGTTCGCCTGCAGGCCGGGGGCGATCTTCTCCTGCGCCATCGGCGGCCACACCTGCTGCTCGTAATACTCGCCGTTGAACAGATTGGCGTCGATCCACGCGCGGCCGCGGTCGTAGAGCGCCCGGCAACGATCAGCAAAAGCGGTGTCACCCATCGCACGGGCCATCTCGTCGCCGCAGCGCAGCGCGCCCAGGTACCAGATATCCATCTGCGGATTAGGCCCAAAATACTCGACGTCCATGGTGTTGTGCTGGCATCCCTCCATCACGCCATCCTGGTCCGCGTCCCACCCGCCGGGAATCCAGCAGAAGGCCAGCGCTTTGCGCGCATTCGGCCACAGGCCACGCAGGAAATCGTCGTCGCCGCTCAGTTGCCAGTCGCGATGAAGCTTCATCAGGCAGCCCATCTGCCCGTCCGCCGCCGCCACTGGCCAGGCAGTGGCGCGGGAGATCGGCTGTGCGACGCGGAAGCACATTAGCCCATTCTCCAGCATCGCCGGGCCGAACTCTACTGATCGCATCTTCCGGGAGAGATCGCCGAAGAGGAACGCGGCGGCCTGCTCGTAATTCCACACATGGGTGCAGGAGCCGTGGCAACAGCCGGCGCCGTCGTTGCAACCTTCCCAGCCGAAGAACAAGCCATCGGCGGTGCGAAAGCACGTCTGGCTGCGCAGCGTGCTCAAGTTTGCCAGTGCCGCCTCCTTCACGACATCAGGCAACGAACTGTCGCACACCGCGCGGACAAACTGCACGGTAGTCGCCTCCAGCGCCGGCAGACGTGGATACGCTTGCACCGCGGCATCCCAGGCGTCGGTAAACTGTGTGGTGTAGTAGTTGCCCACCACGTCATGCGAGGCGCACTCGCCGTCACCGCAGCACAACGCCTTCTCCGCGTCCGGCGTCGGCGTCCAGCTCATGCGGTTGGGAAAATGCCAGACCAACAAGAAGGTGACCGTCCGCTCCCCGTGCGGCGGAATGGTAAAGGAGGCCGCTACCGAGGCGAAAGGCGTGCCCTCGCGGGAATCGAGACGGCCGTCTTCGGAGTAGTCATCCCAGAAATCGAGCAGCGCGCCGGACCAGCCCTTCTGCACCCAGGCGGTGCGGATGGTCACGTCCGCCTCAGGCGTGGCGATGGCGAAAGACCCCCACGACTCAGCCCAGCGGTCGCCGTCATGAATACCGAGCTGCACGCCATGCAGGCCGTCGCCATTCATGACCACCGCGGTCTTCTCCCCACCCGCCGCGAAAAAATGCGGCGACGTGCCGCACACACTCGCTGTCACTGTCACGTCCGTGGTATTCGTCAGCACGTAGCGCAGCACGGCGATAGGCAGGCCGCTGGCATCGGCGTCGGCGGGAACGAAAGGATTGAACGCTTCCAGGCGAACCGTCAGCGGCACATCCGGATCGGCAAGGAGAATCTGCGCCAGCGGGTAGGCGGTGTGAAAACTGCAACCGCGGAAGCGCGGCAGGCCGTGATTCGGCAGCGGGCAGCCGCTGGCGCCCTCGTAGTCCTCGACATCGATGGGTCCTTCGAGCGCGCGCGTCACCGCCGGGGCATCCCCGGCTTTCGCATATAGCGCGAAGAAGGCACCTCTGTTCGGCGAGAACGTCCCCTTCGCCGGCTTGTTCAACAGTTCCCAGTCGCGCAGGTCGCCACGCCCGCCCAGCGAAACCGTGCCGGTGCCAATGCCGCCCAGCGGTAACGCAACCCGGCGCAGGTACTGCGCATCGTAGCTGGCGATGACCGGCCAGGATGGATGTAATGATAGTGACATCCTCAAGCTCCTATCACGCATGAGGAATTCGCCCATACGCATGCAGTGTGATATTGACCGATCATATAGTATTACACCGTTCCGTATTCACCGGCACATTTCATTCTCAAGATCATTCAACGCTGATATTCACGGGTATTGATCTGCGCCTTCTGTCAGGACTCCGCGATCAGCGCCGGCCACATTGCGGGGGTGATGATGGCCGCAGGCAAATCCGGATCGACGGCCTCCACCGCGGCGTGCAGGTCGGCCGGCAGCGGCCCCTGCGCGAAGACGGCCAGGTTATCGCGCACCTGCTCTGGGGTCTCAACGCCGGTGAGCACGCTGGTGACGCCGGGCAACCCCAGCAGGTAGCGCACCGCCAACGCGGCGGGGGTGATGCCGGCCTGCGCGGCGAGGCGATCCAGCCGACGCCGCACCGGCAGCACCGCGCGCAGCGCCAGCGGCACGGCGTCCTCGGGCATCAGCAGCAGGCCTTGCAGATAGGCGCTGCGGATGAAGAGAGCCACCTCGCGCGCCGCCGCCGCGGCGAAGGCGCCGCTGTCGCGATGGCGGCGGTCCAGCAGGTTGGCGGGCAGTTGCATCGCCGCCACCTCCGGATGCACGGCGAACTCACGCGCCGGCCCGGGCCGGTTGTCGCAGGAGACGCCGGCATAGCGCAGCCACCCCCGCTCGCGCAACCGGTGCAACACCGGAAGATAGACGGCATCGCTCTCGCGATGGAACAGCACGATGGGCAGTTCATCCATGCCCAGCCGGCGCCGCGACTCGGCCACCGACGCCTCGATGGCGGCAGCCGCTAGTTCGGAATCGGCCAGCACATCGGGTGGCAGAGGCTGCACCTTGGTGACCACCACTACACGGTCGGTCACGCCCAGCGCGGCCAACGCCCGGCCCAGCACCGCTTCGCTGCTGCCGTAGGCGGCGGCGGTGTCGAAGCCGTTCAGGTCGCCGTCCAGCGCCGCCCGCACGATGGCGCGCACGGCGTCTTCGCCGGGTTGGCCGGTGCGGTTGGCCACGCCGTACGGCTGGCCGAACTGCACGGTGCCCAGCATCATGCGCGTGAGCCGGTATTCACGCCAGGAAACGGTCTCCATGGTGCCCTACTTCGCGGTGTAGCCGCCGTCGATGGGGATATTCGCGCCGGTGACATACAGCGAGGCATCCGACGCCAGGTAGACGATGATGCCCATGAGATCGGTGTCATTGGCCAGTCGTCCCAGGCAAGTGCGCTCACTGTAGTTGCGCACGAAGGCGTCCGGCTGGTCGGGCGTCCGCAGGCCGCCGGGATGCACGCAATTGACGCGGATGCCACGCGGGCCGTAGTAGCTGGCAAGGAAACGCGTCAGGTTGGTCATGCCGCCCTTATGGAAGAAGTAATCGGGATACCAGCCGCTCATCTCCGTCCCCCGGTAGTTGAGCGGCTCGACGCCAATGAGGCCCATGATGGAGCCGATGTTGATGATCGACCCGCCGTCGGCCATCACCTCGCCCATGGCGCGGGTGAGCAGAATGAGCCCGGTGCCGTTCACGCGCAGGCTTTCCTCGATGGCGGCAGCTTCGTCAAAGTAGCCGTGTTTCACCGGGCGGGCGACGGCGTTGTTGACGAGAATGTGCAGCGCGCCGCACTCGGCGGTGATGGCGTCGCGCACGGCGGCAATTGAGGATTCGTCGGCCTGGTCGAATCGCAAGGCGCGCACGTCATACCCCGCCGCACGGTGCTCGGTCGCCAGCATTTCCAGCGCTTCCAGGCCGCGCGAGGCGATGTAGACGCACGCGCCGGCCTCCGCCAGCGCCTGGACGATCTGCCGGCCGTAGAGCCCGGCGCCGCCGGTGACCAGCGCGACTTTGCCCGTCAACGAAAAGCAATCGAGAATCGACATCGGTGCCTCATTCAATCTCAGCTAGCGCCACCGCGCGACCGCCGTCGTCGCGGCTGCGTATGCCGGCGATGACCAGGTGCATCAATTCGACCGTCTCCTCGAATGGGAACGGCCGCACCCCCGTGCGCAGGTAGTCGATGAACGCCGCCAACTGCGCCTGAAAGGCGAAGAAGGTGTCACTGAACGCCGCCTGCGCGTGCCCGGCGGTGCCGCAGAGCTGCAGGCAGCCGAAAGCGCCATACATGTCGGCGGTGGCGACTACCACGGCATCGGCGCCGTTCCGGTGGGTGAGATGGACGATGTTGCGCTCAGCGGTGCCGGTGTTGCGCACAGTGAGAAAACCGGGGCCAAGGATCGGGTAGATGGCCTCCAGCGCGTGGATGCCGTAGCGCTCCCAGCTCTTCGGCGTGGTGATGCTCGCGAAGCGCAGCTCGCCCAGCTCATGGGTGGAGAGCCGGTACGGCAGGAACTCCTTCGCATAGCGCATGCAGCTCGATGACATGATCGGCTTGCCATCGGCGACCCATTGCTGAAAAGTCCGTAGGTCCGCCGCGTTATCAACCAGCGGCTTATCGATGAACACCGGCAGGCCGGCTTCCACGAAGGCACGGGCGCGCTCCACGTGCTCGGCGCCGATGTCGGTGGCAATGATGACGGCATCGACCGCGCCGAGCATGGCCGCAGGCGTATCCACCACGTGCGGAATATGGCTGCAGGCCGCCACATGCTCCGCGGTGAAGCCGCCGTCGCCTGTGCAGCAGATATGGGTGACCCAGGCGCCGGGCAGTTGTAGCGTCTCCGCCGGCTCCTTATTCAGATACAGCGGGATGCCGGCGAATGGGCACTCGCGGGTCATGCGCTCGCGGTCGTAGCCGTTGAAGATAGCGCTCCACGAGTATGGGTGCCCGTTGCCGGCGGTGCAGCCGATCATCCCAAGCCGGATATCTTCCCGCGTGACCAGCGGACATGGCGCAGGGGTCATGGCTCCTCCTACGGCGACACCACTGCCCCGGCGCGCTCGGCTTCCTCGCGGGCGATTTGCGTCCACTGGCCGAAGCGCTCGGGGTGGGATTCGCAGGTGTGGGTGTCTTTGAGGATCATCTCCAAGGCGCAGCCGTTGGCCTGGCAGGCGTCGACGGTGTGGCGAAGGTAATTCCGCACGAAGTCGGCGTTGAATTCGTTCACCAGGTGCGAGGGCTGCGGCTTCCAGGAGAAGATGGCCGTCCCCTGCAGCTTCTCGGCGCAGGCGACGACATCGGACCACGGCGAGATGGAGATGCGGCGGATGTGCGGAATGGTCAGCACGTCATCAAGCTTGCGCGTCAGGTCTTCGCAGCAGCCGTAGCCGGTGAGCGCGAAGGGCGCCAGTAGGCGCTTTTCGTAGGGCAGTACGAACTCGGCATGCTGTTCCGGGCTTACCTGCGCCAGCTCCTGCGCCTCGGCGCTAGCCCACATGTCGCAGGGGCGCACGCGGGCGGGATCGAAGCCCGGCGCCGGCAGCTCGTCGGTATACCCGTTGCCGCCGGAGCTGTGATACGTGTTATCGTTATTCAGCGACAGCAGGTTCTGCTCCACGTATTGCCGCACCAGCCGGTGGTGCCCCTCCTCCAGGAAGGCCATGGCGTCGTGCAGCATCTCCGGCTCGGCATACATGTCCACCATCACCTCTTCCAGCCCGCGCAGGCCGGTGTAGAGGCTCATCAGGTGGAAGGAGATGTGGGCGATGCCGGTCTGCTTTACGGCAAGGATGTCGCCGAACAACTCCTGCATCTCGGCCAGCGTCCCCGCGGAGGCGGCTTCGTCATGCGTCACTTCGGGGAAGCGCAGCTTCCGCAGGTCGCTCGGTTCCAATATCACCGGATCGAAGTGGAAGGCGCCGCGCGCCGTCGTGCTCGGCTGGCGCTTGATGTCTAATCCCCAACCGGTGTGGTGGATCGCCTTGCCGACGGTCCACTCGTCGGTGATGACCGAGTCATCCTGAAAATGCTCGAAGGTGTAGATGCGCGCGCGAAGCTGCCATTCAATCCAGCGCGCCGCCTCGCCCTCGCAGGTCATCGCCGACTGCGGCAGCAGTTCCTGCCAGGAGCCCTCGGGGAAGATAAGGATCATTGGCTCGGTCGAGCGCAGGCTGTTGTGCGCGACCCAGCGCTGCTTGCGCGCCGCCTGGATGGGCAGCGCGGCGATCTCCGCCACGCGGCGGGCGTAGGCGCGGAGTATGAGACGGTCGGCGGCGGACATCATGGGCAGGGCTCCTGTTGGTCAGATGGCTTATCTTATATCAGTCAGCAGGAACTCCGCAACCAGGAAGGTGTTTCAGGATGACTACCCCCCGTGACTACCCCCAGATTTTTGTCATTTTTGCAAAAAAGGGGGTAGTCGGTCCCAAGTCCAGAGTCCCAAGTCCAGAGTCCAGAGCCTGGAGCATCCGTACCAGCCATTGGACGCGGTTGCTTGTGGGCTATTTGTCATGACCATCATCATTCGCACCGGCGGGCGCCCCCTCACCCCGAGGAGAGGGGAAAGCGGAAGTCAGGACAAATGATCCACGAGTGGTGACCTGACCTATACTCGTGCTGATTGAAAAACCGCGCTCCCAGTGTTGGCGAAGTATAGCAGATTTGGCGGTTATTTTCAATCGGATGTTTGCTACCACATTCGCTGTCCGCGATTACATCAGTCCACGTTCCTTCATGCTGACGAAGCGGTTGTCGCCGATGACGAGGTGATCGAGCACGGGGATGCCCAGCAGTTCGCCGGCTTGCTTGAGGCGGGCGGTGAGGGCCAGATCTTCCTTGCTGGGCGCCGGGTCGCCGCTGGGGTGGTTGTGGAGGAGGATGAGGGCGGCGGCGCGGTGGCTGATGGCGGGGTTGAAGACTTCGCGCGGGTGGACGATGCTGGCGTTAAGCGTGCCCTTGGAAATGTCTCCCTGCCCGATGACGCCGTTGCGGGTGTCGAGGAAGAGGACGCGAAAATGCTCCTCGGGGAGGAGGCGCATCTCGTCCATCACCAGCGTGGCGGCGTCCTGCGGGGCGGTGATGGTGGGGCGCGGGGCGTCGACGCTGGCGGCGAGGCGGCGGCCCAGCTCGAAGGCGGCCTTGAGCTGGCAGGCCTTCGCCAGGCCGATGCCGTTGATGGCGGAGAGCTCCACCACGCTGGCGGCGGCAAGGTTCTTCAGGCTGCCGAAGCGAGTCAAAAGCTGATGCGCGAGCTGGATGGCGGAGGTGCGGGCGTTGCCGGTGCGCAAGATGATGGCGATGAGGTCGGTGACACTCAGCGATCCGGCGCCGTGGCGCTCCAGCCGCTCGCGCGGGCGTTCGTCCTGGGGCAGGTCGCGAATGAGGGTGGTGTAGTCGGGCATGGGGGATCCTCGATGTTTTTGGAGTTGTGATCAAAATGTGTTCGGACAGCGTTGCGCGCTCCCGCGCGCGCCCTCACCCCCTGGCCCCCTCTCCCAATACTGGGCGAGGGGGGAGCTATCTTCATATGAATTGGGGTGTTACCGGCGTGCCTGAAAGCCGCTGGCGACCATGTTCACCAGGGCGGCCAGTGCGTCGTCGGCGCCGGGGCCGACGGTGGTGATGGTGATGGTGGCGCCTTTGAGGGCTTCCAGGGCCAGCATGCCGATGAGGCTTTTGCCGTCGGACTCGCGCTCGCCCCGGCGCACGCGGATGAGCGTCTCGGGGAACTCGCGCGCCTTCGAGACGAACTGCGCCAGCGGCGTAGCATGCAGGCCAACCTCGTTGATGACTTCCACGGATTGTGCGGGCATCATGCCTCCTTTTTACCCTATTTACGCATCTACCCCGAAAAATCCTGCCGGCGTGGGGATATTGGGACAAGGGACGGGGTTTGACAACGATAACGGTGATGACTATGCTTGGCGCATGGACGAACAGCCGAAAAGCCTGGTGCCGCCGACACCGGCTCTGCCGAACACCGTCACGCCGAAAGAGGCGGAGAAGGCGGCGAACCGCGCTTTGCTGTGGCGGGGGTACTGGACAACCGGCGGGACATTCGTGTTCATGGTCGGCTGCCTCGTGATTGGCGCCTGTTTCGATAGCGACGGCGTCGGGATGATCGCCATCGTGCTCTTGCCCGTCGTGGCCGTGCTCTATTTTATCGCATCGTTTATCCTGGTTCGTGGCAAGTATTACCCGTTTGCGTATGGGATTTTATGGATGCTGCTGACTATCAACGTGTTGCTGGTGTTATCGTATATTGTGTCTATCGCTGCAACCTCAATGTATCGCCTCCATTGAGCGGCGCATGCGCCACCAGGTGAAAACTGGGTAGGAAAGCGTATTATTGCACACGTAGATGACGTGGCATGATCATGTTGGTGCCGGCGACTGTCGCGCGGACCCCTCCCCCGGCCCCTCCCCTACCAGGAGAGGGGAGCTATCTGGTGAGAGGGGTTGCTTAAGATTGACAACGACATGTGTGCCCGTATTGCGCAACCGTGCCTGACAACTCCGTTGTTGGAAACGGACTCAACCGCATACCGGTTATGCCATACGGCAACACGCGCCGCATGGGGCGCGGACTACGGTGGGAACCAGGTATACCTTCGTCGTGCGGATTGGAAATCCGCGCTTCCAAGACAACGCCCCTCCCGGATGTGGGAGGGGCGTTTGGCGTTGGTATTTCGTCATCTGTCAGCGGATGAGCGATTTGGCGGCGGCCTGGGCGATGTCGAAGAAGGGTTGCCAATACATGCCGATGGCCATGGTGACGGCGACGATGAGGGTGAGGCCGATGGCGGCGAGGAAGCCGACGCGGATGGGCTTGGCGCCGTCGGCGGCCGGGATGATATACATCTGCTTCACTACCAGCAGGTAGTAGTACATGGAGACCACGCTCATGGTGGTGCCGATGAGGACGAGGATATACTGGTCTTCGTAGACGCCGGCCATGAACAGGTACCACTTGCCGACGAAGCCGGAGAGCAGCGGGATGCCGCCGAGGGAGAGCATGAGCAGCGTCATGGCGAAGGCGAGTATCGGGTTGCGTTCGCGCAGGCCGGCGAAGGCCTTCATGTCTTCGCTGCCGCTCTCCCTCGCGACGATGCCGACGATGGCGAAGGCGCCGATGTTGGCTACCATATACAGGAACAGGTAGAAGATGATGGCGGTGACGGGCAGGAACTGGTCGCCGTAGCCGCCGGGGAAGCCGGTGTCGCCGAAGCCGCGCATTGCGGTCAGACCAACGAGAATGTATCCCGCCTGGGCGATGCCGGAGTAGGCCAGCATGCGCTTGATGTTATTCTGGTGGATGGCCACCAGATTGCCGACGAGGATGCTGAGGGCAGCCACCACGCCGATGAGCGTGCCCCAGGCGGTGACGTGGTCGAACCCGATGAAGGTGGAGTAGAGCACGCGCACGAGCACGGCGAACCCCGCCGCCTTGCTGGCGGTGGAGAGGAAGGCGACCATGGCGGTGGGCGCGCCCTGGTAGACGTCCGGCGCCCACAGGTGGAAGGGCGCCCCCGCGACCTTGAAGAGGAAGCTGACCACCACCAGGAAGAGCGCGACGATGGTGAGCGGCGTCAGCGCCGTATTTCCAGTAATTGTCGCCTGATACTGCAAGGTATTATTGATGACGCTGAGGTGGGTGGAGCCGAACTGCACGAAGAAGAGGCTGACGCCATAGATGAAGATGGCGGAGGCCAGCGACCCGAGCAGCAGGTATTTCGTGCCCGCCTCGGCCGAGCGCGCGTCGCCCTTATGCCAGGCGGCCAGCGCGTAGAAGCAGAGCGAGGCCAGCTCCAGCCCGAGGAAGATACACACGAGGTCGAGGCTGGCCACCATGATCATGAGGCCGACGGTGGCGAACATGAGCAGCGCGGCGAACTCCGCGCGGTAGCGCTCGGTGGGGAAGCGCGTGGAGAGCAGCAGCACCAGCGCCAGCGCCAGCGCGAAAATGATTTTGAAGATCAGCGCGAAGTCATCCACCCGGAACAGCCACCAGGCATTGAACGCGGGACTGGCCAGGTTGGCATCCGTAGGCGTCCGCTCGCCCGCGGCCTGCTGCAGCGTCGTGTGGCGCAGCGCCTTGTAGTCAGCGACGACCGCGCGCGCCAGCATGTCCGAGGCGATGGTACTCTTCACGTCGCTCTGCATGCCCGGGGCTTCCGCGACGGCCTTCTCCGTCGCCTGCACGTAGAACGGCAGCGGTTCCTCCCCGGTGCGCCGCTGGTTCCATGCCGAGCCGGCGGCGACGAGCGCCACGACCACGGCCAGCACCACCAGCCCGCGCCGGGTGTTGGCTTTGCCCAGGCAGAGGTCGATGGCCAGCACCAGCAGCGCGCCGATGGTGAGCACGATCTCCGGCAGAAACATTTTTACGATAGCGAGATATTCAGCGTTCACGTTGATCCTCGTCACGATTCCCGGCGCACCGGTGCGCCGGGGTCATCGGCTACTTCACTATTTCATGATGTCTATCAGCGGCACCACCGCCGAGGAAATGAGCTGAATGATGGGCAGCGGCCAGATGCCGATGGCGATAATCACCGCGCCATTGATCACCAGCGCCACCCACTCGGTGGTTTTGGCGTCTTCCATATGGGCGTATTTTGGGTGCATGGCGCCGAAGAACACGCTCTTCAGCAGGCGCAGCACGTAGATGGAGGTGATGACGATGCCGAGACAGGCGACGGCGGCGATGGGGATCATCCACCCGCCCGCGCTGAAGGTGCCCATGAACACCAGGAACTCGGCGACGAAGCCGCCGGTGGCGGGCAGGCCCACCGAGGAGAGGCCGCCGATCATGAAGGCGACCGCCAGGCCGGGGGCGACCTTCGCCAGGCCGCCCATGGCATCGATGTCGCGGGTGTGGGCCTTGCCGTAGACGAGGCCGACCAGCGCGAAGAAGAGGGCGGTCATGATGCCGTGGGCGAACATCTGGAAGACCGCGCCATTGATGGACACCAGCGTGCCGGCGGCGAGGCCAAGCATCACCATGCCCAGGTGGCTGACCGAGGAGTAGGCGACGACGTATTTCAAGTCCTTCTGACCCATGGCGGAGAAGGCGCCGTAGACGATATTCCACGCCGCGATGATGACGATGAGCCAGCGCCAATCCGCCAGGCCTTCCGGCAGCAGCGGCAGCGCCACGCGCAGCAGGCCGAACCCGCCCAGCTTCATCA
>CAZPYA010000095.1:0-21761 GCA_964590255.1 uncultured bacterium
CCCCATGCGGGAAACTTCACGCGTTAGCTCCGGCACCCGCAGGGTCGATACCGCGGACACCTAGTTTCCATCGTTTACGGCGAGGATTACCGGGGTATCTAATCCCGTTCACTCCCCTCGCTTTCGCGCCTCAGCGTCAGGCCAGGCCCAGCAGACCGCCTTCGCCACGGGTGTTCCTCCTGATCTCTACGCATTTCACCGCTACACCAGGAATTCCGTCTGCCTCTACCTACCTCCAGTCGCGCCGTCGCGATGGACCTCTCCCAGTTAAGCCGGGAGCTTTCACCACCGCCGTACGCAACCGCCTACGCGCCCTTTACGCCCAGTAATTCCGGACAACGCTCGCCCCCTCCGTCTTACCGCGGCTGCTGGCACGGAGTTAGCCGGGGCTTATTCCTCGGGTACCGTCATTATCGTCCCCGAGAAAAGCGGTTTACAATCCGAAGACCGTCATCCCGCACGCGGCGTCGCTGCGTCAGGGTTTCCCCCATTGCGCAAGATTCCCAACTGCTGCCCCCCGTAGGAGTCTGGGCCGTGTCTCAGTCCCAGTGTGGCCGGCCACCCTCTCAGGCCGGCTACCCGTCGTCGCCTTGGTACGCCATTACCGCACCAACTAGCTGATAGGCCGCGAACCCCTCGCCCGGCACCTTGCGGTTTTCCCCGGCCGGAGATGCCTCCAGCCGGCCTATGCGGTCTTAACGCCCCTTTCGAGGCGGTATCCCCCACCGCGCGGCAGGTTGTTCACGTGTTACGCACCCGTGCGCCACTGATCAGGACCCCGAAGGATCCGTCACCGTTCGACTTGCATGTTTTAAGCACGCCGCCAGCGTTCGTCCTGAGCCAGGATCAAACTCTCCATAACTGGATAGTTATAGACTCGCCACGGCCCCGAAAGGCCGCGACGGACTTGACAAACAAGCCCCCCAAGCTCAATTCACAACGCGTCACTAAACACTGTTCAGTTGTCAAGGTGCCGATCCGTCGGACTCGGGTTACCCCAAGCGCGACATTTTTAATACTCTCACAAATCGGATGCTTTCGTCAACCCCTTGCGCCATCTTTTTTTTGAAAGCGGAGTTTCAGCACCGGTGTGCGAGGCGCCATGTCCAAGCGCGAGGTGAATAATATCGAAAAGCCTCCGTGGCGTCAAGGGGTTTTAACCGCTTCGCATGACTATTTCGCAATTATTTCCTTCATCAGGCCCTCGATGGCACATCAGGCCGCTCGCTCTGTGCACAAAGTGAGCATGAATGGGTATAATAGACTACATTACGCGAAAGGATGCACCATATGGCTGTACCGTCCGAGATCACTTACCCACCGACGATGCCATTGTATGCGGACCGCATCCGGCATTCGCGCGTGCACGAATCCCTGTGGGCATCCCCACTGCCCTTCACACCGTTTTTGATTACGACCACGATTGTCTTTCTGGCCGGCCTCGGGGCACTATACGCCAGTACGCATAAGATGCTCACTATTGGCACGCTGTCCCCCCACATGACGCTGATTATCATTTCGATCATCCCCGCCGTGCTGCTGGTGCTCTTCATCCTGGGCGTGTCGAAGTCATCCTCCCCCGCATACGCGTATCAAGTCGACCTGTTTCGCAATCCGGATGATACTCGCACGCGCTGGAATCTTGCCGTGGTCAGTACCGCACACATTTACCTTGGCCAGATTGCGCAGACCGAATGGATGTCGCTGCTGCCGGAGTTAACAGAGAAAGAGCGCTTCCGCGCCCTCGATTACATTCGCCTGGTCATCCGCCGACTACAGCGCTTCCCGCTCATCCTCAGGCATGAGATTGGCGCCATGGTCGTTGCCAGCATCGTCGTCGCCGTTACCAGTTACTTCGCCCTCGACTATACAGACCCGATCCTGGCAACCTTGAACGGGATCGCGTTGCTGGTCGTGCTGCAACTCTTTCTATTATATACATTCCTCCAGCGATGGCAGCATACGCGCCGACTCTATGAAGTGGAAGAGATCTACGAAGAGCTACTCCCCTCGCAGCGTCCAGCGGAAGACTTGCCCGCACCATCAGACGAAGTGGGCGAATGGTATCGCGCGCAGGCCGAGCTGAAATCGGCACCGAGCACAAAACCCGAAGCGCCACAGCCCCTGCCGCGAGCACCGTGGGAGTGACGCCTGCAACCGTTGGCAAACCTTCATACATCTGGTAGCATTATTATATGGTGTGTTGGCAAGCGGTGATAGGCTGGATCGCAACATTGTGGCTGGCTGCCGGCATTGAAGGCGCGCTCGGGAGAGGCATGCCCGGTCCCGTGTTCCTGGTTGCACTCGCGGCCGGATTATCGGCCGGTCCGCGTGCCGCCATGCTCATTGCCGCCGGCGCTGGTCTCTGTGCCAGTGCCGTGAGTGGCATCCCACTTCTCCCCGTGACACTGGGCTGTCTGGTCGTTGCCAGTAGCGCCAGCCTGCTCGCGCGATGGTTTTCCACGCGCAATCTGCTGGTGTGCGCTACAGCGGCGTTCGTCACCTCGGCACTCGCAGCTTTGCTCTTTGCGCTTTCGGCGCATCAATCTCTTGCCCAGGCCGGAGAGTTTGCCATACGGCGTGGTGGGGAAAATGCCTTGTGGATATTCGCGATATATAGTATCGTATTAGTAGTCTCGTCGCGGTCGTCACGGCAGATCGCCTGGGAAGAATAAGAGTATGTAGCGTGCATCACGACGATCCACTGGGAGTTGATACGATCATGAATGAAGTCATGCCTGTTACAAAATATCCAGATCCGGTACTCGCGAAGCATGCGATGTCAGTCGAGCGCGTCACCCCGGAACTCGCTCAGTTCATCGAACGCATGCGTGAGACAATGTATGCGTCGCATGGCGTCGGTCTGGCGGCACCCCAGGTCGGTGTCTCGCTGCGCATCATTGTGGTTGATACTGATGACCGGTTCGTTGCGCTGATCAATCCGCAGATCATCGCGCGCGAAGGCAGCCAGACTGGAGTCGAGGGGTGCCTGAGCCTGCCGAATCTGCATGCCGACGTCACCCGCGCCATGCGCGTGACCGTGCAAGCACTGAACGCGCGTGGGAAAAAAGTCACCCTGTCCGGCGAAGGCCTGTGGGCGCGCGCCATGCAACACGAAATCGACCACCTGGACGGCGTGTTGTTCGTTGAGTTCGCGGATCCCGCCACCTTCCGTTGGGTCACTGGTGAGACCACCGCAGACGACGAGTTGATCGAGCGACCCACAACCCGTGAAGAGGCGCTTCGCGTATTGGAACGCACCGTCGCCGCGCGCACGTAACCGGCGATCACCCTTTGGTGCTATATGCAGCAGGACAGCCCGCCCGTTTCGCGAAAGATACGGACGGGTTGTTTTCTGCGGAGGTTCTCATGCGCATTCTCTACTTCGGCACCAGTGCATTTGCGATTCCGGCGTTGCGCGCCTTGCTCGATCAAGCATACACAGTCGTTGGCGTAGTCTCACAGCCAGACCGTCCCGCCGGCCGCGGCGGCCAACTCACCCCGCCGCCGATCAAACCCGTCGCGAACGCCGCCGGCGTGCCGGTCCTGCAGCCGGAATCCTGCCGCACCCCGGAGTTCCTGGATATCGCGCGCGCATTGGCGCCGGATCTCAGCGTCGTCGCGGCGTATGGGCAGTTCCTACCTGACCCACTGCGCACGCTGCCGCCGTTGGGCACCGTGAATCTGCATGGATCGCTGCTGCCGAAATATCGCGGCGCGGCGCCTATCCAGCGCGCGTTGTGGAACGGCGAACCCACCGTGGGCGTCTGCCTCATGTGGATGGCGCGCGAGATGGACGCCGGCGATGTCATCGCCTGTTCCGACACCCCTATTACTGAGGAGGACACTGGCGGGACACTCGTGTCGCGCCTGGCAGATTTGGGGGCACGATTATTGCTCGATTGGCTCCCCGCCATTAGCGCGGGGACGGCGCCACACGTTCCGCAGGATCCGGCCGGTGTCACCTTCGCACCGGTCATCCGCAAAGATGAACGCCTTGTAGACTGGACACAGCCGGCCGTGGCCATCTGGCGTCAGATTCGCGCGTTAGCGCCGTCCCCATCGGCGACCACGGTCTTTCGCGGTCAACCGGTGAAATTGTTGGCGGCCCGGCCGCTGAATGTCGACACGACCACCGAGCCGGGCACCATCGTCGATATCGACGCCCGCCATGGCCTGCATGCGGCGACCGGCGCTGGCCTACTGGAGATCATACAACTGCAGCCCGCGAGCAAACGCCCGATGTCCGGCGAAGAGTTTCTTCGGGGTATTCGTCCATCTCCAGGTGAGCAATTCGGCTGATAACCGGTTCCTTTACGCCCCAGATGCGACTTTTTCATCTTTCACGCGCAGATATGCGGCAGAAAGAGCAAGTTTTTTCTGTTTTTCGGTTTCAAACTGTTGCAAAGGGGACGGTAAATTGCTATTCTACTGTCGGTTTGTCCGGGTAATTGCGCACTCGGGCTCAACGAATCATGACTGCGAACTGCGGAGGAGACGATAACTATGGCTGTTGATTTGCAAGCTCTCGCCGACAACATCATCAAGGGCAAAAAAGGGCCAGCCGTCGAGCTGACCCGCCAGGCGATCGACGAAGGCGTCGGCCCCGACAAGATCATCACTGAGGGTCTCATTGCCGGCATGGCCGTCGTGGGCGAACGGTTCAAGAAGAACGAATTCTATGTGCCCGAAGTCCTCATCGCCGCGCGTGCCATGAAGGAATGCATGACCATCCTGAAGCCGCTTCTTGCGGAAGCTGGCGTGCAGCCGGTCGGCAAAGTCATCATCGGCACCGTCAAGGGTGACCTGCACGACATCGGCAAGAACCTGGTCGCCATGATGTTGCAAGGCAACGGCTTCGAAGTCTATGACCTGGGCGTCGACGTGGCTCCCGAGAAATTCATCGACTGCGTGAAAGAGTCCGGCGCGAACGTAATCGCTCTTTCCGCCCTGCTCACCACCACCATGCCCGGCATGAAGCAGACCATCGACGCGCTGGCGGCGGCTGGTGTGCGCGGCGATGTAAAAGTGATGATCGGCGGCGCCCCGGTGACCCAGAAGTTCTCCGATGAAATCGGTGCCGACGGGTACGCTCCTGATGCCGCGAGCGCGGTGGACCTGGCAAAGACTCTGACCGCCTGATTCCCCACCCTGCTACTCTCATGACGACCCCTCCCCGCTCGGGAGGGGTCGTTTTGTCGTTGGTTGAGTGATAATACGGTGAGAACCATCGCATACTGGGTATTATTGACATGAACGAATGAAGGAGATGATGCGATGGTCTGGTTTGACAATACAATCTGGCTGTTGATTCCAGCGATCCTATTGTCGTTATACGCGCAATGGAAAGTGCATTCCGCCTTCAACCGATTTGCAAAGGTGCGCACACGGCGAGGCGTAACGGGCGCTGAGGTCGCGCGGGCTATCCTCAATGGGTATGGTTCCGCCTCCGGCATTCTCCCTGGTCAGGCCGGCCAGGCCGCGACCGCCGCCGGGGTGCGCATCGAATATACCCCCGGCCAATTGTCCGACCATTATGACCCGCGCGGGCGGGTACTGCGCCTGTCGGATGCGGTGTATGGCAGCGACAGTATCGCCGCGGTGGCCGTGGCGGCGCACGAAGCCGGGCATGCGCTGCAGCATGCCACCGGGTATGCGCCGCTGGCGCTGCGCGCGGTAACCGTGCCGATGGCGAATCTCGGTACTACACTGGCGTTTCCCATTCTCATCGTGGGCATGATCATACCCACGTTGTTCAAGCCGGCGCTGGACATCGCCATCCTGCTGTATGTCGGCGTGGTCTTCTTCACCGTCATCACCTTGCCGGTGGAATTCAATGCCAGTACCCGCGCGTTACGCGTATTGGAAAGCGGCGGTTATCTGGCGGCTGACGAGATGCCGGGAGCCCGTGCGGTACTGCAGGCGGCAGCGCTGACCTATGTCGCGGCCACGGTGTCCGCGGTGTTGACGTTGCTGCGCCTCATCCTGCTGCGTAACCGCGATTGACCGCAGACTGGTATAGACGCGACACGGGCCGGGAGCGATCCCGGCCCGTCGTGTGCGTGCGGTTGTCCGTCAGAACTATTCGAGAACGATGACTTTCACCGTGCGGCGGCCCCAACGGAGCGCTTCGCCGCGCGTGGGGAAGCAGACATCGATGCGGTTGCCTTTGATAGCGCCGCCGGTATCACCAGCGATGGCGCGGCCGTAGCCTTCCACGTAGACGCGCGTACCGAGCGGAATGACGCGCGGGTCGACGGCGACTACGCCGCGAGTAGCGCGCATGCCGATGGCGGTGTAGCCGTCCGCATGCTTGCCGCAACTCGCCGGACCTGGATCATAAGCGGTGGAATGCATCATCAGCACGCGCCCCGCCAATCCGCGGGAGACATTACCCCGCACCACGGTGCGCGGCGTGCCCTTCGCAATGACGCGCGGGTTTTGCGTCCATTGCACCGAGATGACCCCATCCTTCTTCCAGACCACACGAGTGCGTTCGATGATCCCTGCCTTGCCTTCGCGCAGCACCACCGGGCGGGTAGTCATGCGGCGGTCTATGCGGGTGATCGTCGCCACGGGTGACGGGATGCGCTCACGCACGATCTCGCAGGTGACGCGCGCCACCACGATCTTCATGCCATCGCTGACTGGCGCGGCGACCGGCGGCGTAACTTGATCGTGCTTGTTGAGCGTGATGCCTGCCTGGTGAAGTGCCGCCTGTACCGTCACGGCGGTTGTAGTAGCCGTGCGGGTGGCGCCATCGACGTGGATGTTGACTTGCCTGGATGTCTGGTGGGCTTGCTCCTGGGCGAGTAGCGCCAGGCTGGAGCCAACGAGCATAAGCAGTGTGAAGCTGACGATTGTTCGGATATACCCCCACCCCATGGTGAGGTTGAGACTGGCCGCCGCGGTGCGGCGTGCGCCTCTCTGGCTCATCGCGTATTTCCCCTTTCAGGATGACTTCAGGGTGTTGCGCGTGGTGCTGAGCAGGCTGTAATAGGTACGGCAATGTAAGCGGTGATGGTAGCTTAACAACAACACATTCATTCGGATCAAGCGGGTGATTGCTCCCCAACCTGCCGTATGCAACGCGGCGAGTATAGCAGGTGGTCTCTACGCTGTCAAGCTAAAAGCCCCTGGCGGGACCACCGCCAACCTAACTCCCTGTGGAAGAGAGCGGACACGCCGGGTGGCATATCGCACAAAACTGCCGCCTTCTGGAGCATTTTGTGGGGTAGTCGAGTGTGGGGTTTTTCGAAATATGACTCACACGGTGGGTGACTACCCCCCGTGACTACCCCCCATTTTGTGTAGTTTTTGCAAAAAAGGGGGTAGTCGGTTGCGAGTTTCAATATCGTTCCCAGCCGTTGAAACGGCTGGCTCGTATCAGCCGTCCCGCTGGGACTGGCGGGTGGGTATTCGGTTGTCAGGATGCTCACGGGCGGCTGGGACAGCCGCGCTCCGACACTGGCGACAGTATAGCAGAATTGACGGTTTTTGTCAAGCATTTGTTTGCCTGACAGGGATTAGGGGGACATCTGCGTCGTAGATGGCAAGCGCTTTCCTGCGCATCCCCCCCTGGCCCCTTGCGCAGCGCAGCGGAGCGGGGGAAGGTCTACATCCCGTAGTATGCTCGGAAGGGCGGGGAAGGATATGATTACAGGTGCTTGGTGCAGGGGCAGCAGCACCTTTGACCGGTCTGATTTCTCAGTACTTCAGCGCGTCCTCGCTTGACGCCGTGGCGAAAAGGGAGTATCTGTACAGGCAGTATGGATACCTCGTATGTCAAACGCGTAGGGTGCCTCTTTCGCACGATCGTACTGCTCTTTTTTGCGCTGCTCGGGTTGCAGGGATACTGGCATCTGGTGCGCAGCGACGCGCTGGCGCGGATGACGGAAAACCGACGCCTGACCCGCCTGGAGAACAGTGTGCCGCGCGGCTCGATCTTTGACCGACGCAACACACTGCTCGCGCAGACGAAACAGGGCGAGCGCCGTTATGCCGATCCGGGCGCCACCGCGTCCGTGCTCGGTTATATCGATCCGGAGTTGAGCCGCGTCGGCCTGGAGCAGCTATGGAACGCCGAGTTGTCCGGGCTGGTCACGGATGTGAGCGTCGCGGAACTGCAGCGCATGGCGCGCGGCGAGGCGCGGCGTGGCGCCGACCTGGTGCTGACGCTGGACCTGCGGATGCAGCAAGCGGCGCGTCGCGCACTGGACCGGCATACCGGGGCATTGGTCGCCCTCGATCCTTCTACCGGCGCCATTCTCGCGCTGGCCACCAGCCCAACCTTCGACCCGCGCAGACTGCACACGCGCTGGGACACGCTGGTGAAGGACTCGCGTAAACCGCTGTTGCAGCGCGCGCTGCAGGAGCATTACCCACCCGGCTCGACCATGAAGCTGGTGACGGCCGCCGCCGCGCTGGCACACGACATTCCCGCTTCCACCACCTATGCCTGCGACGGCTCCGTGCGGAAATACGGCGTGCAGATCACCGATTACAGCGGGCATCGCCACAGCGCCATCGCCATGCCGATGGCGATGCGCGTGTCCTGCAACAACTACTTCGCTCAGCTTGCGGCGGAGATGCCTGAAGAGGTTTTCTTCGCCACCGCCGGCCAATTCGGCTTCGGCCATTCCTGGTGGAAAGACACTGGCGTGCTGCGCGATCCGCGCATCCTGCCTATCCCGATGGCGTCGAGCAGCCTGATGCCATCGGGCCACGCATCCGCCTCGAAGGGCGAGCGCGCGCATATGGGCTTCGGCCAGTCCACAGTGGTAGCAACGCCGCTGCAGATGGCGATGGTCGCCGCGGGTATTGCGAACAACGGCACGGTGGTGGCTCCGTACCTGGTCTCCGCGCTGCGCAAGGGTGGCACTTCAACCGTGCTGCACCAGTATCACAGCGGCGTCATCGGCCAGCCGCTGGACACCGCGCAGGCGAGGGCGCTGGCGGACATGATGCAGGACGTGGTGGCCCACGGCACCGGCACCAACGCCCGCACCCGCGGCCTGACCGTCTACGGCAAAACCGGCACCGCCCAGCAGGGCGGCGGTCGCGATCACGCCTGGTTCGTCGGCTTCGCGGAACCCGCCGGCGACAGCTCCCCCGCGTCGCGCATCGCCTTCGCCGTGCTCATCGAGCGCGGCGGCAGCACCGGCGGCGCCATGGCCGCCCCCATCGCCCGGGCGTTTCTGGAGGCGTGGCGGGATCAGTTGTGACGTGACCCGCTGATGCATATGGTTTGGTTCCAGCGTTGGTGAGGGGAACGCGTGGTAGCGATTGCCTAGCAATGCGGATTACAAATCCGCGGTCCCAGTAACGGATTGCCTAGCAATGCGGATTGCACATCCGCGGTCCCGGTGGCCTTACGGCAGCACGGCGAACTGGATGATCTCCAGTTCACCCATGCCGAAGTCATCTTTGCCTGGCGGGGTGAGTAGGCCGGTCAGACGCAAGCGTTTGCCGGCGATATCCTTATGGGCGGTGAGTTTCTCCAGCGTGGCACCGCTTAGCAGATATTCGCCCCCTTCTTCAGCTTTCAGGGTCCAGAAGGCACCGTCTTCGCCGACGTGGCGCAGCAGCGTGCCGACGACGGTGAGTTCGCGCGGCTGCGGATCGCCAGGGGCGCGCACGCGCTTATTGACCTTCGGCGCGGCGGCCTTTTTCCCCACGGCGGGCAGCTTGCCGTTGAAGGGGTCCGGCAGCGTGCCGGCGGCGCGTACCCGTCCATCCTGCCAGTTCACCGCCAGCAGCAGGCTGCCGCGGGTGACGTAGAGCGTGTTCCCTTCCAGACTCAACACCGGCGGCGCCGCCACCGCGATGAGCCGCTCGGCCGGGGCCAGCACCTGATCCTGGAACAGCGATACGCTCACCTTCGCCTCCAGCGTGACGCGGTCGACGCGGAAGAACTGCTCACCGATGACGATCATCAGCTCCTGCGCGGTACATAGCATCGCGCCCGGCATCAGCCGCCGCATGCGTTCCAGGTTCACCTGCGCGTTCGCCTTGTTCTCCTCCGGCAGGGGGCCAAACAGCTCGATTACGCCGCGGGCGTCCAGCGTCTTCGGGTCATATTTCGCCAGCACGCCCCCGCGCACCACGAAAATGCCGTCCGGCGTTGTCGCCATCAGCGGCGGCTGGGCCACCAGCATGGGAATGAGTTGCTTCACCCATTCCTGCACCTGTTTTTCCGGGCGCATATCCACCGGCGGTGGCGCATTCGGGTCGGGTTGGGCCAGCGCCAGCACGCCCAGCAACAGCAGTATCCCCAGCATTCCCACGCGCATCTTCACGCCCTCCACCCTTAGAAACTATCTCAAAATGACTCGCAGCCACCTCGCGGGTGCTGTTCGGGTCTGGCGTCGTTGGATTTCCTGGCATGTATGTCTTCATACACTCTCGGAAATCCGCCTGGCCAGTCCCGAACATCCCTCCGCGATCTGGCCACGTTTCCTTTTGAGATAGTTTCTTATTTCAGCACTTCATATCGCACAATCGTCAAATAGCCTTTGCCATACTGGGCGACGCCGGCTCCCTGCTTCAGCGTGCCCTGGATGCGTACGCGCGTGCCGTTGGCCTGCGGCAACGCGACCAACTCGCGCAGCTTCTCTCCCTGCAGCACATACTCCGCGCCCTGCTCGTCGCGCACGGCCCAGAAACCGCCTTCCAGGTTCACCTGCTTGAGGGTGCCGATTAAGACCATGAGCTGCGCATCGCCTTCTGGCTGCCGCCCCGGCGGATTCGGCTGATTAATCGGCTGGGCGATCGGTTGCGGGATATTGATGCCCGGCACGGTCGTTCGCCCGAGGATCTTCCCCGCTTTCATATCCACGGAGACGATATGCGGGAAACGGATGATATAGAGCAGATCGCCACTCGGCTTCATGATCGGCGCCGGGCCGTAGTAATTCATCGGCATGCGCGGGTCGCTCAAGTCAACTTTCATTTCTATCTGCATGGTGCGCTGATTGACCTGGAACACCTGGTCGCCGAAGACGACGATGATGGACGGACCGGCGGGCAGCAATCCCGGCGGGGTATTGCGCTTCTGCACTTCCAGGTTATAGCGCCACATCTCGGCATTATTTTGCGCGTCTACGGGCGGGCGCGCCAGCGGCGGCAGCAGTTCAGCTTTGCCGCGCGGTTCCAGCGTGCGCGGATCGTATTTGGCCAGCACCCCGCCGGCGGCCACGAACAGCCCTTCCGCGGTGCCCTCCATTGCCACGCTATTCGGCGAGGGCATCATCGGCTGGGCTATTGCCGGAATGGGGGGATTCGGTTTCACCGGCTGATTCGCGCCCGGATCGGGCTGGGCCATGGACGCGGCAGCCCACGCCACCAGCAGCAGAATCATCAATAATCGCGGCATCACACACCTCCCAGCGAGATTCATTTACAGAGATACGCGCGGCCACCTTTACTGGTTGCGTCAGGCAGGTGGCCGGCATCCGTGCAATTCATCGGTCATTCGCTTATGATTCTACCGGGGGCACGCCATCATCGCCCGGCCCGTCTGGCGGAATGGGGGACGGCTGGCAGCGCCAGGACTGTATGCCGCGCCGGATGGCTTCGGCGACGGCCGCGACACCGATGACCGGCGCGGCGACGGCGCGATGCATGACGTCGGAGATGCGCTCGATCCGGTCGCCCACCACGTCGGTCGTGTGAGCCGTTTTCTCCGAGATTTGTTCGGTCTTTTCCTGAACCGTGCTCGCCGTGGCCTGCGCCGTCTCCAGCAACGCGTTCGCTTTATCCAGCAGCGGATCCAGCTTGTCACGCACCGCGCTCAGCAGGTTGCGCATTACCATGAGCAGCGCAGTCATTACGAACAGTTCAACCAGGACGACAATCCCCAGCACAATGATGCTGACGACCGCGGTACCCACTATCCAGGACGGCATACTCGACTCCCTTTCCGCTCCACCCCTCAACGCTCCATCGGCAGGATGGCTCTTTCCTTATTATTATACACATCTTTCGCTAATTCGTACGCCCTGCGCCACGCGATTGCACCGTTAGCAGTATTGTTGGCGTGAAACAGCCGTGCATTTACCGGTTATCCCTCGCTTGTCTGGCCATGCACGGGGTATAATAGCGCCATGGCGACACCCGAAATCGTCAAGATAACACCCATTACCTTTCGCGAGGCGCTGTTGCCGTATGCCATCGCGGGCGTGAATATGCTCGCGCCGACGTTGGCCGCGCGCGACCTGCTTTTCTCGTCCTCGCAAAACGCCCCACTGATCTTCATCATCGCCATCACGCTCATTCTCGTCGGACTGCCATGCAGCATCTACCTGCGCCAGAAGGGCTATAACCGGATTCTGCTGAATCTCCTGGTGCTGCTGCCGCTGCTCGGGTTGACCTGGGCGCTGACGCGCGAGCATGCGGGTTTCCAGATTGACTGGTCGAACCCCATCGCGTCGGCGATGACGGGGGAAGGCTATGTGCAGTTGGAGGCAATGCTGCTGGTGTTCGTGCTGTTGGCGGCAGGGCGCGCTTTCCTCATCATCTCCAGCGAAGACATGCTGCAGACGCCGATTCCGGGTATCATCATCTTTCTGCTGACCGTGGTGAGCAGCGGCATCGACTCCGACCACATCTCGCCGCGTATGCTGCTCTATATGCTGTGGTATTTCGCCTCGTCGATCTACCTGATCAGCCATGAGCACCAGGTGCGCTGGTATCCCGTCCGGTTGTCTGTCGGCCTGCAACGTCGCCTGCTCGGGTGGACGCTGGTGGTCAGCCTGATTATTGCCCCGCTGGCGGTGGCCTGCGCCTACTTCGTGCAGCCCTTCAATATGTATACATTGGCGCGGGCCGGCAGCCGCATGCCGCGCCTGCCGTTCCGGCTCTTCGGCGGTGGTTCCGTCGGCGTCGGCTTTGAAAACTCGCTCGCGGTGGGCGGCGCGAACTGGCCGTCGGGCAAGCAGGAGATCATGACGGTAACGCTGCCGAAGGAAGCGCCGGGCAGCCTGCTCTGGCGGGGTGGCACGTATGCCACCTACGCCAACGGCGAATGGCAAGCATCAGGCATTCCGTTCTCGCAGCCCGCGGATGCGCCGTCGCCATTGACTGCGACCAGCGAACCGCCAGCGTATTACGTCGAGTTGGACCCGCGCACGGAAGCCGGCGACCCGGGCATCGCGGCGTGGCTGCGCGAGCATCCGGGCAAAACCGTGCCGCCGGAATGGGTCTGGCGGCAGCAATTCGGCATGCAGGCGCAAACGTTGGGCGGGCGAGTGCCGATCTACTGCGCGTATCAGTTCTCGCGCGTTACCAGCGGCGACCTGACCTTCCAGCAGAAGTCGGAAGTGGGCGTTGACGGCAGCGTGTTTCTCTCCGATTTGCCATCGCACATCAAGCTACCCGCCTACGAGATGGAATCGATTGTGAAGCCGGCTCCAAATTCAAACACCTTCAAGCTGGCGACGCCGATTGCGCTGCCCGGTCCGCAGCAGCAGGCGTATTTGCAGATGCCGGGATCGCTGGCGAAACGGCTGCGGCAGAAGGCGATGGAGATATTGGCGTTATCCGACCGGCCGGTGCAGCGGATGACGGCACAAGACAAGGTGCGACAATTCGAGCTGCATCTGGGGCAGCAGTATAAATATACGCTGACGCCGAAGCCCCCGCCCCGCGGGGTGGATCCCATCGAGCATTTTCTGTTCACCAGCAAGGAAGGCTACTGCGTGTATTTCAGCGGGGCGATGGCGCTGCTATGCCGCAGCGTGGGCATCCCGTCGCGCGTGGTGGTGGGGTTCGCCACCGGGGAGTTGCAGCCGGAGACCGCGACCGCCGACATGGCGACCACCGTCACGTATCAGGTGACGTCCGAGCACGCGCACGCCTGGACCGAGATTTTCCTGCCGGAATATGGGTGGCATATCTCCGACCCCACGGCGGGCAGCGCGCTGGCCACCAGCCTCTGGGGAAAAACCTGGGACTTCATCACGGACTTGTTCACCGGTATCAAGAACGCATTCACCGCCCTTGGCGTGGCGTGGAAGGCCAACCCCGCATTCCGCCTATCCTTAACCATCGCCGGCATCGTGGTGGTGCTGCTACTGATCGGCGTATTATATCTGCTGCGTGATCGTCCGCCGGCGTATCCCAGGCAGCCACTCACCCAGGATGAGGCGCACGCGCAAGTGCGCACGGCGTATCTGCGCATGCACCGCTGGCTGCGCCACTGGGGGGTGATGAAGCCGGCCGGGTATACCGCGCGAGAGTTTGAGGCGGCTTTCACCACGCTGAACCCGGCCATGGGCGAGCCGGTGCGGGCGTTGTCGGCGCTGTATATCCGCGCCCAATACGGGCAGTCGCCGATGACTGACGCGGATGCCCGGCACGCGATCGACTTGCTTCACGCGCTGTGGGCTATCGCGCGCACGGAGCGGCGGCACCTGCAACGAACCGAGGCCGATGCCTGACACGCGGACGCGATGACCTGTCTGTCTGCCCGCGTCGCAATCGGTGCATTAATCGAGCAACCGCTCGATCAACCGCCAGCCCTCCTCCACCATCACCGGCGATTCCATGGCGATAGCCTCATCCAGCCGGTCGGCGGCATCGGCGGTGACGCCGGCGCCGGAGAGCACAAAGGGCACAGGGTCGCCGACGTGGGTGCGTTTGGCGATCGGCGTGAAGTGATCGGGCAGCACGAGGATGCGCGCCGGCCCGTGGGTCTTGGCGGCCGCCCAGACTGGTCCGATGATCTCGCGGTCGGTCAACTCGATGGCGCGGATTTTCCCCTCCAGGTCGCCCTGGTGGCCGCATTCGTCCGGCGCTTCCAGGTGCACCATCACGAAGTCGTGGTCGGCCAGCGCGCGCTCCGCCGCCTGCGCCTTGCCGCGCCAGTTGGTATCCAGTCGGCCGGTGGCGCCGGGCACGATGGGCGCCCGCAGGCCAGACAGCCGGGCGATGCCGCGGATGAGGTCGACGGCGGAGATCACCGTCCCGGTGACCCCGTGCGTCATGGTGAAGTTGCTCAACCGCGGTGCATGCCCCTGCCCCCACAGCCAGATCATATTCGCCGGGTTTGTGCCCGCCTCGATGCGGCGGCGGTTGATGGGGTGGTCGTTCAGCAGCGCGTACGAATCCCAGATTAGGCCGCGCAGCATCGTCTCGCCGTCGCCAACCGGCAGATGCGCGGCGATGGGCTGCCCCATTACATCGTGCGGCGGCGTCGATTTCAGATCGACGGAGCCATTTCGCCACACCAGCAGATTGCGATAACTGACGCCGGGATAGAAGCGCAGCGACGGCGTACTCAGCTTGTCGGCGATGACCGCCATCAGTTCCGCGCCTTCTTCCGAGGAGATCTCCCCGCCGCTGTAGTCGACGATGTGCTCGCCATCGGTGGTGATAAGGTTACAGCGCACCGCCACGTCGGTGGGCTCCAGATCAACGCCCATGCTGGCGGCTTCCAGCGGCGCGCGGCCGGTGTAGTATCGCGCGGGATCGTACCCCATGATCGACAGGGCGGCGACATCGCTGCCCGGGGGCATGCCCGGCGGCACGGTCTGCACGCGACCGATGCACCCCGCGCACGCAAGCGCATCGAGGTGTGGGGTCTTCGCGACCATTAGCGGCGTGTGGCCGTCCAACTCGGGGATAGGCTGGTCCGCCATGCCATCAGGAACAATCAGGATGTATTTCATAGGTGCTTCACCGGTCAGATGAGCGCCGGCACGGACTTCTCCATGTAGATGACATGGGCGTCCGGCAGACTCGCGGAGAGCTCTGTTTCATGCGAGACGATGATAATCTGCCGGGTGCGCGAGAGCTCGACGAGCATCGCCACGGCTTCCTGACGGCGATCATCGTCAAAATGCAGCAGCGGATCATCGAGGAAATAGATCGGGCCGCCTTCGCCGGCAATTGCCTCGCCGAGCGCCAGTCGCACCGCCAGCACGAACTGGTCGCGGGTGCCGCGGCTGAGTTGCTCAAACGGCACCTCTTTGCCGCCAACGTCGACGGGTGTAATCATCAGCGTTTTCGCGTCGGTTGTCACCCGCACGGTGGGATAGCGCCCATGGGTCATCGCGGCGAAACGCGGGGCAACGCCGGCCTTCAGCGGCCCAGCAATGATATCGTGCGTGGAACTACCGGCGGCGATGAGCCATTCGCGCGCCAGGCGCAGCGCCGCTTCGTCTTCCAGTACGCGCTGCTCTTCTGCCTGCCAGTAGGCGACGCCGTCTTCCAGCGCCACCAGCTCGCGCTCCGACGCCTCGCCCACCGCGACGGCCTTCTCCGCCTCGCTCATCTCCCGGCGAAGCGTCTCCAGCCGCAGCAGCCCCTCTTTCATCATCTCATTCACGTCGACTTCTTCTTCGCGCGTCATCGGGCGGCCAAGCATCGCGTTTAACTGATCATCGAGCAATGCCAAATCGTGACTCATGGGTTGGCGGCGTTCCAGCAATTCGTCCAGTGATGGCAGCGCCGACAGCGCGCCTTCGATGCCGGTGAGCTTGCTTTGCAGGCTGTCTGCTTCACTCAGTTGCTCACGCACGGCTTTCGAGGACGAATCCACGCTCAGGGAGGCTTGCGCGGCGTCCAGCGCAAGCTTGACGGCATCGATCTGACGCGACAGGACATCGGCATCCGCCAATCGTTTCTCGGCGCCGGCGCTATCCTCCACCCCCAACGCGGCGAAGAATGCCGCGGCTTCCTGCTGCCCGCGGGTAATGCCATACCAGAATAACAGCGGCATGCCAACGAAGATGATCAGCAAGCCGGTGGCAATCTGCCCCATCAGAGCGGCGAGGGCGCCGACGATGCCCAAAATCACCGCCACGGTGATGGTCCACGACGGCCCCAACCGCCGATGTTCGAGGGCGGTGAGTTGGGCACGCACGGCGGGCAAATCCGCGAAAGCGGGCGGCTGCTCGTGCTGCTTGGTCACCAGCGCCTCGTATTCATTCGTCAAGCGCTCCACCTCGGCTTGCGTTGCGTCGGCCTGGGCCAGGCGCAGGCGCACCAGGGTGGGCTCAGTGAATTCCGGGGGCAGCATCGCGATCTGCTGGTAGGCGCGGACGCGCTCGGCGTTGAGCCGTTCGATCTGCTCGCGCTGTCGCTCCAGCTCGGTGAACGCGGCCATCCGCTCTTCTTTTTTCGCGATCAACTCGCGGCGCAAGCGCTCCTGCTCCAGTACGGCCTTCTGCTGGGCGATGCGGGCTGAGATCTCCTGTATCTGCGCATCGAGCTGTTGCAGTCGGCCGCGCGCGGATTCCAGGCTCTCGTTCTGCAAGCGCGCTTCCTGCACTTTCATCTCGAATTCCTGCCGCCCGTCGATGGCACGTTGCAGCGGACCCCAGTTGGCGCGCGCGCCGCGCTCCCCCACCCCGCGCCGCAGCAGCTTGATACGGTCATCGATGGCCTTCACCGCGCCGGTCACTGCGACCTCGGCGCCGCTGATGGCGCGGTCGAGTTGCTCATAGAGGTCGGCATTATCCTTTAACGGCGAGAGATCGGCCTGCGAGAGGCAGAAGACTTTATAAAAAATCGTATCGTCGCCCACGCCGAAAGTCGCCGCCACCCAATGCTGCACGAAGCGCGGATCCTGGGTAATGAGCGTTTCCATGCCGTCCGGTTCCAGGCGCAGCAGCGTCACCGCTTTCGAACCGAACTCCAGGAAGCGGCGCGAGAGGCGGAAACGCTCATTGCCGTGTTCGATATCCAGCGTCGCCATGAAGGCGCCTTTTTCCGGCAGGTCCCAGGGTTGGGCATCCGGAAAGGCGGCGCGCTTAGAGGGGCGGCCCATCAACGTCTGGGCGATGCAGTGCAGCAGCGTGGATTTCCCCGTCTCATTGGGCCCGATGACGAGATTCAAGCCGGGAGCAAAGGTGATCTCGCGCTCGCGCAGGTTGCCGAAGCCGGTGATATACAGCCGTTCAAGACGCATCAGAGTTTCCCCTCCAGCGCCAGTTGGGCATACCGGGCGGCGCGCTGCAATACCACAGTCTGCGGATCGTCTTCGGGCACCGCGGCAATTTCGCGCCGGGCTATCGTCATCAGCGCCCCCATCACCCCACCGGTGTCATCGACTTCCATGGGAATGAGCAGGCCGCGATCATCGACACGCGCGAAAAAGACATCCTTTTCCAACTCCGCTTCCAGCACGCCGGCGTCCAACGGATCGTCCGGATTCAGCAGGCCAGTGAGGCGCACGGTGAGCAGGTCGTCATGCGAGACAGAAGCCAGTGCCAGCTTATAGACTTCATCGGTGCGGCGACCGGTTACGTCGATCGTCACCTCGCGGTGCCGCCGCATTGCCATCGGCAGCAACATGTGCATGACGTCATCTCCGTCTATCTCTACCAGCAGCGCGCCGGATTCCGCTTCCTGCGGCTCCAGCGGTTCGGGCGATCCGCTGTAACAGGCCCGTGGCATGGGTGAGACTAATGCAGACATGTGGTGATGCCCCAGCGCCAGATAGGCGCAATTCGGAATCTCGCCGGGCCGAAAGCGGTAATAGCGATCATCGCCGATGCCGGGCATGAGGCATGTGGCGTGCAGCGCGATGATAGCATCTGGCGCACACCCCGGAAAGCGCTCCCAGGCACCCAGGTGGGCATCGGCGGTGGTATAACCAAACGCCCACACCTCGCGCCCGCCGATGGTGAAGGATTGCCAGCCCGGCTCGCGCGCGACGCGCACGTTGCCCGGCCATTGATCGATGAGGTATGGGCTGCCCGGCTCCAGTGGATCATGGTTGCCGGGAATGAGCAGCACCGGTACGCCGGCGTCAGCCAACGCCCCGCGCGCCTGCATGCGCACGGCCGCGGTGGGGATGGCCCGGTCGAAGAGGTCGCCGGCGATGATCAGCAAGTCGACATAGCGTTCGTGCGCCGTCTCGCAAATGCGCCGCAGCGTCTCCAGCACGTCCTGCCGCCGCTGATCAGCCTGCCGGGGTGGCAGACCGCGAAATGATTTCCCGAGATGGAGATCAGCGGTATGCAGGAGAGAATATGTCATAATGCTATTATACGACATCCAGGCCCGGCTGTCATGCTCGCGAGGGGTGTCCCTCCCGGAAAGACACCCTTCGCCGATCAAGTTGCTTTATTCGTGCGATGTCTCATTCGCAACCGGCGCAGGCGGGAACGCTGGCGCCCTGGACCGAGCTGTTCTGCGCGGCCTCGATGACGCCGATGACACGACGGGCCTGCTCCGGCTTTACGCTCAATTCCTCGCCCATCAGCAGGTGGTCGGCGACGTTGCGGTAGTATTCCACGCTGCCGTAACCGGGCAGCGTCACTTTCACCGTGCTATCCTGACGAATACCATTGACGAATGAAATCAGTGTCACGGTGTCGCCCCAGTTTGCCTCAATGGCGCCGTGCGTCCCCTGGATGCGCCACTTCGGTCGACTGCTGGCGCTGATTTGCGAGGTGATGTAGTCGGCGGTGGCGCCGTTGTCGAAGCGGATGTAGACCTGACCGAAGTCTTCGTTGGTCACCGCGTGCCAGACGCGCTTCTGGAAGTTGCCCATCACCTGGGTGATTTTCGCGTCGGGCATAAGGTTGAGTATCCAGTCAAGGAAGTGCGCGCCCCAGTCATACATGATGCCGCCGCTGACGGTTTTGTCGGAGCGCCACCAGAAGCCGGGCTGGTTGTAGCCCATCTGCCCGCATTCCACATGATATACTTCGCCGATGAGCCCGCGGGCGATGAGATCCTTAATCGTGAGGTAGTCGCCGTCCCAGCGGCGGTTGTGGAAGAGGCTGAGCATCAGGCGCTTCTCGCGCGCCAGGTCGATCATCGCATTCGCCTCCGCCACGGTGATGCAAAACGGTTTTTCCAGCACCACGTGCTTGCCGGCGGCGAGGCATTGTAGCGTGGCCGGCGCGTGCAGATTGTGCGGCAGGATATTCACCACCAGATCCAGCTCCGGCATTGCCAGCATGTCGTCCAGGCTGGTGAAGTAGCCGAGGAGATCAGGCAGTTCCGTTTTCGCCGCTGCCACCCGGTCAGGGTTGGTATCGCACATGGCGATGGTCTGCATGCCGGGGGTAGCGTCGATCCAACCGGCGTGACCCTTGCCCATGTTGAACGCCGGACCGTAACCAAGCAAACCACAGCGGATCGTCTTCTCGGGCAAGTTGCTGCCGGCACTGAAGGCGATGGCGCGAATGAGCAGCTTCTGGAATTCGGGGTGCTTCCACGCCTGCTCGGTATGGCCGAGGGCGATATAGCTCACGCGGCCGTCGCCATACGCCTTTGTATAGGCCATCCGCATCGCCTGGCCTTGCCACATCGTGGTGGCCAGCAGCGTGACGGTGTCGGCGTCGAAGTTCTGCAGGTGATACATCTCGTCGAAGATGCTGAAGTCGGGCACGCGCATGGTGAGATATTGCGATTTATCGGTAATCGTGACCTTATATTCATGCTGCGCGGGATGCCAGACAAACTCGCCACCGAGCATCTCGACATACGCGCGGTTGCCGCGAAAGCTGTCCGCGGCGGAGTGGATGCCGACAAAGCCGCCGCCATGTTTCACAAAGTCGAACAACCCCTGTGCGCGCGCGCCGGTCAACTCGTCGCGGAAGCCGGTGGTATAGATGACGACCGCGGCATACTCGCCGTTCGGCAGCGCCGCCAGCGTATCGAGATCGCGCGTGGCCTCGACACTGAAACGACCATCCGCCGCCAGCATCGCCGCCAACTGCTGCCCCGCCCACTCTGAAGGGTGGAACGCTTCGCCGCCGCCGTAGATATACAGAACTTTTTTCATCGAGGGAGACTCCTCATCAAGTGTGTAATGCATACGCCTGTGCAGGCTCTCTCTCGATTTCCCGCTGTATAAAGGAAAACCTTCTCACATTCCGTATACTTACGGTATGGATTTCACGCCGCTGCAATGGTCCCTCTGCTTCATCGCCGCCGTGCTTGTCGGCATGACGAAAACCGGCATTCCCGGCCTGGGCATTCTCGTGGTGCTTTTTCTTGCCTGGGCATTCGGCGGGTGGACGTCCATCGGCATCATGCTGCCGATGCTCGTCTTCGCGGATATCTTCGCCGTGCTCTGGTACAAGCGCCATGCGCAGTGGGGCATCCTGGTGCGGCTCATCCCCTGGGTGCTGGTGGGCATGATCGGCGGCACCATTGCGCTGCGCTACTTCGGGCAATCAGACGCCACGAAAGCACTGGTGAACCCGGTTATTGGCTGACTGGTGCTGGTGATGGCGGTGCTGCACCTGCTGGAGCGAAAGCTGGGGGCGATGCTGGCGCCAAAATCGCCGGTGGGCACGGCGGTGGCGGGGGCGGCGGCCGGCTTCGCCACCACCGTGAGCAACGCCGCCGGGCCGATCATGAACATGTTCATGATCGGGCAGGGCATCTCCAAGGAAGCATTCATGGGCACCGTCGCCTGGTACTTCTTCCTCATTAACCTGACAAAGGTGCCGATATACGCCTGGTCAGGGCTAGTTACACCGCAATCGCTGCTCATCGACGCGCTGGCCATTCCCGCCATCCTCATCGGCGTGTTCTGGGGCAAGTGGCTGTTGCCGCGCATCTCGCAGAAGGCCTTCGACGGCGTCACCGTCACCTTCGCCATCCTCGGGGCGGTGCAACTGATGATTCCGCAAAGCCTATGGAAGGGGCTGATAGAGTGGATGCAGACGTTGGTCAGCCGATAAACACAGGGGACGACCATGCGGCCGTCCCCTGTGTTTATCGTTTTGCGTTACGTTGCTTACACCAGGCTGGCGACCAGGTCGCCACAGGCGTCGGTGGGAATGGCGCCGGCG
>CAZPYA010000096.1:0-21320 GCA_964590255.1 uncultured bacterium
TCCGCCCGCGCCACCGCGCCGGGCATGCCTTCGGCGGCGGGGGTGAGGATGAGGGTGGCGCCGAGCAGCTTCAGCACCTGTCGGCGCTCCAGGCTCATCGACTCGGGCATCACCAGCGTCAATTGATAGCCGCGCGCGGCGGACACCCATGCCAGCGCGATGCCGGTGTTGCCGCTGGTGGGCTCGATGAGGATGCTGTCCGCGGTGATGAGGCCGGCGCGTTCGGCGGACTCGATCATCGCCACGCCAATGCGGTCTTTCACGCTGCTGGCGGGGTTATACATCTCCAGCTTCGCCAGCACCAGCGCGTTGGGGCCGGCGACGCGGTTCAGGCGCACCAGCGGGGTGCGGCCGATGAGTTTGGTGGCGTCAAGCGCGTAATTCATGGTGAACCCTTTCTCAATCCGGGTGGGTAATTCTTACCCTGGAACACGGATTAAATATCGTAGGTCGAAACAATCGATGCACTCTTCGTGCGATGGCGGTCGGCCAGCGCGGCGAGGGTAATCCCCCGGAAATAGTTCGCCAGCGCATGGCCGGCGTCGTCCCACAGGTCGCACAGGGCGCAGAGCTCGGGTTGCCCGCAGCAGCCTGCGCCCGTGGGACAGTCCACGAGTTCGAAGGGGCCTTCCAATACTTCGACGACGTCGGCGACGTTGATCTCGACCGGCTGGCGGCCCAGCGTGTAGCCGCCGTGCGCGCCGCGGGTGGCGCTCACCAGCCCGGCCTTGCGCAGCAGCACCATCAGTTGCTCCAGGTAGGTGGCGGGCAGGTGCTGGCGCTCGGCGATTTCGCGCACCATCACCGGCCCTTCGCCGTAGGCCAGCGCCAGTTCAAGCATGGCGCGCAGTCCGTATGTCGCTCGCGTTGATACTTTCATACCGTCGATTTCTCCTGCCCGGTGTCATACGGGACAGGGCTTGTTTGCCCGTACCGCGTCATCGGGTATCACCTATCGGGCACCGGCTGCCCGCTAATTCCTATTAACCCGGTCGGATGAATAAGATATGAAGAGTATACGACGGCATATGCGACGTGTCAAGTCGGCTTTGCGATTTATTTGGCCTGTGTTGCTCATGGCGGGGCTGGCGCTGCTGCCGCGGCTGGCGCTGGCGCAGGACGACGACGGGTATAATCCCCAAGCCCTCTATCTGACCTTCAGCCAGGTGATGCAGACGATCTTGATTTCGGCCTGCTACCTGCTCATTTACGCCGCCGCGCTCACCATCACGCTGCGCACGCTGAACCGCTTTTTCGAGGTAGACGCGCATCTGCTCACCTGGATCGGCGTACTGTGGCTGGGTGGCATGGCCGCCAACGCGCTGGGGTATCGGCTGGTGGGGGTGCATCACCCGTTCCTTGCCGGGCTCGTGGCGCTGCCGCTCATCTTCGGCTGGACGCTGTTCATCTGCACACGCGGCTGGACCGACCTGCTCTTCCCCGCGGCGCTGCGGGTGGCGGTGGTCGTCGCGGTGGTATGCGCGCCGTATTTCGGGCCGACGTGGCAGGTCGGCATGTCGAAATGACAGCGCATTGGTCGGTTTTCCGTTCAGGGGCATGGCGGACGGACCTGGCGGTGAGCGTTTATGCCGGCGAGTGCAGGGGTATGACGACTGGGTACGAATATAGTACAATAATCGCGCCGCGCACGGGTGGCGGTAGCATGGATACTGGTCCCGGCGGATGCGGAACGACGGGATGCCGAAAGCCGCGCACGAATTGACCCAATCCACCGAACAAACTCAACAGTTGCTGGCCGAAGCGCACGCGCAGCGGCGGCGCGGGGAGTACGACGAGGCGATCAACCTCTGCACCCGCGTGCTGCGGCAAGAGCCCGAGCACGCCGACGCGCTGGCGCTGCTGGGCGACATCTACCGCGAGTTGGGCAACTACCGCGAGGCGCTGGGCTGGTATCAGTTGGCGGTGCAGCACAGCCCGGGTCGGCCCGCCATACAAAAGCGCCTGGACGAGATGATCGAGCGCGTCTTCCCCGGCACCGGCGCGGGTGAACAGCGTCCGCTGCCACCGGCCTCGGCGCCGCCGGCGAAACCCACCGCCGCGCGCCGGTCTCCCCCCCGCGCCGTCAGCCTGCTGGCCCGCCTGCAGCCCGTCCACGTGGTCATCGGCTGCACCGTGCTGGCGATGATGGTGATGCTGGTCGTCTTCCTGGTCAACGGCCTGGCGCGGACACCCGCGCCCAAGCCGACACCCGCGCCGACCGCCACCACCCCCGCTGACGCCAATGACACGCCGATGCCGGTGACGCCGAACCCCGGGTCGCGCATTCCGCCCGGCGACGCGGTGGAGAGCGGCGACCCCACCCCGACGGTGAACCCGACACCCGCGCCGACCACCAATGACCGCCCGACAACGACCGTGCGTCCGCCGACCGCCACGGTGCGTCCGGTGTCGCCCATTACCCCGCCCGCGCCGCTGGCGAATATCGCGCCGCCCGTCTCGGCGCCGCCGGCGCCCAGCCCGGCGCTGACCTCGGAGGCGCTGGAAAAGCAGACGGAGCAGTTGAAAACGCTGCTGGACAGCACGGCGAAGAGCGGGAAGCTGCAGATGACGGTCTCAAGCGTGACCATTGACCCGCGTAGCGGCGTGGTGCGCATCGACTACGCCATCCCGCGCATGCTCAACAACGCGGAGACGAAGAAGGGGTTGCTTTTCGCCGGGTTCAACCTCATCTGGGCCACGCTGCGCCAGAGCACCGACCCGCGCGCCTTCACCCTGCACGGTTCCGCCTACGTGGGCACCTCGCGCGCCCTCACCACCGCCCTGGTGGCCGACGTCACCTGGCAGCAGATGGAAGCCGCCCACAACGCCGGCGACTACCGCGCCATCCAGCAATACCTGACCAACCCCTGGTGGCGGGATGATCTGGCGGGGGTGCCGGTGGAGAAGTGAGTCTGTCGATTTGACGGCTTCGCTTGCGTTTTGATACCGCCTATTGGCCCCTGTTATGCGTATCGCCATACTCGCTGATATCCATGGCAACCTTCCAGGCTTGCAGCTAGTGCTGCAGGACCTGGCCACGCGCGAGATTGACCGGATGGTCTGCCTGGGAGACAGCGTGGAAGGCGGCGAGGCGAACGATGCCGTCGTCGCACTCCTGCGCAGCCTGCCATGTGAGACAATTCGCGGCAACCACGACGCCATCCATGATTGCGCGCTGACCGCGGAGCATGCCGTCTGGTTGTCCGCGTTGCCGGAGCACCTCCGGTGGAATGACCTGCTCTTCACCCATATGTCACCCCGCTGTAAATCCCGTGCCATCACCGATAGCGCGGAGGCCTGGAACGTCTTCGACGAAACCGACTGCCGTCTCTGCGTCATCGGCCACCTGCACTACCCGGCGCTGTATGGATATGTCAACGACGCCCCGTGCGAAGCGCACGACTATCCTGCCGATCACGGTATCGTTCAACTCGATCCATCAGATCGGTACATCGTGTCTTTCGGTGCCATTGGCTATCCTCGTGCCGGGGGGCGTGTTATCCGCTACGGTATTATCGACCTTGAGGCGCAGACGCTGGAATTCATTGCGCTGCCGGGGCCGTTGCTGCCGTATGAGATTTGCGCACGATGAGATGTGAGCGGAAAGCGGAAAGATGGTGACAGGAACCGTTATGGGTTTCCGACTACTGCGTTTCCCCAGTATACCTAACCGTTCACCGGGCCTGGACTCAGAAAAACGGTTGCTGTCACCATTTATCTGGTATGCCGGTTAAAGATATTGGGTGCCTGCTCGGACGGCACTCCGCTATCGCTGCGTGCCTGACTACGAGCCCGACAGAGCGATACAGGTTGCATACTCGTGCGGAGTACAACTCCGCGCTCCCAGACTTACTGATTACTCCACCACTGATTACTACTTCCCCCTACGGCGGCGTCACGTTGCAGTTCTTGCTGGCGTATTTGTAGTTTGCCGCGGTGGTGCCTTGTTCGCGGGCGGTGAGGTAAACGCGGTAGTAGCGCGCTTCGGGCGGCGCCCAGTGACGGTGCTGCCGTTCAGCGTGAAGGGCTGGATGGTGATCCAGGTGGGGATGCCCAGGTCATTGGTGTAGCGGGCGGTGAATTCGTATTCCACCTTCGCGCCGCCGGTGGCGTAGGCCTGCAGGGTGATGGGCGTGCCCAGCGTCTGCGGCGTGAAGACCAGCGATACGGCGGAGAGCGGCGGGCGGGTGGTGAAGGCCAGCGTGGCGGCCTTCTGGTACAGCGCGGTGGAGCCCTGCTCGCGGGCGTAGATATACAGCGTGTAGGCGCGCGGCGCGTCGACGGGCAGCAGGCCCGTCCAGGTCGCCGCGGGCGAGTAGTCCTGCAGCGTCAGCTTGGCCAGCGAGGCATCGCCTGCGGTGTAGGTGGCCTTGAACTGGTATTCCAGTTGCGCGCCGCCGGTGGGCAGCGCCGTCACGGTGATGGGGGCGCCCACCAGTGCTGGCGAGGCCGGCGTGACGCTGGCCGCCAGTGCGGTGAGCGGCGCCTTCGTGACGAAGACCACGCCCGTCGTGGTGAGCAGCGCGCTGCCGGTGGAACCCTGCTCGCGGGCGTAGGCGTAGAGGGTATACGCGCGCGCGGCGTCCTGCGGCAGCGTGCCGGTCCAGGTGTTGGCGCTGCCGTAGGCCTGCAGCGTGATCCAAAGCAGCACGTTCTCCGCATTACGATACGACGCTTTGAAGAGGTATTCCGGCCGCGCCCCGCCGGTGATAGTGGCTCGCGCGGTCAGGGTGCGGTCCCACGGCTGCGGCGAGGCAGGCGACACCGCCAGCGTCAGCGCCGACATCGGCGCTTTCGTCACGAAGGTTTGCGCCGGCGAATAGGCCAGGTATTTTACCAGCGTGCCCTGCTCCCGCGCGTAGGCATACAGGGTATAGCTGCGCGCGGTGCCGTGCGGCAGCGTGCCCGTCCAGGTATTCGACGCGCCGTAGCCCCGCAGCGTGACCCAACTGATGGAGTTGTCCGCTTCGCGGTAACAGGCTTTGAACTGGTATTCCAGTTGCGCGCCGCCGGTGGGCAGCGCCGTCACGGTGATGGGGGCGCCCACCAGTGCTGGCGAGGCCGGCGTGACGCTGGCCGCCAGTGCGGTGAGCGGCGCCTTCGTGACGAAGACCACGCCCGTCGTGGTGAGCAGCGCGCTGCCGGTGGAACCCTGCTCGCGGGCGTAGGCGTAGAGGGTATACGCGCGCGCGGCGTCCTGCGGCAGCGTGCCGGTCCAGGTGTTGGCGCTGCCGTAGGCCTGCAGCGTGATCCAAAGCAGCACGTTCTCCGCATTACGATACGACGCTTTGAAGAGGTATTCCGGCCGCGCCCCGCCGGTGATAGTGGCTCGCGCGGTCAGGGTGCGGTCCCACGGCTGCGGCGAGGCAGGCGACACCGCCAGCGTCAGCGCCGACATCGGCGCTTTCGTCACGAAGGTTTGCGCCGGCGAATAGGCCAGGTATTTTACCAGCGTGCCCTGCTCCCGCGCGTAGGCATACAGGGTATAGCTGCGCGCGGTGCCGTGCGGCAGCGTGCCCGTCCAGGTATTCGACGCGCCGTAGCCCCGCAGTGTGACCCAACTGATGGAGTTGTCCACTTCGCGGTAACAGGCTTTGAATTGATATTCCGGAGTCAGCCCCCCGGTGGCGGCGGCGGTGAAGGTAAGCGCGCGGTTCCACGGCTGTGGCGAGGCGGGCGACACCGCCAGTGCCACCGCGGAAATGGGCGCCTTTACCACGTAGAGCAGCCGGGCGTAGGGCGTGGGCAGCGTGGTGCCGTGCTCGCGGACGAAGACGGTCACCATAAACATGCCCGCGGCGTCAGGCGTCCAGGTGAAGGTATTGTCGGCTTGCCAGGCGGGCAGCGGGTTTGGGTAGGTGGTGACGCCGTTGAGATAGGTGGCTGCCACGAAGCGGTATTCCACCGGCCCCCCGCCGACCGGAGTGGCGGTGAGCCCCACGGGCGTGCCAACGAGCACCGGCGAGGCGGTATCCGCCACCAGCCCAACCGACTGCAGCGTCTGCCGGGTGGTCGTTGCGATAACGTAGTCGGCTTTCGTCGCGTCGCCGCCGGAGAGGGCGCTGACCGTCACGCTGTGCGACGCTCCGCCCATCACCGCCGCGCCGGGCGTCACTTCCACGCGCAGCGGAATCTCCGCCGCTACGCCCAGTGTCACGGGCCAGCCGTCGCCGGTCACCGCCGCGGTGATCTCCCCGCCGCCCTCGCGGGCGTCGAAGTAGCGCACCAGCCAGCCACCAGCGTCGCCGGGGCCGCTGACGGTGATGGTGTCGGCCGCGTTGCCGTCATTGCCAAGCAGCAGGTCATACGCCGCCATGCCGGGGGCAGTGGCGGCGGCGGTATGCGTGGCGGCGTCATTATACGCATGCGCGCCGAGGAATTCAGCGTCGCCGGGGCCTTTGATTCGCAGATCCGGCTGCAAGATCGCCGGGCCCGTGACGGTGACCGTCACCGTGCCGGTGGCGCTTTGCAGGCCGTCGGAGACGGTATAGGTGAAGCTGTCCTCGCCGCTGTAGCCGGCGTTCGGCGTGTAAGTGAAGGAGCCGTCGGCGTTCACCGTCACCGCGCCGTGGGCGGGATCGGTGGCTTTGGCGGTGGTGAGCGCCGCGTCGCTGTCGGCGTCAGCGTCGTTCGCCAGCAGGCCCGGAGCGGTCACCACCAGCGGGGTATCGGTCGGTGTGGTGTAGCTGTCGTCGCCGGCCGCCGGCGCCGCGTTATCGCGGGCGAAGCCTTTGAGGCAGATGCTGCGCGTGCTGTTGTTGGTGCCACCGGTGGCATCGGTCCAGTTCGTGCCGTTCCAACTGACGAAGCCTTCGCCGGCGGTGGCGGTGGCGGCGCTGCTGTACCCTCCAACCACCCGTTCATACGCCACCGGGTAGTTATAACCGGGCGTGGTCAACTTCACCACCACCGAGAAGCGGTCGCCGGGCGCCAGCGCCACGGGGGCGGATAGCGGAATAGTGAAGTAGCCGGCGTAGGTGAGCGTGCCGGTGGTGTGCCCCAGCGCGGCGCCGCCGATGGGCGCGCTGGTAGGATTGCGATAGATGGTGATGTCGTATTCAGTGTTCAGCGAGGTCGCATACAAGCTGACCGCCTTCAGCCACTCGTGCTGCGCGGCGGTGAAGACGTTGGCGCCCCAGGCGGTGTTGACGCCGTATCCGGTCTGCCCCACCCAGCCCAGCGGGTCATACTGGTAGCTATGGTGGTAATTGGTGGCCGCTTCCGCCTGGTAATAGACGACGTTGACCTTCATCCCGAAGCTGGTGTCGTAATACGAGATGTAAAAATAGCCGCTGGCGCCCCAGCCGGTGCCCCAACTGTTCTTGATGAGGAAGGCGCCATTGCCCGCGGGAGCGGTGGGAAAGCGGTCGGCGGGGAAATTGTCGTCCCAGCCGACGATGGTCACCGCGTGGTTGGAGCCGGTGTTGACGGAGTTGTAATAGGCGGTGTTGGCGGCAGAGTAATAGATATTATCGTGCCAGTAGTTCGTGTGGATGGCGCCATAGGTGAGAATCGCCTGCTTGAGCGTGTCGTTGTCGGCGGCGTTGGCGCGGCCGGGCAGGTAAAGGATGTTCTGGATATGCTTGCGCGGGGCCAGGTTGGACGGCGACACGCCGCTAAGCGGGTTGTATGGATCGTCCGCCTCATACACCGGGCCGGACCAGCGCGCCAGGTAGGCGGTAGACATGTAAGCATTGCCGCCGGCGTCATGGGCGTAGTCGAAGCCGTGGGTGTTTTTCAGATGGTTTTCCGAGAAGTCGACGGTGGCGCCGGGCAGCAGGCAGGACTCCATCGAGCCGTAGGTGGCGAAGCTCCAGCAGGAGCCGGCGGGATTCTGATTACGGACGGCGGTCACCTTGCCGTCCGTGCGCAGGTCATAGCTGGCGGCGTAGCGGTCGACGGCGCGTGGGTCGTAGGCATCCGGCAGCGTCGTCGCGCGGGTGGCGGGGCGCTTGCCCACCATATGCGACAGGTCGACCGGCGCCGGCAGATCGCCGAAGGCCTGCGTCCCCGCGGCGAGTTGATCGGCACCCCGCGTCCGTGCGTCCTGGTAGGCCAGGAAGTCGGGGTTGACCGGGGCATCCACAAGCTGCTGGGCCCACAGCGGCAGCGCCAGCAACCACGCCAGCACGAGCAGCCAGCTACCACGAAACGCGAAAGGCGAACGGTGCATCGGTTTCTCCTACAGGTGCGCACGCGCCCGGTCCAGCACCGAGCACATACTAATAATGATTATAACACAGGTGATGATAATGTAGGAGAAACATGGCAGGGGTGTCCTGTCATGGGCGCGAGGGGTTACCCGGCAGCGCGCCTCGTCATTGCACTGTGACCTCCGCGAAGGCGGAATTATCCCGGAAGGCGCCGCCGTCGACCGTGCGCAGGAAGCAGCGGTTGAAGGCGAGGGGGGCGCCGGGGCCGGGGGCGGTGACGACGGCGGCCTCCAGCAGGAACCGGTCGGTCTTCGCGTCGAGGAGCAGGTGACTGAGCGGGATGAGCGCGGTGAGTTCATACCCGGCGGGCGGCAGTGGCGCCACCGCCAGCGGGAAGGCGGGCAGCGGATAATCCTTGCCGCTCTCATGGCCGGTGAAGACGGCGGCGTTCAGGCCGGTGGGCTTCAACACGATCTGGCGGACGATGCCGTGGTAGCCGCGGAATTTCTCGTTCTCGTCGCCCGCCCATGAGCCAATTTTGGACACGTAGATATCCAGGTTGCAGTCTTTCCACGCCGGCTGGTCAGGCGCGCAGCGGCCATCGCGGACGACGGCATAGACGGCCAGCGCGTCGCCGGCGACGGCCACGCGCAGATCCGCCACCCGCTGGTCGAGGTGCCAGATGGCGTGGGCGGGCTCGTTTGCCAGCGCGGCCTTCACGCCCTCCAGCGCCAGCGCGGGCCGGCGGGGAATGGTGATCTGGACTTTCGCGGTCTCCTCGGGTTGCGCGATGAGCGCCGGCCAGTGCTTCGGGTCATTACCGTCGAAACCGAGCTGCCGCAAGAGCAGGCGAGCGAAGACGCCGCCGCCCAGCGGACCGTAATGCAGGCCGTCCTGGAACAGACCGGTCATCTCGGCGTTGCGCGAGTGCGCGCCCATCAGCGGACGCCAATCCCAGAAGGCGCAGTCGTTGGCGGCCGCCACCTCCTTCGCCACGCCGGCGAACTCCGCCGCCAGGCCCGGCTTCGTCTGGCCGGCCTCCGGGCAGGCGATGATGAGAAGGCCCACGCCGGGGGCAGCGCGCCGCATCTTCCCCACGATGGTCGTCAGGTTTTGCCGGTAATGGCCCGCGCGGCCGTCGTTGTGCATGTCATTGGTGCCGAGGAGGATGGTGATGAGGTCGGGCTTCACCGCGTCGAAGAACGCTTTGAAGGCCGCGTCATCGGTTGGGGCGAGGTGCGATGTCTGGCCCCAGCTGTTGCCCAGCGCGTGCACGACGGCGCCGCCGGGCAGCAGGTTTTCGCCGCGGACGATTTTCAACCGGTCGTAATCGAGGCCGAGCAGCGCCACCTTGCCGGTGACCTTGCCGATGCGGAAACCGGCGGCGAGGAAGGGAGCGGTGAGGCCGTAGCCCGGCTGCTCCGCCGCGCAGTCCACGCGCTGGGCTTCCCAACTGCCGATAAAGATGGAGAAACTGCCCAGCCCGGGGCCAGTCTGGTAATGCACGCGGTTGCGGTAGACGACGCCGCCTATGACCGGGCCGTGCGTCACGTTGATGGCCGCGGCGGCGTCCTCGGTGGCGGTCCAGAAGCCGTCCACGGCGTAGTACGGCACCGGGGGCGGGGCGTCGCGACCGGGCGAGGTATCGTAGTCCTTCCACTGCCCCTCGCGCTTCAGCACCGGCGCGCCGGGGATGGCGGCACGGGCGGTATTCAACGACAAATACCCCACGCCATGGTCGCCGTAGCACCCCTGCAGCAGCGCGCGCAGCGCGCCGGTGTAGTGCGGCGACTCTGTGTTGGAATCGCCAAAACAGGCCACCACCAGCGGATCCCGGCGGGCGTCGGCGGCCGCCACGCCGGCCGTCCAGCTCGTCAACTGATCGAGCCCGACGATGGGCGGGATAGCCGGCGCCTCCGCGGCGCAGGCGCCGGCGGCAAGGAAGCAGAGGGCGAGGAGTACGGTTTTCATAGTCGGTATATTCGGTACATGACGGGCCATGTCCTGCCCGGAGGCGGCGCTCATACCGGACAAAAATCCCAAAGTCGCACGAGAGTACAAAACAGTAGTTCGATATTACCAGAACCAGAATACGAGAGTACCAGACTCCGGAGGGGCGTTTTGTTTACACTACAGGTGGAGGGAGACAAACGATGGAACGCGCTTTTTATCTGGAACTGGCGGCGTCGGGGCTGCGGATGCCCATTGCGGCGGACCTGGTGCTGCACGAACAGGCGGACCCGGAGGCGATCCTGCTGGACGGGGCGCGGCTGGGCTGCGTGCTGGAACTGACCGCCCGGCGTTACGGGTCGCCGCTGGCGCTGCCGCACATGGACCTGGAACTGGAGAAGGCGGCGCTGCTGGGCCGGCTGGGCGTGCCGGAGGCGGAGATGCCGTCCTTCCATTTCACGAGCGTGCCAACGGAGGCGCGGGCGGTGCTGCAGGCGCAGCGCGGGATGCCGTTCCCGCCGCGGCTGCGGGCGCATCTCGATTCCATCCGCTATATCGCCACGCAGACCGACCTGGTGCCGGTGGGGATGGCGATCGGGCCGTTTTCGCTGATGACGAAGCTGGTAGCCGACCCCATCACCCCCATTGCGCTGGCGGGCATGGGCATGACCGCCGCGGAGGACGCGGACATCGCGCTGGTCGAGGAAGTGCTGGAGCTGTCCGTGCGCATGGTGCTGACCACCATCGCTGCACAGGTGCAGGCGGGGGCGCGGGCGATCTTCCTGGCGGAGCCCGCCGCCAACCGCGTCTACCTGTCGCCGAACCAGATCGCCGATGGCGCCGACATCTTCGAGCGCTACGTGATGGCGTACAACCGACAGATTCGCGCCTACCTCGGCGAGCAGGACGTCGACCTGTACTTCCACTGCTGCGGCGAGCTCACCGACGAGATGGTGCGCCAATTCGGCACGCTGGACCCGGCGATCCTTAGTCTGGGCAGCTCGCGGGTGCTGTGGGAGGACGCCCCGCTGCTGCCGAAGGACGTGGTGCTGTACGGCAACCTGCCGTCGAAACAGTTTTACAGCGACGGACTCATCACCGCCGGCGACGTGGCGCGGCGGGGCGAAACGCTGGTACGCAAAATGCGCGACGCCGGCCACCCGTTCATCCTGGGCACCGAGTGCGACGTGCTGAGCGTGCCGGGGTGCGAGGAGCCCATCCGCCAGAAGGTGGCGGCGCTGCACGGCTGCCGCGGCGGGCATGCGCCGATCTTGTCGAATTGATGCCTCCTCCCCGCCCCCCCCCCCGTCCTCTTATCGGACAGGGGGGAGAGAGTCGCTATAGTTCGCTCCCTCCCCCTGTGCAGGGCGCGCAGCGGAAGGCACGGGGGGAGGGCTGGGGATAACGGGGGACAGCCTCCGGTGTCCCCCGTTATCTGCTATTGCCAGGGATTACCCCTCTTGCTATACTGCTCCTATGCCACGCAACGCACGGATTGTGGTGCCGGGCCTGCCGCACCATGTGACACAACGCGGAAACCAGCGGAGCCGGATGTTCTTCGCCGACGCCGATTACCGCCTCTACCTGCGCCTGCTCGGCGAGATCACCGCGCAATACGGCGTGCGCCTGCGCGGTTACTGCCTCATGCCCAACCACACCCACCTGGTGCCCGTGCCCGCCACCGAAGACGCCCTGGCGCGCGCGGTGGGGCTGGTACACCAGCGCTACAGCCAACTGCTGAACCTGCGCGAGGCACAAACCGGCCATCGCTGGCAGAACCGCTTCTACTCTTGCCCGCTGGACGAGACCGCGCTCCCCCGCGTGCTACGCTACGCCGAGCGCAACCCCGTGCGCGCCGGCCTGGCCGCGCACCCGTGGGACTGGCCCTGGTCCAGCGCCGGCGCGCACTGCACCGGCCACGACCCCTTCGACCTGCTCGATCTGACCGGCTGGACGGACGACTGGCCCGGCGACGCCTGGCGCGACTACCTGGTACCCGAGGAAGAACCCGGCGAAGCCGAACTCATCCGCCTCGCCACCACCATCGGCCGCCCCCTGGGCAGCGACGCCTTCTTCGACCGCCTCGAAGCCCACACCGGCCGCCGCCTGCGCCCGAAACCGGTGGGCCGGCCACGAAAAACGGAGGAGGATAAATAGGGGACACCGGAGGCTGTCCCCTATTTATCTGCGGCTCGCGCCGGCCCCGATTGCATGCGGGGTTGTGAACTTCCAGACTCGCTGCTGTAGTTACGAGCCCAGCTTATTTCACCTCGACCTTCGCGCCGTCGGCGAAAGTTTTCGTCGTGGCGGCGCCGTTTTCGATGGTGACGCTGAAGGCGCCGGCGCCGGTGATGGTTTTGCCGGCGACGGTGACGGTCATCGGGCCTTCGCCGTTGGTGACGACGATTTTGCCGTCTTTGTACTTGCGCACGGCGACGGCGGTGCCGGTGATGGTCATGCCGTCGGCGGTCAGCGTGGAGGCATACGCGTCGATCAGCAGGTAGTCGGTGGAGAGGGTGGTTTCGACTTTCACCGCTTTTTCCCCGAGGTTGGTGAAGGTCGCGGCGGGGTCGATGCCTTTCAGGCGCGGGTAGAGCACGACGAGGTAGCCGCCGCCGACGGGCTGTTTCAACCGCAGGCAGAGCTGGTCTTCGCGCCGGACTTTGTTCGGATAATAGTTCAGGTCGTCGCCGGTCATGCGGTAGTAGGGCTGCTGGACGTGCCCGAAGGTGTCTGTTTCCACTTCCGCCTTCGCCGGGGTGTTCACGAAGACGTCCATATCCACCGGCAGTTGGCCGTCGAAGTGGAAGACGTCGCCTTCGCGCGTCATCTTGGTGGCGAGGAACCAGAAGCTGGCGTCGGTGGGCTTGCTCGGTTTGCCGCCGAAACTGTCGCGCACCACGAAGTAATTCGGGCCTTTCGGATCCTGATCTTTCACGAACAACACCTGGCGGTGCCAGGTCATCGTCGGCATGCTTTCGCGCGGTTGCCACGGCATCGGCGCGGCCGGCGCGTTCCCCTGTTGCGGGTGCTCGGACCAGCGCGGCAGCAACTCGTCGGCATCCCAACTCGCGTGCAGGTATTCGGTGGCGGGCTGGAAGGACGCCGTCTGCACCGTCGCGTAGAGCCGCTCATACCCGCCCATCGCGCGGTGGTCGATGGAGACGCCGTTGCGCATCCAGGGACGACTGAACTGCGGGAAATAGCCGTTGCCGAAGTGCAGGTTGATCGGCTGTCCCTTGGCATACAGGGTATAGACCATGTGGTCGGTGGTCTCGTAATGCCCCAGGCAGTTGCCGGCCATCATGAAGAACATCGTTTCATAGGGCGTGCCGAAGCCGTGGCGCATGACGACGCCGTAATCTTTATACCAGGTGCTTTTCAGGTCGGGCACCACTTCCGGCACGGTGGTCAGTCGCTTGTCCGCCGGCAGCGTCTGGTTCATCGCCCAGGCGAATTCGCCGGCTAGTTTCGCGTTGCGTGGCTTCAGGTAATCCACCAGCTTGGCGTTATAGTCCGGCAGGATGGACTGGTACGAGGTGTTGCCGATGGGCATGATGGTGCGCAGGTTGTTGAAGCGCAGGTCTCGCGGCAGCAACCAGTCGATGGTGAAGCGGATGCCGTCGGCGAAGCGCCTGGTGTTCAGCGCGTCGTCCAGCCCGTTGGCCATCATCACATCGTTGGATTGGATCAACTGGTTGATGGTGACAAACGTGTAGGACGGGCACTCGTAGAAGGCGTTGCCGTCGTTGACGAAGCGCTCGATGTAGTTGCGCACGAAGGCCGATGTCCACGTGCCCCATTCCCGCACTTTCGGGTGGTCGGCGATGAGCGCCGAGCAGAAGGAGCGCGTCTGCATCGCCATGATCGACATGTTCGGGTTGCCCAGGTGCGCGCCCGACCCCCAGGGGAAGACATACGGCGAATGCATCATGTAGGCGATGTAGGCGGCCTGCCGGCGCAGGCGCTGGCGATCGGCGGCCGAAAGCTGCGCCGGATCATTGAGGATCGTCGCCAGGTCGACCAGGCCTTTATTCTTCAGCGGCCACACGCTCACCAGGAAGTAATCATGCATGCTGAATACGCCAAAATTGCCGTAGGCGCGCTTGCCGGCGATCCAGGTATCCACCTGGGCCATCACGTCCTTCGCCAGTTTCGAGCTTTCCGGCGCCCAGGGGCTTTTCGCCCGCGGGTCGGGCCAGTCCAGCGTCCAGTCCTTCACCTGATCCAGCGTCCAGGCGCCGTTCTTCGCGGCGGCGTTCAGCAGCGAGATGCCTTTCGCCTTCAGTTCGTCTTCCGGCGTGGTGAGCAGAATGCCCCATTTCCGCCGCGCGGTCATCTCCGGCACGTCCAGCGTTTTGCCGGTGGCGTTGGGGCTATGGCGGCCGTAGCCGTCGATATCCCACTCCTGCTCGTAGACTTGCAACGGCAGGTTGGCGGTGATGGCGCCGTCCGCCTCGCGGCGAAAGCGGATCGCCATCTGGTTGCGCCAGGAGGGCGTGTCCAGCGCCACGAAGCCGACGGCGTCCTTGCCGGGTTCGATATAGCGGATGCCGACGCCCACGCGGCTCGACCAGCAGGTCCAGCCGATGAGGCCGTAATCTTGCGCGCCCGCCGTGGGGATCGTCGGGGTAAAGCCGGTGCAGGTCGCAGTCGAGGCGGCGGTCGGCTGCCAGGAGACGGTGGTGAGGATGTCCTGCGGCGTGGGCGGCATCAGGTTTTGGTATTCAGGTTTGTCATTGCGCGCCAGGAAGAACGCCTGCGTGGGCGCGAAGCCGCCGCCGTTTACCGTGAAGGTGTAGAAGCGGTCGACTTTGAAGCCGTTCTGCGCATTCCACCCGGTGTCGAACTCCTCGGTAATCGACACCAGCGGTGAGCCGGTGACCACGCGGGCGATGAGCGTCCAATGGCCTTCGTCGAAGGTATAGTTGACGCGCGCCTCCGCGAAGAGCGGGCCATTCGCCGTGAGTTCCGTGGCGACGGCGCGCACGTGGAAGGGTATGCACAGCGCGCTGCTGCCGGTGACACGACCCGACGGCAACAGCAGCCCCTGGATGGGGCCGGGCACGTCCGCCGCGCTGGCTGGCCAGATGTAGGTTTTCGTGCCATTCAGCAGGCGGATGCCGATGGGCGTCGGCGCGTTGGTGGTCAGTTCGAGAGTGTCCGCCGTCGTCTTCACCTGTACCCCGGCGTCCGTCAGACCGGCCTTGCCGGGGGTGATGGTGTAGGTGACGGCGCCGAAGGCCGGCACGGTGGCCATGAACCACACATTCATCGACTTGATGGTGCCGTCGGGATGGCGCGTTACATCGCTGAGCTGGCTGGAAATCGCCGTTTTGCCAATGCTCACCTGCGCCGCCGGGACGCCTTTCAGCGCGCCGGGGGCGAAGGTGAGTAGCTCGTGTACCAGCTCATTGGTCCACGACACGCCCACGTAATCAGTGATGGTCACGGTCTTCGCCGACGTGGCGGCATAAACGCAGCACCCGATGAGGCAGAGTGCCGTAAGGAACCAGTGACGGAGCATGGAACACCTCCTGATATGCGATTGACTCGACGCGGTTATTTGATCTCGACTTTCGCGCTGTCGGCGTAGGTCTTCGTCGTGGCGGCGCCGTTTTCGATGGTGACGCTGAAAGCGCCGGCGCCGGTGATGGTTTTACCGGCGACGACGACGGTCATCGGGCCTTCGCCGTTGGTGACGACGATTTTGCCGTCTTTGTACTTGCGCACGGCCACGGATGTGCCGGTTAGCTCCACGCCATCGGCTTTCGCGGTCGCCGGGAAGGCGTTGAGGAGCAGGTAATCGGTGGAGAGGGTGGTTTCCACCTTCACCGCGCTCTCGCCCAGGCTGGTGAAGGCGGCGGCGGGGTCGATGCCTTTCAGGCGCGGGTAGAGCACGACCAGGTAGCCAGCGCCGACGGGCTGGTTCAGCCGCAGGCAGAGCTGGGTCTCGGCGCGCTTTTTGTTCGGGTAATAGTTCAGGTCGTCCGGCACCATGCGGGCGTAGGGCTGCTGCACGTGGGTGTAGCTGAGCGGGGTGGCCGCCACCGTCGGGTTGGTGGGGGTATTCACGAAGACGTCCATATCCACCGGCAGTTGGCCGTCAACGTGGAAGACGTCGCCCTGACGGGTGATGCTGTTGGCCAGGAACCAGAAGCTGGCGTCAGTGGGTTTACTCGGTTTGCCGCCGAAGCCGTCGCGCACCACGAAGTAGTTCGGTCCCTTGGGATCCTGGTCTTTCACGAAGAGGATCTGCCGGTGCCAGGTCATGGTGGGCATGCTCTCGCGCTTGTCGTATTGCAGCGGGTCGGGATCGGGCTTGCCGTAGTCGGACGGATATTCGCCGCAGCGCGGCAGCAGCTCGTCCATGTCCAGCGCGGCGTGGGCGTATTCGGTAGCGGGCATGAAGGCGGCGGTGTTGACGTTGGCGGTGAGCCGCTCGAAGGCCCAGTGCACGCGGTGATCGACGGAGATGCCGTTGCGCAGCCACGGGCGGCTGAGCATGGGGAAGTAGCCGTTGCCGAAGTGCAGGTTGATCGGGTGCCCCTTGGCGTAGAGGGTGTAGACCATGTGGTCGGTGGTCTCGTAGTGCCCCAGGCAGTTGCCGGCCATCATGAAGAGATACGTTTCGTAAGGTGTGCCGAAACCGTGGCGCATCATGAAGCCGTAGTCTTTGAACCAGGCGCTGCCGAGTTGCGGCACGCGGTCCTCGACCAGTTTGAGCTGCTTGTCGGTGGGCAGCGTTTGGTTAGTGAACCACTGGTACTCCCCGGCGAGTTGCGGGTCGCGCTCCTTGTAATAGTCGATCATCAGCTTCGACATCTCTGGCGACACTGATTGATACGAGGTGTTGCCCACCGGCATGATGGTGCGCTTGTTGGAGAAGCGCAGGTCGGGCGGCAGCAGCCAGTTCATGCTGAAGCGCAGGCTGGCGGGCAGGCGCGAGCCGGCGAAGGCGTCGCCCACCCCTGCCTCCATCAGCGTGGCGTTCGCCTCCGCGATCTGCTTCCAGGTGACGCCCAGCGTATACGAGGGACACTCGTAGGCGGCGCCGGACTCGCGGGTGAAGCGGTTGAAATACTCGCGCATGAAGGCCGTGCTCCAGGCACCCCATACTTTGAATTGCGGGTGATCTGTAATCACCGCGCTGCTGAAGACGCGGGTATTCATCGCCATGATGGACATGTTGGGGTTGCCGAGATGGGCGCCGCTGCCCCAGGGGAATACCTGCAGCGAATTCATGATATAGGCCACGTAGGCGGCCTGCCGGCGTAGCGTTTTGCGGTCGGCGGCGGTGAGCTGCGCGGGGTCGTTGAGCACGGTGCCCAACTCGTTGATGCCCTTGCTGCCGGCGCCCCACTGCGCCACCAGGAAGTAGTCATGCATGCTGAATACACCGCAATTGCCGGTGGCGCGCTTGGCGGCGATCCAGTTCGGCATCTGCGCCAGCAGCGCCTTCGCCGATTTGGAGGACTCCGCCGCCCAGGCCGCGCCAGCCATCGGGTCGGGCCAGTCCAGCGTCCAGCGGCGCACCTCGTCCAGCGGCCAGGCGCCATACTTCGCCGATTCGCGCAGCAGCGAGCCAAGGGCGACCTTCTTCTCGTCCTCCGGCGCGGTGAGCATGATGCCGTAGCGGCGGCGGGCGGTGGTGGCGGGCACGTCGGTGGTTTTGCCGGTGGCGTTGGGGCTGGTGCGGCCGTAGCCGTCCGTCTCCCACTGTTGGTCGTAGACCTGTAGCGGCAGGCAGGCTTCCAGCGCGCCCGTCTTCGTGGTGCGGAAGCGCACCGCCATCTGGTTGCGCCAGCCGAGGGTATCCATCGCCACGAAGCCCACGGCGGTCTTGTCCGGCTCCACGAAGCGCGCGCCGACGCCCACGCCCGGCGACCAGCATGGCCAGCCGATGAGATAGTAGTCAGTACGGTTGTCGTCGAATTTCAGCGCATATCCGCTGGCGTTGGTACCGGAGACAAGGGGTTGCCACATCGTCGCGATGATTTCCGGCTGCGCCACCCCCTCCATCAGGTCGGTCTGTCCCTTCTGCGGGCGGCCCAGGTAATAGGCTTGCGTCGGCTTGAAGTCATCGGTATTGAGGGTGAAGGTGTAAAAGCGGTCGACGTTCGCCGTCTTCTGCTCGTTCCACCCGTTGTCCAGTTCTTCGGTGATTTGCACCATCGGCGAGCCCTTCACCACGCGCGCGGTGAAGGTCCAGTAGCCGGTGTCGAAGCCGTAGCGCACCGTCGCTTCCGCGAAGAGCGGGCCGGTGGCGGTGATCTCCGTTTTATAACTGCGCACGTTGAACGGCACCTCAAAACGCCCGCTGCCGATGAGATGGCCGGACGGCAGCCGCAAGCCCTGGATAGGGCCGGGCACCTGCGTCGCCGGCACGGGCCAGTCGAAGAATTTCGTATCATTCGGCAAGCGGATGCCAACAGGCGTCGGACCGGTGGTGGCCAAGTTAAGGGTGTCAGCCGCTTTCGTCACCGCTACCCCGCTGCCGGCCAGTCCGGCCTTGCCGGGGGTGATGGTGTAGGTGACAGAGCCATTGGCGGGCACCGTGGCCTGGAACCAGACATTCATCGACTTCACGGAGCCGTCGTTGTGGCGCGCCACGTCGCTGATCTGGCTGAGGATGGGCGTTTTCCCGATGGCTACCTGCGCGGCCGCGGCGCCTTTCAGCGCGCCGGGGGCGAAGGTGAGGGTTTCATGCACCAGTTCGTCCGTCCAGGCGACGCCGATGTAGTCGGTGATGGTGACGGTTTTTACCAGCGAGGCAGCGAACGACGGCGCGGCGCACAGGCCGGCCAGCAACAACAGCGCGAGGTATTTCATAACGTGTCTCCCGAAGCGAGATGGGACTTAGCGAATATACGCATTATCGGCGATTTCAGGGAGAAGCGCAATTGGCACGGGCCCCCTCATCCCCCGCCCCCTTCTCCCCGAGGAGAAGGGACGGACTGCCTGCAACATCGGTGAGTTTTCGGTATAATGGGTCATCCCTGGTTCAAGGAGCACTTCCATGACCCCACGCGAGCGCATGCTGGCCACGCTGCGGCACGAGCAGCCGGACCGGACGCCCTTCCAGATCAGTTTCACGCAGAAGGCGCGGGCGAAAATGGTGGCCTTCACCGGCGACCCGCACTTCGACGCGGCGTGGGAGAACGCCATCGCCTGGCACGGCAGCCTCTCGACGGCCGGCGGCTGGCAGGAAGTGGCGCCGGGGGTCTGGGAAGACGCCTACGGGGTGCAGTGGGACCGCACCGTGGACCCGGACATCGGCGTGGTGTGCAATACGAAGGTGACGCCGGCGACGCTGAACGACTACCGCTTCCCGGAGATCCATGACCCCGCGCACCTGGCCACGGCGCGCGGCGACGCCGACCCGTTCGTCCTTGCCGACCTGGGCTTCAGCCTTTTCGAGCGCGCCTGGACGCTGGCGGGCATGGAGAACGTGCTGGCGGCGATGGTCGACGACCCCGACTTCATCAACGCGCTACTCGACCGCATCCTCGCCTTCAACCTGGAGGTGGTCGACAAGGCTTGCGCCCACGACATCGACGCCATGATGTTCGGCGACGATTGGGGCCAGCAGACCGGACTGATCATGGGCCCGGCCCTATGGCGCGAGTATATCAAGCCGCGCATCGCGCAGATGTATTCCCGCGTACATGCCCACGGCAAATTCGTCTTCATCCATAGCTGCGGCAAGGTGGACGCGGTCTTCCCCGACCTCATCGAGATCGGGCTGAATGCCTTCAATCCCTTCCAGCCGGAAGTCATCGACGTGGCCGCCGCCAAGCGCGAGTATGGCCGGGACCTGACCTTCTTCGGCGGCATCAGCACCCAGCAGACGCTGCCCTTCGGCACGCCGGAGCAGACCCGCGCCGAGGTGCGCATGCTGCTGGACGTCGTCGGCAAGGACGGCGGCTACATCGCCGCCCCCGCGCACAGCATCCCCGGCGACTGCAACCCGGAGAACGTGTTGGCGATGATGGAGGTGTTGCGGGGGCAATAGTCGCCCCCTCACCCCCCGGCCCCCTCTCCCCGAGGAGAGGGGGAGAGAGTGGAGATTTCCATCCCATGCGCATCATTGACGCCCATACCCATGTCTTTCCGCAATATGCCGACCTTGCCGTGCGGGCGATGGACCGGGCGGGGGTGGAGCGGTGCGTGACGCTGGCGTGGCATGACGGGTTCGACGCCGGGCTGCGTGAGCAATTGGCGGTCTTCAACCGCTACCCCGGGCGGTTCATCGTCTTTGGCAACGTCGATTTCTCGCGCATCAACGAGCCGGGGTTCGGCGGGATGGCGGCGGCGCAGATGGCGCGGGACGTGGCGGCCGGCATGCGCGGCATCAAGGTGTATAAGGCGCTGGGGTTGGAATACCGTCACCCCGACGGCACGTTCTGGCGCATTGATGACGCGCGGCTAGACCCCATCTGGGCGGCGGCGGGGGCGCTGGGCATTCCGGTGCTCATCCACACCGCCGACCCGCCGTACTTCTGGCAGCCGGTGGACGAGCGCAACTTCTGGAACGGCGTGCTGTATGGCGAATACGCCTGGTGGAGCTACTATCGCAAGGGTTATCCCGGCCGCGACGAGTTGCTGGCGGAACGGAACGCCGTCATCGCCCGCCACCCCGGCACCATCTTCATCGCCCCGCACGTGGGCAGCAACGCCGAGTTTCTGGACGCCGCCGCCGACGATCTGGACGCCTTCCCCAACCTGTATTACGACCTCTCCGCGCGGGTGCCCATCATGGGCCTGCCCGGGCGCCGGGCGGCGCGCAGCCGCGCATTTCTGCTGCAGTATGCCGACCGCGTGCTTTTCGGCACGGACAGCATCTTCGACGACACCAACGTGCCCACCGGCATGCAGGCGCAGTGCCTCTATCAACCCTACGAGATCCCCCTCGACGGCGCCGACCCGGAGGAGCGCTACATCGCCACCACCGCCGATTTCATCCAGTCGCACCTCGACTTCCTACGCACCGATCGCGTGCAGCACAACCCGCCCTTCAAACGCACCACCCAGGGGTATGCCATCCAGGGGCTGGCGCTGCCGGAGGACGCGTGCGAGCGGGTGTTGTGGGGGAATGCGGCGAGGCTTTTGCACATTGAAAAATGCACATTGTAAATTTGTAATTATATTACCCTGTTATGTATCGAGAACTCTGGTTCCCCGGATTGAAATCCGGGGCTGGAGAAACGAAGTCCA
>CAZPYA010000097.1:0-21279 GCA_964590255.1 uncultured bacterium
CCTACGCCGCCCGACCATTCAGGCGGTGGGATGTTGAGCGAAAGTCCTGAATACTACTCAGCCGTCTTCTTCGGCGGTGCGCCTTTGCGGTCGTGGAGGAGGTGTTTCAACGCCGCCAGGTCGCCGCGGAGGAGGAGTCGAGGACCGGCGTATTTCATCACGGCTTTGATGCGGTCGCGTTCGGTGGGGTGGTAACAGTGGATGGGGCACTGGCGGCAGGTGGGTTTGTCCCTGCCATGCGGGCAGCGCTGAAGGCGGGCCTGCACATAGTCAAGCAAGCCGGCGCAGTCGGCGCAGAGGGTGCCGGGCGCGGTGCCATGCTCACCCTCGCAGGCAAGGCCGATCATCCGCTCTACCAGACGCAGCTCGTCGGCGAACCACTCCAACTCGTTATACTTATCTTCTGCCATAATATTGCTCTTATTATAATGATTCCCCAATAATACCACAAGAGGAATCGGCGGGAAGCGGTGTCAAATGCAGGAAATATCAGCGCAGCCGTGAACTGTATTAGTCGGCGAGGGAGTTGTCCGAGGGCGGGCGGCGCGGAAGATCGATGCGGTGCAGGGATGCGCGGGTATCTGCCGGCGCAGCCGGATGGTTAGAAACAGTTTCTTAGAGCGAGGGACGTATGTTGCGGTGGTTCACCGGGCTGTTGATGTTCGTGCTGTTCGGGGGGATGCTGCCCGGGTGGGCGCTGTCGACCATCAGCCAGCGGCTGTTGCTGCCGAATGGGCAGCCGGCGGCGGGGGTGGCGGTGACAGTGCGGCTGGCGCGGCCGGAAACGCGTCGCGTAGAGGAACTGCGCACGACGACCGACGCGCGCGGCGTCTTCATCGCCAGCGGCCAGGTGGAGCTGAGCGGCGTATCAACCCTGGCGGCGGGTTACGTGCTCATCGACGCCCCCGGCTGTGTGCTGACGGTGACCGAGTTGCCGCTGGTGCGGACGGGTGCGACGCCGGACACGCTGCGGCTGGCTCCGGACTGCCCCTACGCCAGCAAGGTGGTGGACGAAGCGGGCGCGCCAATGGCGGGAGCCACGCTCAGCGTGATTCAACTGGGCGGCACCGACTCGTGGGGAAAGACGCGCGCGCTGCTGAACGCCCCGCTGATGAACCTGGCCACGCCTATCATGACCACGAAGACGGACGCCGCGGGGCAGTTCACCCTGCGCGGTGCCACGCTGGTGGATGACGAGCACGCCAGCACCGCCGGCGAGGGCGCCTTCACCCCCGGCAAGCTGGTCGCCTTCGTGCAGACGGCGGCGGGCCTGCTGGCCGGCGAGACCGACATCATCTTCAAGCCCGCCAACGTGCCGCAAGGCAACCCGCCACGCCCGCTGGTGGTGGCCCCCACCCTCACCGTGCGCGGCACGGTCATCAATGCGCAGTCGAACAACGCGGTGGGCAACGCGGAGATCACCTTCGCCGGGGAGTCCGCCGCCGCCAGTGTGCTGCCGCCGACCCGCTCGGACGCCCGCGGGCTCTTTGAGTATCACGGCGTGCCGCGCATGTCGAACATCTACGCCATCGCCGACCACGCCGCCACCACGAGCGGCTGGGCGGCAGTGACCCAGCGCCTGCGCAACGCCGCCGACAAGGCGCAACTGGTGCGCCAGGTGACGATCAAGCTGCGGCCGCTGGCGCAGGCGAACCTGGCCATCGTGGACGGCGCGGGACAGTTGCTGGGCATCCCCGGCACGCTGACCGCCATCGCCGACGAAGGCGTCCGCGTGGGCAACAGCCTGGTGGGCCGCGACGCCGCTACCGGCGCCGTCGCGAACGGCCGCGTGTCGATGAAGATGGCGGCGGGCCGCAACCGGCTGGAGTTGCAGGTGCCCGGCTACGCCCTGCTGGAGGAATCAGCCGAGATCTACGTCGCCCCGGACGGCATCAAAAGCCTCACGTTGAAAGCCGCGCGGGTGCGAGGCTTCCTCGTCCGCTTTACCACCGACCACCCGGACGGCTTTTTCGGCACAAAACTGCAGGTGCGCACCGCCAACGGCACGGTACTCACAGCCGGCGGCGCCATGGGCATTCGCGCGGATGGCTGGTGGTTCGCGCCCGCCGGCGACCTGGGCGACACGGTGGAGATGCACATCCTGCGCGGCGCCCAGGAAGTGCTGCCGTGGGTGACGCTGTCGGCGGACCCCACGAAAGCAATTATGACGCTGGAAGTGAAGTAGGCTGCGCCGCAATGCCGTTACAATAAGCTCAATCGTTCCGCCGTGTTCACCTCTCCCCCAGACCCCTCCCCTACGCGGGGAGGGGAGATGATACGGAAAGATGTCGACGCGATGGGGCTGGTGAACAACAATCGGTGCTTATTTTAATGGCATTGGGCTGCGCCGGGTGGCATGCATGACGGATGAGCAGATGCCGGATACCGTAGCAACCGTTCCGCCGACACCGGTGTTAGCGGTTGTTCGCCCACGACCACTCATTGTCACTATTGCCGCCATCTATCTTTTTGGGTTGGCGGTATTTGACGCATTACGTGTGCCGGGCATCATCGACGAAGTCTTCAAAGGCCAGACACTCTGTTATTGCTGGCGGGCAGATTTGAAATGGTTACACGATCTGCTTGGGTATGCGAACCTTGTGATGAGGTTATTCGGCGCCATCGTCTTTATGCTTTTTGGCTTTCAGGTGTTAGCAATACGTGAGCTTGGCCGGAAAGCAGCCATATTTTTTCTGGTGTTCAACACGGTCTATGCGTGCAGTATCCCTGCGCTCTGGTTCTATTTAAATACGAATAATTTCCCATCTCTTCGTATGGGAGGGATGCCGACATTGATACAGATGACAATCGGTTATTGCCTTCTCTATGGTATCCCTGTCGTGCTGTTATCCTTGAAACGCGTGGTACGCGCCTTTCGAAACGAGGCCGAATATGCCCATCCATCTCACCCCCAGTGATAACCTGGCCGACGCCGTGCTGCGTGCGCGGGAGGGCGACCGCCATCTGGTGTTGCATGGCGGGGCGTATTATGACGCCTGCCTGACGCTGACGGCGGCGGACAGCGGGCTAACCATTGAGGCGGCGGCGGGGGAGACGCCGATCTTATACGGCGGGCGGCGGCTGGACGGGTGGCAGCCGGGCGACGGCGAGACGGTGGCGGTGGGGCTGCCGGGGGTGGCGAAAGGGACGTGGGATTTCCGGCACCTGGTGGTGAACGGCAGGCTGTGCCCGCGGGCGCGCTACCCGGAAACGGGGGCATTCACCCACGAAAGCACCTTCCCGGTGCGCTGGATGAGCACGACCGGGGGCGGGTGGGAGCGCAAGCCCACCCCGGATGAGCTGACCACCATGGTCTACGCTGAGGGTGACCTGGGGCCGTGGCTGAACCTGCGTAACGCCGAGTTGACGGTGTATCACCAGTGGGACGAGTCGGTGGTGGGGGTGGCGGCGCTGGACGCGGCGACGCGCACGGTGACCTTCTCGACGCCGAGCGGGCACCCGGCGGGGGCCTTCGGCGAGTGGAACGCGAAGGCGCGCACCTACGCCGTGTGGAATGTGCGCGAGGGGCTGACGCAGCCCGGTCAGTGGTACCTGGACCGCGATGCGGGGAGCGTAGTGTATTGGCCGCTGCCCGACGAGGACATGGCCGTGGCGGAGGCGGTCGCGCCGACCACGGAGCGCATCATCCGCCTGGAAGGCACCGAAGACGCGCCGGTAACGGGCGTGGCGCTGCGCGGGTTGACGCTGTGCGCCACCACCACGCCGCTGGTGGCCGGGGGCTTCGCCGCGAGTAGATTCGATGGCGCGCTGTCCGGCGCGCAGGCGCAGGGCTGCCTGTTCGACGGGCTGACCATCCGCGCCGTCGGCGGACAGGGGGCGAAGTTCACGCAGAGCGCGGGGTTGCTCTTCGACGGCTGCGAGGTGGCGGAGACGGGCGCCGGGGGCATCTACCTGCACGGTTCGACCGGCTGCACCGTGCGCGAATGCCACATCCACCACGACGGGCGCAGTTATCCCAGTGCCATCGGGCTGCAGCTCTCCGGTTCGGGCCATTCGATCAGCCACAATGAGGTTCACGACACCACCTACAGCGCCATCGGCTGCAGCGCGGCGGGCACGGTGTTCGAGTCGAACCTGTTTTACGCGGTGATGCAGGAACTCAGCGACGGCGCGGCCATCTACGCCGGCTTCTGCACGGGCGTGGTGATGCGCGGCAACGTAGTGCGCGGCGGCGGCGGCACGCAACTCGCGCACGCCTACTACATCGACGAGCAGGGCGAGGATTTCCTGGTGGAGGGCAACCTGGCGGTAAACACGCGCTGGCCGTCGCACAACCATATGGCGCGACGCAACACCATTCGCAACAACGTCTTCATCGACGACGGCGACGCCCACCTGACCTTTATGCGCTGCGAGAATTTCACGTTCGAGCGCAACCTCGTCATCGCCGGCGGCAGGCTGACCATTTCCGCCGCTGACGGCGCCCTGGCGGCGCTACCGCACAATATCCTGTGGAGCGATGCCGGCGCCATCGAGCTGGAAACCTACGCCGCGGACGGCTATTCGCCCGTCGCCCGCACGCCATTCGTCCCCCGCGACGGCACGGTGATCGGCGACCCGCGCGAGGACGATACGCTCACAGAGAAGCTGGGCATCGTGCCGCTGCAGGTGAGCAACGCCGGCCGAACCGGGCGATAACGCGCCCCCTTTCTACGTCCCTCGCCCCCTGTCCCTTGCCATGATGGGAGAGAAAACGAGGGATGAATACGGATCCCATCCACGACACGCGAAGGCCGTGGCGTGAATTTACCTCGACTAAACCGTTTTTATTGGGGCAAATCTTTTCACATTTTTTCGTATTACCCGAAACGACGTGTGCAACTTCTGCCTACCGACGGTGTCAGTAAGATTGAAGCAACAGGGGAGTTGCGCAAACGTATGATGCGATGTCCTTTCACTGACGAGTTACAGAGCGATACACTGAACACCACGGACCTGCGCGTGGCGGAACATCTGGCTGCCTGCCCGGCGTGCCGCGATGAGTGGGCGCGCCAGCAGCGGCTGCAGGCCATGCTGGCCACGCTGCCCGCCATCGAGGCGCCTGCCGCCGTGGCGCAGCGGCTGGACGCCGCGGCGCTGCCCGTAGCCGACCTGACCTGCGACGAGACGCTGGAACTGCTGGAAGCCTACCGCGACGGCGCGCTGAGCGCCGCGCAGACCTTCCTGGTGGAAGAGCACCTGCTGTGGTGCACGGACTGCGCCGAAGAGCTCGAGCGGGCTGACCGCCTGGGCGCGCTGCTGGCGACGCTGCCGCAGGAACCCGCCCCCGCCGCCATCGCCGAGCGCATCGCCATTGCCCGCCAGCCCTGGTGGCAGCGGCTGCTGGCGCCGGCGCCGGCCTGGGGCATGGGCTTTGCCGCCGCCGCGATGCTGGCCGTCGCCATGGTTACCAATTTCGCGCGCCCCACGCTGCTGCCGGTGGCGACGCACACCGCTCCGTTGCCCACGCGAGTGGCGCGGGTCACCGATGTCCAGCCGCGCGACGATGCGCGTCGCATCGTGCCGGCGCCGGTGGCGCCGACGCATCTGGTCGAAGTCATCGGCACCGCGCCGGTGATTTTGCACCCGGAGAAGCTGCCCGTTGCCAGCACGCCGGCGACGCCGGTCATCCGGCCCACGGTGCTGGTGCGGATGAATACGGCAGGACGCAGCACGCGCCATGAGATGGACGCGAGCCGCGCCGAGGCGCGGGTGGACGCCGTGGTCGCCACAGTGGCCGATTACACCGCATCGGCGCGCGAAGACCTATCGCGCATGGCGCGTGAAACGGAATTGGCTTCGATTGAGGAATCGCTGTCGAATGCGCCGATCATGGTCGCCTCGACGGCGCACCGGCGATCCGATACCGTCATCACCCAGCCGTCCTCCCCGGTGGATGACTCCCTACGCGCGACCGAATTCAATCGGTCCCTCAATGAGGATCTGCAACGGCGCAAGGGCACGCTGGCCCCGCAGCCGATGGTGATCCGCGGTGACGACCGCGACAAAGCGACCGGCGTGCTGATGACCATCAAGTAATCCCCGGCGCCCGCCGCGCGCCAATCCTGTGTTGACACGTCCCGGGTTGTAGACCGGGTGGACAAAGATAGCGATGAACTGGAAGAGCCGACAACTGGATACGGGGCGCAACGCCGCGGAGCGGTGGCTGCGGGCACTCGGGTGCCTGCTGCTGCTGGCCGTCGCGGCGCTGGCGCAGGCCATCCAGCCCGGCGAAGCCGAACCGAGCACCCCGGCTTCCTCGCTGCGCTCCAGCGTCACCCCGCTGTACCTGGAAAAGAGCACCAGCCCCCACGCGCTGAAGCCGGAAGAAGGCTGGCAGGTGGGCGGGTTGAACTCCAGTTTCTCCACCGACACCGGCCTTGGCGCGCTGGGCTTCTCCGGCGGCTACTTTTACAGTCGCACCACCGCCCCGCGCCAGCTTATCGACCCCCGCGAAGGCCTGCCGTCCCGCCTCGGGCAGGAACAGCAGCTCGGTGGCGAGATGCCCGCCTTCTTCCGCATGTTCCAAGGCGGCGACGGCGAGAAGACAGTGAAGGACGAGATCAATTACCAGCGCTGGAGCTACGCGAAGAACGGGCTGAATTTCAGCGGCGGCTACGCCGAAGTCGGCGCGGATTTCAAAGGGCTGGATGCCCTGAAGCAGTCGCTGAACGGCTCTGACCCGGCCACCGCGAAAACGCTGGCGGTAGGCATGACCCAGCGCGACTACCAGATGAGCTACTCCGGCTTGCGCGGCATGTCCCTCACCTCGAAGCTCAACACGGTGGAGAACGGGCAGACCGGCAACACGGAATACGGCCTCACCCGCGTCACCAGCACCCACGGCGTCGGCCTGGCGCTGGGCGCGCGGCGGAAGCTGGAATATACCACCACCTCGCTGACCGAGACATGGAACCCGACTGCCGGCAAGCATACCGATAAGGACGTCGAGACGCAGGCGCTGCGCCTCTCCGGCGGCATGGGTCACAAGTCGGAGTTCTCTGTGGGCCAATTGCTCACCAGCACTACCGAGGGGGCGAAACAGTCCGACGTCACCCAGCGCGATATGGCGGTAAAGTGGAACGAGTGGAAATCTCTCTCGCTTACCGCCGGCTATTCGACGAAAGATACCGAGCAGACCGGAGAGAGCTCCGACACGCTCACCCTTAACGTCGCCGCGCCGCTGTCGCCGTATTTCAAGCTCACCGGCAAGCTGGTGCAGACGGATATCGCCCAGCGGAAGACGGGCACAACGAAGGAACAGGACCTGCTGGACCTGCGCCTCACCAGCCAGCTCAACAAACGGCTGACGCTGACCACCCAGTACCTGGACGGCCAGGCGCTGGACGGTGTCACCAACGTGGTGCGCGATACCGCGCTCACCTACGCGCTGTCCGCCCGATGGAAGGCCACCGCCCGCTTCGCCACCACGGACAACTCGAAGCAGGGCGAGTCGAAGCGGCTGGAATACGGCGTCACCGGTCAGGTGGGCTCGAAACGCCAGCCCCGCCAGCTCAGCCTGTATCACCGCGATGAAGACCTGACCAGCGGCGCGACCCAGGGACGCACCGAGGTGATGTATGCGCAGCCTATCGGCGGCGCGGCCTCCCCGATACTGCTCACGCTACGCGCTGGCGGCTACGATTTCAGCAGCACGGACGGCGTCAAGCGCAACGCGCTGATGTCGGCGCAGGTGACGGCGCTGAAGCCCGGCCCCAACACCGCTCTTTCACTCGGGTACTACAACGGCCCGGTGCTGGGCGCCAACGCCATGACGTATCGCGCGTGGGGCCAGAAGCTGCAGGCCAACCCGGACACCGCCTGGAAGGCCACCGACCTGAACGACTACGGCGAGATCGGCGGCGAGCTGAGCCAATCGCTGACGAAGCGCACCAAGCTGGTGGCGAAACAATACCACGGCGAGATCGACGGCATCGGTGGCCAGCACACCGCGGAATACGGCGTCGAGCATCGCCTAGGCACGTTGACGCTGCTCTCCGGCACCCGCGAGACCGAAACCCCCGGCCAGGCCGCCCAGCAGGAAGGCTGGTGGCGCATGTCGCTGCCGCTGGCGCAGAAGCTGCCGACCTGGGCATCCAATTCGCTGCGCGCGACGATCTTCGCGGACAGCGCGACGTGGGGCTTCAACCAGGCGCCGGCGTGGGCCGCGCTGAAACCGGCGCCCGGCGTCACCGTCGACCGCCGCCATGTCTACCTCGCCGGCAAGCGCGTGGACGGCAAAAGCGCGCAGTATGCCACGATGGTCGGTCGCCGCCTCTTCGTGCAGGGCAGCTTCGAGCTGAACCCGAACACCACCCCGGGCGCCGCCACCGCTGTCGACCCGGTTAGCCGTGGGCTGTGCCACCTGGCCTACGCCCTGTCGCCGAACGCGACGCTCTTCGGCCGCTACCTGGACGAAGGCAAGCTGGACGGTTCGTCCGGGCAGGTCACGCGCACGCTGGGCTTTATCGACACCATCTCGAAGACCGAGCGCCTGCAGATGCAACTCGACCTGGTCAACCAGATGACGGCCACCGCCGACCTCGGCGGCATGGTCTACACGCTGGAATATGAGCGCGCCGTCAACGCCGACGACACCCTCTCCCTCCGCGCCCGCTTCACCGCCGACGACCTGGCGCAAAAGGCCAACCGGCTGCGGCTGGAAGGGACATACCGGAAGGCGTTTTAGTTCGTTCCTGGTTCCTGGTTCCTGGTTTTGTGATGTCAGTCGCGTACTGATTGTCGAAAGCCGACTGCCGACCACCGAAAGCCAACCGCCCTATGATCTCCATCGTCATTCCGAGTCTCAATAAGCTGGCTTATACCCAGCGCTGCCTGGACAGCCTGCTGCGCACGGTGGGCGTCGAGATCGAGTTCGTCATCGTCGACAACGGCTCGGCGGACGGCACGGCGGAGTACCTGCTCGACTTCCGCACACGCGCCGGGGCGGCGGGCATCCCCACCACCGTGCTTTTCAACGACCGCAACGTGGGGGCATGTACGGCGCGCAACCAGGCCATCGGGCTCTGCCGCGGTTCGGAGATCGCCTTCCTCGACAACGACATCGTGCTGCGCGACCGCCGCTGGCTGCAGGTGCTGCGCGAGACGCTCTACAGCGACGACCGCATCGCCATGGTCACCCCCAAGCTGCTCTTCCCCTTCGCGCCGTATAATATCGAGCACGTGGGCATCGCCATTTCGCCCAACGGCCGCGTGGGCTACCCCGGCCGCAACGCCGCGAAAGACGATCCCGCGTACAATACCCGCCGCGAGTTGCAGGGCTCGGCCAGCGCCTGCATCCTGGTGAAGCGCAGCGTGCTTGACGAGGTGGGTGGCTTCGACGAAGTCTATAACCCCGTGCAGTTCGAAGACCTCGACCTGGAATACCGGATGAAAGCCCATGGCTACACCCTCGTCTACGAGCCCGCGGTGGAGATGTATCACTTCGAAAACGTCACCACCGACAACACCCCCGGCCTCAACTTCAAATACCAGACGGTGAAGAACCTCCTCGAATTCCGCCGCCGCTACCAGTCCGTCTTCGCCCACGAAAATGGCCCCGCCGACGAAGAACTCGCCTGGGAACCCCTCCCCAAACACCCCATCGACGAGATTGGGGAGTTGGAAGAGCGGGAGTAACCTGGGAGCGCCGGTGTCCTCACCGGCACGATTGCGGGAGAGCATTGGAACGATATTTCAGGTATAATGGATGTAGAGGTGAAACCAATGCATACCTTTGAAGTGTTTTTGGAACCGGCGGAAGAGGGCGGATACACGGTGCTGTGCCCCGCATTGCCCGGTTGCATCAGCGAGGGTGATACTCGTGAGGAAGCCTTGTTGAATATTAAAGATGCTATAGAGGCTTACCTTGAAACTTTGCGCCGCCACAATCTCCCAATGCCAAATGTCGTCGTCGAGAAGATCGAGGTTGCGGCATGACGCGCCTGCCGGTACTGAAACCCAGCGAACTGATTGCCGCGCTCAAGCGGGCTGGATATGTGATTGATCATCAAAGTGGCTCCCATGTTGTCTTGTACAATGCGGGGGCCATTCCCATTTCTGTGCCGCTGCACAACCGTGATATGAAGAAGGGCACGCTGCAGCATATATTGCGTGCGGCAGGAATGAGCGTAGACGAATTGGTGAATCTTCTACATTAGGTCATCCTGAAGGGAAGTGATGATGAGTCAATTCCTCTGTCACTGTGGGTTCGTTATCAGAGATACCCGCTATCCTTCACCAACAGAAGGAGGGATTTTGCGGGAAGAGGATAACGACGCGTTCTGGGATGATATCATGGTGGGTATCAAGGAGTTGCTTACCGCAAAGGATCGGGGTGAACTGGCTCAATTGGCATTCAAGCAATACGGGAACGATGACCTGACTGATTTGTCCCCGGAAGAGATGCTGGATAATACCATCAGATGGACATTCGATCGGTATCGTGTGTCTATCTGTGAATGTGAGCAGTGCGGTCGCATCTATATTCAGAAGGCTCCCGGTATAAACGAGTATGTCGGCTATACACCGGAAGATGGGGCAGCGCATCATATATTACATTCTGCGCATGACATCAAGCGGGAAAGCCGTTTGAAGCAAGCTAGGAGTGAATGCCAACGCCGATATGGCGGGATGTTACAGCGCTTCGCTGATGGTGATACGCAGGAATCCTGATATACCTAACGAATATCAAAACACAACCTAACGCACAAATACACACAGAGGAGTAATCCATGGCACAGCGTATAATCCGTGTCGGCGTCGTGGGTGTCGGCCGTGGGCAGAGTTTCGCTTCCGGGGCGACGGAGGTCACCGGCATGGAGCTGGTGGCGCTGTGTGATACCTGGGAAGAGCGGCTGCTGGAGGTGGGCCAGCGCTACGGCGTGGCCACCTACACCGACTACGACCAGTTCCTCGCGCATGACATGGACGCGGTGGTGCTGGCGAACTTCTTCCATGAACATGCGCCTTTCGCTATCAAGGCGCTGGAAGCCGGCAAGCACGTGATGAGCGAAACCTCGTGCAACGCCACGCTGGCCGAAGGCGTAGCGCTGTGCCGCGCGGTGGAGCGTACCGGCCTCACCTACATGCTGGCGGAAAATTACCCCTACACCATGTTCAACATGGAGATGCGGCGGGTGTACCGCACCGGCGAGATCGGCGAGGTGACCTACGCCGAGGGCGAGTACAACCACCCGATGACCCCGCGCGACCGCGCCGCCATCTCGCCGGGCATCAATCACTGGCGCAACTGGCTGCCCTCCACCTACTACTGCACCCACGCGCTGGCGCCGCTGATGTATATCACCGACACCATGCCGGTGAAGGTGAACGGCCTGTCTATCGCCTGCCGCGAGGTGGACGCTGAGGTGGCCCGCCGCGCCGACCCCGGCTCGGTGATCCTTTGCCGCATGGACAACGGCGCCGTCTTCCGCATCTTCGGGCTGCTGCTGCCCGGCCACAGCAACTGGTACCGCGTGCACGGCGTGCATGGGGCGATGGAAATCACCCGCGGCCCCGGCTACTTCGGCCCCGGCCAGGTGCGCGTGTGGCATGATGAATGGGATCGCCCTGACAATGTGCCGCTGGAGCGCGTCTACACCCCCGACTGGCCCGAGCACGGCGACCTCGCCAATAAAGCCGGCCACGGCGGCGGCGATTTCTGGACAAATTTCGCCTTCGCCAACGCCATCCGCGACGGCGTGCCGCCGTTTCTCGACGTCTACCGCGGCGTGGCCATGTCCAGCGTCGGCATCCTCGCCTGGAAGAGCGCGCTGCAGGACGGCGCCCCCGTCGACATGCCCGACTTTCAAGACGAAGCCTCGCGCAAGGCCTACGAGAACGACCACTGGTCGCCCTGGCCTCAGCACGCCGGCCACGGCCAACCCCCGGCCAGCATCCTCGGCCACATCGAACCCTCGCCCGACGGCCTCTCCGCGGCGCGGAAGGTGTGGCAGGAAGTCGGCTATACGGGGGAATAATCTGGGAGCGCGGATTTTCAATCCGCATGATTATGCACGTGCGGATTGAAAATCCGCGCTCCTAACCGGTGCATTTTTCCAACCATCGCCACGCGTCCCACGCCTCTCCACCGGGAAACACTTCCCGGGAGGATTGTCGCATGACCACTTTGCTGCATATTCTCGCGCATCCGCACGCTGAGACATCGCTGACCACGCGGATCTCGAACGCATTCCTCGACGCGTACCGCGAGGCGCACCCGGGCAATGGGGTGGAGGAGATCAACCTGTATCACGAGCAGGTGAGTTTCCTCGGCACGGCGCACCTGGGGGCGATGAGCAAGCATGAGCATCCGGAGGCAATGACCGCGGAGGAGCGCGTGGCGTGGGCGGAGATTCGGCGCCATCTGGACCCGTTCTGCGCGGCCAGCCACTACCTGGTTACCGCGCCGATGTGGAACCTGGGCGTGCCCGCCATCCTCAAAGCCTACATCGACCAGATTCTGCAGCCCGGCTACACCTTCCAGTATACTGGTCCGGGCATGACCGAGGGGATGTGCCAGGGGAAGCGGATGGTCATCGTCAGCTCGCACGGTGGCGTCTATAGCCTGCCGGTGATGCAGGAGCTGGAGATGTGCGTGCGCTACCTGCGCGCCATCTTCGACTTCATCGGCGTCACCGTCGTGGATGAGATCGTCGCTGAAGGCCTGGCCATCGTCGGCGCCCACCAACTGCCGCAAATCCTTGACCCACTGCAGAAGCGGGCGCGCGAGCTGGGGCGGACATTTGATGAGATGGAGTATCGCCGGGCGGCATAGCCGTCACACATGCACCGCCAGAGTGAATGCGCGGCGTATCCTTCATCACCGATGCTCCCTTCTCCCAATATTGGGAGAAGGGTTGGGGATGAGGGCGCGCGCGGGAGCGCGCATCGGTATTCTGCGTAGCTGCTACATGACCGCAGTGAATCTGTCATCGTTGCGCGCTCCCGCGCGCGCCCTCACCCCTGGCCCCTCTCCCAATGCTGGGAGAGGGGAATGACACACTCATTGCGGCGCTGTATTGTCGTTGTCGATTATCGACTGCGATGACGACTGCGACTGCGAGTAGGCATCCTTACCCCTGGGCCGCCTGCTGTTCTCCCGACGTCCCCGGGTGCTCTTCCGCGGTGACATGGTCGGTGCCGGCGTTGAGCGGCTGCACGAAGGCCAGCGGCAGCACCTGATCCATGTGCGCCACCGGGACGATCTCCAGGTCGCGCTTCACGAAGTCGTGCACCTCGGCCAGGTCCGGCTCGTTGTCCTTCGGCACCAACACGCGCTTCAGCCCGGCGCGGTGGGCGGCCACCAGCTTGTCGCGCAGGCCGCCGATGGGCAGCACGTGGCCGCGCAGGGTGATCTCGCCGGTCATCCCCACGTCCTTGCGCACCGGCACGCCGGTGAGCGCGCTGATGAGCGCGGTGGCGATGGTGATGCCCGCCGAGGGCCCGTCCTTCGGCGTTGCCCCCGCCGGCACGTGGACGTGCAGGTCAAATTTTGTGTAAAAACTATCCTCCAGCCCCAGCGCCTTCGCGCGGGAGCGGGCGTAGGTAAGCGCGGCGCGCGCGGATTCCTTCATCACGTCGCCCAGCGAGCCGGTGAGAATCAACTCGCCGCGGCCCGGGATGAGCGACACCTCGATGGGCATCGTTTCGCCGCCCACCGCCGTGTAGGCCAGCGCGGTGGCCACGCCGACTTCGTCCTGCTCCTCCGCCAACTGGTGGCGGAAGCGCCGGGGGCCGAGAAAGTCGGACAATTGCGCCGGGCGCACGCGCGCCGGCACCGACTTGCCTTCGGCGTAGCGCCGGGCGACCTTCCGGCACACGGTGCCGATCTCGCGCTCCAGGTTGCGCACCCCCGCCTCACGGGTGTAGGCGTTGATGATCTCTTTCAGCGTGTCGGCCGGAAAGTGCGGTTTGTCCGACGGCAGCCCGTTTTCCGTCCGCTGGCGCGGCACCAGGTAGCGCTTGGCAATCTCCAGCTTCTCGATCTCGGTGTAGCCGGGCAGGCTGATGACCTCCATGCGGTCCTGCAGCGCCGGCGGGATGGGATCCAGCATATTCGCCGTGCAGATGAAGAGCACGTGCGACAGGTCGAAGGGAATCTCCAGATAATGGTCGCTGAAAGCGTTGTTCTGCGCCGGGTCCAGCACTTCCAGCAGCGCCGCCGACGGGTCGCCACGGAAGTCCATGCCCAGCTTGTCCACCTCGTCCAGCATGAAGACCGGGTTCTTCGTCGCCGCGCGGCGGATGCCCTGGATGATGCGGCCGGGCAGCGCGCCCACATAGGTGCGCCGGTGGCCGCGAATCTCCGCCTCGTCGCGGATGGAGCCCAGCGACATGCGGAAGAACTGCCGCTGCATGGCGCGGGCGATGGACTGCCCCAGCGAGGTTTTGCCCACGCCCGGCGGGCCCACGAAACAGAGAATCGGCCCCTTCATGTCCGCCTTCAGCTTGCGCACCGCCAGGTAGTCGAGAATGCGGTCCTTCACCCGCTCCAGGTCGTAGTGGTCCTCGTTGAGGATGCGCCCGGCCTCCAATATGTCCAGCCGGTCCTCCGACCCCTTCTCCCAGGGCAGCTCCAGAATCCACTCGATATAGGTGCGGGAGACGGTATACTCCGGCGACGCCGGGTTGATGGTGTCCAGCCGGTCCACCTCGCGGGTGGCCACCTCGCGCGCCTCCGGCGACAGCGGGGCGTTCTTCAGCTTCTCGCGCAGGTCCTGCACTTCGGGCCGCAGCGCGCCTTCCATCTCGCCCAGCTCGCGCTGGATCGCCTTCATCTGCTCGCGCAGCACGTATTCGCGCTGCGTCTTCTCCATCTCCGTCTTCACCGACTCCTGGATGCGGCTGCCGATCTCCAGGATTTCGATCTCCCGGTTCAGCAGCTCGGTCAGGCGGCGCAGGCGCAGACTGACATCATACAGCTCCAGCAGCTCCTGGCGCTCGGGCAGCTTCAGGTTCAGTGTAGAAGCGATGATGTCCGCCAGGTGCCCGGGGTTATGGATGCTGTTGGCAAAGACCAGCAGGTCGTCAGGCAGGTACGGCGCCAGGTTCACTACGCGCTCGAAGAGCGCCAGCACGTGGCGCACGGTGCCCTCCAGCTCGATATCTTCGACCGGAATCAACTCCGGAATCACCTCCACGCGGGCGCGGTAATACGGCTCGTCGGCGGTGATTTCCAGCAGGCGCACGCGCTGCAGCCCCTGCACGATGAGGCGCAGCGTGCCGTCCGGCGCGCGCAGCATCTTCGCGATGCCCGCCGCCGAGCCGATGGGATAGATATCCTCCGGCGTCGGTTCCTCGGCATCGGTGCTGATGGCGAACAGGCCGATGATTTTATCACCTTCCAGCGCGTCGTTGATGAGCTGCACCGACCGCGGTTTGCCCACCGACAGCGGCGAGATGGTGCGCGGAAACACCACCGTGTCACGCACCGGCAGCAGCGGAATCTCCTTCGGAATACTCACTTCGCCGTCGCTGGTGAGGTCATTGCCGGAAAATTCTTCGCTACCGCCGTCGTTCATCGGCGCGAACGACCAGATCTGGTTGCTCCACTCTTCCTCCATGGGCTTCCTCATTTCTACATGGCACACAGCCCGGGGCGCCGGGCATGATCATCGTTATTGTGATAACTCGCGGGTGTCGTCCGCCTGTTCCGCGACGGCGATATGAATCTGCCGCGGCTTCGCCTGGGCGATTTTCGGCAGCAGCACGTGCAGGAACCCGTCCTGGTACCATGCCTGCGTTGCTTCCGCGTCCACCGGCACCTCCAGCGGCACTTCCAGCTCGAACTCGCCGAAGGCCACCTCCATCTGCACGTAATTGCATTTTTCCGGCACGCACGGCTCGGGCCGCATGCCCCGCAGCACCAGCCGGTTGTCTTCGATGCGCAGGTCCAGGCTATCCCGGTTGATGCCGGCAACTTCTACCAGCACGCGCAGGTTCTCCGCCGTCTCGTAGACGTTGCACGGGGGCGACCAGCGCTGGCGATAAATCACGAACGCCGGGCCCCGCGCCCGGCTGTAATGTTCGAAGAACCGATCAAAATCTTCCTGAATCTTCTCGAACGAATCCCAGAAACGTTTCCGACTGGTACTCATACGCTCACTCCGGCCGCCAGAGTTGTAAAATGCGGCGACTCTCATTATAAACGAAGGCGGGCGGATTGTCAGGAGGATCGGCGATGCAAAGTTCCGAATTCCTGGTTACGAGTTGACGAAACTCAACCCAAACCAGGAACTCGGAACCAGGAACTCGGAAACCGCTATTACCCCACTGCCACATCTGGCCGCAGACTCAGCATCGTCAGACCGGTGGGCACTTTCGGGTAGAAGTAGGTGGATTTTTGCGGCAGGCGGATGCCGGCGTGGGCGAGGGTGAAGACCTCGGGCACCGGGGTCGGGTTGAGGAAGATGGCGGCGGCCACCTCGCCGCGGTCGACGCGGGCGACGGCTTCCGTCGGATGGATGGTATAGCGCAGATGCGTCTCTACCGTCGCCTGGCCGGCCGGGTCGAGGGCCAGCAGCGGGTCGGTGAGGCGCTCCTGCAGCGCCTGCACGTCCAGCACGGGCAGGCCGTTGCGGTACGACTTCGGGCTGGTGAGCAACGTGTAGCGGCCGTCGCCGTACCAGATGAAGGCGTGCTCGTCGCGGTGCTCGGCGAGGAGCGCCGTCACCTGGTCAGGGTGCGCCACCTCGATCTGCTCCAGGCTGAAGGCAGTGCCCGCCACCTTGCAGAAGGCGGCCTGCATCTCCGCGGTCAGCAGCAGCAGCCGATGGGTGGGCAGCACCAGCAGACCGGGGTCGTTGATGTCGACCAGCAGCATCATCGCGTAATTGAAGCCGGCGGACGCCGGCGCGTCCGGGTATTGCGCGCAGAGCTGGTCGCGTAGCGCCAGCAGCGTCTCGTAGCGGTGGTGGCCGTCGGCAATGAGGATCTCGCGCGCCGCCAGCGCCTCGCTGATGGCGGCGGTGAGGCCGGGGTCGCCGGCGCGCCACAGCGTCTCATCAAAGCCGAAGCCCTGCGCCTTTGCCAGCGGCGCTGCGGCGGTGGCGCGCTCCAGCAACGCCGGCAGCTCGGTGTGGCGGCCATCATACAGGCCGAAGACGGGACTGAAGCTGGCTTGGCACGTCTGCATCAACTGCAAGCGGTCGACCTTCGGGCCTTTCAGCGTGCGCTCGTGCGGCAGAATATCACCCTGGTCGAACGGCTGCAGGCGCACCGCGGCGAAGAAGCCGCCGCGGGCATGCACTGCGCCGCCCCAAGCATAATGCTGGGTGTGCGGGTACAATGCCGGCGTGTCCTCCAGCAGCAGCGTGCCGTCCGCCATCCACTGCGCCAGCGCCGTTTGCGCGCGGGTGTAGCGATTGTCCTCGGCGGTGTCGTCCGGGCGCGTGATGCCGTATTCCAGCCGGATGACGTTGTGCGGGTCGCGGTCGTACAGCGCCTGCTGCTCCTCGGCGTTGATGACGTCGTAGGGCGGCGCCAGCAGGGCGGCCAGGTCTTGTTGCTGCAGCGTGTAGCGAAGGGCACGGAAGGGGCGCACGGCGGCCATGGCAGTCTCCTTACTCATTCACAGCTAAGGATACCGGGAAACGGCCTGTTCTGCAAGGTGATAAAGGCGGGTCAATACTGACGCCGCACGAACACCTGGTAGACCAGCAGCCCGGCGTAGGACGCCAGCAGGGCGATGATGGCGAGCAGCAGCAGGATCAGCCACCGCGGCGTCTTCATCTCCGCCGGCGGCTGTTCGAGGATGTCGCGGCACTCCGGGCAGATGAGGATATCCGCCGGGTACTGCGCCCCGCACTGCGGACATTTATTCGGCGTGATGAGCGGGTCGGCCATGACGATGTCTCCAGAACTGAGATGCGTAACGCCGGGTTCACCTCTCCCCCCGGCCCCCTCCCCTACATGAGGAGGGGGTGCAACTGCTTGAGAAATCGAGTCCGGTATTCGCATACAGATCACTCCCCCTCCCCGCGCAGGGGAGGGGGTCGGGGGGAGAGGTGAACCTACGGCGAAACCATATACGTATCGCCCTTCTTATATGTATGCGTACCCCACAGCACCTGGCCGGTGACGCTTTTCCCGTCGCTGGCGGTGACGCGGATTTCGGCGATGGCGTCCACGTAATCCTTCATCTTCCGCAGCACCATCACGTGGTCGTTGGCGCGCAGGCCGGCGGCGGCGAACTTGATGGTCACGGGCACGCCGTGGTCCACCGGGCCGTCGGCCTTCACCACTTCGGCGAAGGCGCGGGCGGCGCGGCGCAGAGCCGCCGCCTCCAGCGTGCCTTCGATATTGCCATTCTTGCCATCTTCCAGCCGGAGTAACTCCTCTTTCGTTTTCAGCTCGTCCTGGGCCATCCACGGACCGCGCTCCTTGCGCTGGGCGATGCCCGCGCAGAAGCCGCTCATGCCGGTCTGCGTGTCGTGCCAGGCCAGCGTCGCCTGCACGGCGGTGCCCGTGGCGGTGTCGATGCTCGCGGCGCCACCGGCCGGCACCTCCGCCAGGTGTACCGTCACCTTGTACCGCAACGGACTGGGCGGCAGCACCACCGCCACGTTGTTCAGCGTCACCTTTTCGTCTTTGTTCGCCTTCGGGTCGTCGCTGGGCACCGGCGCGTCGGCCGGCTTCGGCGGCATGGGATATTGCCCGGAGGGCTGCACCACCGCGCGTCCGCCGGTGGCGTTCGCCAGCATGATGCTCATGAAGGGATGCAGCCAGGCGGCGGCGTGCTGCGCGCCGGGGTCCAGCGCCAGCGCCACGCTCCGTGGGGCGTCCAGCGGCGGCAGCGGTTTCTTCTTCACCTCGCCGGCCAGCACGATGATGCGGTCTTTGCGCACCTTGGAGTCCGGGTGCGAGGAAAACCAGCCGAGGATGGGCGTGCTGGCGTCGCCGCGGCCGTAGGCGTCAATAAGGCGCTGCATGGCGTCGGCGGCCTTCACCGGGTCATAGCCGATTTGCGACATCAGCCGCACCCCACCGTCGTCCGAGCGCTTTTCGTCCTTGCGGCTGTAGTGGCCGTAGGTCAGCCCGCCGGCAATGTCGGCGCCGGTGCGGATGTCGCCCGCGTCGCCGCCCAGCGCCGCCACCAGGATGGCGCCGAGAATCATGCCGCCGGTGGCTTTGGACATCTGCTTCTTCGCGTGGCCTTCCTTCACATGGGTCAGTTCGTGCCCCAGCACGAAGGCCAGTTCGTCATCGGTGATCAGCGTCGCCATCATGCTGGTGATGTAGATGCGGCCGTCAGGCAGCGCCATGGCATTCAGGTCGCGGCTGTTGAACACCTGGAAACTCGCCTGCGGCAGCCCCGCCGCCAGCGCCAGCCGGTTGCCAATCAACTGCACGCGCATGGTGGCGGCGTAGTCGGGGTAATACCCGTATTTTGTCTTGATCTCGTCGCCGATGTCGCCCGCGCGCACGCCCAGCGCCAGCATCGCCAGCGCCAGCACCGCGACGGTGCGCAGCTTCAGCATCCATCCACCCATGGCGATCTCCTTCCTCGTGTTTCTTACGGGATGTCGTCCACCGTAATCATGCCGTCAGGCCCGCTGCCCCGCAGGTTCGCCAGTTCCACCCCCCGCTCGCGCGCCAGCCGGCGGGCGGCCGGGGTGGCGCGCACCGGGCCGCCAGGGGCGGCCGCCGGCGCGGGGGCGGGGGCCATGGCCGTGGCCTCGTGCAGCGCGCTCATGGCCGCTTCCCGCTCGGCGGCCAGCCGGCGGTTCTCCGCCTCCAGCGCCGCGCGGTTCGCCACCGTCTCGCCGGGGGCGCCGACCACCAGCAGCGTCGAGCCGGTAGGCACCACGCTTTTCTCCGCCGGCAGCACCGCCAGTATGGTACCCGCTTCCGGGCTCTCAAATTCGTAGGCTACCTTGTCGGTAATCAGCTCCGCCAGCGGCTGCCCTGCCGTCACAACGTCGCCCTCGGCCACCAGCCAGCGGCCGATCGTCGCCTCTTCCATCTCAGGATACAACGGGTCCAGCGTAATCATCTGCGCCATGTCGCTCCATTCTTTCCGCGCGGGAAGACGATTGTGCCGCCCCCCGCGCATGCTACCCCAATAGTTCCCGCTATCCGGGCACTTTCCTGTTTATTATGACGCGTGACCGAGGCAAATGGTTGCATACGGGAGACCGGCAAGGAGTTTCGCGCCCCGCCGTCGAATCATGCAAGCATGCGTGTCAGTTACCACAACCACACCAACTGGAGCGACGGCACGGCGACGCTGGCCGAGATGCTGGACGGCGCGCGGCGGGCGGGGCTGGACGAGTTTGGCCTGTCCGATCATTATGCGCTGATGCCCGGCGGGGCGCGCGTGGAGTGGGCGATGCCGCCGGAGTTCCTGCCGGAATATGTGCGCACGCTGTGGCAGACGGCGGCCGAGACGACCGGCGTGACACTGCGCGTGGGCTTGGAAGTAGACTACTTCCCCGAGACGGAGTTGGAGACGCTGGCTGCGCTGGCCGAACAGCGCTTCGACTACCGTATCGGCTCAGTGCATTTCGCCGACGGCTTTCCCATCGACTGTGCGCCGAGCTACTGGGAGGCCATCACCGCCGACGAGCGCGAGGACGTGTGGCGGCGCTACTGGCGCTACCTGCGCATGGCGGCGGAGACGCGCGCCTTCGACTTCATCGGCCACCTCGACCTGCCGAAGAAGTTCGGCTTCCTGCCCGCCACCGATTTTTCCGCTGACATCAGCGACCTCCTCGACGCCATCGCCGACCTCGACCTGGCCATCGAGATGAATACCGCCGGCTGGGAGAAGCCCATCGGCGAGCAGTACCCGTCGCTCAACCTGCTCCGCCAGGCCCGCCGCCGCGATATCCCGCTGGTCATCAACGCCGACGCCCACGCCCCCGCCGCGGTGGCCAACCATTTTGACCGCGCCTACGCCCTCGCCCGCGAGGCGGGCTACACCGAAACGGTGCACTATGCCAACCGCGAGCGCTTCACCGTGCCGATGGAATAAACGGCCAACCTCCCCAAACAGACCAACCCCCCGTTATTTACAGGACGAAAAACCCGTGGTACACTATTTCTGATGAAAGGAGGTGGTGTGGATATGAGTAGTTATCACATGCATGGGGGTGGCGAGCGCTAAGCTTTCCACCCTCCCTAACGGACACGACGGGGTCGCGCAAGCGGCCCCGTCACGTGTTTGGTGCTAGGGCGTGATTACCTTGTCCCTGCCTTGTCTCCTACTGGTGAAAAGTGTGAATCAGGACTTTCGCTCACCTGCAAACACATGTCTGAGTTTGGTTTGATTGGTGC
>CAZPYA010000098.1:0-21124 GCA_964590255.1 uncultured bacterium
TGCTGGATCGGGTGATCCTGCAGGCGTTGGCTGAGCAACTTGCCGGCGACAAGGCACGCCCCTCCCTTACCGCCATTCCAGTGCCGGCAGGCTTCACCTGGCCACAAGTCCGCGTAGAGTTTATCTCAGACGAGGATGTGCGTATCTGGACGGTCGGCGAACCGGTAGTGCGGAGTATGGGCGAGTTGGGATTGGCCAATCAACGCGATGGAAGTCCGACAAAGCGCTGGACCTTACTCCGGGAATTCGCCGGGCATGAGGGGGTCTATGATCCGACGCATCCCTCGGTGCTCTATCCACCGGAAAAGGTGCCACGCCAGGGGCAACATCCGCAGCTCACCGCCTTCTCCGGAAAGCTGGGCACCGCGCTCTCTGATCTGGCCGAGCATCTACGGCAGCGATTGCCGGGGATCGCCGGCAAGCCGTTTGCCCGGTATGACACGCGGAAGCACCAGTATCGCGCAATGATCCGGTTACGTTGGGAATCCGGGTACCGCCAGCGCAAGGCACAGGAATACCGGCAGACGTGAGGAAGGGGGACACCATGCCACCGCGCAGGAAGATCGTCACCCATGCGCAGATCCTGGAGGCAATTCAGCAGTTTCGCGCGGTCCATGGCTATAGCCCGACGGTGCGGGAACTGGGGGCGATGGTGCACCTGTCATCGCCGTGCTCGGTGCAGCGGCATGTGGCGGCGTTGCAGCGCGCCGGTTTGGTGGTACGGGAACCAGGAAAAGCCCGGTGTCTTTTAGTGATCGAGCACCCGTGAGTGTTGTGAGACGGCGGGATGAGATTTGCGCTGTCCCGGAAGGCGGGAGCTTGCGGGGAAGCAAATAACAGTTTGTGCTTTCAGGCACAGTCTCTGCTTTTTTCTCTCCCGGTCATCTGGTGCAGGAAATATTCTTCGCAAACCATCTCAGAATTCTATAGCCACAACTGATCATCACTGCGGAGCGCCAGGTTCTCCAGCACCAGCGACTGGCGTGAGCGCAGAAAATTGCGGGCGACTTGCAGCAGGAAGATGATCCCGTCGAGAAGAAACGACAGGAACACGCGGCATTGTATCATGCCGAGAGCTTACCCGAAGATGGCGCCGCCGCTCACCTGACTGGTGATTTTGATCTCGGCGCGATTTTTTGAAGCCCACAGGTGCTGTGGATCATCACCAATCTCCGCCGGCGGATCGGCGTGATTTATCGGGGTCACCGCGCACGGCACGCCGGCAGCCTGCGATGATGCGTGCAGTTGCCGCGCTGCGCGCCACCCGTTGCCGGTCCCGCTCATGACGTAACATTGGATATGCGCATATCCCATGCAAAACAGTCTCCGCAATTGTGCCGTGTTACCGGCAGGCGATATATCGACTTGCCAAGTCTCGAATCACAAATAGGCAAAACAGGATGACAGGCATTACATTTTGCATGATACAGCCCTTGCCTGTCTAAGCGGAAAACCTAGCGATTTCCGTTGCTCCACCCACTCCAGCGGCATGTCTTTCATCAGCCGTTCCAGCGATAACCCGGACGGCTCATCGCCGCGGAGGATCATCTCAATAATATCCGGCGCGAGCAACGTCAAATTCAGATGCCGGCTAACATATGACGGATCGAAATGGACCGCACGAGCCAGGTCGGATAACCCGCGGAAGCGTCCGCTCTCCAATAACGCTTTCCAGCGGTGCGCCCGCGCCAGCGCGATAACTAACGGCTGCTGCGTCTTCGCCTTCTTTGCTGATGAGTCGTCTGCTACTATTCCATCCGGTAGGATAATCTCCTTCCGCCCGCCCCGTTTTTTTATTGTCATCGGGATGTGGACGGTAATGCGGTCGCCATCGCGGCGGACGGTCATCTGGTCGACATGTAAGGTGGTCATTTATAACGCCTCCATTCCTGCAATGATGGCGCATGATGCGGTTGCGTGGCTAATGACGGTGCTGAACCCAACCATGTCGACAATGTCCGGCTGATAGACCTGCACCCAGCGCTGGAAGCGGGACTCCTTGAGCGTACCTTGCCCGATACGCCACAACGCAAGTTCCAACAATACCGGCTCACCGAGAAGAGACCACGCTGGTTACGGATGCGGAGTCCCGCGGCATGAGCGCGCCTGACTCGAAGCGATTACCGACGCTCCGCCCTGCGGTCATGGCGTCTGCAGGCGTTCGTCCGGTGCGATGCGGGTCAGCCAGGCTTCGCGCCAGCACCAGTGGCAGGCGCGGGGGCAGCCGCGGAAGAGGGCGCCGTCGCAGAGGATGTCGTCCAGCAGCACGGTGTCGGACATGCGGAACTGCTGGCCCGTCACTTCGTCGATGAGGCTGGCCACGCGGGAGTGGACGCGGGCGGCGCGGCCGCAGAAGCGGCGCATGCCCCGGGTAAAACCCATGCCGCGGCATTTGCCGCGGGCGTCGAGGGTACGGGCGATCTCGCGCCAGGGGCGGATACGCACGACCTCGCCCGGTTGCAGGTTCAGCGGCGTGGGGAGTTCGGGGGCGTGGGCCGCCGGTCTGGAGAGCAACTTACCGGCGTACCAGCGGAGTTGCTTGCCGACTTCCGCCGTCGCCAGCCCGAGCAGGCCGGCAACGCCGCGCGAGCCGGTGTGCAGCTCGTCCAGATATTGCGCGGGCTGTGTCCACGGCAGCGGATGGGTGGCGTCGCGGAGGATCGACCCGATGCCCTGACACGGCCCGGTGAAGGTGGGCACCGCTGCCGGCTGCTCGGTGCGCGCACCGTCGTCGGCTTCCAACCAGGCGGTCTTCCACAGCAGATGACAGGCGCGGCCGCAGCCGCCGTGCGCGGCGCCGTCGCAGCGCGCGCCATCCAGGATGACCACGTCGCGGATGCCGCGCACGCTATCGCCTTCCACGTAGAGGCGGTTGAGGCAGGCGCGCACGGCGAAGACACCGCCGCAATACGCCGCCATCTCCGCGGTGAAGGGCAGGCCATCATACCGGCCGTCAACATCCAGCGTGGCGACGATGTCTGCCAGCGCTTTCACCCGCGCGCGCATGCCGACGCGCAGCGGTGGCAAGGTGGTACGGATTGATTCGAGTGCGCACATCCCACTACTCCCGCCCCAGCATAGTGGTTGGGGAAAGATACATCGGGCGGGTGAAGCGACAAACGCTTCACCCGCCCGGGGGATGTGCGCGGATTCGTCGATTTACCGCAGGCGGAGGGTGATGATCTCGAACGGTTTGAAGGAGATTTCCACCGCGCCGCCCTGGACGGGCAGCTCTTCCCCGTTGCGTTCCAGCAGGTCGGTGCAGGTGACGCGCGAGCAGAGGCCATTGGTGATGAGGCGGGCGGTGCCGCGGCGCCGGTAGGCCTCATACAGGCGCACGATGAGGCCGTCGCCGTCTTCGGCGCGCTTCACCGACTCGATGAGCAGGTTGTGCTTGTCGAGTCGGAAGTAGCTATGGGTGGGCGCCAGCACGCCTTCATGCACCGGCAGCTTCATCGTACGCAGCGGCACATTGAGGTCATACCCGGCCAACGGCACGCCGCTGTTCACCACGTCGCCGCGGTGGGGCAGCAGGCTGTAGGTGAAGGTATGCACGCCCATGTCCGCCTCCGGGTCCGGCGCCTTCGGGGCGCGCAGCAGGGTGAGGCGCAGCGTGGAGCCTTTCACGTCGTAGCCATACTTGCCGTCATTGAGCAGGGCCACGCCGAAGTCGCTTTCGGAGATGTCCGCCCACTTGTGCGCCGGCACCTCGAAGCGCGCGATGTCCCACGACGTGTTGCGGTGGGTGGGGCGTTCTACGTGGCCATACTGAATCTCGAAGGTGGCGCGGCCGCTATGCACCGCCACCGGGAAGGCGACCTTCAGCATCACGTGCGACTCGCGCCAGTCGATGGTGGTCACGAAATCCAGACGGCGGCTGTTCGCCTCCAGGCGGATATGCTGGGTGAGCGTCGCGCTGGCGGTGAGCGGCCGCTGGACCTTCACTGTGGCGCGCAGCGGGCCGTGCTCGGTGACCGTCACCGTCGCCGGCGTCAGCAGATCGGTGCAGATTTCCTCGGCGAAGGGATCGATGTCCCAGGCATCCCAGTTGATCGGATGGTCATCGTGTAGTTGGAAGAGATTGCCCGTCGCGCCGGGGGCGATGACTTCGCGCTCAAGCCCCTTGTCGTAGAAGGAAACCACGCCGCCGCGCTCATCGAGCACCACGCGCACCAGGCCATTTTCCAGCGTGGTCGGGGTGGCGGTGACGGTATCGCCGATGTCCTTGGCGAAGCGGCCACGGCGGATATCGTAGACGACGTAGCCCATGGAGGGCGCGTCATTCACCTCCACGAGCAGGTTGCGCCGGCCATCTTCCTCGCAGAGCTGCGTGCGGTAGAGCTCGCCTTTCGGCGCCTGCGCGATGACTTTCCCGGAGCCGGTCCACGGGAGGCTAATGAGCCCGCCGCGGGCGAAGGAGAGGGTGTTCCAGATGAGCACCGGGTTAGTCATGCCGTCGGTCTGAATCTTCGCGGCGAAGGCATCCAGGGCGTCGGCGATAACGGCGTCGGCGCTCTGGTGCACCTCGGCGTATTGCCGCTGCGAATCTTCATACACCCAGCCGATGGACGAACCGGGGAGAATGTCGTGGAACTGGTTGAGCAGCACGAGTTTCCACGCCGCCTCGATGGCTGTCGCCGGGTAGGCGGCCGCGCCGCCGGGGTGCAGCGCGGCGAGGAATTCGGCATCGCGCAGCAGCAGCTCACAGCGGCGGTTTTCCCACTTGTTTTTCGCCTGGGTGGTGTAGGTGCCGCGGTGGCGCTCGAAGTAGAGCTCGCCCACCCAGGTGCGCAGGTCGCGGCCGTTGGCTTCGGTGCGGACGAACCAGTCATGCGCGAAGCCCTGGGCCACGCGCGGCAGGCCTTCGACGTTCTCCATGCGGCGGGCGGCTTCCAGCATCGGCTTCGTCACCCCGCCGCCGCCATCGCCGTAGCCGTACAGGTACAGCCAGGTGTCGGCGCGGTCCTTGTCGCGGAAGTTGCGCTCGCCGTGGAGCAGTTCCTGCGGGGTGACCAGGCCGTTATAGGTGTCCGCCGGCGGGAAGTGCGCCAGCACCCGCGAGCCGTCGATACCTTCCCAGTAGAAGGTGTGATGCGGAATGGGATTAAACTGGTTCCAGGAGAGTTTCTGCGTGAGGAAGTAGCGGATGCCGCACCCCTGCAGGATTTGCGGCAGCGCGGCGGAGTAGCCGAAGACATCGGGCAGCCACATGATCTGGCACTCGACGCCGAATTCCTCGCGGAAGAAGTGCATGCCGTAGAGGAACTGGCGCACCAGCGCCTCGCCGGAGGGCACGTTGCAGTCCGCCTCCACCCACATGCCGCCTTCGGGTTCCCAGCGGCCGTCGGCCACCGCCTGCTTGATGCGCGCGTAGAGGCCGGGGAATTTCTCCTTCATGAAGGCGTAGAGCTGCGGCTGGCTCTGTATGTAGCGGTATTCGGGGTACGTCTCCATGTATTTCAGCACGGTGGAGAAGGTGCGGCTGCACTTGCGCACCGTTTCGCGCAGCGGCCACAGCCAGGCGGTGTCGATGTGCGAGTGGCCCACCGCGGTGACGTCGCTGGCGGAGGCGCAGGCGGGATCGGCGTAAGCCGGCGCGAGGATGGCGCGGGCATGGGTATAGCGGTCGTCGCCGTCGCGGTAAAAAGCATTCACCGCGTCATTGAGGGTGTAGATGAGCTTGGCGCGGCGGGGCGAATCGTCGGGGAGCTGCTTGGCCAGGTCGAATAGCACGCGCAGATCGTGGTACAGCTCCCAGGCGGGCTGGTTCAGCCAGGCCACCTCGGCCTGCTTCAGCTTGAAGGGGGTTGGGTCCGCGCCGGGACGGCCTTCGCCGAAGCCGAACATGTTGTTGGCGGCGGCTTCCACGTAGAGGTCGATGGGACCGGGACCGGGGAGGGTGAAATCCTGGCGATTTTCATCCAATCCCTGCGCGGGTTCGCCATCGATCCACATCAGCGCCTCTGAGCCGGTATTCACGAGGACGGCCACCGTGCGGCCCGCCCATTCCGCCGGCGCTTCGCCCTGCACGCGGAACCACGCGGTGGACCAGGCCGGCCCCCACGGACAGCCGACCTCAACGGGCCGATAGGTCTGGCTGACGGCGTCCGCGTAGGTAATAGGCTCAGCGCACTGGTAGACCGACACGCTGAGCGGGCGCAGATCCATCCACAGGGAACGAGACAGATCCTCTACCACGCGCATAATGCGATCCAGGGTAACCTGCGGATGTTTTTCCATCGACAAAAACCTCGAGAGTTGAGATGACAGGGGATACCAATTCGCCCCAGAGTCTATGAGCCCTTCCGGCGATGCGGCGTGAAAACTGTGCGTATTCGTTCATATCGTCGGTCGGAGCACTGACGCGCGCCGCTACGCGATGCCCTGCCGGTAGTGCTGGCGTCACGGGGCGCGGCCCGGCGCGGCTAGAAAGTCTTTTTCCCAGGAATCACCAAACATTAACGCTCGCAAGGGCTCGGCCGCGAACCGAACCGATGCCTGGCCGAGTCCCGGATGGCGACAGAGGGTGGAGAAATTTGCGGGGTGGCAGAGACGACTCGGCAGGCATCCGGCGCGTGAATGCGGGCCGGATGCCTGCCGAGAAAGGCATATTGTCGCGCGCGCTTACTGGGTGCTGTGCGCGATCACGTCTTTGAGGCGGTGCAACTGGTCTTCCAACTCATCGATGCGGCGATCCGCCACTTCGAAGGGATCGTCGACCGTCTGGGCGCGCTTTGCCAGCAGCGTATAGACGGCGGCGGCAACGCCGGCGGCGATCACCACGCCCCCGATGATCATGGCCAGTTGGCCGGAAACTTTACAGTGTGTAGACATCATCGTCGTCGTCCGATTCCTGTTCGCTGAAAATACGCTTGATGAACGTCAGCAATTCAATGGGATTGAACGGCTTGGTGAGGTAAATATCTACCCCATGAGAATAGCCCTGAAACACATCCTGGTCCTGCGCTTTGGCGGTGAGCATAATCACCGGCAGGGCGCGGGTGGCCGGGTTGGCGCGGATGCGCTTCAGCGTTTCCAGGCCATCCATGTACGGCATCATCACGTCGAGCACCACCAGATCGGGCTTGTCGGCCTCGATCTTCTGCAGCGCTTCGCGACCATCGAACGCGGTCGACACTTTATAGCCGGCGCGCTCAAGGTTGACCTGGATGAGCCGGACGATATGGCGCTCGTCGTCCACCGCGAGAATTTTTTTCGGCATGTTCTATTTCCTCCGATTCTGGCCGTAACCACACGCGTAATGCCGAAGAATCGACCCACGTCGAGTATAACAGACGGCCTGTACCCCGTCAACGAATGGATGGCTGGAAAACCGCTCTACCAACCGGTCGGCAAGCATGTGATGTCTCACCATTAGACACAACCGCTGGAAAAAGGTCGCAGGAGACTGGCCGGCTTCATCACCCGGCATGCCCGTGCTTGCTTCATTCCACATTATCGCCGATTTTTCGTAGGCGCTGCGGCGAAAAATCTAAAAGTAATGCAAAACTCACTCTTCCCGGTAGGGTTTGCCGGCCTGGTACAGTGCCAGCCGGCTCTGGTACTGCTGCCTGCTCTGTCCGTCGTCCCGGTGGACGGCTTCCAGCTGCCATCCATGCAAGAGGGCGCGGCAGATTATCCGCCGGCGAGGTTGCGCCAGATGCCCCAATTGAGGGTGGAGGCGTAGCTGACCCACGCCAGGTAGGGCACGAGCAGCCAGCCGGCGACGCGATTAACGCGCCAGAAGCTGATGAGGGTGAGCAGGATCGCGAGCCAGAGCAGCACAATGATCACCATGCTGAAGCCCACCTGGCGCTGGCCGAAGAAGACGATGGACCAGGCGGCGTTGAGGATGAGCTGAATGGTGAAAAGCGCCATGGGGGCGGCGATGCGCGCATGGCCGCGCGCGCGCCACACCAGCCACGCGGCGATGCCCATGAGCAGGTACAGCGTGGACCACGCCGGGCCAAAGACCCAACTCGGCGGCGTCCACGGCGGCTTCGGCAGCGTGCCGTACCACCCGCCCGGCTGCACGGCGGGCGCCGTGAACAGCGAGCCAATGGCCCCCGCCGCGAAGCTGGCGAAGATGAACAGGATCAGGGCGAGTATCGTATTGGTGTTGCGCATGGTGCGTCACTCCGTATTACGGTCTTACCCGTCGATGAGGAACGTCATGCGCTTATGTTCTCGCACGTCGCACTAGCCAGCGGACAAAATTTTCGGTATCGTATGCGCATGAGCACCCACCTTGCCGACCGGATGGCCGCCCTGCAGGCGTTTCTCACCGCGCGCGCGATCGACGTCGCGGTCTTTTCGTATGCCACCGACCTGTATTACTACACCGGCTCTACCCAGCCGTTGTACCTGCTGGTGCCGCGGAGCGGGACGCCGTGCGTGTTGGCGCGGAAGGCGCTGGCGCGCATCGCGGAGGAGGCGCCGGGGGTGGCGCTGTACCCCTTCACCGGGTCGAAGGAGCTGGCGGCGGTCTTTGCGCAGTACCCGGCGGCGCGGGTGGGGCTGACGCTGGACACGCTCTCCGCGGCGTCGTACCAGCGGTTGCTGCTCTTCTTCGGCGGGGCGGAGGTGGTGGATATTGCCCACGACGTGCGCCTCTTGCGCATGGTGAAGGACAACGAGGAAATCGGCATCCTGCGCCGCGCGGGCAAGATCATATCCGGCGTGCCGGCATTGGTGCGCAGCACGTTGAAGCACCGCATCAGCGAGTTGGAGTTGAGCGCCGCGCTGGAGTTCTTCTTCCGCACCGCCGGGCACGACATGCTCATCCGCTCGCGCCGCGAGGGGGTGGAGATGTCCGCTTGCGGCATCTGCGTGGCGGGCGTGCGCGCGCTGGCGGGGTCGAAATTCGAGGGCATCGCCGGCGGCGTGGGGCTGTCGCCCGCGGTGCCGTATGGCGCCACCCGGACGGTGATCGCCCCCGGTGAGCCGATCCTCATCGACATCGCCTTCGTGCTGGAAGGCTACCACCTCGACCAGACGCGCATGGCCTGCCTCGGGCAGCCGTCGCAGACAGTGGCCGACGCCTACGCCGCCATGCTGGACGTGCAGGAGGTGGTCTTCGACGCGCTGCACCCGGGCACGCCGTGGGAGGACGTCTACCTGGCCGCCGCCGACCGCGCCGCCGCGCTCGGCTACGCCGACACCTTCATGGGCGTCGGTCGCGAGCAGGTGAAATTCGTCGGCCACGGCGTGGGGCTGGAACTGGACGAGCCCCCGGTGCTCGCGCCCAAACTCCGCGCCCCGCTGGCCGCCAACATGACGCTGGCCATCGAACCCAAAGTCGCGCTCCCCGGCATCGGCGTGGTGGGCATCGAAGACACCGTGCTTATCACCGAGAAGGGGATTGAGCGGTTGACGATTTGCTCCCAGGAGATGATTGTGGTGGCGTAACACCGGTTGTGTTGCACAAATCAACCGGGTGTGACTCATTCGCGCCTCGGATCACCCGAGCATGGCCCGAAAATCCTCGGGCGCGACTTCCTCCAGGCTATCCACCACGCGCTCGGCGAAGGCCAGCGCGGCGCGGGGGTGGTTGGTGGTGACGGCCAGCGCCTTCATGCCGCCGCGGTGCGCGGCCTGCACGCCGGCCACGGCATCCTCCACCACCACGCAGCGCGCGGGAGGCACGCCCAGCCGTTCGGCGCCGATGAGGAACACTTGTGGGTCGGGCTTGCCGCGGGTGACGTCTTCGGCGGAGACGATGGTGTCGAAATACGGCGCCAGCCCGAGGCTGCCGAGAATCAGGTCGACATTCGCGCGCGGGGTGGAGGTGCCCATGGCGACGCGGAAGCCGGCGGCCTGCAGCGCGGGCAGCAACTGACACACGCCCGGCAGCGCGACGATCTTTCCCCGCACCAGTTCGCGAAAGAGTTCTTCCTTGCGGTCCGCCAGGCGCGCCAACTCATCCTCCGCCACCGCCCGTCCGAGCAGCGCCGGGAAAATATCCCGGTTGTGCCGCCCGAAAAACCCGGTGAACTGCTCGCGGGTAATGGTGAATCCCTCCTCTGCGCCACACAGGGCGAACGATTGAAAATGCGGCTCGGTGGTGTCGACGATGACGCCGTCGTTATCGAAGAGCACGGCGCACGGGGCGGCGGTGGACATACGGGGCTCCTTGTCTCTGAACAGTGCAAAATGCAAATTGTATAGGGCACGTCAAGTAATAACTTCACCATGCTGCCTTGCCCGCTGGCTCGCTGTCGGTGTCAGCCGGTCTCACCGTATGAACCGCATACGCTGTCGACCGCCTTCCTAGACAGCGACCCAGCGTTCGGCGGCATCATGATAAATTTATTACTTGACGCGCCCATATTTGTAAATTTGATTGCCACGCACCTGTTTCCTGCTTCGCGACATATTTACGAATCATCAACCTGCTGATACATGGTGACTCCTTCGAAAAACGTTCTCTCTGGAAGCGCGTCCCGATCTATCGGAAGCACTCTCGCCGCATACACGAAAACCCCCGCGCCGCAAACGGGGCGCGGGGGCGACGGCGGGCGCGCGGGCCGGCGGGATCTATCGCAGCAGCGTCAGCAGCGCGCTTACCGGCGAGGTGGCGGCCAGTGGGTGCAAGGCGTCGAACAGCGTGCGGGCCAGCTCGTGGCGCGGCTGCACGATCAGCGTGCGTTTCAAGTGGCGCAGGCAGCGGTCGGTGAGTTGCTTGCGCGCATGGGCGACGGCCAGCTTGTAGGCGAAGCATTTCCGCTCGCCGTATAACCGGCGCACGACAGCGCAGATGGCCGGGTGATGCGCGGGGTCCATCGCCTCGCGCCAGGTGGTATGCAGCCGGCCCAGCGAAATGCCTTCGTTCGCCAGGTCTTCGTTGAAGTCCATGCCGATCTCCTCGGCGGCGGCGAAGGCGTACGAATAGTGGGCGTCGGCGGATTGCGGATGGTACTTCAGCGCCTCGCTGAATTCGCCCAGCGCGGCGGGAAAATCGGCGGCGTTGAGGAACGCCTGCCCCCGGGTCATGACCGTCGTGTAGCGGTCAACCATGCGTCTGCTCCTTCCTTGAGCCTCCGACCTGCTGCGGCCTGCCGTCCTGGCATGGCGGGGGCACACCCATCCCGGCGCGGCAATACGGGCCAGCGGCTCGTATCACGGCGCGGGGGAACGCACCTGCATTTGCGATTCTATCGGTAATATTCCTCAGAGTCGGGGAAATATGAGATACATCCGCAATATTTTTCTTCCATTTCTGCCGGCCGACCAAAACGCCGGGGCCGGAAGCGAACTCCCGGCCCCGGCGCGATCACATGGCGACGGGCGCTACCCGAGAAACGACGCCACCATGCCCAGCGGCGACGTGGCAGCCAGCGGATCGAGCTTGTCCAGCAGCTCGCGCGCCACCACGTAGTGCGGGCGCATGGTCAGCGCCGCGCGTAATGGGCTGATGCAGCGGGAGGCGATGCGGTGGCGCGCCGTGGCGGCGGCCATTTTGAAGATGATCAGCTTCTGCTTGCCGTAGGCCTTCTCCACCCGTGCGGTCACCTGCGCCTCGTTGGCCGTGTGCAGGGCGTCTCGCCAGGTAATGTGCAGCCCGCCCAGCGACAGGCCTTTATCGGTGAGGGTGCGGAGAAAAGTGCTGCCGATCTCCTCGGCCGCGGCGAAGGCGAAGAAATAATGCGCCTCCACCGACTGCGAATTCAGCTTGCGCGCTTCGCCAAACGCCGCGCGCGCTTCCTCGAATTCCTGCGTTTCTATGTATTCGTGCCCCTCGATCATCGCTTTTTCGAATTTCGTCGGCATGAAACGGCTCCTTGCGAATGCATGAAAAAATACCTGAATCGTCGGCCAGATCGACCCCAGGCCGGACAAGCGCAACCGGAACGTCCGATTGCATCAGATAAGTATACTTGATTTATCGCGGACAGGCAGGTATCGATGCTATGTGGGACAAGCGTTTAATTAAAGTTTCATTAAGAGCCGCTCATTTGTCCGGCATTGACGAGATTCGCTTGGCGTGCTACGATTGAGAGGTTCGTGTTACTGGAGGCTCGCATGCCCACTCTGGAACGCTTCGGCGTCTCGATTGATGAAGAGCTGTTGACGCAATTTGACGCGCTGATCGCCGGCCGCGGCTACCCGTCGCGCTCGGAAGCGCTGCGCGACCTGGTGCGCCAGGAATTGGTGCGCGCCGAATGGGCCGACCCCGCCGCCGAGGTCGTGGGCACGCTCACCGTGGTCTACGAGCATCACGAGCATGACCTGTCCGGCACGCTGACCGATCTGCAGCACGCGCACCACAACGCCATCATCTGCAGCACCCACGTCCACCTGGACGCGCACAACTGCCTGGAAGTGATCGTGCTGCGCGGCCCTAGCGCCCAGGTGAAAACCATCGCCGACACCCTGCTGAGCACCCGCGGGGTGAAGCACGGGCAGCTCGTGTGCACCACCACCGGCAAAGACGTCGTCTGACTGACACCACACAGGAGCAACACTGATGACTCTCCCCTTCGCCATCCGACTCGTCGTCCTCCTCACCGGCCTGCTCGCGCTGCTGCCGGCGTCGGCCACCTACAGTGGCCTGATGCTCATCCCCACCGCCGACCTGGTGGCTCCGTGTGAATATGCGGTGACCGCCGTGTTCGAAGGCGGGATGCCCGGCCACCGCGTCGACACCTATCTGCTGTATACTACCGTCGGCCTCACCGACCGTCTGGAGGCTGGTCTGAACTATGACTTCAGCAGCGGACTGGCCGCGCGGTTGTCGCTCGACGCGAAATACCGGCTCCCCATTCCCGCGGACGCCGGGCTGCCGCAGGTCGCCGTGGGCATCTACGACGTCGCCCGGCACACCCAGGCCTCGCCGTACATAGTAGTTTCGCACGATCTCACCCTTGCCCGCCTGCACGCCGGCGCCGCCCGCATCGAGAGCAAAACTCAGGCGTTTTTCGGCATCGACCGCGCCGTCGCCGATCGCTGGACACTGATGGCGGACTACACCACCGGCGCCGATAACTTCGCCACCGTCGGCCTGTATACCGACATCAGCGACCGTGTGAACCTGCTGGCCGGGGCCTATTTCCCCAACGCCGGCGGCGAGACGCTGTTTACCTTACAGCTCGGGCTCTGTGGGTCATTCGGTACCCGGGAGTAACCCCATGCACATTCCTGATGGCTATCTGAGCCCGCAAACCTACCTGCCCGCCTTCGGCGTGATGGCGCCGCTGTGGGCGCTCGCCTCACACAGGCTACAGCGCACGCTGCGCCTGCGCCAGGTGCCGCTGCTGGCGTTGGGCGCCGCGTTCACCTTCGTCATCATGATGTTCAACGTGCCCATTCCCGGCGGCACCACCGGCCACGCGGTAGGCGCGGTGCTGGTGGCTATCCTGCTGGGGCCGTGGGCGGCGGTCATCGCCGTGTCGCTGGCGCTCGTGGTGCAGGCGCTGCTCTTCGGCGACGGCGGCATTACCGCCATCGGCGCTAACTGCTTCACCATGGCCGTCGTCATGCCCTTTGTCGGCTGGGGGGTCTACCGCCTGCTGGGCGGTGACACGGCCACCGACTTGCGGAGGCGGCTCCTCGCCGGTGCCGTCGCCAGCTATGTGGGGCTCAACGCCTCCGCGCTGGCCACCGCGGTGCTCTTCGGCATTCAGCCGCTCATCGCGCGTGACGCCGCCGGGCGCGCGCTCTATTGTCCCTTCGATCTTAGCGTTGCCGTGCCAGTGATGGCCACCGAGCATCTGCTGGTCTTCGGCATCGTCGAGGCGGTGGCCACCGGGCTGGCGCTGGCCTACCTGCACCGCGCCGCTCCGGAGATCCTGCCGGTAGCGGCGCCCGCGCGACGCCCCTGGTTGCGGCCGGCCGTGGCGCTGCTGGTGCTCGCGCTGCTGGCGCCCGTCGGCATGTTGCTGCCGCAATGGTTGAAAGCCGGCGACGCCTGGGGCGAGTGGGTGCCGGAGGACCTGCCCGCGCAGATGCAGGCGCACGGCCATGGCGCGGGGTATGTGCCCACGCAGCTCGAACGCCTCAGCGCCCTGTGGAAAGCGCCCATCGCCGACTACGCGCCCCCGGGCGAGGCGTCGCTGCCCTGGCAGAGCGTCGTCTACATCGGCAGCGGCCTGCTGGGCATGGGCGTCATCGTGCTGCTCGTGCTGCTGGGACGCCGCTGGCTCGCTGGAAAGGATCCCGATGGCCTCGCTGCCCGCGTGGATGCATCACCCGGCGGCTGACGCCGCCGCCATACCGCCACAGCCGCGCCGGCGCGGCGTCGTCCGCCGCGGGCTCGCCGAGTTGCTGCGCCTGCTGGGGCTGCTGCTCGACGACCGCCTGGCGGCGCGGCCGGGCCTGCTGCAGGCCATCGACGCCCGGGTGAAAGCCCCCGCGCTCATCGGGCTGGTGGTGGTGGCCACGCTGCTGCACGGCTTGCCGGCACTCGGCGCGCTGTATGCGCTGGCGCTCGCGCTGGCGGCGCTGTCGCGCATCCCTATCACTCGCGTGCTCGGCGCGTGGCTGGTCATGCCGCTGGTCTCCGCGCTGGTGGTGCTGCCCGCCGCACTCAACGTCTTCACTCCCGGCGCGCCGCTGCTGCCGCTGTGGGGCAGCCTGGCCGTGACCGACGCTGGGTGCTACGTCGCCGCGCGGCTGGTGCTGCGGACGCTGGCCTGCGTCACTCTCACCCTGCTGCTGGTGGCCACCACCCCGCCTGCCCGCCTCTTCCACGGGTTGCGCGCGCTGGGCGTGCCGCGGGTGGCGGTGATGCTGCTGGCGATGATGGCGCGCTACCTGGTGGTGCTGGCCCGCGCTGCCGAGGAAATCCACCTCGCCCGCCTCAGCCGCACCCTCGCCCCCGGTACGCTGCGCCAGGAACAAGCCTGGGTGGCCGCCGGCATGGGCGCCCTCTTCCGCCGCGCCCACGCCCTCGGCGAGGACGTGTATCTCGCCATGCTCGCCCGCGGCTACACCGGCGACGCCCCTCTCCTCGCCCCGCCGCGCCTCGGTTGGCGAGATGGGGTGTTCCTGGCGGGTATTATGACCCTGGCTGCCGGCATCCTGCTGCTGGACTGGCTGTGGAGGTGAGGTGATGCCATATTCACGCTACCAGATGCCTGCCGGAATCGAAACGCAGTATCAGCCCGGATCACGCGGGCGGGTATTGCGAAATAAGCTGGGGATTACCAGCAAATATCTGATGGACAAGATCGAACGCGACGCATTGCTCGACACACAACTCAGGTATCTGGAAGTTATCGATGCCACAACGCGCTTTACGGACGACCTGTTGTGCCAGATGCACTGGGATTGGCTGGGCGCGATATACGACTGGGCTGGTCATTATCGTATAGTCAACGTATTGAAAGGCGGATTCACCTGGCCTGGCGCCTTCACGGTACCAGATAACATGGCGCGCTTCTCACATGAAATTATTGCGCAATACACGCCGTGCAACAACACGCCACGCCATGAAATCTGCCATGCACTGGCAATCGTGCACGCGGAACTGCTGTTGATTCACCCATTTCGCGAAGGAAATGGCCGCCTGGCGCGTTTGCTGGCAGATTTGATGGTGGCACAAGCACGACTGCCATTACCGGCATACCGCTTTGTCGGACGTGGTTCGGTGGCGTATCGAGCACGGTACCTGCATGCGGTACAGGAAGCATACCTCATGCGTTACGCAGAGCTGGAAGATTTCTTCGAGGGTGCCTTACGTTTTGGGGCGGAGCTCGCAGGTTGAGTATCATTAACCCGATCAGACGCGCGGAAGTGCGCGCCTTCAAACGCCGAAGACGCATCGACATTGCGGCGCACGGCGGCCAGCCGACGCTCGGGATCGCGCAGATACGGATTCGATTTGATCAACGACATGGTTCGCCCCTTTCGCGGGCACGACTATTATACCCGAAAACGTGGTGAGACACGATGACTGACACACTCTTTTCCGTCACCAACGTCACCTTCGCCTACCCGGGCCGGCCGCCGTGCCTGCGCGGGGTGTCCTGCGCCATCGCCGCCGGCGAGCGCCTGGCGCTGCTGGGGGCCAACGGCAGCGGGAAGACGACGCTGCTGCACCTGCTGGACGGGCTGTATTTCCCCACCGCGGGGGCCATCACCGCGTTCGGCGAGGCGCTCACGGAGGAGGCGGTAGAGCGGCCGCCCTTCGGGCCGCGCTTTCGCCGGGCGGTGGGCTTTCTCTTCCAAAGCGCCGACGTAATGCTCTTCAACCCCACCGTTGAAGATGAACTGGCGTTTGGCCCGCTGCAGTTGCGGCTGCCGGCCGACGCGGTGCGGCAGCGGGTGGAGGACGCGCTGGCGCTGCTGGACATCGCCGACCTACGCGACCGGCCACCGCAGGCGCTGAGCAGCGGGCAGCAAAAGCGCGTGGCGCTGGCGGCGCTGCTGACGCTGTCGCCCCGCGTGCTGCTGCTGGATGAGCCTACCGCCGGCCTGGACCCGCGCAGCCAGGCGATGCTGCTGGAATTGCTCGACGGCCTGCACGCCGCCGGGGTCACCCTCGTCACCGCCACCCACGACCTCACCCTCATCCCGCACCTGGCCGACCGCGCGCTGGTGTTGGCCGAGGACGGCGGCCTCGCCGCCGATGCCCCCGCCGAGGCCGTGCTGCACAATACCGACCTACTGCTGTCCGTCAACCTCATCCACGCCCATCGCCATCGCCACGGCGCCATGGAACACGCCCACCCGCACGTGCACGTGCATGGGCATGAACACGGGCATGGGTAACGCATCTCGCATGCTCGTAATAGCGCCCCTCCCCTGGCGGGCGAGACTCCGTCGCGCCGCGCGCAGAAGCGCTGTGATCGATCTCTCACAGACCTTTGACCGTGGAACCCGTTCGAGGTGCTGGTACCGTGGTCGGTGGCTGGCTCGCGCGGCATGGCCTGGCTACTGAAGTGCGACAATACCGTTCTTTACTTGCAACTCAAGCCATCCCATACGCGTATTGAGACAGTGAACGTGCATCAGCACGCAATTTTCTGGTGAAGGAGACTTTCCATGCAACGTATGATGATCACCCTCGGCTGCGTGTTGCTGCTAGCGATGACCAGTTGGTCGGTGACGCCGAACGTGACGGCAACCGGTGGCGTGACGGGAACCGGCAACGGCCTGGCGCACGCACGCATCTTCCAGGGAACGGTGACGATTACCGGACAGGGCACCTTGCACTATGCCGTGGGGGCGACCGTCAAAATGACCAGTGGCACCATCGGTGATCAGTATTTCACCGAGAAACGGCCGCGTGGCAATAAGCACAATGATTCCTTCATGCACTACAAAAATTTCAACGGTACCGCGGTCATCACTGGTGAAGATGTGCACATTTTCTTTAGGGGGAATGGTCTCACACTGACGGCGGCAGGCGCCGGACGCGCGCATTTCGTCGGGACCGGCACATTCACTACCCAACCCCAGTCTAGCGGGTATAACACCGGCCAATGGGCGGCACGGCCGAAGACGAAAAGCGGGCACACCGACAAGTGGTGGGAGAGCATCCGCATCGTCTATGGCGTCTACACCTTTAAACACGCGAAGGACGCGACTGGTAGTGAATCCGCACCAAGTTTCGCCCTGTAGCGTCCGGGGCAGGGACACCTAATGAACAGCACTGGAGGAATCACACATGCGAAAACTCATGATGTTGGCATTACTCGTCGGGCTCATGCTCGGGGCGATGGCACAGGCGCCACGCCATATTATCCTGATCGGATGGGATGGCGCTCAGCGCAATCATGTGAATGAGTGTTTACAACGCGCGGAATTGCCGAATTTGGCGGCCCTGAGCGCCGCCGGCACTAAGGTTGACATCGATATTACTGAAGTGACGGATACCAAGGCCGGCTGGTCACAGATACTGACCGGTTACAAGGCCGCAGTGACCGGCGTCTACAGCAATAGCAAATATCAACCCATCCCGAAGGGGTATTCAATCTTTGAGCGGCTGGAAGCCGCCGATGGCGCCAAGCAGATCGCCACGCTGGCCGTGATTGGCAAAAAGGGGAATATCGATGCCGACGGTCCCGTACGCATACCGTATGCGTCGATGGAGAAGCGGCAGCAGAGCAATCCTCAGCACGCGAAGAAAGCCGGAAAAAGCGGCACGGTGGTCGAGGAGAACGGGAAGAAATATCTGGCCCTCCCAGGCAAACCCTATTTCCACACCAAGGACGGCATGGATCTGTTCCTGAATGGCCTGGAGAAAAATGATGCTGTCGGGGCCAAAGCGCTCGAGGTGCTAGAGCAGCAAAAGGACAAACCGTTCTTCTTCTTCATTCATTTCGCCGAGGTTGACCATCAAGGGCATCGGTTTGGTGAAAACTCCAAGGAATACAACGATGCCCTCATCTCTTGCGATACCTGGCTCGGAAAAATCCGCGAGAAAGTCAAGGCACTGGGGTTAGAGGGTGACTCCCTTATCTACGTCACGGCTGACCATGGCTTTGACGAAGGCCAGAAACAGCATAAGGATGCGCCGACCGTCTTCCTGGTCACCAATGATAAGGGGGTCGTGCGTGGAGGCAACCGCATGGATATCGCTCCGACGATTTACGACCGTCTGGGAATCGACATGACGAAAATGCTGCCACCGCTAGACGGAACATCCCTGTTGAAAGCGTTACCGCCGAAGCCAGCCGTCGCCGGCATTTTCCAACAATCCGTCACCGCAGTCCGGCAGTTCTTTATGAGCTACCCGGTTGCGGCCACTAAGCAGATATCACACATCGTTGCCTAATTTGGTAGGAGGAGACGCTGTGGTGGCATGCCTATTTGCCAGGCGAGACGCGCGAATTAACAGCACCCCGTTGATGCGCAGATAGCAGGTGGGTCACGATGGGCGCGAACCGCCAGTCATCTGGAATATTCCGGCTTGGTATTATCATGAAACACATGCACCCGAAGTTCACTGGCTTCGCCAGCAAGTTCATTCTTATCGGCCTGATCGGCATCATCTCTCTATCCATGCTCAAAGCCGAACCGCTTCCCAGCTCCTTCGGGGTGTGGGATCGGGGCGAGGCCCAGGATCTCCACGCGTATCCCTTTCTGAAGGGAACGTCTTTCGGTGCACCATGGAATAGTGTGGAGAAGCAGCCAGGGGTCTTTGACTGGAGCGCGATGGATCAGGCGGTTGAGCGCGCGCATACGAATAATATCTCGATTTACTGCTCATTCGAGGCCGGTCCGCAAACGCCGGATTGGGTGTATGACAAGGGTGTCCCCAAGGTGATGACGGATGACGACAAGCACCAGGACAAGTTTCCCTACTACCCGTATTACCTCTCTCCCGACTACAAAATGTATTATACTCGCTTCATCACGGAAGTCGCCAAGCACATCCACAGCTACCCCAAGGACCGACAGGAGCGCATAGCCTTTATCCAGGTAAAAACGGGCTGCACCGGTGATGAGACCGCCTACAAAGGCAAGGCGCGTGACCGCAAATACGACTTGCCCAAGAGCTCCCCGGAATGGCTCGCTTTTCGATTGGAGATCTTCGCGTTGTATGCGAAGCTGTTCGATCAAGGTCCCGACCCGAGGATCAGCCTGCTTTTTGGTTCGATTGCCGGCGATGACGAAAATGGAGAGGAAGGCAAAAACCCGAAAGCATGGCAATGGGTGACTAACCATATCACCGGAAGCTTTGGCTGTAAAGTCGGCGCCCTTTCGCGCGGGCATCATTTAAGCGGGGAGCAGTCAACCGTGACAACCTGGCAGCGCTACCTCATCAATCCCCAAGGACTTACGATCTTTAGCCGATCGGAGATGGACCAAACGTGGCAGAAAGCCTGGTATCAGTTAAACGTTCCGCTGAACTTCTACTGGGGGGCCCTCAATGCGCTGAACAGTGGACAAAGCGTGTGGGACGTCACCAGGAGCGCCATTGAAGCAAGCCCGGCGCAGGGCTTTGACTATTCCTTCTACTTCTTCAATCGTTATGCTGGGCAGATCCATCCCAAAACCGCGACCGATGCCTTCTGTGCCTTGCACAAGGGGTTGGATGCCGCCGATACCAAGGCGTTTCCAGAAGCGAAGTTCGGTCACGCCAGTAAAGGTAATGTGGATCGTATGCTAAAGATCTGCACCGCATTTGCACGGTATGGCGCCAGCGTGGACGACAAGGATGCCTTGACGATGGGGCAGGTTGCGCAGCGGGATCGTCAAAAAGGCTTCAATGACGTGGGCTGGGATATTTGGCCGGATAACTACTCGCGGTTTCTCACCCAGATCGATGCCGATGCGACTTCCATTCCCCTGTGGCGTGTGGGCGGGCCGATCACCAATACGTCCTCCATCTATTCTCGGTTTGCGCGCGGCTTTGAGCACGCGACGGGAAAGGACGCCATGTATTTCAAGCTGCACGAGGGTTTCGTCCAGGACAACAAGCCCAAGGTCATGTCCATTCATGTCGTATGGTATGATAACCATGCGGGATCTGCGTGGGAACTCGTGTATGACGCGGGTGAAGCCGCCATGAAAACGGCGCTGACGGTTACCGGGAAAGGGGACAAACAGTGGCATGATGCGACCGTCACGCTCCTTGATGCCGTGCTGTTTCGCGGCGGCACCAAAGGCAGCGATATCGCCCTGGTCAACACGGATGATCACGACGATACCTTCAGCCTGATCGAAATCCACCGCGGCGTGCCAGCGATGCCAGAGCTTCGTCCTCCTACTATGAGCAATAATAAATCGCACTGATCTTAGCAGCACCCGCTACCAGTAGACAGTGGGTTCCACTTCCTGTTGCAGGTTGGCTGCACCTTCCTGCAGTCACGCCAATCGCTGTGCTGGATAATGAAGGAGAAAGAAGATGAACGGCTCGAAGATAGCGGCACTTGTTGCCAGTCTCGTCATGCTCGTAAGCATTGTGTTTGCCGTCGGACTACTCCTCATCAAGGCTCTCTGGGCTTGGACCGTGCCGGACCTTTTCCCTGGCGCGGTTCAACAGGGGTTAGTTGCTGGAGAGATATCTTGGGGCACGGCGGCAAAGGGTGCGCTCTTCCTGGCGGTCTTGTCCGGATTGTTAGGAACTCGGGACTTCCGCTACCACAACACGAAGACCGGCACCCACATCGAGGGAAAGGTCTAGTACATGACCAGCGTGATTACGCTGGGATGCTCGGATAGAGCCGGGTGAGCT
>CAZPYA010000099.1:0-20722 GCA_964590255.1 uncultured bacterium
GCACCAATCAAACCAAACTCAGACATGTGTTTGCAGGTGAGCGAAAGTCCTGGTGGTCTATACCTACGCCGGCACGGCGTCGTTGAGCACGGAGCTGAAAAGCGTGCCAGTGGCGCAGATGCAGATCGGCGACGTCTTCATTCACGGCGGCTTTCCCGGACACGCGGCTATCGTGGTGGACATGGCGGTCAATCCGCGCACTGGGAAGAAGGCCTTCCTGCTGGTGCAAGGCTTCATGCCCGCACAGGAGGCGCACCTGCTGAAGAACCTGAACGACGCGCGGATGAGCCCGTGGTACCCGGTCGATTTCGGCGCGACGCTGCACACCCCGCTGTGGGATTTTGCCAAAGGGGAACTGAAGCGCTTTCGTTGATGAACCGTAGCGAACGCCCTCAGTGGCGTTCGTGCCGTGGAAACAGAGACTGTCTCATGCGTGAGCAGAAGGGGAGTTGTGGAAAAGATTCTCATTGATGACGACACTTGGACAGGTGGCTACTTTGAGCTGGCGATTGAATTAGGGCCAACCCCTGATCCTCGAGTGGATCATGTCATCGCTGTGCTCAAGCAATATCCCTTGATTGAAGATATGGATGATTATGGTATTGCGCTATTGCCAGATAACCGACGTGTTGTCTTTCGCATATTTCATGTTGATGAGGAATACGGACAGGACTGGCTGATTTGCGGTATACCATGCGGCGCTCTAGCGAAAGTTTACGATATTGGGGGATTTCCTTTTGGGGCTACAGGCGATTCTACCAGTCACGAGTGGCGAAAGGCAGTTGAGGCCTGGTTCACCGAACTCGGTCTATATATCTACGCCGATACTCCCTACCGACTTGGCCTTATTGGTTTTGAAGTTTCAGGTGATGTCTACGCCAGTGACATCGAAATAAATGGAGTGCCGGATGAACGATGGATAAACTATCTGTGGCCGGTTGACGGTAAACTCACGGTGTATTCAGTAAACAAATGGGAACCACCGTTCACGTTCTCATAAGACTGAATCGGGTAACCTGACATCCGAGTCGATCTAACAGTTGGCGTTCGTGACCTGCTAAAAGAACCGGTGCGCACTCCTCAATCGTTGGGCTGGGGAGTGCGCACCGGTTCATTTTCGTATAGAACACAAACATACAAGGTCGTTCGCTACAATATGCCCATGTCTTCCGCTTCGCGGAGCAGGCGGCGCTGTATGACGACATTCACCGCGCCGCCGAATATGCAACCGACGGCGAAGAGCAGCACCAGCAGCGGCAGGCCAGGCCAGAGGTGCATATTCGGTAGGCTCACGGCCAGCAGGACGCAGGCGGCGGCGAAGGCCAGCGCGATATAGCCGCCCGGCGCGCGGCGGCTGAAGCGGCTGACCTCCTCGGCGAAGGACAGGTAGCGCCGCGGATCGACCGGCAGTCCGAAAGGCAGCGCGGTTTCCAGCTCTTCGGCCAGCGTCTTCCAGTCGGCGCCGGGGAAGGGATGCACGCGAGGGCGCGTGAAGGCATCCGGCGTCGGCTCGGGACGGCGGTCGGCGTGGCGCGGCGCAGGCCGCGGCGTTTGCATTCGCTCGCGCAGGATGACGGCGGCCGCGCGCAGGCCGTCTTCGCCCCACGTTTCGGCCTGGTAGCCGTCGGCGATCGCCTCCAGTTCCAGGAGCGACTTGATGCGCAGCCGTTTTTCAATCTCGATAGGATAGCGTTCGTCCATACGTGTCTCCGGTGGGTTGGCGCCCGTCCATGTTATCAGTTCCCTATACAGGTAGCATTCCCTTTTATCGCCGAGTTACACGGAATAATTTCGGGTATCATTGCCCTCATCTCCGGGGCGCGTTATAATCCCCTCCGGAGCGCTGGCATGACTGCACCGACATCGATACCGGAACCGAACGCCGCCCGCCGACCTGGCGGGTGGGGGCGCCACTGGCGCACCCCGCGGGTGCAGATGCTCATCCTCAGCTTTCTGGCGCTCATCCTCGTCGGATTCGGGCTGCTGTTGTTGCCTATCGCCCAGCGGCTGCCGGTGGCGCCGCTGGACTGCCTGTTTACCGCCGTCTCTGCCGCCACCCTCACCGGTCTGACCACGGTGGAGACCGCCGCGAGCTGGTCCACCTTTGGCCAGTGTGTGCTGCTCGGCCTCATGCAGGTAGGCGGCATTGCGGCGATGACCTTTGGCATGCTTTTCGCCATGGTGTTAGGCCTGCGTGTAGCCGTCCGCGAGCACCTGAATATCGGCAGCGCCCAGGGCACGGTGCGCATGCGCGACGCCTTTCACCTGGTGCCGTATATCCTGCTGGTGACGGTTATCATCGAAGCGATGGGCGCGCTGGCGCTGGCCGTGCGCTTCACCGTCGGCTACGGGATGCCTATCGGCGCCGCCACCTTTGACAGCATCTTTCATGCCGTGTCGGCATTCTGCAACGGCGGGTTTGCGCTGGCGAGCTTTGCCCTCTTCCGCGGCGACCCCTGGTTACTCGGCATCCTCGCGCTGCTCATCATCCTTGGCGGGCTGGGCTTCGGCGTGCTCATGGAGCTGGCGCTGGTGGGGCGCATCCGCCGCCTCAGCCTGCGCACGAAGCTGGTGCTGGTCACCACGCTGGCGCTCATCGTCGTCGGCCTCGGTCTCTTTCTGCTCTTCGAGTGGAGCAACGCCGGCACGCTGGGCGAACTGGGCGGCACCAGGCAGCAGAAACTCATCGCCGGGCTCTTCATGGCGGTTACGCCGCGCACCGCGGGCTTCAGCGTGGTCGATCTCAACTTCGTCGCCCCACCCACGCTCTTCGTCATCGGGCTGCTCATGCTCGTCGGCGCTTCGCCGGACAGTACCGGCGGCGGCCTGAAGACCACCACGCTGGCGGTCATCATCCTCGCTATCGTCACGCTGCTGCGCAAACGCGCGGACATCGAGGTGTTCGGCCGGCGCATCGGCGGCGATATGGTGCGCCTGGCGCTGTCGCTGGTGGCCATCTTCCTCGGCTCGGTGCTGCTGGCCATCCTCGGCATCAGCCTCACGGAGATCACGTTGAAAGGCCTGGCGCCGGGGGCTGAAACGACCGAGCATTTCGGCAGCCTCATGTTCGAAGTGGTCTCCGCCTTCACCACCAGCGGGCTGAGCACCGGCATCACGCCGACGCTCTCCCACTTCTCGAAGGCGATTCTCATGGCCTGCATGTTCCTCGGCCGCGTGGGGCCGCTCGTGTTTGTGTTCATCTACGCCCAGCCCAAGCAGCCGCAGCTCCGCCGCCTGCCGGCGGAGACGGTGATGCCGGGTTAAAAGTTTCAGGTTTCGAGTTTCAAGTTCCAAGTTGGGTAACTCCATCCACCCCCCTCGCCCGGTTCGGGGAGGGGGGCAGGGGGGAGGGGTCCGGTTTCAGGAAAGGGTAGCGACAATGGCATCGTTAAGCATACTAGTCATCGGTCTCGGCTATTTCGGCGAGAGCATGGCGCTGGAACTGGCGCACCTGGGGCACGAAGTGGTGGGGGTAGACCCGAACGCCGAGGTGGTGCAGCGCGTGGCGCCGATGCTCAACGATGCAATGGAGCTAGACCCGACGAACCTGGAAGCGCTGAAAACGCTGGAGATCTACGCCTTCGATATCTGCATCGTCGGCCGCGGCTCCATCCTCGAAGAAAGTGTGCTCATCACCCTCAACCTGAAGGAGCTCGGTGCGCGCCACATCATCTGCAAGGCGCTGTCCGACCAGCAGCGTAAAATTCTCGAGCGCATCGGCGCCGACCAGATCGTGCAGCCGGAGCGCGACATGGGTCGCCGCATGGCGCACATGGTCTCCACCACCACGCAAATGCTCGACTACATGGATATTCCCGGCGACTACGGCATCGAGGAGATCACCGCCCCGCGCGGCTGGGTGGGCCACTCCATGGAAGACCTGCAACTGCCCAACCGCTACGGCCTGCAGGTGCTGCTCATCAAGTCGGGCGACAAAATCATCACTCCACCCGTCCCCACCACCACGCTGAAGGACGGCGATATCCTGGTGATGTTCGGACATAACCGGAAGCTGGCGCAGTTCAAACGATAGGGGTTAGGGGATAGGGATTCGGGATTAGGGTAGTTGTCGGTCTACAGTGTTTGTAGCATACCACCAAAGTGTATTTACGGTGTAAAATTCATCACCGGTACTCCCTTCTCCCAGTATTGGGAGAAGGGTAGGGGATGAGGGCGCGCGCGGGAGTGCGCAACGATCTCATCATGGCCTTTTTCTCAAGCCGAACGGCACTCCGCTAGCGCTGCGTGCCTCACTACAAGCCCGATAGATCGATTAGTTTGCCGCTAATCGTGCGGAGTACAACTCCGCGCTCCCAGTTATCCCCCGATGGTCTTCCACAACGCTTCCATATAATACCGGTAATTCGCGAACGGTACGTCCGGCGGCATGCTGTGGTCGAGGCCGGGGACGTAACCGCCATCCTCAATGAGGGGGCGGATGCGGGCGAGTTCGGCGTCGATGGCGGCCGGGCCGATGGCGAGGGCGCGCTTGTCGATACTGAACCAGATACGCAGATCGCGGCCGTATTGTTTGCGCACCTGCAGCACGTCCATGCCCGCCTGGCACTCGAAGGGGTAGAGGGTGTTGATGCCGGCGTCGAGCCAGACGGGGATGAGTTCGGAGACGTCGCCGTCACTGTCCAGCGCGATGAACGGCACGCCGCGGCCGCGCACGTAGTCCACCACGCGCTTGTAGCGCGGCAGCAGGTATTTCCGCATCAGCTCGGGACCAATGAGCGGTCCGGTTTTGTAGGCCATGTCCTCCCAGAAGCCGTAGCAGTCCACGTCGGTGTAGTCGAGGATTTGCCCCATCATGGCGATGATGAAGTCGGCGAGGGTGTCGAGCATCTCTTCGACGAACGTCGGATCATCGTAGAAGAGCATGCAGAGCTTCTCGACGCCCACCAGGTTGCGCGGGCCGCCGAAGAAACCGCCCCAGCGGTCGGAGATGATGATGAGCGGCGCCTCGCGGTCGCGCAATGCGGTGAGCTGTTGCGCGTAGTCGGCGCCGATGCGCGCCGCCAGGTCGGGCTGCAGGCGAGCCTTCGCGAAGGCGCGGAACTCTTCTCGCGTCTCCGCCGGGAAACGCACGAACTGCGGCATCGACGACCAAGGCTGGTCCTTCCGCTCACGCATGAGGATGCCTTCGTGGTTCACGTAGAGGATGGTGCGGTCGTTCTCCTCGATCACCTCGCGCGCGAAGGGCGGGTTGGGGAAGAACCAGTGGCCAATCCAGAGCCACGGATCGACCTGGTAATACGGCTCCCGCGCCCGGTCATACCCCTCCGTCGCCCAGCGCTCATACGTCTCTGGCCAGCCGTGCGTCCACACGCCGTAGACATTGCGGTCAACGGGCTGGTAGTTCATGACGTTAAGGAAGCGTTCGCGGTGGTTCATCATTACCTCCGGTGTGCATAATCGGCCCCCCTCCCCGACCCTCCCCCCGTGCCTTCCGCTGCGCTCCATGCACAGGGGGAGGGAGTATGCATACAATCTCCCTTCCCCTGTGCACGTGAGGGCACGGGGGGAGGGCTGGGGAGGGGGGCCGACTTTAGGTTACCACCGATACACCGCCTGCAGCACTCGCTCCACCACGAAGTCGATGAGGTCGTTCATCGTCTGCGGGCCGTCGTAGAAGCCCGGGGCGGGGGGGAGGATGACGGCGCCGGCCTCGGCGAGGGCGGTAAGGTTGCGCAGGTGGAGGAGGCTCAGCGGGGTCTCGCGCGGGACGAGGATGAGCTTGCGGCGCTCCTTCAGCGCAACATCGGCAGCGCGGGTGATGAGATCGTTGGACACCCCGGCGGCGATGCGGCCCACCGTGCCCATGGAACAGGGGACGATGACCATGGCGTCCCACGGCTGCGAGCCCGTGGCGAAGGGGCTGTCAAAGCGGTCATGCGGGTAGTAGACCACGCGGCCGTTCTGGTGTCCCAGCATCACCTCCACCGGATCGTTGCCGGCCAGTCCCAGCTCCGAGCTTGCGACCTCCAGGCCCTGGTCAGAAAGCGTCAGGCCCACGCACTCCTTGCGGTCGATGATGCGCTGCAGCGTACGCCGTGCGTAAATCGCCCCGCTCGCGCCGGTGACGGCAAGGAGAATTTTCGGTTGCGCCATGGAGGTGACTCCTCTCGGAAATCTGTGCTGATGATGAATCAGTTCGGTAACATGGAAAAAAATCCTGCTATCACGGGAATGGGGATGTTCAATCCGCATGCGCGGTACATGAGAAAGCCAGGCGAAAATGATAGGACAACGATGAATTCGAGTTGCAAGTTTGGAAGCCGACGAGAGTCGCAATGCCATTCACATAAGCCTGCTGCGTGTGGCGAACCAGCCTCCTACGCCGTCTTTTTTCCTCATCACTCCCCCCTCCCCACGTAGGGGAGGGGGCTGGGGGAGAGGTTATACGGGGTGGTCGAGATCCCCTATTTGAACGGTATTGGACGAGAGTCGCGCCCAAATGCAGCGCTGCACGCGCACGGTCAACTCCTGCGCGCGCTGCTCGAAGGTCAGCCACTGGTGGATGCGGTCGGTCGCTGGATACGCCACCGGGACCCTCCCTCCGGCAGCCGCGCAATAAGGATGAGGCATGGCATTCACGCGCATAGCTAGCCGGGATAGTCCGAATCAGTGAGTTGCGTGTCAAAAGACGCGAGGTAGCCAGCTATGCGCGCGTGTGTGATGATGGGATGTCTGTTATTTGTTTCCATGGCGTGGGCGGGTCTGCTCGCTCCTGGCGGGGGATTGCGCGGGTCGTTTTACGCGACGGCGGATCTCACCGGGCCGGCGGTGACCCGGTATGCGGCGGTGAATGTAAGCTGGAAAGCGGATGCCCCTGTATTGCCAGAGATGAAGCCCGGCGCTTTTTCGGCGCAATGGCGCGGGTATCTGCTGCCGGCATTTTCCGAGAGTTATACCTTCACGGTGACGGCCACCGGCGGCGTGCGGCTGATCATTAATGATCGGCGCGTCATCAATAACTGGACGCCCCACCCGGCGAAAGCCGACACCGGCGTCATCACGCTGCAGGCCGAGACGCTGACCGCCATCACGCTGCAGACCACCCAGCCGGCCGGCGCCGGCATGGTGACGCTGCAGTGGTCGAGCAAAAGTCAACCGCTGGCCTCCGTACCGGCAACGCGGTTGTACCCCCCGCTGTTTTCGCCGGCGCTGCTGATTTACGCCGAGAGCGCCGACCCGCGTGCCAGCGCGCTGTATGCCTCCGAGTTGGACGGGGTAGCGAAAAAAATCACCGTTGACGGCAGCGCGCAGCCGGTGCTTAGTCCGGATGGCAAGCAGGTGCTGTTCAGCACTGTTGCCAATCAATACTACTCGTCATCCGGCATCTTTCGCGTAGGCGCGACCGGACAGAACATGGGGCCGCTCACCCGGCCGGGCGATGCGAAATTCGATCCGTCGTATTCGTGTGACGGCCAAACGATCATCTATATCTGCAAAACCCCGACCGCCTGGGAAATCTGGACGATGTGGTCAAACGGCACGCATCGCACGCGGATTCTGGAGAGCGCGGTGGAAGTTCGGCGCCCGCTGTTGCTGCCGGACGGCACGGGTATCGTCTATCAGGGCAAAAAAGGCGGGCAGTGGAATATCTACCGCGTAAAGATTGACGGCGCCGATGAGACGGCCCTCACCACCGCCGGCGGCGCCGACCCGGCGCTCAATCGTCGCGGTGATGTCATCGCCTTTGTCTCGACGCGCGCCGGACTGCCACAGTTGTATACGATGAAAGCCGACGGTAGCGACCAGGCGGCGTTGGTCGTCACCACGGGGGCGGTCAGCGCGCCGTTCTTCGACCGTACCGGCGCCCGTATCGGCTATCTGGAGCGCGATGCCAAAGGGAAAAGCCACCTGTTTCTGGTGGACATGACGGACCGCATCCCCTGCCAGGTGACTGGCAGCGGCAAGTGTTTTGCCGCCGCCATGACACCGATACTGACGATGCCGGCGGCGGAGAATCTGGTGCTCTGGTTGAATGCGCAACAGGAGCAATACCTTGATGTCGACGCGCAAAACCGCGTGGTGGCCTGGAACGATCTCTCGACGCGCGAGCATCACGCGACGCAGCCCAACAGCAACGAGCGCCCCGCGCTGCGCCTGAATAGCATCAATACCTACCCCACGGTCTATTTTGACGGCAGCCAGCGCCTGCTCGTGCCGGATGTCAGCGCGGGTTGGGCGGGCACCGAGGGCACGCTGGTGGTGCTGTTCCGTCCAGCGGATTGCGCGCAATATACCCTCATCCACCAGGAGAATGGCGGGGTTAGCGAGTATTGGCGATATAACGGCAATGGCGACGGCTACTTCGGGTTTTTCTGCCAGGGACGTTATGAGAATTACCCTCCGGCGATGCCGAGCGCCGGCATTCACCTGCTCACCCTCATCGTCGGCGCGCAGTATGCCGCGTATCTCGATGGCGTGGCGCTGCCCCCGCGCGAGGCCCGCTTCCTGCTGCCCACCTCGCTGACCATCGGCACCGGCGGCGACGCCGGCTATTTCCGCGGCGATATTGCCGAACTCGCGCTATTCAACCGCGCCTTGAGTGACGAAGAACGCCAACTCGTCGAAGCAAAATTCCGCGCGTTATATAATCTGATGCAATAGCCGACAGTATCTAACCGGTGAACCGCATGAGTCATCTCGATGAAATCGCGGCAGATATCAACGCGCTACCTCCTTGTCAACGTTCAGGTACGTTGAGGATCTGGGGCGACTGGTTCGGTCGCCCGCTGGATAACGTTCATGCCTGCACGGCGTGTTGCGTGGGGCAGGATCACCTGGTGCTGTTGTTTGATGCAGGCGAGGAACTGCACGTATGGAATCCGGCGGGGGTGAAGGTGGTCGGGTCGTGTCTGATATTCGAACACGCGACGCGGGTACGTTGGGAGTGGTATAGCGGACTACGGCATGTTATGTCAAGCCTGCAGTATCTGGATTATGCGTTGAAGGACGGGCAAATCCAATTCAGGAGTGGTGCTGACTGGAAATCATCCCATACTGCCATCAGCGATGCGAATGCAGTCGTACTGGTGTCATTACACACAGGATGCAGCGACTGTCGAGTCTAGCGTTGGCATGGCGCGTGTCGTAACAAGCGCATGTAACTTCGGGCCGCAAGCGATATTATTTACCCAGGGTTATTGACAGGCATGAAAATGCGGTTATAATGAGTGAGTACTCACTATATTAACGAGGATGCCATGGGCGAAATTGTGGTCAGGCGGACACGGAAGACGGCGGAGGTGCGGCGGGAAGAAATCGTGCAGGCGGCGATGCGGCTGTTTGCGCGGCAGGGTTATGCGCGCACCACCACGAAGGAGATCGCCGCGGAGGCGGGGATCGCCGAAGGCACGATCTACAAGTATTTTGCCAGCAAGCTGGAGATCCTCTTTGCCTTTTCAGTGCCCACGTTGGTGAATCCGATACACGAACTGCTGGAGCGGTTGGGGGACGCCGACGATTTCACCATCATCCGTGCGCTCATCGAGAACCGTTTCGCCATCTGGGACCAGTGGCGGGACGTCATGCGCGCGGTGCTGGGCGAGGCGCTGTTCAACGACGAGTTGGCGGACGCCTTTTATCAGCACATCGCCAGCACCGGGCTGGGGATTTTGGAGACATTCATTACCCGGCGCATGGCGGAGGGGCGCTTCCGATCGATGCACCCGCAGGTGGTGTCTCGCTCGCTGCTCGGTATGATGCTGTCGCATTTTCTGCTGTGGCGGGGTACGCTGGGCGGGCAGACCGTCGCGCTCTCTCGCGATGCACTGATCGACGAGTTAGCGCGGTTGTTTTTGAATTCGCTGCTGAAGCATCCCGCGGAGGTAAGCGCATGATGACGCGCATTTACACCCTTCTTCTCTTCCTCGGCCTTTGCGGCCTGGCGCTGGGGCAGGAGCCGGCGAAGGCATTGACATTGCCGGAGGCGCTGGGCCTGGCGCTGGCGGCGAATCCAACGGCACGAGAGGCGGACGCGCGCGCCGGTGCCGCGTCGGCAATGGCGGAGCGGGCGAAGGCGTCACTGGCGCCGCAGGTGCGGTTGGATTCGCGGTATGCGGTGACGGAAGAGACGACGATGATCACGTTGCCGCCGCCCATCGGGCGCTCGGTGACGTTAGGCGAGTCGCATAGCTGGTTGACGACGCTGGGGGCGTCACAGGTGCTGTATTCCGGCGGGCGGCTGCAGGGAGCCGCGCGGCAGGCGGGGCAATTGGCGCAGGCGGCGCGATTCGGGCAGTTGCGGGCGCGGCAGCAGGTGGTCTTCCAGACGACGACGGCCTATTACACATTGCTGGCCGCGCAGCATGAACAGGAAGTGGCGCGACAGTCGCTGTCGGCGGCGCAGGATCACCTGAAGGACGCTCAGGCGCGGCTGGATGCGCGGGCGGCGCCGAAGTATGACGTATTGCGCGCCGAGGTAGGCGTGGAGGAAGCGCGGCAGGAAGCGGTGCGGGCGGAGTCGGCCATCGCGATGGCGCACGCGGCACTGCTGCGCGCGCTGGGGGTAACAGAGGGGCGTTTCACCGCGGCGGAGGTGGACGCGCCGGTGGTGACGGAATTGCCGGTGCTCGACCAGCTTCTCGCGACGGCGCAGGCCGTGCGGCCGGAATTGCAGGCGGCGGAGCGCCAGGTGGCGGCGGCGGACGCGGCGGTGCGGGTGGCGCGCGGCGAGCGGTTGCCGACGGTGAGCCTGACCGGCAGTTATCAACTTGTCTCGCCGGAGACGCCGCTGCAAATGACCGGCTGGACGGTGGCGGCGATGGCCGGACTGCCGATGCTGGACGGCGGGGCGGCGCGGGCGAAGCAGCGCGAGGCGCAGGCGGCGCTGGAGCAGCAGCAGGCGGCGTCGGAGACATTGAAAAACAACGTGGCGGCGGAGGTGCGGGTGGCGCATGCACGGCTCACCTCGGCCCGCGAACAGCATGCCGTCGCGCGGAAGCGGCTGGAACTGGCGGAGGAAATGTGGCGCATCGCCGGGGTGCGCTACCGCGAAGGCGTAGGCACGCCGACGGAAGTGGCGGACGCGAAGGCGGCGCTGTCGCGTGCCTTGCAGGGGATGATTCGGGTGCAGACAGAGTGGCAGGTGGCAACAGCGGAACTAGGATTTGCGGTTGGAGGTGAGTGATGAAACATCGTGCGCGCATGATTATTCCAATTGTATTAGTGCTGGCGTTGGTGGCGTATGAGGCGTGGAAGTACCAGGCATCACTGCGCGCGGTCGCGGTCACGACGATTACAGGGAACGGAGTCATCGAGGCGACGGAGGTGGACCTGAGCGCCAAGGTGGCGGGACGGTTAGAAACGCTGTCCGCTGATGAAGGCGATGACGTGCGCGCGGGGCAACTGCTGGCCACGCTGGACAGCGGCGAATTGGCCGGACAGGTGGATCAGGCGCGGGGCAACCTCGATGCGGCGCAGTCGTCGCTGGGCGAGTTAACCGCCGGCACGCGTCCGCAGGATATCGCCCGGGTGCGCGCTCAGCGCGACGCCGCGCGGTCGGTGCTGGAGGCGGCGCAGGCGCGGCAGGCGCTGATCAACGCCGGCGCGCGGCCGGAAGAGGTGGCGCAACTGCGTCAAGCGCTTGCACAGGCCGAAGCGCGACAGGCGCTGGTAAAAGAAGGCCCGCGCAAGGAGGACGTCGCCCAGTTGAAGGCGGCGCTGGAGGCTACAGAGGCGCAGTTGGCGCTGGTGAAAGACGGCCCGCGCAAGGAGACGATCGCGCAGTTGCAGGCGCACCTGGACGCCGCAGAGGCGCAACTCGCACTGGTAAAAGAAGGACCGCGAAAAGAGACTATTGAGCAACTGGTGGCGGGGGTGAAGGCCGCAGATGCCGTGCTGGCGGATGCCGAAACGGAACTAAAGCGCGCCGAGCGGCTGGAGAAGCAGGGGGCCATCGCCGGGCAGGTGGTGGACCAGGCGCGCACGCGGCGCGACGTGGCCGCGGCGCAGGCGCAGGCGGCGAAACAGCGGCTGGCGGAGGCGAAGACCGGCGCCCGCCCGCAGGAAATTCAGGTGGCACAGCAGGCGGTGGAAGCGGCGCGCCAACGGCTGATCGAGGCGAAGAACGGCGCGCGCCCGCAGGAATTGGCGGCGGCGCAGGCGACAGTGGACGCCGCGCGCAACCGATATGAGGCGTCGCGCAACGGCGCCCGCCCGCAGGAGATCGCGGAAGTGACGGCGCAGGTGGCCATCGCCCGCGAGCGACTGCAGATCGCCATCAACGGCGCCCGCCCGCAGGAGCGGCAGGAGGCGCAGAAGGCGGTGGAGCAGGCGCGGGCGCAACTCCAGGCGGCCCAGGCGGCGTTGGACCTGGCGGTGGCGGGGGCGCGGGCGCAGACCATCGCTGCCGCGCGCGGACGCGTAGTCAGCGCGGAAGGCACGCTGCACACCGCCACCGCGGCGCTGGGGCAGACAGCCATCAGCGCGCCGGTGTCAGGGCGAGTAGTGCTGCGCAGCGCGGAGCCGGGCGAGTTGATTACCCCCGGCGCGCCGATTTTGCGCATCGCCCAACTGGACAGCGTGTGGCTGCGCGTCTACGTGCCCGAGCCGCTGGTGGAGCGAGTAAAATTCGGCCAGCGCGCCACCGTCACCACCGATGCCGGCACGCGCTTCACCGGCACGGTGACGGAAATCGCCCAGGAACCGGAATTCACCCCAAAAAACGTGCAGACGAAAGAGGAACGGGTGAAGCTGGTCTTCGGCGTGAAGATCACCGTGGAAAACCCGGACGGCCTGCTAAAGCCGGGGATGCCGGCGGATGCGGTGATCGAGGTGAAGTAGTCAGAAGGCAGAAGGCAGAAGGCAGTATGGAGTGGTATGAGCGACATCGCTATCGACATTCTGGGCCTGCGAAAGAAGTTCGGCGCGTTGACCGCGGTGGACGGGTTTGACTTGCAGGTGGGGCGGGGTGAGGTGTTTGCGCTGGTGGGGCCGGATGGCGCGGGGAAGACGACGACGATGCGCATGCTGATGGGCATCATGACGCCCACCGCCGGGCATGCGCGTGTGCTGGGGTTGGACGCGGTGCGGCAGGCGGACCAGCTGAAGCGGAGGGTGGGGTATATGCCGCAGCGGTTCAGCCTGTACGGCGACCTGACGGTGGCGGAAAACCTGCTCTTTTTCGCCAATATCTACGGGGTGCCGAAGGCGGAGCGGTTGCGGCGGGAGGCGGAGCTGATGGAGTTCAGCCGGCTGGGGCCGTTCCGCGACCGGCTGGCGATGCACCTGTCTGGCGGCATGAAGCAGAAGCTGGCGCTGGCATGCACGCTGATGCATACGCCGGAGGTATTGCTGCTGGACGAGCCGACCACCGGCGTGGATCCCGTGTCGCGGCGGGAGTTCTGGCGCATCCTCTACACGCTGGTGGGGCAGGGGGTGACGTTGTTGTTAAGCACGCCGTATATGGACGAAGCGGAGCGCTGCACGCGGGTGGCCATGCTGAACCGCGGGCGGTTAATCCAGTGTGATACCCCGGCGGCGCTGAAGGCGCGCATGCAAGGCGCCATGCTGGAGATCATCGCCGCGCCGATGCGGGAGGCGAAGACGCGGCTGGAGGCGCTGCCGGGCGTGCGCGACGTGCAGGTGTTCGGCGAACGACTGCACGCGCTGTGCATGACGGATGAGGCGGAGGCGGCGGTGATCGCGGCGCTGGAGGGCGTGACGGTGACGTCGGTGCGGCGCATCGCGCCGGGGTTGGAAGACGTGTTCAACGAGATTGCGGAAGGCGGGCCGGCATGACGATCAATACCGCCGACTATGCCGTGACCATCTCCGATTTGGTGAAGTCTTTTGGGGGCTTCACTGCGGTGGACCACATCTCGTTGACGGTGGGCCGCGGGGAGATATTTGGCTTTCTGGGTGCGAATGGGGCGGGGAAGTCGACGACCATTCGCATGTTGTGCGGCATCCTGGCGCCGACCTCGGGCAGCGGCACGGTGGCGGGGCTGGACATCGTGCGGCAGACAGAGCAGATCAAAACGCGCATCGGCTACATGAGCCAGCGGTTTTCGCTATACGAAGACCTGACCGTCGAGGAAAACATCACCTTCTTCGGCGAGGTATATGGGGTGTATGGCGCGCGGCTGGCGACCCGGACGGAATGGGTGCTGGAGATGGCAAACCTGCGCGAGCGGAGAACGAGCCTGACCGGTGAACTGGCGATGGGTTGGAAGCAACGGCTGGCGCTGGGCTGCGCGATGGTGCACGAGCCGGAGATCCTCTTCCTGGACGAGCCGACGGGCGGGGTGGACCCGGCGTCACGCCGGCGCTTCTGGGATTTGATTTACACCGTGGCCGGGCAAGGGGTGACGGTGTTCGTGACTACCCATTACATGGATGAGGCAGAACACTGCGACCGCATCGCCATGATGCACCGTGGGCGGATTATCGCGCTGGGCAGCCCGGCGGAGCTGAAGGCGCGGTATATGGCCGGCACGCTGCTGGAAGTAGGGGCGGAGCCGATGATGGCGGCGCTGGAGCTATTGCCGACGCTGCCGACAGTGCGCGAGGCGGCGCTGTTCGGTACCGCGTTGCATGTGGTCATAGAGGATAACGCGGCGATCGCGCCAATCCGCGCGGCGCTGGAAGACGCCGACATCCGCGTGGCGCGCATCGAGCCGATATTGCCGTCGCTGGAGGACGTCTTCGTGGCGCTCATCGAAGGCGCGGAACGGGAGGCCTCCTGATGCCGCTGCGCACCTGGATGATCGTATGGAAGGAGTTCCGGCAGATCGTGCGCGACCCGCGCATGCTGGCGGTCGTGATCATCCTCCCGATCTTTATGATCCTCCTCTACGGTTATGCCATCAACCTGGACGTGACGCATGTGCGCATGGGCGTCTACGACCAGAGCCGCACGCCACAGTCGCGCGACCTGGCGCGGGCCTTTTCGGACAGCGGGTATTTCGATATCGTCACCGCGCCGGACAGTTACCGCGAGGTCGAGACGATATTGGATGGCGGCCAGGCGCGGTTAGTGCTGGTGATTCCGGTGGATTTTACCCGCGACCTGGCGGAGGGACGGACGGCGCCGGTGCAGGTGCTGGTGGACGGTTCTGACTCGGCCACCGCGAGCACGGCGCTGGGCTACGTCAGCGGCATCCTGCAGCAATACTCGACGCGGGTGACGCTGGAAGCGGTGCGCCAGGCGGGGGTACGGGTGACGGACGCGCGCCTGGTAGAGAACCGCACGCGCTACTGGTATAACCCGGAGCTGCGCAGCACGTATTTCACCATCCCGGGCCTCATTGCCACCATTCTGATGATGCTCTCCGCGCTGCTCACCTCGGTGACGGTGGTGCGCGAGCGCGAGCGGGGCACCATCGAGGGGTTGCTGGTGTCGCCGGTGCGGCCGCTAGAGCTGATGCTGGGCAAGCTGATCCCGTATATACTCATCGCCTTCGGCGACATCATTCTCATCATGCTGGTGAGCTATTTCGTCTTTCATGTGCCGCTGGTGGGCAGCGCGGCGCTGGTGCTGGCGCTGGGCGGCATCTATGTGCTGGCGGCGCTGGGCATCGGGCTGCTCATTTCGACGGTGGCGCCTAATCAGCAGGTGGCGATGATCGGCGCGATGATGGGCACGCAACTGCCGGGCATTCTGCTCTCCGGATTCATGTTCCCCATCAGCAGCATGCCGGCGCCGGTGCAGGTGCTGACGAATTTCATCCCCGCCACCCACTACATCCGCATCCTGCGCGGCATTTTCTTAAAAGGCAACGACCTGAGCGTGCTCTGGCAGCCGGCGCTGATCCTGCTGATCATGGGGGTGGCGCTGGTGCTGGTGAGTTCGGCGCGGTTCACGCGGACGCTGTAAATATCCCGGTGTGGGTGGTCGACCCCCCGCCCTCTCCGCTGTGCTTCGCGGGTAGGGGAAGGGAGTGACTGTATATCTCCCTCCCCCTGTGCACGTGAGGGCACGGGGGGAGGGTCGGGGAGGGGGGCCGACCTGGAGAACACGATGAATATTCGGCGCATATTTCGAGTGATGATGAAGGAGTTGATTCAGACGCGGCGGGATCGGCGGATGCTGGCGCTGTTGTTTATTGCGCCGATTTTTCAGTTGTTCATCTTCGGATATGCGGTGAGCACGGATGTGAATTCTATCAGCATGGGGGTGTATGACGAAGACCGGACGGCGACGAGTCGGGCATTCGTACAGCGGTTCACCGCATCGGGGTATTTTCTGTATGATGCCGTGCTCGAGTCGCCGGACGCCGTGGACCGGGCGATGGATGCCGGGCGCGTGCAGGTGGTGCTGCACATTCCTCGCGGATTTACCAAGGACCTGGCACGGAAGCGCACGGCGCAGGTGCAGACGCTGCTGGACGGCACCGACTCGCGCACGGCGCGGGTGATCGACGGGTATACCGGCGCGGTGTTGCGGCAATATGTCGCGGAGATGACGGACGAGCGCCTGCGGGTGCTGCGCCGCGTGGTACCGCGGGTGCCGTCGCTGGAGCCGCGAGTGCGGGTGTGGTACAACCCGGAGCTGAAGAGCGTCAACTTCATGGTGCCAGGGGTGATCTGCCTGATTCTGCTCATTCTCACCACCATCCTGACCGCTATCGGCGTGGTGAAGGAGAAGGAACTGGGCACGCTGGAGCAACTGGTGGTGACACCCATCTCGGCGATGGAGCTGATGCTGGGGAAGACGCTGCCGTTCCTGCTTATCGGGGTCATCGACGTGGCGCTGGCGCTGGTGGCGGCGCAGCTCATCTTTCATGTTTCCGTTGTCGGCAGCCTGCCGCTGCTGTTCGGCCTCAGCGCACTGTTCCTGCTTACCACGCTGGGCACGGGTATCTTCATCTCTACCATCTCGCGCACACAGCACGAGGCGACGCTGACGGCGTTCCTCATTCTCTTCCCATCGGTGCTGCTCTCCGGCTTTATCTTCCCGGTGGAGAATATGCCCGTCGCCATTCAGTGGATGACGGCCATCATCCCGCTACGCTATTTCCTGGAGATCATCCGCGGCATCTTCCTGCGCGGCGTCGGCTTGGACGTTCTCTGGCCGCAAATGCTTATCCTGTTGGCATTCGGGGTGGGAATTCTGGTGTTGGCGGCGGCGCGGTTCAGCAAGAGGCTTGGATAACGTATAACGTATAACGTCATAATTGCGTGAACGGGGTGCCGTCGCTGGTCCTGTTGTCTGCTTGCGCGTCCGGCACGACGACCGTGCCCGTGTCTGCATCGTAGTTCCAATGTGCGACGATACTGGCCGCTGTAGGATCGGTGAAGGGATTTTTCGGAATGCCGTTGCCGACGATGCCGCCCGGTGGGAGATATGGGCCTTTGTAGGTGCCGACGGGCACGGTGCTGGTGAGTAGCTTTTCGGTGGGCGCGACGAGATCTTCGAGTTTCGCCGGGTAGACGCCGGTGTCGGCCTGAAAATGCTGGATGGCGTTACGTAATATCTGTAGGTTGCTGCGTAATGCCTGTTCAGCGTCACTGCTGCCGATAGGCGGGGTAAAGCCGGTGGCAGATCGTTCTGCATCGTGGGCGGAAAAGACGCTCTCCAGCCCGAAACCGAGGCCGACGAGCATGAGCAGCACGACGCCCATGACAAGCCACACGGGGATGGCCAGGCGCGGGCGAACGGCGCCGGTGGGGACGGGGGCGATACCGCCCAGGTCGGCGCCACAGCGGGGGCAGAAGCGCGCGCCTTCCGGCGGCTCGGTACCACAGCGTTGACAGTTCATCGCGAGCTCCTTCTCAACGTCACTGTAGCATGTGTATGTTGGGCTGACACGGGTTGTCTTACGCCTCCACCACGCCGTAGAGATCGTATTCGGTGCCGCGTTCGATGCGGGCCGTCACGAACTGGCCGGGCGTGAGCGGATTGTTTGCGCGGAGGAGCACCTGGCCGTCGATCTCCGGGGCGTCGGCGCAGCCGCGACCGGTATACGGATACGCGGAATCGGCGGAACGGCCTTCCGCCAGCACCTCCAGTGTCTGGCCTTCGCGGGCGCGGTTCAACGCTTGCGAGATGGATTGCTGCAGGCGCATGATACGGTCCACGCGCTCCGCTTTCACCGGGTCGGGCACCTGGCCGGGCAGGTCGGCGGCGGGGGTGCCGGGTTCGCGGGAGTAGGCGAAGGCGCCCAGGCGCTCAAAGCGCGTCTCCTTCACGAAGTCCAGTAGCTCTGCGAATTGCTCATCCGTCTCACCGGGGAAGCCGACAATGAACGTGGTGCGCAGCACGAGGCCGGGCAGCGCGGCACGGAGCGTCCGCAGCAATGCCAGTATTTCGGCTTTTGTCACGCGGCGGTGCATGGCAGCGAGGATGGGGTCGGCGATGTGCTGCAGCGGGATATCCAGGTAGCGCACCACCTTGTCGTTGCGCGAGAGGGCGGCGATGAGCGCGTCGTCGTAGTGCGCGGGGTGAGTGTAGAGCACGCGAATCCAGTGTATCCCGTCGACGGCGTTGAGCGCGTCGAGCAACCGGTCGAGGCTGCGACGGCCATAGAGATCGTCGCCATAACGAGTGGTGTCCTGAGCGATGAGGTTGAATTCGCGCACGCCACGGGCGGCCATGACGCGCGCCTCCTCGAGTATTTCGTCGAGTGGACGGCTGTGAAAGGCGCCGCGGATGCGTGGAATCGTGCAGTAGGTGCAGCAATTTTCGCAGCCGTCGGCTACACGCAAGTAGGCCCAGGCCGGACCGGTGGTAAGGGCGCGGTCGGCGTATTGGTTGTGGGACGCGACGGGGTTCGCGTCGCCGACGGCAGCCAGCACCTCCGCCCCGGCGCGCACACCGAGGAAGGCGTCGATGGTCGGAAAATCCCGCTGCAATTGCTCGCGCAGACGTTCCACCAGGCAGCCGGCCACCACCACGCGGTAGCCGTGACGGCGTTTGCCGCGCATGACGGCGTCGATCTCGTCATACGCCTCCTGAATCGATGCTTCAAGGAAACCACAGGTATTGATGAGCACGCAGCGCGCCTGGCGAAGGTCGTCGGTGACGGTATATCCCGCGGAGCCGAGGATGCCGAGCATGCACTCGGTATCGACCCGATTTTTCGGGCAGCCGAGGCTGATGACGTAGATGGCATGGTCGTTGCATTGGTGATGCGGGCGGATTTTCATGATACAGGTCCGTGTGAGCGTACCGAATTGAAGGGATGGCGTCAAGGGGGCGCGGGTGGCCGTGCGGGCGTGGGACGCGGACCCGGTCACTACCAAAAACATCCCGCTCCGGAAGCATCTTCCGGGGCGGGGATGTGCGTCGTTTAGTTCGGCGACGAGGACAGTTCAATGGTGTCCGCGCTGCCGGACAGGTCTGGCAGGTGGAGGCCCTTGCTGAAGACCACCAGGTCGTCTTGCAGGTCGGCGTGGACGGTGTCGCCGAGTTTGAACTTGCCGGCGAGCACTTCCTCGGCCAGCGGGTCTTCGATGAGGCGCTGGATGGCGCGGCGCAGCGGGCGAGCGCCGAGGGCCGGATCGAATCCTTCGGCCGCCAGCTTCGCGATGACTTCTTCCGCCACCACCAGGTCGATGCCCTGGGTTTCCAGCGACTTGCGTACGCGCTTCAGGAACAGGTGTACAATCTGCGCGATCTCGTCGCGGGTGAGCGGATGGAAGACGATCACTTCGTCGATGCGGTTGAAGAATTCCGGCCGGAAGGTCTGCTTCATCTTCTCCAGCACGACGCCCTTCATGCGCTCGTAGGACTGGTGGCTGGCCTGGTCCAGTTCAGACAGGAAGCCGATGCCGCGCCCCAGATCCATGGAACTGGTGCCCACGTTGGACGTCATGACGATGACAGTATTGCGGAAGTCCACCACGCGGCCCTGGCTGTCGGTGAGCCGTCCGTCCTCCAGCACCTGCAGAAGGATGTTGAAGACTTCCGGATGCGCCTTTTCGATTTCGTCGAGCAGCACCACCGAATAGGGGCGGCGCCGTACGCGCTCGGTGAGCTGGCCGCCTTCATCGTAGCCGACGTAGCCCGGAGGCGCGCCGACCAGGCGAGACACCGCGAAACGCTCCATATATTCCGACATGTCGATGCGGATAAGCGCGTCTTCGTTGCCGAAGAGGAACTCGGCCAGCGCGCGCGCCAACTCCGTCTTCCCGACACCGGTGGGGCCGAGGAAGATGAACGAGCCGGTGGGCCGCTTCGGGTCTTTCATGCCGGCACGACCGCGGCGCACGGCGCGCGCCACCGCGGCGATGCCCTCGTGTTGCCCGATCACGCGCTCATGCAGATGGTCTTCCATTTGCAGCAGGCGCTGCGTTTCGTCGGTGGCGAGCTTGCGCACCGGCACGCCGGTCCACAGAGCGATCACCTCAGCGACGTCCTCTTCGCTCACCATGGTGCGGGCGTTGCCGCGGGCGCGCTTCCACGATTCCTCCAGCTCCTGGGCGCGGTCTTTCAACACGCGCTGGCGCTCGCGCAGCTCGAAGCCGCGGTCGTAGTCGCGCTCATAGGGGCTCACGCTCAACACCTCCTGCAACTCGGTGGTCACCGCTTCCAAGTCCAGGCGCACCTGGCGCAGTTCGGCGGGCACCACGGAGGTTTCCAGCCGCACGCGTGAGGCGGCTTCGTCCATCAGGTCGATGGCCTTGTCGGGCAGGAAGCGATCGGTGATATAGCGGTCGGCCAGCCGCACCGCCAGCGCCAGCGCTTCGTCGGTGATGCGCACCTGGTGGTGCTCCTCGTACCGCGAGCGCAAGCCGCGCAGAATTTCCATGGCGTCGGTGACGG
>CAZPYA010000100.1:0-19814 GCA_964590255.1 uncultured bacterium
GAACCAACCCGACCCCTCGAGGGGGAACGCGCACTTGTGGGTCACGATGAGCCTGCTAGGGGAGGGGCCGGGGGAGGGGTCCGCGCGACAGCCGCTGGCACCAGCATCACCTCGCCACGCAGCTACGTGCCAACAGGCGGCATCGATGAGCAAAGCGGCGACTAATGGATCAAAGAGCATCACGGGGCGTTGTTCAGTAGCCCGGCTATTTATGGCCGGGCGGGCCTGTCTTCTGCCATTCATCGCTTTCGATAACCCCGTCCACCAGGCGGATGATGCGGTCGCAGCGTTCGGCGAAGGTGCGCTCGTGGGTAACGACGATAATGGTCTGGCCGCGTTCCTGGTTGAGGTCGCGCAGGAGGTAGTAAACTTGCTCGGCGCTGTGGGTGTCCAGGCTGCCGGTAGGTTCGTCGCAGAAGACGATGCGCGGCGCGTTGATGAGGGCACGCGCCACTGCCACACGCTGGGCCTGGCCGCCGGAGAGCTGACCGGGGCGCGAACGCAGCCGGTCGCCCAGCCCCACCCGCTCCAGCAGGCTATCCGCCTGCGCCAGCGCCTTCGCCATGGGCATGCCGCCGTGGATGGCCAGCGGTATCGCCACGTTCTCGCGCGCAGTGAACTCGGCCAGCAGGAAGTGAAACTGGAAGATGAAGCCCAGCGTCTGGTTGCGCAGCCGCGCCAGCGCGATGTCGCCCAGCGCCGCGATCTCCTCGCCGGCGATGGTGATGGAACCGTCGGTCGGCCGCTCCAGCGCCCCCAGCATATACAGCAGCGTGCTCTTCCCCGACCCCGACGGCCCGACGATGGCGGTGAACTCGCCCGGCTGGAAAGACAACGAGATGCCGCGGATCACATCCGTCCGCAGTTCCCCCTGCTCGAACGTCTTATACAGATCGCGCGCGACGAGTATTGGCTCCATGCGGTTATTCACCATTTAGCAATCGTAATCACAACTCGTAGTCGAAGGCTATTCGGATATGCTTGTGCATTTCGATTACGACGGCGGCTGCGAGAATCACCCATCATTGTACCGACCGATCCTCCTGTTGCATGCAACAACCGCCATGCAATCGCAGGAGTTTCCTTGCGTGAGGCGGAAATTATCTCAGTTATGAGTGCAGCACACCATATCTTACGCAGTGATCGCTTTCACATGGAAGTCTCCGCCGCCAGCGGGGCGGTGGAGCGCATCAGCCATCCGGCGGACGCGCACGGGATGAACTGGGTGGTCTCGGCCGATGAGAACCCGTGGCATACTCGCGCACACAACTGGGGGTTGGGCTATTGCCGCCTGCCTGCCGCGAAGATTCCCCTGTATCGCTGGGAGGAGTCGGCGAGTATCACGGTTCAGGACGACGCGGTGACTTCGGTATATGAATGTCCCGGCTTCCGGCTGACGATTACCCGCACCTTCGATACCCACGACCGGCTGGCGGGTTTCCATACTTTCACCAATACCACCGACCAGGACATCGCCATCCGCGACCTGGGCATTTACATGCCGTTTAACGACAACTACCCCGACGCCGACACCTGCCTTACCCGGCGCTGCAACGCCCACGTGTGGTGCGGCGGGTCGACGTCATACGTCTGCGCCATGCGCATGGGCGGCGCGGCGCCGCACCTGGGCATGGTGCTGACGAACGGCAGCGTGGTAGACTACAGCCTGCAGGGCCGCGACGACCGCTACATGTATTCGCAGAACCGCGGCGATCTGATTCTGCATCCGGAAGATTTCACCCTGGAGCCGCGACAGTGCCACCTGCTGCGCTGGGTGCTCTTCTGGCACGAAGGCTGGGAGGATTTCTTCCGGCAAGCGAGTGAGGTGCATGACTTCGTGCGCATGGAGGCGAAGCAATACGTCCTTTTCCCCGGCGAGGCGCTGGAGGTGACCGCGGAAGGCCGCGAGATTGACGCCGTGCTGGTGAACGACGTCCCGGTGCCCGTCACGCGCAACGGCAACACCGTATTGGCGGCAATGCCGGTGGAGCAGACGGGTGAAGTGGTCGTGAAGGTACACTCTTCTGAGAAGCGGGAAACCTTCCTGCGCGCGCTGGTGACCCTCGACCCGCTAGAACTTATCCGCCGGCGCGCCCGCTTCATCGTCGAAAAGCAGCAGGTCAACGATCCGTCCGATCCGCGCGACGGCGCTTGTCTGGTCTACGACCGCGAAAACGACGGCCGGTGGACGATGGACTGGCCGTGGGATCACAATGAAGCCCGCGAGCGCATGGGCATGGGCGCACTGCTGGCGCAGTACCTGCAACGCGAGGCCGACCCGGCCATCGACGCCGCCGTGCGCCGCTACCACCGCTTCGCGCGGACGAAGCTGCAGGACGACCAGTACCGCGTCTACAGCAGCTACCACCGCAACGAAGACCCGACGCGCCTGCGCATGTATAACTTCCCGCTGCTGGCGCATTTCCACCTGGAGATGTTCCGTTACACCCGCGAGCGGCCATATCTGGACGACTTCCTCGGCACCATGCGCGCCTATTACGAACTGGGCGGGCACCGCTTCTATGCCATCAATGTGCCGGTCTACGAGGGCATGCAGGAGGTGCGCGCCAGCGGCACGCCTGAAGAGGCGGAGGCGCTGCTGGCCGACTTCCGCCGCCACGCCGCGCGTATCATGGAGAACGGGGTGCACTACCCCATCCACGAGGTGAATTACGAGCAGTCTATCGTCGCGCCGGCGGCGACGCTGCTGCTGGAAATGTACCTGGTGACTGGCGAGCAACAGTACCTGGACGCCGTGACGCCGCACCTTGCGCCGCTGGAGGCGTTCAATGGGAAGCAGCCCGATTATCACCTGCACGAGGTGGCCATCCGCCATTGGGACGGCTACTGGTTCGGCAAATACCGCGTATGGGGCGACACCTTCCCGCACTACTGGAGCACGTTGACCGGCGTCACCTTCCACCGCCTGTGGCAGGCCACCGGCGACGAGACCTACAAAGCGCGCGCCGAGACGATCCTGCGCAATAACCTCTGCCTCTTCGATGAGACCGGCTGGGGCTCATGCGCCTATCTCTACCCGCGCACCATCGAAGGCCGTCCCGGCGGCTTCTACGACCCCAACGCCAACGACCAGGACTGGGCGCTGGTGCATTATTTGTGGACGCATTGACGCCCGGCTTCCCTGTCCCACCAGTTGAAACTGGTGGCAAAGCGTATTTCGGCTCACGGAGTTAACGGTTTGGATAAGCTTGGTGCCTGGGGCGGTCGCGCGGACCCACCCCCTACCCCTCCCCGTTCTGGAGAGGGGAGCGAATTTAAGCATCGATAATTTGAGGGTGAGAGTGAATCGATGAATGATCTTCATGCAATAGATATCGAGTCTGTTGATGACTCTGTGATTGATGCAATTAAAGCATCTATTACCAGATTGCCAATAATGAGTATAAAGACTGTAAAGAAATGGATCACAAACCCAAAATCACTTGATTTCTTCTTCAGACATCCTTGCGAAACAATTGAATATTCAACTATTGACGTTGTAATTGAATATACAATTTCTTGGTTATACGAGAGCGAGAAAAATGGGAATATCTATGCAAACAACATATACACTCAAAATGTATTCGATGCTGCGTCATATTATATGAGGGCAAATGATATACAGCAATCGCTAGCGTTACTTTCTGGAATTAAATACATCTCGTTCGAAAATGAATATTCAGTCGATTATATTGCCGTATGCCATATATTTCGTAACGACAATATCTATTACATGATAAAAACGACGAATCAGTTACTGGAACGCAAACTAGAAAACAATCGATTACTCGGAACACATTATGACGATTTATGTGATAATGACAAAACCAAGAGAAAGCATATCAAGGTATATTAAAGTAACAAATATACAAGGACGACAAATCTGTATTTGAGTGTATCACCAAGCTTCGTTGCAACGTCATGCGACCAGGCTCCCTGCAGTCATACTGCAGCACATGATACACAGAGAGAAATGGTATGACAACCGTAACCGTTCAACCAGGCCCCACCTTCGCGGGTGCCATCACCGTTCCCGGCGACAAGTCGATCTCGCACCGTTCGCTGCTCTTCGGGGCGCTGGCGGAGGGGGAAACGACCATCAGCGGCTTCCTCGAATCAGAGGATACCGAGGCCACCGCCGGCTGCCTGCGGGCGATGGGCGTGGAGATCGAGCACGGCGACGTGGTGCGCGTGCATGGCGCCGGCCTGCATGGCCTGCGCGCGCCGGCCGACGTGCTGTGGACGGGCAACAGCGGCACCACCACCCGGTTACTATTGGGCATCCTTGCCGGGCAGCCATTTGCGGCCACGCTGCAGGGCGACGCCTCGCTGGCGAAGCGGCCGATGGACCGCGTGGCCATCCCGCTGCGGCAGATGGGCGCCGCCGTGGAGGGCCAGGGCGAACGCTGCACCCCGCCCATCACTGTGCGCGGCGGCAATTTGCACGGCATCCATTACGCCTCCCCCGTGGCCAGCGCGCAGGTGAAGTCCGCCATCCTGCTGGCCGGCCTGTATGCTAAGGGCGAGACGGCGGTGTCCGAGCCGCAAAAATCGCGCGACCACACCGAGCGCATGCTGCGTGGCTTCGGCGTGCCGGTGGACGTGGACGGCCTCGCCGTGCGCGTGCGCGGCGGCGGGCGGCTGGTGGGCCAGCACATCGCCGTGCCGGGCGACATCTCCTCGGCCGCCTTCTTCCTCGTCGCCGGCGCCATCGTGCCGGGGGCGCGCGTCACCGTGCGCGGCGTGGGCATCAACCCCACCCGCGCCGGCATCCTCGACGTGCTGCGCGCCATGGGCGTCGACCTGACGCTGACAAACGCCCGCGAGGAAGGCGGCGAGCCGGTGGCCGACCTTACCGTCGCCCACGGCCCGCTGCGCGCGACGACCATCAACGGCCCACTCATCCCCCGCCTCATCGACGAGCTGCCGGTGCTCGCTGTCGCCGCCGCCTTCGCCGAGGACGCCACCGTCATCGCCGACGCGAAGGAGCTGCGGGTGAAAGAATCCGACCGCGTGGCCACCGTCAGCCGCTTCCTGCGCGACATGGGCGCGGACGTCGAGGAGCGCGAGGACGGCATGATCATCCACGGCGGCTGCTCGCTGCACGGTACCGATGTCGAGAGCCACGGTGACCACCGCGTGGCGATGAGCGCCGTCGTCGCCGCCCTCGCCGCCGGTGTCGAGAACCGCATTCACGGCGCGGAATCCATCGCCACCAGCTTCCCCGGCTTCACGGCGCTGATGCGCGAGCTCGGCGCCAGCATTAAGGAGTTCGGTTAAATTCGCGTTAATGTCAATGTTTCGCGGATTAAATTGCTCAACGGCATATTATCATAGCATTAACAGTATGGTACGATTTCCCTGGTGAAGCTGTCGCCATCTCACCCAGCCGCTTCACGGGGAGGTCGAACATGGATGCTGACCGTCGGACTCGTTGGACATCGCTGAACCCACATGACATGCGCGCGCGCAACATCGTGGTGCCGCTCCTCATCATCGCATGCCTCGTATTGCTGGCCGCGCCGACGTTGTGGCGCTGGACGTGGACGTCCGGCTACCACGCGCGGGCGAACTGTCGCCTCGTCGCCGATGCCGCCGGCAGTCCGGTGGAGGCTTGGCGCTGGGTGGAGAGCCGTCACCTCGATCTCTACCTGCCATGGGGATTGGCGGAGAGCCGCAAGCAGGCCATCGCCGGCGGCGTGCGCGGCCTGATCGATGAGCTGGAACTGGACATCACCGTCACCGTGCGACCGATCAACTACCGCATCACCCGCGCGCTGGAAGATGCCGCCGCGCCGACCTACTCGCTGAAGTCCGTTGATTTCACCCGCTTCAGCGCCCTGCTGCTCGCCAGCCGGGAACGCCCCTGCGCGGAGATGGTGGTGGCGCCGTATATCATCGGGGGATCGTGGGATACGTTGGGCATGGCCAGCTTCAACACCGGCACCGCGCTCATCACCGAGCAATGCGCCTCCGCGAACCTGGCGCGCCACGAAACCGGCCACCTGCTCGGCTATGCCCTGCATGACGCCCATCTGCCGCACGCGTTTGATTTCGCGTTTGATCCCCGCGCCGGCCGCGGCGACGGCACCGTTGACAACGGCGCCACGCTGATGACCCCGCACGTCGACGGCACTGCCCTGTCTCCGCAATCGCGCACGGCGCTCGTTAGCTTCTGGCGGGGATTGGAGCAGCGCACGGGACAGCGGTTCTTCACGCCGACGGTCGAGTAGCGGCCAGAGTGTGCCGACCGTTTATCCGCACTGTAATATCATCCAGCACCGATCAAACCGCTTCGCGGCGAGGTCGTCCTGTTTGATGTAGAAGTAGAGCATACCCATATCACCCCACATCATGTTGGCGTCGTCGTCAGTATCGAGCTGCAGCAGCAGTACCCAGTCTTTACGACCGGCTTCCAGGGTTTTGGCGCGTGGGTCGTTATAGCCTGTGGCATCCCCCAAATATAGGCCGTTCGACGCCAACTGACATTCCAGGTCCATGTCATTCCCCTGTACCGGGGAGGGATACCCGAACAGGTGATGTGCTGGCTGGCCACTGAATATCCCATCGCGCAGTTCGCAATACGCATCGAATTGCGGATCGGAAAGCTTCAACGCCTTGATACGTGAATCGTAAAGATCGGGATATGATGATAGCGTCGTAAATGTCAGGTACTTTTCAGGATAAATGTATTCCGGCTGCAAATCTGACGGCGCTTTCTGCTCGACACACGCCTCGAACGAGGCGGAATACATCACCGCCCAGCTCCCGGCATCTTTGGGATCGAACCCCCAGGTGTTCTGCTCTTGATCGTAAAAGATGGACAGCACGCCGGTAGAGGGCAACGCATATGTCGTCGTGCCTTTCGGCAGCGCCGCCAGATCGATCTGGCACAGAAAGGCTAACGGCTTGCCTTTCCACTGCGGCCATTTTTCCCCGGCAGGTAGAGAGGGTAATCCACCCAATTTGCTAAACATCTTCGCCGTGCTGCGCGTAAAGCCAATGGCCGGCTCCGCGTAGCTGTTGATCAACGGCATATGTTTCTCAAGTGCTTCATCGCCTGGCGCTAAAGCGCCTTTGCGCATACGCGAAGACATCCACAGCCCGATGCCCACACCGAGCGCGATCACCACCACAGTGAGCACGACTTTCCATTGCGCCACATCTCCCATAATGCTTTGCCTCTCTGTTGTCGAATGTGGTTCCATGAACGGCTATTTGTGTTTAAACAAGCCCTTGACGAACTGTATTATCCCGCCATTCTCTTTCGGCAGCGCTTTCACCGCGTCCTCCACCTCGAGGCGGAAGGATTCAAGTATTTCCGGGCGTCGTTTCACCAGCGCCTGTAACGCGCGGATTTCCGCGCGCGAGCGATTGGGGATATAGGGACGCAGCCGTTCAAGCAGCGAGCCGGCGCCGACGGAAACCAGGCCTTCGGCGATGGCGGCCAGGTCACACGCGGCGACGTGGTCGGAGGCACAGAAGAAGGTGAGAAACGTTTCGCCGTGGCCGCGGGCGATCATGCGCGCCGGGTTGGCGCCTGGCGCGGCCAGTGCGTGCTTCACGAACACGCGGTATTGATCGTCCGGCAGCCCGGACAGCAGCGCGTTCACCTCTTCCGGCGTGCCCGCCCAGTAGGCGTGCCAGAAGCGCAGTATACGGTGGTCGTGCTGCGCCAGCAGCGTCCCCAGCGCTGCCAACTCGGCGGGGGCCGGCGTCGCAAAGCGGGCAGCGGTGTAGCCCTGCATGAGTTGATCGAGCAGCGCCGGGGTATCCAGCGAGGTGGTCAGCTTCGCGAAGAGCGTGGCAGCCGTTTCCTTCAGCCAGATAGGGACCAGCCGGTCGGCGATGCCGACGCCCAGCGCCTGACCCAGCCGCCGGCGTGCCAAGGCCTCCACCTGCGCCCCGCAAACCGTAAAGACGCTCTCCAGCACGCCGGAATCCACATGCTGCTTGACCGCCGGGTCCAACTCGCCGCCGTCCAGCCAGGCGCACAGCGCGGCGGCCTGGTTGCGCCCCGGCGCCATGCGCGTCAGCGCTTTGCCGTGCAGCGCCGCGAGCACCCAGCGCTCGTAACAATCTGGCTCGGGCGACGGGTCGATGGCATCCACGCTCTGCTTCGCGCACTCGACGGCGAGGTAATTCGGGTTCGGCGGCGCCTCCGGCAGGCCTACTGCCCAGCAGTAGGTGGCCACCGGATTACACCGATAGAAGTAAGTGTCGAAGGGACAGGCGCCGCGCCGCGCGGTGGGCACCGCCAGCATTGCCGTGCGCAGTACCGCCCGCGTCTCCTCCGGCGTGCCGACAATAGCCAGCAGCTTGCGCCCCTCCGCCATGCGCTCGGCTTGCAGGCCGGCCAGCACCAGCCGCTTCAGCATTTCCTTCGGCCATGTCCCCTCCAGCGTGGCACAGGGGATGTCCGACATGCACAGCGCCGCCGCGGGGATGTCGCCCGTCGCCATGTCACCCAGTGCCAGTGCGCCCTCTACCGTGGTAACGAACGGCGCGGCCGCCAGCACGCGGAACGGATCGCCGTCGATCCGTGCGAACGCCTCAGGCGTGAAAATGAAGCAGTGCGCCAGATAGCGCCCGCCGCGGCCGGCACTATCCGGCTCGGGCAACGGCACCACCTGCCCCACCACAACGTTGCCGACGGGCGTGCGGAAGAACACCTGTTTCACCGGCGCGTCCTCGGACGGATAATACAGCACCCGCGCCTCAATCTCCTCAACATCGACTTCCGTCAGCCCCGCCCGCGAATAAAACAGCGTCTGAAAGCCCCCGCGCGCCGTCGGCGACTGCTCTTTCTCCACGTTGGCGTAGATATGCTGGTATGCCTGTACGTCCATAGTTGCCTCCTTATGTCGTACTCCTAATCGTACTCAACCCTCACCGCTTCGCTTCACATGCAGCCGGAATGCCTACTCGCCCACTCCCTCCCCGAGGAGAGGGGGTGGACAACGTGCCTCATCACATCATCACCCCTCGATTATCACCCGGCCAAAGGTGCTCCGCAATACGTTGAGCGTATTACCGGAGAGCATCTCCGCCCGCCAGACCTGGCAGAGCATGTCGCGGTAGCGCTTCTCGCGCAGCGGGTCGGTATCGTTGCCGATGCGCATGCAGAAGCGTTCGACTTCGTAATCGCTGGCGGCAAAAATCTCCACGCCGTCAAAATCAAACAGCACCTCGCGGCCCAGCGCATGCACCCGCGCGGTGGTGCCGTCCAGGTGGAACGGTTCGCGCAGCGCGTGGTCCAGCACTGCCACCACCAGGTTCACCGGCCGCAGCGCCTTGCCGGCCTTATGGCAGGCGCGGCAGGCCAGGTACGGCACCTCCCCCACACCCTGCGCCCGGGCGGTATGCCACTCGAAGCGCGTCAGGCAGCCGCCGCACAGGAGAGCGTACATGGTGGGTGCCAACACCTCGTTCATCGCCGTCAGCGTCTCGCAGGCCAGCAGGCTCGGTGCCGGTTCCGGGTCGAACAGCATCGGCACCAGCACGTCCACCGCCTGCACGGCCCCCATGGCCCGCAGCGCGTGGGCGGCCGCGTAGCGCACCTCGACGGTGATGTCGCGCAGGCAACCGAGCAGCACCGGGATTGCCTCAGCGGCGCCGAGCAGCCCGAGTGCCTCGCAGGCGGCGACGCGCACGGCTTCATGCACGTCGCTCAACCGCCCCAGCAACCGCGGCACCGCCCGCGGATCCTTCAGCGTGCCCAGCACCTGCACCGCCGCCAGACGCGCCGCGGCATCGGGGTGTTCCAGGTGCGCCATCAGCGCCTCGGCGCCCGCCGGCCCCACCGCCGCCAACGCGCCTAGCAGCACCTGCCGGTTGCGCCAGCGCGGATCGCTGTACTTGTCCATCAGCAGGTTGATGGCCGACGACCCCGCCGCCGCGCGCAGCACCTGAAAGACCGTGCGCCGTACGTCCGCGTCGTGTTCCGCCAGCCGCGCCACCACCGCCTCCAGGCACGGTTCGCCGATGCGGCCCAGCGCGGCGGCGGCCGCCTGACGCACTCGCAGGTTCTCGTCGCTCAACCGCGCGGTGAGTGGCGGAATGAGCCAGCGCGCGCCGCCAATCGCCATCTCCGCCACCGTCGCCAGCGCCTCCGGGTTGCCGCGCAGCGCCTGCGTCACCGTGCGACTCAACCCTCCCTCACCCAGGCGTTCCAGCGCCGTGTTCGCCGCCTGGCGCAGATGCGCGTCCTCGTCGCCGAGCAGCGGCAGCAGCGGGTCGATGGCCGCCGGATCGCCCAGCATGCCCAGCGCCGTGCAGGCCGCGATTCGCACCGGCGACCGCGGGTGCGCCAACTGCGCGATGATCGGCGCCACCGCCCGGCGGTCGCCCAGCGCCGCCAGCGCCTGGCACGCCGCCTGCCGCACCAGGATATTTTCGTCTTCCAGCCGTTCGATCAACGCCGGCAGAGCGCGCGCGTCGCGCAGCGCCCCCAGTGCGTGGACGGCGGACTGCCGCATCTCCGGCGAGTCGGAATCCACCCGTTCGAGCAACGGCGGCACGGCGCCTGGCCCCAGCCCGCCCAGTGCCGCCCAAACTGCCGCGCGCACGTGGGTGTTCTCGTCCAGCAGGCGCTCCAGCAGCCCGGGCAGCGCCTCCAACAACCCCGTCGCGCCCAACGCGCTGATCGCGGCGATGCGCACTTCCACGTCCTCGTCATCCAGACACGCCCGCAGCACCGGCACCGCCCGCGCGTCGCGCAGCGCCCCCAGCCGCGCGCACGCCTCGATGCGCGCTTCCCAGTCCAGACTTTTCACGCTCTCAACGAGAACGTTGAATCGCATGTCGCACCTGCCGTCATTCCACCACGACAACCTCGCCGAAAATATGATCCAATACCCGGCGGGCGTTTTCCGATACCGCAAGACGCACCGTCACCGGAATCTGCCGCCGCCGCGCGGCGCGATGGCGGTCGGTGTCGTTGCCGGCGCTCATACAGAAACGCTCAATCGCAAAATCACTCGCATCAATTATTTCCACCCGGTCGTAATCGAAGGGAGCCTGCTGCTGTAACGCATTCACGCGGGCGACGCCGTTGCGTATGCTTACCGCCTTGCCGCCGCCGGCGGCGTCCAGCACCGCCACCACCTCGGTGATGTCCTGCTTGAAGTGCAGCACATCGCCACAGCCGCGGCAGGTGAGTATGCGCACGGGCAACTGGAACCAGCGGCGGTAGTCGCGCGGCGTGGGACGCAGCAGGCAGGATCGGCAGAACATGCGCGGCGCGACATCGGCCTGCGCCGCCCAGATACACGCGAAGAGCGCCCGCAGCGCGCGCTGCAACCCGAAGTCGAAGCCCGGCCGCGCCAGCAATTCGACCAGTGGGCGGCCGACGGGGTGTTGATCCGCCAGCAGCAGTGCCGCCAGCGCCGCCGAATCGCCGCGAAACATGGCGCGCAGCGCGTCAGCGGTCTCCGCGTCACCGAGCGCCGCCAGCGCCACGATGGCCGCCGCGCGCACCGCCGGCGATGGGTCGCCCGCCCGCGCCGCCACTTTCGCAGCGACTTTGCCGTCGCCTACCTGCCCCAGCGCGGCGCAGGCTGCCTCGCGCACCTCGGCCACCGGATCATTGAGGCAGGTCGACAGCAATTTCACCGCCGCGGCATCGCCCAGCAGACCGAGCAGGCGGCAGGCGGTGCGGCGGATGCGCACGTCGCGGCGCGTGATCCATTTGGCCATCACCCGTCCGGCCAGCGTTCCCTCGTCGCCCCCGCGCCGGATCACCGCCATCAGCGCCGATTCATCCTGCCCGTGCAGCACGGCATGGAGCGCCGCCAGCAGCGTTCCGATGCCGAGACGCTCCAGCGCCTGCCGGGCCGCCGGCGGCATGCGGTCAGGATCGAAGCGATATAATTCGAGAATGGGCATCACTGCGCGGGCGTCACCCAGCGCCCCCAGCGCGGTGAACACCGCCGCGCGTACCTCCGCCGATGCCTCGCTGATACGGGTGATGAGCGTCTCATACGCGCGCGCGTCGCCGATCTCGCCCAGCGCCTGGTAGATCGCCATGCGCACGTCGTAAAACTTCTTTTCCAGCGGCAACCTCGCCAGCAGCGGCTCCACCGCGCGCGCGTCGCGCAACCGTCCCAGCGCCTGCGCGGCCGCGACCCGTGCTGCACGATAGTTCTCCTGCAACAGCCCCAGTAACGGGTCGAACGCGCGTGGATCACACGATGCGCGCATGCCATCCGCCGCACCCGCGCGCACCGCCATCACGCGGTCCTGCAATAACGGCAGCAAGGCCGGCACGATACGTGGATCGGAAAAGTGGCCTAATGCCCGTGCCGCGGACGCGCGAACATCACGACTCCGATCCTGCGTCCGTACCAGCAGCGGTTCAATAGCACGGGCATCACCCAACGGTCCCAGCGCTTCGCACGCGCGGGCGCGCCAGTATTCATCCGGAATTGACGTCGCGATGATGAGTGGTTCAAGCAGCCGCACGTGCGCATGGCGGATGAGCTGCCAGACGACGCGTGCCTGCCGTGTCGCATCGCCGCTCTCCATTTCGCGTGTCCAATGAGCCATATCCCGTTCCGTCGGCATCCGTCACCCCCGGCGCACCGCCCGAATCCCGAAAAACCCCAGCCGGTCCGTCGCACGCATGGGCAGCACCGGCGGGCAGGTCAGCGGATCGCAGAGGACATCATACAACGTCGGGCGCGGCAAGCCGTATCCGCCCCACTGCGCGCCGTCCCGCACCCACTCCAGCACGCCGCCCGTCATCAGCGCCAGCTCGGCCAGCGTGGTGGGCAGCGCCAGCGCAAGCACCCGCTGGTATAGCAAACGCGCGGCATCGCAGCAGGCATCGAGAACTTGCTCCAACTCGTAGGCCCAGTAGTCGCACCCCTGCAACACGCGGTAGGCAGCCTGCCACTCCTCCGCCGTCGGCAGGCGAAAGCCGTCGCCGAGCCAGCGCGCGTATTGCTGTCCCTCCTCGGGCAGGAGGCCGGTGAGGAAGAGGCGCTCGCGGGTAGCGTCGTCGACCGACCGCAGGCTGACGCGCGGGTTGGCCGCCAGCACCGCCGCGTACCAGGCGTCGCCGAAGCCCGCCGGTTCGGCCAGGAAGCGCTCAAACTGCACCTTCGTCGTGGGGAAGAGCTGTATCGTCAAGCCGGCGCCGGGCACGTGCACCAGCGGGAAGCCGGCGCGGTCACACGAGAATAACATGCGCGCCCCCTTCCAGCGCCTGGTAGGCTTCCAGTGTCCGCTCTACCGTCCAGCGTTCCGCAATCTGCGCGTATATCGTCGCGCGCTTCCCCTCGCGCACCGCCACCCGGCCGTCGCCCAGCGGCAGCACGTCGGCCGGATGCACACGGTAGGCCACCGCGTCGCCGTCAGCCCGCAGCAGCACGAAATGCCCCGCCGCGGCCTGCAGCGCGGGGTAGACCGGCTTGCCGAGGATGGTCGAGCCCGCCAGACAGATGAGCGTGTCCCAGGGGTGCGCCTGGCCGCAGCATGGGCAGGGGAAGGCCTCCCGGCGCAGCGCGGCGCTGAAGATCGCCGCCTCTGCCGGCGTCAACTGCCCCATCGTTTCATCCGCGATCGGCGCTGGCGCCGGGACCAGCGCCACGTCGCGCGTTTGCCCACTGGCCAGCGTCGCCACCGCCTGCGCCTCGCCCAGGTAACGCACCGTGGTATTGAAATCCTCCTGCCGCTCCGCCACCAGCATGAAGGCGCCCGCCACATTCGCCAGTTTATAACCGGGATGGCTCCACGCCAGCGGCATGAAGCCCGCGCCGCCAATGCGCACCGTCGTCACCGGATCGTAGACGCGCTGAAAAAGGTCATTGGACGACGGGGTGGTGATCTCCAGCGCCAGATCGGCGCCGCCTTGCAACGACTCGCCCATCGCCACCAGCGTGGCGCGCGCCAGCAGCGGGCTGTCCGCCCAGTCCTCCAGGTCGAAGATCGGCCCTGCGCCAATAATAGCCACCGGCGCCTCCGGCATGCCCGCCAGCACTTCGGCCACCGGCGCGAGGATGCTCGCCCGGCCGCGGTTCTCGGCGAACCATGCCGACGCCTTCAGCGGAAAATCACCCGGCGGATATGGCCGCGGATTGCCGAGAAAGAAGAGCTGGCCCGTCACCCGCGCCGGTAGCGCGGTGAGCAGGCTCGTTACCAGCGTAGAAATCGCCCCCTGCTGGTCCACGGCGCTCTCCGAGGCGTCCAATACCAGCGCCAGGCTGCCGCCCGCGGCGATGGTCAGCGCGGCGGTGGAGATGGCATCGCTCATGCCACCACGCTCCCCTCGCGCACCACCACGCCCTGCGACGGCTCTAGCCGCACGTGTAGCGCCACGCCGTGGCGGCCGGAATACTCCATGCGCAGCATCGCCCGCGCTAGCGGCAGCATGATCTCGCGCTGCAGCGCATTGGTGATGCCGCGACCGCCGAACTCCGCCATCTGCTGCCCGCACGACGCCACCAGCCAGGCCACCACCGAGTCATCGAAGTACAGCCGGTGCCCCTCGGCGCGGTATTTGTCCTCGAACTCGCCGGTGATGCGTTTCAGGTGCGCGCGCACGATGTCCTGCTGCACGTCCGGTAGGTCGATGAAGTTGAACGGCACGATATTGGTGCCGATGCGGTTGAGCAGTTCGGGCCGGGAGATCTCCAGCGTGAAGAAGCGCTCGACCGCGCCGGTGAAATGCGCGCCGATTTTCGCCCGCCGTTCCGCCGGCGACAGCGACGCGTCACGCTGGATGGCGTCCAACTCCGCCCGTTCCGCGATGGGATTGCCGCGGCTGTCGGTGGTGCGCGTGCCCAGGTTGGCGGTGAAGATAATCACCGTTTCGGAGAAGAACACCGTCTGCCCGCGGCCGTCGGTGAGGCGCCCGTCGTCCAGCAACTGCAGGAAGATATCCATGATCTTCGGGTGCGCCTTCTCCACCTCGTCGAAGAGCACAATGGAGAAGGGCCGCTGGCGCACGGCGTTCGTGAGCATGCCGCCCTGCTCGAAGCCCACATAACCCGGCGGCGAACCGAGCAGGCGCGAGACGGTGTGTTCTTCCTTCAGCTCGCTCATGTCGAAGCGCAGGAACGCTTCCTCGGTGCTGAAGAGGAATTTCGCCAGCTTCTTCGCCACTAGCGTCTTCCCCACCCCGGTGGGACCGGCGAAGAAAAGCACCCCCTTCGGCTTGGCGGCGTTGCCGCTGGCCAGCCCGGTGAGGCCGGCGCGGGCGAGGGTGAGCATGTCCAGCACGCGGCCGATAGGCTCATTCTGCCCCTTTACGCCCTCCTCATCGGTGAACCAGCGCAGCGCGCCGTCCAACTGCTCGATGCTCAGCTCCGACCAGTAGTCCTGCTGAATGCCGATGCGGTACTTGTTCACTAGTTGCCGCGCCTCGCGCTCGCTCATCGCCGGCGCGGCGCGCAGATCGTCGATAAGGTTGTCCAGGTCGCGCAGGTACAGTCCTTCGGTGAGGTTCGCCACCAGCGCGACGTGTTGGCAATCGTCGCCCAGCCGGTGGCGCAGATACGCCTCCCGGTCCGCCTTGTCCGGCGAGGGAATCGCCAGTACATGCGTCTTCGGCGAATTCGTATACAGCTCGATGGGAATGAGCGTGTCCTGCAGTGCCACCATCACCAGTCGGTGGTTGGCGGTGATATTCTCCACCACCTTCTCCAGCCACAGCAACGTCTTCATCTCCGCGTCGGAATACGAGGCACTGTAGGCGATGAGCTTGTCGAGATAAAAGAGGCTGACGAAGAGATTTTTCTGCGTGGATGCCAGGTCGCGCGCCCAGGTGGCCAGCGTGGTGAGCACGTCCGGCCGCTTCTGCTCGTTCGCCTTCGGCGCCGCCGTGCCGCCCAACTCGTCATCGACGGGTTTCTGTGACGGCTGGGGGGTCGGCGCTGTCGTCAGCCGCGCCTGCGGCTCCCGCCGCTCCACCCCCGCCGGATCGTAAAACACGAAATCGTCAAACGCCAGCCCGCGCTCACGCAAGCCCCGCGCCAGCGCCCGCAACAGCTCCGTCAAGTTCTCGTAGACGACGCCGTTTGCATCGATATATTTATCCCGCACGTTGCCATGGAGGATAATCACCGGCCGGTCTTCCAGGCTGCCACGGAGGTTTTTGATCCAGACGGACATAACTGGTGCTCCTTCACGTAACCATTGCCATGATCTGAAAGATCATAATTCAATAGCCCAGGGTAATCACCCTGGGTGGCGGGGTAACGACTGTCCTTCACGCTCTGAAAGAGCAAAATATCGTGCTCTTGCAGAGCACAACTATCCGATTACCACCGGTTCCCAGGGTGGTTACCCTGGGCTGTAGAATTCATGCCTTTCAGGCATGAGGCTAACGTCACCCCATCACCTCTTCACCCTCGTTCCATCGCCCGGCTCTTCCCCGTCGGCTCGTCCATCTCCCCCTTGGCGATGAGCTTCGGGATCGGTTTGCCGTCCTCGCCGTAGAACTCCGTGCTGATGCCGAATTCGTCTTCCAGGTACTGGGTGATGTTGGCGAAATCAGTCGGGCAGTGGTCGTCGGCCAGCTCGGAGAAGGTGCTGATGCCGTCGAAGGTGAGCTTGAAGGTGATTTTGCCGCGGGCGATGGTGTCGACGGTGAAGAGCAGCGTACTGCCGCGGTCGCCGTCCTGCGCGTAATGCGGAGCCTCAACCTCTTCGAATCCCATCTCCGCGCACACCTGGCGCAGCGCCTTCAGCAGGTACAGGCGCTTCTGCTGCTGCTCCTCGCGGCTGTCGGCGCTGGCGATGCGTTCGGCCAATTCGGTGTGCAACGCGGTGATCCGCGTTTCCAACTCGCTATACGCCTCCTGGTCGAGCAACTGCCGGGTTTCGCGAATCTGCGCCTCCCACGCCGCTACCTGCGGCTCGCTGTACCACAACACCAGCAGCTTGCGCGCGCCGACGATCTGGCCTTCCGCCTGCGTCACCAGCTTCGCCAGCCGCTGTCCCAGCGCATCCGCCTTGCGGGTGAAGGCCAACTGCAGTGCCTCGTACTGCTGCCGCCCCGCCTGGGCGCCGGCGTCCCACGCCTGGTAAGCATCGGCCAGCTCCGCCACGCCGGTGCGCATCTCCGCGCGGATCGTAGACGGGTCAGGCAGCGCCAGCCAGCGCTGCGCCCGCTCGACTTCGTTCGCGAAGGTCGCGCGCAGCCCGTCCGATACATTGCCCAGCATCTCGTCCATGCGCCCCCGCAGCGTCTCCACCTCCGCCTGCCGCGCGGTGATCCCCTTGATGCGCGCAATCTTCTCCGCCCGCTCCCGCGCGATGCGGTAATCCGTCGTCTTCACCCCGCTCATGCCGTCGCTCCTTCCCCGGTCAGCGTCTCCACCGAGCCAAACTGGCTCTGCAACACCTGCATGGTATTCTCCGATAAATTGCACGCCGTGGCCACATTTACCTGCATCCCCGCGTAGCGCTGTGCCCGCCAGGCATCCGTATCGTTGCCCACATCGATGCAAAAATGCTCCACCTCGTAATCCGCCGCGTCGATGATCTCCACGCGGTCAAAATCGAACATCCCGTTGCGCTTCAGCCAGTTGACGCGGAGGGTGCTGTCGGTTTCGGTTTCAGCGCCTTTCATCCCGCGGTCGAGGACGGCGACCACGGCGGGCACCTCTCGGAACCGTTGCCATTGGCCGCAGCAGCGGCAGCCGGTGTGGGAAGGATGCGCGTGCATACGGCACAGGCAGTGTTGGCAGAGCAGGCGGTCGGCACGGGGGGCAAGCTGCAAGCCGGTGGTATAGGCAATGACCTTCAGCAGCCACGGCAGCGCCTTCCAGCCTTTCGGCGGCTGGCCTGCGACGCCCGCCGGCAGCGAGGCCAGCACAGCATCGACCGAACGCACCAGCCACATCCGCGTGGTGAAACGCGCCTGCCAGTCAGCGCTGCGCAGCATGGGCAGCAGCTCTTCGAATTTGTTAGGCATATTATCGTCGTCACGCAGCGGCTTCAGCAGCGCATGCCAGCGGGTGTCATTCCCACATAGATACCAGAGCGATGCCAGCAACTCAGCCGGTTCCGGCCGTGGCAGCCAGCCAAGGAATCCGGTGCGGTTATACATCGGGCCGGCCTCGATATGCACGATGCCGACCATCGTGGCCAGCAGCCCAGTGGCGCTGAGCGTCACCGCGACCAGGTCGAACCGAGCAATCACCGGATCGCTCCGCAGCGCTGCCTCAATGCTTATTGACCAGGTAGGAAAGAAGCTAAAGAGCAGGATGAAAGCGATACCAAACTGTAAAGGTTCCGACAATCGGACGCTGAGCGTGCCATCAGGAGTCTCACGTTGCCGCCCCAGTCGCAACCGCCGGTAACTGATGACGAAGCCAATCCATGCGAACAGCGCAGCAAATGCGGTGGCGACACGGGTCGCCAGCAGCACCCAATTGATGGCGAACCACCCGCCGTAGATCAGTGTGCTGACTAGCACCGCTACAGCACCGAGGACGATGACCATGCCGCCGAAGATCAGCAACGTCCAGGCGATGCGCACTTCGCCGGCAAGCCATGTGCGCATTGACGGCGTGTCGCACAACAGCGTGACCAGAAAGGCAGCCGCGATGATCCAGATGATGACAGGGAAAGTGTATGCTACCTTCAGAAGCACCGATTCCGACCACCATACCTGGGGCAGCAGGTGATGCAGCAGCACCATGGCGGCAATCGCCAGCGGATACATCATGATGGTCGCCAGCCATGTCTCCCGGCCTGCCGGTATCGCCGCTATGACGGCAGGCAACTGCGCGGCGAACTCGCGGTCCTCCGTGTGCGCCCACTCGCGCAGCAGCACCCGGGCATGCCTCTCCTGTGGCGTCATGCCCCACCCCCATCCGTCACCGTGCCAAAGAGCTTGTCCAGAATGCGCCGCGCGTTGTCCGGGACGGGGCACGCCAGCGTCACCGGCAGGCGCGGGTAGCGGGCGGCGCGGACGGGGTCGGTGTCGTTGCCGAGCATGACGCAAAAGCGCTCGATGTCGTATTCGCCGGCGTGGGCGATGAGAATGCGGTCGCAGTCGGCGGGGGCGTTCAGCTTCAGCCAGTTCAGGAGGATGACGCCGCCGGCATGGGTCAGCCGCTCGGTCATGCGGTCATCCACCACGAAGAGGGCTTCTCCCTCCAGGAACTCACTGCTCTGCAGGCAGGTGCGGCAGGCGTAGAAGGCCACTCGCTCGTTCCACGGCAGCGGCAACCGATGCTCGATACATTTCGTGAGACACTGCGGGCACAGCCGTCGCTCCGCGTGGCACCCCAGCCGCGCGCGGGTGTCGGCGCAGGTGGCGCGGATGAGCCACAGCGCGTCGCGACGCACCACGGTGTTATCCAGCACGGTGGTCAGCGGCGCCAGTGCCGGGGCGCCCACGAAGGCCAGCAGTTGCCGCGCCTGAAAGCGCTCGCGCCACGCGGCGTGCGTCACGCCGCGCACCAGCGCCGACGGCGCGTCCGGCACGCGCGTGCGCGCCGCGATCTCTTCCAGTGCCTCACCCCACCCCTGCCGCGCGGGGGCATGCGCCCGCGCCGCCTCGGTCATCGCCGTTTCCAGCTCGGTGGGCGTCGGACGGCCGGCCCACCAGGCCCACCGGCCGCGCCCGGCGTAGATGGCCTCATTATCCGCCGGCTGCCGCAGCGCGCCCCACCAGACGCCCAGGTCGATGCCCAGCAGCAGCACAGTGCTGTAGCAAATCACCGCCGCCGACCCGCCGCGTAGCAGCAGGAGCGGCACGGGCAACGCGCCGAAAAACAGCACGGCCATGGCCACGGACAGCCGCCCATCCCTCACCGCGCGGCTCAGATCGCCCACCAGCACGCCGCCCAGAATCACCC
>CAZPYA010000101.1:0-658 GCA_964590255.1 uncultured bacterium
ACCTGTCTGAACAACCAGCGCCAGATCGCCATCGCGGTCAGCATGTATGTGCAGGACAACAACGAAAAGTTCTTCGCGGATACGCTGAAAAGTGCCTGGGCCACCAAGTTGACGACCTATAACGGCCCGAGTATTTACGACTGTCCCACGTTGACCGGCACCGGCACCAATAACACGCCGGAATACGGCTTCAACAGCAACCTATTCGGCAAGTCACTGGGCAAGGTGCAGGCGCCGTCCAACGCCATCATGCTCATCGACTTGAAGAAGGCGTTCTTCAAGGACAACTACGCCATCAGCGCCTCCACGGCGAACACCGCCATCGACCCGCGCCACAACCAGAGCTACCTCTTCGCGCTGTGCGACGGCTCGGTGCAGTCGCTGAACGCCAAGGCGGGCGAGGATCCGACGACGACGCTGTATATGAAGAAGTTCACCTTCTCCGCCGCGTCCTCCGGCATGGCGAGCAGAATGCCGTTCGTCTGTGTCACGCCCTGCACCACCGGCTCAAATGGCGGTCCGGTGATCCTAGATACGAATGCCGGCTGGACCAGCGGCACGTTCGACAACCGCACGCACCGCGCCAACTGCAGCATTGCGCCGGGATATCACTTCCATCCCGCGCCCATTCATGACTGGCTGGCCGTCGATGGGCAGG
>CAZPYA010000101.1:668-19511 GCA_964590255.1 uncultured bacterium
ATGGGCAGGCGCTGCCGCTGAAGAGCATCAACGGCACGGGATACAACTCCAATGACGGCGCCGGCGCTGCCGAGTATTGGATTACCGGCATCAAGCCGGCGGCCGTGATCGACAAGGTGCGCATGTGCACCACGGATGACTGCTGGTGTGACTGGGACGACGCGTCCAACGGCTTCAAAGAAGGGGCGAATGTCAGCCCGGTCGTGATTAAATACTCGTATCGCGTAAAAACCGGCGTCGGCCCCTGGATCGATATCACCGTCGGCCCCACGAACTGGGAGAAAAAGAAGATGAAGTGGTTCGATTATCCGAACCCGGTGCCGGTGCCAGTCGAAGATTTCCGCGTGCTCATCGAGAAGACAAACGCACTGACCTCCGGCTCGGTGTGGGCGTTGACCGAACTGGAATTCTACGCCACCAAGGCTGAATAACCTGTCTGCGTGTCTCGCGGGGCCGCACGGCGGCCCCGCTGTTCACTCTTATGAAAGGAGCGCTCTCATGCGAAAAGGCTTTACGCTCATTGAGCTGCTGGTGGTGATTGCTATCATCGCGATTCTGGCGGCGATTCTCTTCCCGGTGTTTGCGAAAGCGCGCGAGAAGGCGCGTCAGAACTCCTGCATCAACAACCAGCGCCAGATCGCGCTGGCGGTGTCGATGTATATTCAGGACAACGATGAGAAGATCTTCCCCGATCCCCTCAACAAAGCCTGGTCCACCTACCTGAAGATGTATAACGAGCCGAGCATCTACGACTGCCCGAGCGAAGACATCAACGGCGTCAACGACAATCCGGAGTACGGCTTCAACGCGCTGCTCTACGGCAACGCGCTGGGCGACATCAAAAAGCCGGAGGTCACCCTCCTCACCGCCGACCTCATCGTCGACGGCACAACCCTGGCCACCAACAAAACCTGGGGCTTGCGCGTCACCCAGGGCAAAGATTTCGACATCGCCGCCCGCCACAACAAGAGCGCGGTGGTGGCCGGCGTCGACGGCCATGTCGACGTGATCACCGTGAAAGATCCTTCTACGGACGTACCCGGCGTATTGCTGGCGAAGGGCTGGCAACTGGCCGGCGGCGGCGGCACCCCGTGGATCGTCTACAGCCCAATGACCAGCATCAAGAAAGATACGACGAACATCATCGTCGACTTGAGCGGCTACGGCAGCCAGGGGTACTGGTACACCATGAGTTGGGATCCGGGCCTGCCAACGTTCTCCAATGTCAAGAAAAAGATTCCGTCGTGGATCGACACCACTGGCCAGGGCACAACCGGCCTCAACTGGAAGATGTATCTGATGTCGGACAGCAGCGCCGCCTACACGAACACCGACTGGACGAACAGCGGGTCGGCAAAGATCTGGGGCTCGTGGAACGAACACCATGCCATGGCTAAGATGCCCACCGGCGAAAACACCGACTTCTTCTTCTGTGCCAAGCACTGGGGTCTGACCGCCCGTGGCGCCGAGGTGGAACTCAAAATCACCGACACCGACACGCACGTGGCCACGCTGCTGGTGGCCGGCGAGCCGGGTTACGGCGAAGGCGCCGTCACCATCGAGGCCTTTAAAAAATCCGATCCCACGAAGGCGATCTCCTCGAAGTGCGATTACGCTTACGGCGACCGCATCGTGTGGGGCCGTCTCTCCTTCAAGGCCGACGCTATCGATGATATCATCGTGCTGCGCCTGTCCTACCCCGCGCAGGGAAGCTGGCAAGGCGTCACTGGCGTGCTCTTCGACTGACCTGCACATCGACGACACGGGTTCGACGGGGCGCGGCGCAAGCCGCGCCCCTCTTGCCAAGGGCGAGGGCAATTGGTATCCTGCAGGTATCCACTGCATGAACAAAGGGGGCTGTGATGGGGCGTCGCGGATTTACGCTGATTGAGCTACTGGTCGTCATCATCATCATCCTCATCCTGGCGGCCATCCTCTTCCCGGTCTTTGGCAAGGTGCGCGAAAAAGCGCGGCAGACCACCTGCATGAGCAACCAGCGCCAGATCGCCATGGCCTTCCAGATGCTGAACCAGGACAGCTTCCCCGGCGAGCTGGGCGGCGCCAATCACGACTACGTCTCGACGCCCGAGGACGAGAAATTCTGGCGCGGGGAGATCGAGCGCTTCGCCGACGCCAAGCTGTTCAACTGCCCCAGCACCAACCGCAACGGCACCACCGATGACCCGGAAATCGGCATGAATTTCTACCTCTTCGGCGTGGCGATGGGCGATATCAAGGACCCGAAAAATACCGTCATCACCGCTGACGCCAACAGCGGGCTCATCGATGACGCCGGCAGCGTCGACCTGCGCCGCCACATCAATGGCTACATCGCCGGCTTCATGGATGGCCATGTCGACTTCACCCCCGCAGATCGCTCCGCGGTCATCTGGGGCAGCGGCGACGAAGGCACCGTATTGTCCTTCGCCGCCCTGCACCAGAAGGTGACCTATAGCGCCGACACCGCCGCCACCGGCGCCGACGGCGGCGTGAGCGAGGGCGAGGCCGTATTGCTGGCCAACGAGAAGGATGCCGAGATCACCGCGAAGGTGTCCGTCAGCGGCGGCGCCACCAACCCGACGCTCGGCCTGCTGCCCGGCACCTCCGACACGAAAATCTCCGCGGGCAAGTCCAAAGCCTTCGCCCTCTACTGCGCCACCGACGCCGCGGGCAAAAAGGTCGACACCGTCTACACCTTCGGCGACCCCGCCGGCAGCATCGTCACCATCACCTGCATGAAGCCGAAAGATCCCAACGAAGTACCCGCGCCGTAGGCAAGATTTACCCCATTCGTGTGCATGTTCCGCACGGATTGAGGTATAATACCAGGCAAGGGGTCGGTAAAAAATTGTAAATTTCAAATTTGCATTTTGCACTTTACATTTTGCATTTCCCCGACACGGGGCTTCCCCGGTTCATGGAGGAGCGTATGGCCGTCGCCACACCGTCGCCATTCCTCGCGCGTCTGGAGCGCGCGATCTCGCTGCCGGTACTGATGAAGGAGATGCGGTCGCGCATGCGCGGCATCCGCGCGCCGGTGCTGCTCTTCATCGCCACCGCCATCACCATCGGTATCGGCCTGCTCATCCTCGGGCCGCAGTGGGAAGACGCCAACTACGGCGACGTCAGCACCGTCGGCCTGCACATGGCGGAGATGGGCCACAGCCTCTTCGTGGGGTTGATGATCGTGGAAGGCATCCTCTGCGCGCTCATCGCCCCGGCGCTCACCGCTGGGGCCATCTCCATCGAGCGCGAGCAGCAAACGCTGGAACTGCTGCTGCTCACCCGCCTCTCCAGCGCCAATCTCGTGCTGGGGAAATTGCTCTCCTCGCTCAGCTTCGCGCTCATCATCCTGCTCTGCGGCCTGCCGGTGGGCGCCATCTCCTTCCTCCTCGGTGGGGTCGACCCGGCGCAATTCATCTGGTCACTGGCGGTCATATTCTCCGTCATCATCATCTTCGGCGCCATCGGCATCTACTGCTCGGCGCGCTTCAGCAAGACCACCACCGCGGTAGTGATGTCCTATGTCATCTGCCTGGCGTGGCTGGGGCTGGTGCCGCTGGGCATGAAGATGATGGAGCTGTTCTCCGAAGGCAACAGCGACATCTTCCTCCAGCTTGGCCTCACCATCGGGGTAATGCTCACGCTGGCGCTGGTGCCCGCCACCATCCTCTCCGTGCTGCTCACCCTCATCGTGCGCACCCGCGTGCCGCGGGTGGTGAACCTGTCACTGTATGGCGTCAGCGCCATCGGCATCTGCGCCCTGCTCTACCTGCCCAATGCGCTGGATGTGCTCGATCCCAACATGCTGATGCTGGGCAACCCCATAGCCGCCATGGTCATGCTCTTAATGGATACCACCACCAGCACATTCGAGGGCTCGTCGCTCCCCACCAGTCTTGCCGAGCTGCTAGGGAAATTGTTCGTGCCGCTCACCGTGCTCATGCAACTCGCCGCCGCCTGGGTGACCACCGTGTTGACCATCGGCGAGGTGCAGCGCCTGCGCCGCTAACCGCTCATTCCCGACAAAGGACGTCGCCATGACTGAAGACATCTTAACCGCTTCTCCGTCGATGAAGCGCAGCCGGCTGCCGGAGCTGCCGGTGATGAGCCGCGAAATGCGCTCCACCATGCGCGGCCGGCGCCTCGTCATCCGCCTGGCCATCGCCGGGCTGCTGCCGGTGGCGCTGTGCGTGGGCCTGCTGGCGCTGATGCATGCCAACGGCGCCTTCGACGACCCCTCGCAGGCCGATATCATCGCCCAAATGCCGACGATCGGCCGCGCCGTCTTCCTGGCGATGGTGGGGGCGGAGTTCTTGCTCATCCTCTTCGTGGCGCCCGGCCTCACCGCCAGCAGCGTCACGTCAGAGCAGGAGGCGCAGACGCTGGAGTCGCTCTTCCTCACCCCGCTCTCCAGCCTCAACCTGGCGCTGGGCAAGCTGCTCACCGCGGTCAGCGTCATCGCGCTGCTGCTGCTCTGCGCCTTCCCTATCATCGGCGTGGCCGGCCTCTACGGCGGCGTGGCGCCGGTCGATCTGGGGTGGACGCAAGGCATCCTCTTCAGCACACTGCTCTTCGTCACCTGCTTCGGCCTGCTGTGCTCCACCCTCGCAAAACGCACCACTCAGGCCATCCTCCTCGCCTACTTCATCCCGCTGGCGCTCTTCCTCGGTTCGTTCATTGTCATGCCCATCGTCATGTCGGGGGGGTATGGGTACGGCGACGAAGATAAACCCTACCTCACCGTCTTGCGCGTCATCGCCGCCATGCTGGCGTCGGGACTGGCCTCGATAGTCATGCACGGCTGCGCCCCGTGGATTCGCGGGCGCTTCGTGCGCAACCTGCGCCAGCGCTGGTGGATGCTGGCCCTCGTCTGGGTGCTGGCCGCCGCCGCATTCCTCGCCCCGCTGGAATGGGGCATCCGCGTCATGGACCAGGATTTCAGCAATTACGGCGTATTTATGATCACCGGCAATCCGCTGCTGGCCCTCGGCATCTACGCGATGTCGATGTATATGTCGCTGGATAACGCCGGCATGCCCGCCTTCGCCCAGCACGCGCTGCTGCCCGTCACCGTCGGCATCCTGGTAGGCTGCGCCGCGCTCTTCTTCTGGGCGGCAGTCCAGCGGCTGAATATCCTGAGGCGACCGGAATGAGGGCACCGGTTTCGATCATCGAAAATACTATTCCTCGTATTCTCATTCCCTAGCCCACGGCAACGCCGTGGGAACCGTTCCCGTTAGAAAGCACACGCCCTGTAAGGGCAACATTCCTACCCATGGAGGTGGTTATGCCCCATTCGTTCGCCCGCGTCGCCATCCATCTCACCTACAGCACGAAAGACCGCCATCCCTGGATCACCAACGCCATCCGCGGTGAGTTGAATGCCTACCAGATCGGCATCCTCCGCAAGTTGGGGTGCCCATCTATACGCACGAACGCCGCAACCGATCACGCCCATAACCTGTTCATCCAGTCAAAGCGTCATGCGCTCGATTACATCGTCGAGGAGTTGAAGGGCAGTTCCTCGAAATGGATCAAAACGAAAGGCGTGGAGTTCGCGGAATTCTACTGGCAACCGGGATACGCGGCATTCTCCGTGAGCGAAGAGCATATCGAACGCGTGGCGGCGTATATCGACCGGCAGGTGGAGCATCATCGACGCGTAACATTCGAAGAGGAAATTCGCCAGTTCTTCAAGCAATACGGCTTGAAGATGGATGAGCATTTCTTTGAGTGAGGAATTTTGCCCTTACAGGGCGAGTGGAAATAAACGGCATCAGGTCCCACGGCGCTGCCGTGGGCTAGGGAATTGGCAGAATTGGAATGGTATTCTCACCACGCAAACCATTCCTTCTCTGCTCATCCCATAGCCCATGGCAGCGCCATGGGACCCAGCGCCAATAGAAGATACACGCCCTGTAAGGGCAACATTCCAAAATACAGCCACCGAAGGACAGCAACCGTGACCTTCTCCGAACTCCCGATCCTCACCAAAGAGGCACGCAGCCTCACCCGCGGCTGGCGCCGCTGGTTTCTCGCCGTCGTCGCGGCGGTGCCGCTGGTCTTCTGTGTCTGGATTGTCATCCTCTGGCTGCTACCGAACCACTCACAGGAAGTGGGCAATAACCTGCTGGAGGTGAACTATTCCGACGCGCCAGCCTCATTCCAGGTGCTGCTGCATATCCTCCAGGGGGTGTTCATCTTCCTGACGCCGGCGCAGGCGGCGGGCGGCTTCGCGCGCGAGCGCGAACGGCACACACTGGAGATGCTGCTGCTGAACCGCCAGACCAGCGCCGAGATCGTGCTGGGCAAGCTGGCGGCGGCGCTGCTCTTCCTGCCCGTCCTACTGCTATACGGCCTGCCGGTGGTGCTGCTGTGGGCGCTGCTCGACCCCGCCGGCCTGCCGCAGTTCTTCCACTGCCAGTTCGTGGTGATCGCCGATTTCCTCTTCCTCGGCGCGCTGGGGATGTATTGCTCCACCTACTACCGCCGTGTGGCTACCGCCGTGCCGGCGACATACGGCGCCGCCATCCTCACGCTGGGCGTCATTCCACTCATCGCGCTGTTCGACGGCAGCCTCATCGGCGGGCGCATACCCGAGCTGGTGCGCTGGTTCGGCATCGTCCTCGCGCCGTTCTACGCCTACCCCGTCGCCCAGGCGGTCATCATGGGCCTGGCCGCCTTCTTCCGCCGGCCCGCTACGCGCGGCATCTACTGGACGCTGTGGCTGTGCCTCAGCATCGTATGCATCATCACCGCGTTCAATCTGCCGAATATGCTATTCGGTGATCGGTGGATATATTATCATGGCGGTTACAACTACGACTTTCTCTCTTTCGAAGATTCCGGCCTCCCCCTCGCCGGCTACCCCTGGCTCACCCTCCTCGGCGCCGGGCTGTTTTTCGTGCTGACCACCGCGCGGATTGCGGAGATGCGGCGGCCGCAATAACAGAATGGTGCCCTTGCAGGGCGGGGGAATAACTCGGCGCCGGGTCCCACGGCGCTGCCGTGGGCTAGGGAATGGGCAGAATAGGAATGGTATTCTCACCACGCAAACCATTCCTTCTCTGCTCATCCCATAGCCCATGGCAACGCCATGGGACCCAGCGCCAATAGAAGATACACGCCCTGTAAGGGCAAAATTCCTTCTCTACCTACGCGCTCACCAACTCCCGCGCCTTCGCCCCGTCCAACCGCTCCAGCAGCGTCGCCAGTTTCAGGCGGGCGCTCATCACATAGGTGTCGCCGCCGCCGTAGAGGATATAGAGGCGGTCCTTGTAGACATACGTGCCGCAGGTGAAGAGCACGTTGGCCACGCTGTCGGGGAAGGGGCCGTCGATTTCCGTGTCCGTCTCCGGCACCATGATGCGGTCCAGGCGCGCTTCCAGCAGGCGGTCGGGCCGCGCGGGGTCGAAGTCATTGAAGTTGAGGATGCAGGCATCCAGGTCATACTCGCGGCGGTCGTCGCGGTGGAAATGGCCGGTGTGGAAGATGACCAGGTAGCGCTTGTCGCCGAGCGGGATAGGCACCGAACCCGCCCCCACCCAACTGGTGCGCAGCGCGGGGTTCGGGATAGCGCGGAGGATTTCGCCGCAGTCGCGCCACACGCCGTCCGGGGCGTCGCTTATCGCCAGGTGGATCGCCCACTCGCGCATCGGGCCGCGCATGGGCCGGTGCAGCAGCAGGTAGTAGCCGTCGATAGGCTCGGGAAAATACACCCCGTCCTTGTTGTTGCAACAGTTGATGTCGCCGCGCAGCGCCCCCAGCTTCTCCCAGTGCAGCAGGTCGGTCGAGCGCGCCGCGCAGAGGTTGGCCTTCCAGCCGTGCAGGTCGGGCCGCTCCTGCACGCCGCAGTAGACGGCGTAATAGGCGTCGCCGATGCGCGTCACCCGCGGGTCTTCCACCCCCAGCCCGTCATCGTCCGTCTGCGCGGCGCTGGGACTGATCAGCGGTTGGTCCGTCCGCGTCAGCATGTGGCGGGTGTCCGGCGTGAAACACGCCAGCCCGGTGAAGGAGCGCGTGAAGCGGAAGCCGGGATCGTGCAGCGGACGGGCGCGATAATGCGCGGCGACGATGCCGTCGCGCAGCTTCGGGTCGTCCAGATCGTCGGTGCCCAGCAATGTGGAGATCAGCGGATCGTGTTCCGCCGACCGCGGCAGGTAGACCGTCGCGGTGTTGAAGGTGACGCCGCTCTCCCACCAGTGTGCGGTGGGGGCGATGATCGGCTCGCCGCCATGGAGCCGTTCGACGGACAAGCCGGGACAGGCCGACAGATTGCCGGAGCCGTGGGGTGCGCGCATGTTGTGCCTCGATAATAGTAAAGATGTTCGCACGGCACCGGGGGAGGCTCCGCTTAACGCGATTCAGCGATAGAGCCATTATTCACATCCAAGCGAGGCCTTACACGTGGTTAACGACATTTTTCCCGTGATATCTATAGTCACTCACAATCACTGATTACTGATCACTGATAACTGATTACTTCCCCCCAAAAGGCTTGCCCTGATAGCGCGCACAGTGTATCATCGGGCAGTTTTGCCACGTGAGAGGTATGCCACCCATGATGACCCGTGTTGATGACCCCGTTGCGACCCAACTGGCGCTGACCGCCGTCGAGACGATTGAGCTGGCGGACGGCGGCACGACGGTGCTGCGCCCCGCGCGCTGGGTGCCGGAGCTGGCGAGCTGCGCGCCCGTGCGGCTGGAAGGCGAATGGGAAGTCGCCCGTTGGCCCTTCACCCAGACCGAAGCGGCGCTGGCCGGCGGCGCGGCGGAGACGCCCTGGGCCACCGTGCAGCAGCCCGGTAAAGTCTTCTACTACGACCCGGAACAGTCGCCGGACGGCATCACCGGCTGGAACCGCGTGACGATGGAGCACCTCGATCCCGAAGACGGCGCCATCATCCGCCGCCAGGTGACCGTGCCCGCCGCCTGGGCCGGCAAGCGCGTGCTGCTGCGCTTCGAAGGCATCTACCCCGCCGGGCGCATCTACTGGGACGGCCAGGCGGTGGCCGAGCAGTGGAGCGGCCTCACCCCCATCGAAGTGGATGTCACCGACCACGCCGCCCCCGGCACACATACCGTGGCTATCCGCCTCTACCGCCGCCACCCCTCCGTGCAGCTCGACATGCCGCGCCACGCGCTGGAGTTCACCGGGCTGTGCCGCGCTGCCTTCCTGCACGCGGTAGAGCCGGTGCACATCAGCGACACCTTCCTGCAGCCGACGCTGCTCGATGACAACACGACGGGCGTCCTCCTCGGTGACGTGACGCTGGCCAACGCCGGCGCGCCGCTCTCCGGTGATGACATACTCAACCTCACCGCGCAGATCGCCGCCGCCGATGGCACGGTGGTGGGCTTGATGACCTACCTGGTGACGCTGGAGGAGGCGGATAAGACCGTCAGCCTGGAAGTGCCCGCGGGGACGGTGCAGCCGTGGAGCGCCGAGCGACCCACCCTTTACACCCTCACCCTCACCGTGAACCTGAAGGACCAGCCGGCGCAGGTCTTCACCCAGCGCATCGGCTTCCGCCGCTTCGTGGTGGCCGGCCAGCGCGCCACCCTCAACGGCAACCCGGTGAAGTTCCGCGGCGTCAACCACCTCACCTTCCACCCCGAAGGCGGCATGTATACCCCGGTTGAGTGGCTGCGGCAGAACCTGACCATGATGAAGCGCTGCAACGTCAACGCCATCCGCACCCACTTCACCGGCCCGCGCGAACTCGTCGACCTTTGCGACGAGTTGGGCCTCTACCTGCTGCAGGAATTGCCCATCGACTGGGGCCACACCTACCTGCACGATCCCCTGCACCTGGGGCCGGTGCTGCACCGGCTGCAGGCCGGCGTGCGGCGCGACCGCGGCCACGCCTGCGTGATGGTGTGGAGCGTGGGCAACGAGAACCTGCCACGCAACGAAGCGGAATATGCGCCGTTTATGCGCCACATGCGCTGGTTCGAGCAACTGGTGAAGGCCATGGACCCGACGCGACCGACGATGTTCCCGCCGCCGGGCCCGGCCAACGCCATCCGCGGCATCTTTGAGGCGCGCATGGGCGAGATCTCCGACATCCACTACAGCTTCAAGCTCATCGACCAGATGCGCGAGACCGGCGAAGTAAAGAGCCCGCGTGTGTGGGGCATGGTGCCGGACAAGAAGGAGTGGGAAACCACCTTCGAGACACAGACCATCGACGAGCTGATGGCGGCCGGCTGGAGCGGCGTGTGGTTCTCCTCGGAATATGGCATCAACAACATGCTCACCGACCTGACGCACGCGCCGTATACCTCGATTATCGCCGACGTGATGGAAGATCCGCTCTCCGGCAAAAACAGCCAGCAGGTCTTCTTCGACCGCCTTAGCCGCGAGTGGGGCAACATGCGCGACGACCCGAGTTGCCTGGGCGGCGCCTACTTCTGCTGGATTGCCGCCGGCGCCGGCGACCCGTGGGGCTGGACCCGCTGGGGCGAGGACGCCGACTGGGGCGTCATCACCGGCGACCTGCAGCCGAAACCCGCCTACTGGGCCATGCGCGCCCTCTTCGCGCCGGTGCAGTTCCCCGCGCGCGTGCCCTGGCACACGGGTGAAGCGACGATCACCATTCCCGTCACCAGCACCTTCAACGCCTACGACCTGGCCGACTGCACGCTGCGCGTGCAGATGGCCGGCGGCCCGCCGTGGATGGGAATGATGCGCGAGTGGCGCGACGTGCCGATGAGCGGCGCCCCCGGCGCCAGCAGCACGCTGACGGTGCCCATCTACAACCAGGGCTCACTTGGCACCCTCAACGGCGGCAACCCCATCGTCTGCCGCTGCACCGTGCTCGACCCCACCGGCACCCGCGTCATCACCGCCGACGTGCTGGTGGTCCCCGAAGAAGCCAATACCCGCGACGAAGGCATGATGGTCATCGGCCCCGACGCCGTGTAAGGATGGCGAATCGGAGATGTGAGATGTCGGAGGCAGCAGGAGGCTGCCTCCGACATTCGTGTTTAAGGGCGGGCGAGCGTCCCCGCGAGCCGACTCCGGGTGGAAGTCTAATCCGTCGTGATCACTCTCTCGTTGAACACGACGATGTACATTCGCACCCGGAATCGGCTCGCGGGGTCGCTCGCCCGCCCATGGTTTTACGCCGTCAGCATTAAAAGCATGCTCATACGCGATTTGGGGAGTGCGCAAGCTATTTTGGTTGAGACGTCAAAAAGCAATACAGAACGATTGCAAAGATCAATAACATCACCGCACAGCTAGCACGTCCTATCAGCATGAATTCCTTTTCCGTAACTGGCCAACCATAATAATGTTTTTTAAATTTCGAATTTCTTCCTTCGTAAAAAATCTATCGTATAGTATGCGCGGATTTATCGTGCCTACTATGCCAACAATACCTATGAGGATAATAAGAGCCCAATCTATAACTGAATAACTCATTTACCCACCATGATATGAAGAGGCAGCACCTGCCTACGCCGGTTGCTCGACCAGCGCTTTCGCCATCTCCTCCGCCGCCTGCACGCCGTTGCGTACGGCTTCCACGACGGTTTTTCCGCCATTGACCAGGTCGCCGCCGGCGTAGACGCGGTGGCGGCTGGTGCGGGCGCTACCGGGTTCGACGGCAATGAGGCGGTATTTCGTCAGTACGACGCCGGGCAGCAGGGTGTCGAGGTTCTCCGCCGGAAGCTGACCGATGGCCTCGACGATCAGGTCGACTTCCAGCACATAATCCGAGCCGGGCACGACTTCGGGACGGCGGCGGCCGGAGGCGTCGGGGTCGCCGAGTTTCGTCCGCTGAATCTGCACGCCGACCAGATTGCCGCCTTCGTCGGCGAAATACGCCACCGGCTGGCTGAAGATGAGGAAGTGCGCGCCGGCGTCCAGCGCGTGGTTGCGCTCGTCCGGCCAGGCGGGCAGCTCGTTGAACGAGCGGCGGTAGAGCACGTAGACATCGTCGGCGCCGTACGCCCGCGCGGTGCCGGCGGCGTCCATGGCGGTATTGCCGCCGCCGACCACCGCCACGCGCCGGGGCACAGCGAGCATGCCCAGCTTCGCCTCGCGCAGGAAGTCCAGCCCGTCCATCACGCCGCTGGCGGGGTGCGGCACGTCGAGCTGCTGCGAGCGCGGCAGGCCCAGGCCGATGAAGGCGGCGTCGTAGCCCTCCGCCAGCACGTCGTCGAGGGTGAATGCCTCGGTGAGCGGTGTGCCGGATTTCCACGCCAGGCGCGACGGGTCGGCCTGCAGGTCGAGCACCGCGGCGATCTCCGCGCGCAGCACGTCGTGCGGCAGGCGCTCCGCCGGGATGGTCGCCCCGGCCACGCCGCCCGGCTCGGCGGCATCGTAGATGGTCACTGCCACGCCCAACTCCAGCAGGCGCACGGCGCACGCCACGCCCGCCGGGCCGGCGCCGATGATCGCCGCGCGACGGCCGGTGGCCGCTGGCAGCGCCAGTTTCGTCCACCCCTGCTTGCGCGCCAGCGCGGCGACGTATTTCTGCAGTTGCTTGATGGGCACCGCCTGACCGGTGAAGATATTTTCCACGCAGCCGGACTCGCACTGCACCTCCACCGGGCACACGTGCGCGCAGATTTCCGGCAGCGGGTTCGTCTGGCGCAAGATGCGGTAGGCCTCCGCCTCATTGCCGCCGGCGATGGCGGCGATGAAGCCGGGGATGTTCACGCCCGCCGGGCACTTATCCTTGCAGGTGGGGGTGGCGCAGACGCGGCATTTCTCGGCCAGCGCGCGGTTCTCGTCCTGCGCCAGCTTGCGGCCGTCGCGGTAGATGGGGCCGTAGACCTCGGCGTCGCGCACCACGCAGCCCGAGCGGCCGCCATCACGCATGATCTGCGTGCAGGCCGAGCAGGTGATGCAGGTCTTCTTCGGCGCCATGCTGCCGCCGCGGATGATATCTTTCGCGAAGTCGGGATAGGCCAGCGCGCCGCGACCGAGGCCGACCAGCGTGGCCATGCCGTTGTCAATGAGCGCCGCCGCCACGTTCGGGAAGAACTGGCGCATCCAGGAGTGCCCGGAGCCCACCACCGCCAGCCCGGGGAAACTGCGCTGCACCTCGCCGGTGATGGCGATGAAGCGCGCGAAGGACTCCAGCGGGTGCTCCTGCGGCGTATACATGCCTTTGATGGGCGAGTCAAACGGCCGGCCGACGTGTGGGTTGTAATACGGGTTGCCGATGGTGGTGTTGAGGCCGTGGTAACCCAGCTCCATCAATTGTGCGATGAGCCGCTTCGGCTCGGTCAGGTCGGCCTGCATCATATCGTCTTTGTCGACGCCCCAGCCGTAGGGGTATTCCAGCGCGTCGTAGAGATTCAGGCGCGAGCTGACTTCCATATCTGGCACCGCGGCGCGGATGGCGCGGGCGGCGTTTACCAGCAGGCGCACGCGGTTCTCGAAGGCGCCGCCATAGCGCGAGTTCTCGCGGGTGAAGGAGGCCAGCAGCTCGGAAACCAGGTAGCGGTGACACGCCTTGATATCCACCGCGTCAAACCCCGCCGCCTGCGCCAGCGTCGCCGCCTGCACGTAGTAGGCGACCAGGCTGTCCAGGTATTCATCGGTGAGCACCGGCGTCTCCGGCGTCACCGCGGACTTGCTGTCGATAATCGAATGGTGGGTAATCAGCGGCGCCGGCGGGCCCACCGGCTTACTGTAGCGGCCGGAGTGGGTGAGCTGCAGCACCAGAATGGGACGGAAATCGGCGCCCATGCCCGCGCGCGCGGCGGCGTGGGTGCGGTCCACCAGTTCGCGGAAGGCGGGCAGGGTTTCCTCGGTCAGCCAGATTTGCCGCGGGTTCGCGCGCCCCTCGGGCACCACCGCGCACGCCTCCAGCCACAACATCCCCGCCCCGCCGGCGGCGAAGCGCTCGTATTTACGGAAGGTCAACTCCGTCGGGTTGCCGTAACCATCCGCGTCGCACCCCTCCATCGGGTGAATCACCATGCGGTTCGGCACCGTCAGCGAACCGAACTGGACGGGTGTCACCAGCACGTCCGTACGGTCAGTCAACGGAATCGCAACACCCAGCCGGTCAATCGCCGCCTGCAGCTCATCAAGGGATTGGTAGCGGAAACGCTCGTGCGCAGCCATGGTCTCTCCGGTTTCTACGTCGTCGTGGGGAATGGTGTCTCCCATACTAAGGATACCGGGAGGGAGGAGAGGGTGTCAAATCACCAAGCGTCCTCGCCCTCGAAAGGCTCTCACCAAACAGATGCGGGCAGCCAACCCCTGGCCGGCTGCCCGCATCCACGTCGCTATCGCCAGGTTTACCGCCCACCCCAGCTCCCGGACATCGTATACGGCCCGGCAATAAGTGTCGCAGCCCCGTCATTCAGGTTCATCACCATCAGTTCGTAACCTTCACGCGCCCGGTTATACTCCAGCGTGACCAGCAGTTGTGTGCCATCCGGCGAGAAGGACAGCCGTTCGACGCCGCCGGCGGTCATGGATAATTTTCGGAGATTCGATCCATCGGCATCGATGAGATAGATGTAGGCCGAAGTGCCCGGGTTCCCGAAGGCGAACGCCACAGTCTTCCCATCGGGACTGCAGGCTGGGTGCCAGACAGTATACAGAAATGCAAGCGGATCGTTGGAAAATTCCGTTAACCGCACCGGTGTCGTGCTCCCTGATTTCAGCATATACAGTTCCTCAAACGTGTCATCGCTGGCTCGGTTGGTATAATAGATGGTGTTGTCAGGACTGATGGCATACTGGCCATTCCGGGCAAATCGGGTGGCCACCAGGCGCGAGATGCCGCTGCCATTGAGATTGGCCTGGTAGATGCCGTCCTGTCGCACGAAAGCCAGTTTTGTGCCGTTGGCAAAAAACGTCGGATAGATGCCATACCGCGCCGCACGATACTGCCCGCTGCCATCCGTCTTCATGACATATACATCGGAATCGAAGATTGGATCGTCAGTATACGACGTCGAGTTGCCGCGGTTAGAGGAAAATGCCAGCACCCGGCCATCCGGACTCAATGACGGGTATTCATCCACCGCGAAATTCGTCGTCATACGGTTCAAGTTGCTGCCATCGGAATTCATGAGATAGATATCGGCATTCAATTCACTGTCCAAAGACCACAGATCGCCTTCCAGTTCCTCGAATCCATCGTAATTCAAGCTGAACGTGATGAGACCCTGCCCACCCGGCAAGCCCGGCACATCGACAAAGGTGCTATCGCTCATCGCCGTCGTATGCCGGGCCGTCACATTGCCCCCCTTCTGATACGCGGTGATCGCGCCCGTTGCCGTCACCGCCACCTTCGCCGCATCCTCGGTCGTCCAGGTGATCGAACCGGGGGTGTCCAGGAGAATCGCCTTGTTGGCATTGCGTAGCACCGCGATCAACTGCAGAGATTGACCGACGGCCAAAACCGGAATAGCCGGAAGAATCAGCAATTCGGCAATCGGTTCATCCTGTGCCAGCGTCACCACCGGCGTCTGACTTGGCCGCACACGCACCCCGCCCCACCCCTCCTTCACCACCGCCGTATCGCCGAGGGTGCGATACGTCCGGGCCAGGAAGGTCAGGTTGTTCGGATACAGCCGAGTGAACCGCACGAAGGCCCGCGACTCGCCGGCCGTGCGCAACGCCGTCTGCTGCCCCACCGATTTCCCCTGGTAATACAGCTCGATCCCCAGCACGTTGATGCCCGCCGGCCAGCTATACCGGAACTCTGCGCTAGCCGTGGGGGCGGTGAAGGGATCTACATCAACAAAAGTAGTGCCGCCACCGCCGCAGCCGGCCAGCAGCAGCGCGAGCAGCAAGGCTCCGATCCACCAGTATGCCTTCATGGCTGATCTCCTCCGATTGGTGTGCCGTCCCGTCCTGGGACAGCTTTTGAGCATATTAGAACGGAATACTCTTCAGCATGATTATCAACTTGACACCCGTGTGCCGGAACTGCTCAAGCATGCGTTCATCAACGCGAAGCGCGATACAGGGACATAATCGCCGCCCTGTCATGTTTTCGGCGTGTGCCACGGCGTGGCCGTGCGCTACCATAGCGGCAATGGACGCCATCCTCGGCACAATCACATGCATTGAACCGCTGGGGGACGCCGATGGGCTGCAGCGCCTGGCGGTCACCGTCGCCCCGCAGTGCCTGCTGCCGGCGCGGGCGGCGGCACCGACATGGCTGCGCGGCGCCGTGGTGACCGTCGAGCGCATCGTCGAAGACCGGCGCGAGATCGGCGAACCCGGTGACAGCCTGGTGTTGACGATGGCGGAGTCGGCGCGCTGGCTGCGTCCGCTGCACGTCGCGCCGGCGGTGGCCTCTCACGCGCCGGAACGGCTGGCACTGACGCTGTATTGGGAGCGAGGAGAGCCGCCGCCATATACCGTCTCCGGCCCAGGCGGCACTCGCACGGGCGATTTCCGGCGCGAGGGCGACGCCTGGACGGCAACGGCCGATGTCACCGGCCTGCTGCCGGCGGGTCACCCGCGGCCGGTGGAGCTGACCGTCTCTTGCGGGGAGTTGTTCGCCGCGTGCAGCGTGGTGCCGGCGGAGCCGTTCGTCGGCAAGCTGCGGTTGCCCAGCACGCAGGTATACCGGCTGGAGAACCCGTGGTACACCACCGACATGCTGGGCTACACCGGCGGTGGGACGCTGGCCGACTGGTGGGAGCGTGGGCGGGGGGTGAACCATTTCGCGCGGCCCGCCGGGCTGATCCAGGCGCCCATGGAGTGGGCCGGACTGGTCGACCGCTACATCATGGGCTGGCACCCCTCGGAAAAGTTGGGCGGCGTGGCGCTGCCGGACGCCCGCTGGGGAGAGGATGCGCAGATGGTCTGGCTGCGGCTGTCCGGCCGCGTAGACCCGGCGTGCGGGCTGTGGACGTCGCTCACCTGCGCGCTGGCGCGGGAATGGCCGCTGTTGCGCTGGGAGCGCGCCTTCCACTTCCGCTACCACGCGCGCGCGAAAGACCCGCACGTGCCCATCGACGACATCCGCGCCTGCGGCCAGGGCCTGCGCGCCGCCTGGGGCAACGAACAAACGCCGGTGGCGGGCAGCAGGCTGCTGTGCGCATACGGGGGGCAACTGGTCGCCTGGCGCACGCCGGAGCCGACATACCACGAGCACGCACACGGCTGGAGCCCGCGGGACGGCTGGCTGCTGACCGAGCACCCGCTGCGCCGAGCAAGCACGCTTTTCCTCTTCGACCCGGCGACGACGCCGAGCTTCGGCCTGCGCGTCACCCCGCTTTCGCTGGCGCTGGAGCTGAACTGGCCGCTGGCGCCGGTGCATCCCGGCAGCCGCTTCAGCCGTCCGCTGGCGCTGGCCGCGGGCGAGATCTGCGGTGCCGCGGCGCACGGCGCCTGGGTGGCCTGCCGCATCCCGGCGGCGGCGGGCGTCCGCTGCGCGCTGGTGGGCCGGGTGATCGGCGACGCGCCGGAAACCGCCCGCTTCCGCGTCGGCGCCGCCACCCTGAACGCCCCCGTCCAGCCGCTGCCTCTGGCGGGCATCGGCACGGTATATGCCGCAGCGGTTGACATACCCGGTAACATGAATGCGCCCTTCCACGCGCTGTTCGCCGGCATCGCGGATCGGAGGATGCCATGAATCGATTCGACCCGCCCACCTTCAGCAGCGACTGGGAGCACTGCGTGGTAGACCGGCTGGGCCGGCTCGCGCCACCCGCGCGCCTGATGGGCTTCGCCGGACTGTTGGCGGCAGAGTTGGACTTGCCCATCGGCATCGACAAGATGGCGCTGGAGTTCCCGCTGGGCATCAACCACAGCCTGGCGGAAATCTGGGCGCGCATCCAGCGCGTCACCGATCGCGCGACCGAGCTGCTGGCGGAGGCCGAACTAACCCTCTACCCCGCCGCCGCCCATCCCGTGGAGGCGGTCTACAACTCGGCGCATATACACGTCGGCACGCTCACCGATGAAAGCGCCGGCATCTACCTGGAGAACGCGCTGGTGCGCTGGGTGCCCGCGCTGGTGGCGCTGGCGGCGAACTCGCCCGCCGCTAACCGGATGCGCGGCGCATACAAAAGCTATCGTGCGCGCTACATGGCGCTGGACAACATCAAGCCCAGCATGTGGCGTGACCCGCGGACGGCGCAGCAAGTGTGGGGCAGCGATATCAACCCCAAGCTCTTCCTGGTGCCCACGCTGGAGGTGCGCGCCACCGACTGCGCGTCGTCCCGGCGCTTCCTGGCAGAGCTGGCGGTCTTCACCGCGGCCTTCGTGCATGCGCAGGCGACGGTGATTGAGCCGACACCGCCCGATTCGGAGATGTATCGCGACTACCTGGTGAACCGCTACGCTGCCGCGCGCGACGGCCTGCAGGCCTCCTTCCGCTGGACCGGCGGCTACCGCCCCGCCGTCGAGGTGTTGGAGGAGATGCTGGATGACAGCGCCAACGCGCTGGCGGCGTTGGGGGCGTCGCGGAACGACCTGGGGGTGATCACCGCCATGCTGCGCAAGCGCGCCTGCCAAGCGGACATGCTGCGGCCGCTGCTGGCGCGTTACCCCGATCCACGCCAGTTCGCGTCCATCTACGGCAACATGCTGCGCTGCTGGACGTGGTTCGAGGAGTGGCTGGACGCCGCACCGCCGCTGGAACCGTTGCCCGCGCTGGACGAAGAAGCGATCCTCGGCGCCCACCTGGCTGCCGTCGGCGAAGGCATCCCCGCCTACCGCCTGCGCCAGGTGATGGCCCTCCCCCCCGCCGCCGCCGACGCGCTCATTGAAGAGATGGTTGTCCGCGGCCTGGTCACGAGGGAACGGACGGCAGAGCGTGGAATGGTGTTGAGTAGAGTGCCCAGTCCTGAGAAACTGTCTTGGAAGTGATCGTAGTCGGATCGTGGAGGATGGATCGTGGC
>CAZPYA010000102.1:0-19310 GCA_964590255.1 uncultured bacterium
CACCATCTGGAACGACTGGGGATACGCGCTGGGCGTCACCTACGAGACGCGCTCGCCGATCAGCGATGTATGCTTCACCCGCTGCGATATCCTCTTCGCCCGGCACTGGTGCCTGGGGGTGCGCGTCTCGGACAGCGCCACCATCAGCGGCATCACCTTCCGCGACACCGAATACGACGGCCTGCGCGCGCCGGCAACCGGCGCCTACGCCGCGCTTGGTGGTGAACCGATGCTGCTGTACTTGAGCGTGGTGGACGATGTGTGGGGCAACGACCCGGAACGCGGTCGCATCCGCGACGTGGCGGTGGACGGCGTGACGATATACGGCGGCATCATGCCGCACTCCGAGATTTCCGGGCTGGATACCGAGCACGACATTCGCGGCGTCACTTTCCGCAACGTGCGCCTGGCCGGCGAAGCCCCGGTGGCGGACGCGGCGGCGTTGCGGCTGGAAACGGTGCGATTCGCCGAAGATGTGGTGATTGAGGGGTGAGAGGCGCGCCCCACCCCCTGCCCCCCTCTCCCTGGGGCTTGACCCATATCGTCTTCCCGGCGTTCGCGACTACTACCGTCTTTCGTCGCGGGAGTCTGCGCGTCGTCGTCATCGGCCCCCTCCAGTTGTGCCGCCAACGGCGTTCCGGGGCCAAACGTCTCATAGGCACGGGCAACATCCATCGCCCGTTGGAGGCCGACCCACATACAGGTGATGCCGGGGTGCCCATCGCCTGTCTGTCCGACGAAACGACCGAACCCGCCAATCATCCCACCAATTCCCCCAGGGACGGCGGGGTCGCCGAGGGCGGTAGGCGCGGTCGCGGAACGACGGAGCGACTTGCAGCTCGCCACCGGAAAAGACCTCGTCATGGTCCACAGCGCCAAACCCGGCCCCCGCACCCTCCGCCTCCCCGCGCCCTCGCGGGTGACGGAAGTCTTCCGCAACGAGGTGGTCGCCGAATGCGCGCAGACAGTGGAATTCACCTTCACGGAGCCGGAGACGGTGGTCTTCCGGGTGGAATACTGATACATGCAAGAAATGGGGACTGTAACGAATTTTTTGAGTTTACGTGAGGGATACGCATACAGGTAAGTTGAAAATTCGAGCCTGGATACGCCTTGAAACGGTCGCCCAGACCTGCGATACCAATCGCGAGACCGTCCGCAAATGGCGCCACCGCTGGCTCGACGCCCAGCCGGCACTCCTGGCTGCCGAAGCCGGTGCCGAGGGGGCGCCCACCCTCCGGGACACCCTGCGCACCCTCCTGACCGATACCGCCCGCGGCGGACGCCCACCGACCTTTACGCCGGAACAGATTACGCCACTCACTGCCCTCGCCTGCACCAAGCCGACCGACGTGGGACGGGAGGGCACCCATTGGACACCCCGTGAACTGGCCGACGCACTCCAACGCCAAGGGGTGGTCGACTCCATTTCCCCACGGCACGTGGGGCGTTTTTAAAAGGAGGCCGACCTTAAGCCGCATCAGTTGCGCTATTGGCTCAACTCCGACCTCGATCCCGACGAGTTTGCCGCGCAAGCCGCTCCCGTGTGTCAACTGTACCAGGACGCCGCCATGCTCTACGCCCAGGATATCTTCGTCACCTGTATCGATGAAAAATCCGGCATCCAGGCGCTCGAACACAAATACCCGGCCAAGCCCATGCGCCCCGGACAGGTCGAACGGATCGAATTCGAATACATCCGCCATGGGACCCAGTGCCTGATCGCCAACTTCCTGGTTGCCACCGGCCAGGTCATAGCCCCCATCGAGCAGTCATAACTGGGACGCGGTCATTGATTGTCATTCCCCGGTAGAGCATGTCGCGACCATCACCCTGTAGTAAAACTTTTCAATGACCGCGTCTGTAGGAGAATGGAATACCGTGATGGTACGCAATTCTGTAGATTCACACTGATGATGTAATCGTCACGGACGCTGCACGGTGATCCATTGGAAATTGACCCACTCCCAGGTTGGCTGACCGGTCGGTTTGGCGAGGATGTTCACGCCGAGTACGGTTTCCGCGGTCGTCAGCGGGTAAATGCGCGATCCGGTGGCCGGCAGCGTGTCCAGCGACTGCCCGTCGCGGGTATAGGCGCGCCAGCCGGGGGTGGCGATCCCTTCGATGTTCGCTCGGAGCTCGATCTGCATCTGCGTGGTCGTGATGGCGCCGATGATCTCCTCCCAGCGGCCCTCGTCATTCAGCCACTCAAGCCGGTTGCGTGGATACAGATCAAGGCCCACCACGCCCTGGTCAAACGCCGCCCACAGCTCGCGGATGCGCGCCCAGGCCACCATGGTGCCGCGCGACAGGTAGTGCATCTCGGTGTAGTTGTCATAGCTTCCGAAGCCAGTGGCCGTCAGAGTGATCTTCCGGTCGGTCCCGGTCGGGTAGACCGGATCGGCCAACCAGAGCGTGGCCGCGTCCGCGCGGGTGACGATGACCATATGTCCGAGCCCACCCGGGTCAGCGAGGACAAGCAACTGCGGCTCATCGGTGAAGTGCATCGCCAGGCGACAGGCCAGCAGGTCCAACTGGTCCAGCGTGCTGCCGGCGACCGGCGGCAAGGCCTGCAGGTATGTTGCCCACCGGCCGTCTTCGATGCGCTGGGCGGCGGCGGTCAGGCGGTAGGCGCGGGTGTCGTCCTGCCAGAAACCTGGGGTGGTCCAGCCGGGGCCGTCACCATTGTCGTAGCGCTCGTAGAGTGGCACGTTGCCTTTACGCACCAGGTAATAATATAGCGCGGTAGTGCTCCAGCCGACGCATTGCCCGCCCGGGGTGATGTATGAGCCGCGATTCGGGAACTGCCAACTGTCGACGCCAGGACGGAAGCCCGTCTGTAGCGTCGCCGGCAGTTGGGTCGCGTCTACCGCCGCCACGAAGAGATCGAGGCCATTGGTGTCAGTAGTCGTTTTCATCGTCGCGGGCGCCGTGCATTGGGTGAGCGCGATGGTGATCGTGTTGCCGGAGACCGCCAGCGTGGATAGCGGCTCGGTGCGGCCGGTCAGCCGGTTGTGGGCGAAGGCCAGCACCGACTCGCCGGAGGTAGTATTGACGGGGATCGTCAGGCGCATCACGCCCACATCCACCGCGGCGCCGTCGTTATCGAGGGTGATCAGCGGGGTGAGCAGGCGCAGCAGCGCGCCGAAGGTATGCCCGGTGATGGGCGTGGCGCTGATGGTGAAATTGGCGCCGACTGGAAAGGCGCCTTCCGCCACGACCAGCGACATATTGTGCAGCGGGTGCCCGGTTTTATACACGGTGACCGTGCCGCCGGCTCCGGACACCGTGATATCGCGCGCCAGCGTTTCCGCCTGGCCGAGCGTTATGTGGTTCGCCGGCGTGTCTTGCAGCGGCCGGCCGCTCCCGCCGCCGCAACCGAGCAGCGTCAATACGCCGAGCACAAGCATCACACACGCGCACAATCCTGATCGCATGGTTTCCCCCTGGATGAGTGACAGCAGTCTTCTTTACCATACTCGCCGCGAGGGGACGGTGTTGTGACGCAAACAAGCCATCCCGCGGGGGATGGCTTGCGAAGGGGCGGGAATCTGCACAGGCATGCGTTATCCGACCATGGCGCGCGCCTTCTCCAGTTGTTCGCGCACGCGTTCGGGCGCGGTGCCGCCGCGAGAGGTTTTCGCGGCGACGACGGCTTCCGGGGTGAGCAACGGCGGTAGGTCGGCCTCGACGAGGTTGGAGAACTGGCGCAGTTCCTCCAGCGTGAGATCAGCCAGTCCCTTGTGCTGGCTTTCGGCGTAGCGCACCATCTCGCCGGAGACGTGGTGGGCGTCGCGAAATGCCAGGCCTTTGCCGGCGAGGTAGTCGGCGATCTCGGTGGCGGCGCTCATCTCGCCGTGCAGCGCGGCCAGCGTGCGGTCACGGCGGAAAGTCATCCCGGCCACCATGCCCGCGGTGATTCGCAGGCAGGCCAGCGTGGTGTCTAGCGCGTCGAAGGTCGCTTCCTTGTCCTCCTGCAGGTCTTTGTTGTAGGCCAGCGGCAGGCCTTTCAGCACGGTGAGCAGGCCCATCAGATGGCCAAAGACGCGGCCGGATTTGCCACGGATCAGCTCGGCGCCGTCGGGATTTTTCTTCTGCGGCATGATGCTGCTGCCGGTGAAGAAGCCTTCGGGCAGGTCGACCCAGAAGAACTCCTGGCTGGACCAGAGGATAAGCTCCTCGCAGAAGCGAGAGAGGTGGGCCATCGCCAGGCTGCAGGCGGCGAGGAGTTCCACCGCGAAGTCGCGGTCGGCCACGGCGTCCAGGCTGTTTTCCAGCACGGATTCGAAGCCGAGTTCCTTTGCGACCATCTCACGGTCGATGGGGAATTTCGTTCCCGCCAGCGCGGCGGCGCCCAGCGGCAGGCGATTGATGCGCCGGCGGGCGTCGGCGACGCGTTCGCGGTCGCGACCAAGCATCCACACGTAGGCGAGCAAGTGGTGAGCCGCCAGCACCGGCTGGGCGTGCTGCAGGTGGGTAAAGCCGGGCATGACGACGTCGAGATGCTTCTCGGCACAGGCGATGAGCGATCGCTGCACCGCCTGCAGCGCGGCGTCCAGCCGGTCACAGCCGTTGCGCAGGTAGAGGCGGAAATCGGTGCAGACCTGGTCATTGCGGCTGCGGGCGGTGTGCAGCTTGCCAGCCAGCGCACCCAGCTTTTCGCGTAGCGCGGCCTCCACCTTGGAGTGGATGTCCTCCTGGTCGTCAATGACCGGGCCGTCCGGTTCCCAGGCCGCCAGCAGCGCTCGCAGCCCGCCGATGATGTTCTCTGAGTCCTGCGCCGTCAGGATGCCCGTAGCCCCCAGCATGCGCGCGTGGGCGATGCTGGCGGTGATGTCCTCGCGCCACATGCGGGCATCAAAGGACAGCGATGCCTGAAACTGATGCAACGCTACGTCCACGCCGGTGGTGAAGCGGCCGCCCCAGAGTTTGTCGGCAGTCATGTCGTGTCTCGCTTTCAATCGAGTCGCAATAGAGTGAGACTATTTGCCGCGCGCGGGGAAAATTCCTGCCCAAAAACGGGGGCGAGTCCGTGGACTCGCCCCCGTTGCTTACTGACGTGCGGATGAGACATCCGCGCTCCGTTAGATGTCCAGATTCGTCACTTCGCGGGCGTAGCTTTCGATGAACTCGCGGCGCGGGGCCACGGCGTCGCCCATGAGCACGGTGAAGATTTCGTCGGCTTCAACGGCGTCCTCCAACTCGATGCGCACCAGGCGGCGGGTTTTCGGTTCCATGGCGGTCACGGCTAACTCGTCGGCGTCCATTTCGCCCAAGCCTTTGTAGCGCATTACTTGCACGCCGCGTTTCGGCTTATCGACGAGAATCGCTTCCAGCTCCTTCTCGTTCATCGCGTATTGCATCTCTTTGCCGTGCTTCACGCCGAACAGTGGCGGCTGGGCGATGAAGATGTTGCCATGTTCGATGAGCGGCTTCATGTAGCGGTAGAAGAGGGTGAGCAGCAGCGTGCGAATGTGCGCGCCGTCCACGTCCGCGTCCGTCATGATAATGATACGGCTGTAGCGCAGCTTCTCCAGGTTGAAGGTGTCGGAGGCGCTGTCGCTCTCGCTGCCTGAATCACTGTTACCGTTCATGATGCCCACGCCGATGGCGCGGATCATGTCCGCGATCTCGTTATTGCCGAGGATACGGTCGAGGCGGGCGCGTTCGACATTGAGCACCACGCCGCGCAGCGGGAGCACCGCCTGGAAGCGGCTGTTGCGCGCTTTCTTCGCGGAGCCGCCCGCGGAGTCGCCCTCCACCAGGAACAGTTCGCACTCATCGGCCACTTTGCTGTGGCAGTCCGCCAGCTTGCCCGGCAGGCCGCTGGAGGTTTCCAGCACGCTGGCGCGGGCGATTTCCACCGCCTTGCGGGCGGCGGCGCGGGCGCGGGAGGCGGTGAGCGCCTTCTCGATGATTTTGCGGGCCACCGCGGGATTTTCTTCCAGGAAATCCGTCAGGGCTTCGCCCGTTACCGAGTTGACGATGCCTTCCATGGCCGGATTGCGCAAGCGGCCTTTCGTCTGGGCGTCGAAGATCGGCTCCGGCACTTTGACCGAGAGCACCAGCGTCAGGCCTTCGCGCACATCGTCGCCACTGAAGTTCGGGTCCTTCTCTTTCAACAGCCCGTTCTTGCGCGCGTAGGCGTTCAGCACGCGGGTGAGGGCGGTGCGGAAGCCGGAGACGTGGGTGCCGCCGTCGGTGGTGTGGATGTTGTTGGCATACGAAAAGAGCGTTTCCTGATATCCGTCGTTGTACTGCACCGCCATCTCGACTTCGCAGTCTTCGCGCTGTTTGATCCCATAGAATGGCTTGTGCAGGGGATTCTTCAGGGTGTTGAGTTTTTCGACAAAGGTGACAATACCGCCGGCAAAATGGAAGGTTTCCGTGTGTTCGGTGACATTGTTCACGAAGATGATTTTCAGACCGCGATTGAGGTAGGCCAGCTCGCGGAGCCGACCGACGATCGTCTCGGCGTGAAAATGCAGGGTGGTCCCGAATAGCTCGGTATCGGGCTTGAAGGTGACGGTGGTGCCGGTCTTCTGTGTCTCGCCAATCACCTCGACTTCGGTCATCGGTACGCCGCGCTCGAATCGCTGGCGGTGAATCTGGCCGTTGATATGCACTTCGGCAATGAGGAATTCGGACACGGCGTTCACGCAGGAGACACCGACGCCATGCAAGCCGCCGGAAACCTTATAGGCGCCGCCGCCGAATTTGCCGCCGGCATGGAGGATGGTCATGACCACGGTCAGCGTCGAGATGCCTTCCTCGGGATGGATGCCGACCGGAATACCGCGGCCGTTATCCATCACGGAGAGCACATCCGGCTCCTGCAGCGTGACGGTGATCTCGGTGCAGTAGCCCGCCATGGCCTCGTCGATGGCATTATCGATGACCTCGTTGAAGAGGTGATGATACCCCTTGAACTCGGTGTCCCCGATATACATTCCCGGGCGAAGTCGTACGGACTCGAGTCCCTTCAGGACGCGAATATCTTGTTCGGTATATTGCTGAGAAGTCTCGTCTACCAAGCTACATCATCCTCCAGGAAAATGGGTGAGCGATTCCGGAAGTATTATAGCAAATAATGCCTGCTGCGTCCATGGTAACAAGCAAACTAACGTTATCTTAGCGAAAATATCCTAGCCTAATACTGTGGTGTAGCGCGATGACCAGGGGCTAGGGGTTGTGTGTGCGGGTGCAAAACGGCACGCGGCGGCTATGGCTCAGAATTCGCGGCGCCACAACAGGTTGATGCTGCGCTCTTCCTGGTCATTCACATAGGCGTTCAGCGAGAAATTGCGTAGCGACACGGCGTTCAGCAGGCGTAGGTTAGGCAGGCTGTAATCGACCCAGAGTTTCCACGGCTGCGGGGTGTCAAAGGTGGTGGTAAGGCCAAAGCGGTAGCCGCCCAGGCGCGCCTGGGTGTAGGTCTTCGTGATCAACGTGGCCTCCAGCGCATTGGTCGTCGGATCGAGGCTCATGTTGATCGTCGCCAGGCCCATTTTGTCGGCCAGCGCCCGTTGCGTGCCGGGCGGCAGCCAGTCGTTCGCGGTGTAGCGCAGGGGATCCCACGGATTGCCGGTGTCGCGCTGTTCCAGCACCTTCGCCAGCGTGGAAAAGCCGATCAGGCGCGAGTAGATTTCGTCATTAGTCAGCGGGGCGGCGCCGGTAGGCGCGCTGACCGTGGTGAAGGTGATGGGCAATTTGCGCCGGTCAGCCGACGCCGCGCCGACGTCGCCGATCGATTCCAGCGCGCCGCGGTCCTGTTTCAGCAGGTCGCCTTCGATGACGCCTTCGATGCCGTACCCCGCCAGCGTACCAGTCACCTTTGCCAGGGTGAAGAGGCGCGGCTGATCGTCCGGACCTTGCGGGACGAGTGGGAAGCGCGCGTCGGCCACCGCGGAAGTGAAAGTGAGGATGCCGCCGGGCAGCGCAATGGTCGACTTGTTTGGCTCCAGCAGCACGCGGGCGGCGAATACCGGCTGGTAGAGCGTGCCTTCCAGCCAGGCGACGGTGCCGTAGTTATTCGCCGGGTCGGCGAAATTGGTGTTGCGGAAGCGGTTCGCCCAACTGCCCAGATGCATCACGTCGTCGGGGTTGATCGCCGGCTTCGTATTCAGGTTCAGCGACAGGTACTGCTGCTCGCCGGGCGAGAAGGGGAAGGGCAGCTTGGTGCGCACGATCGGCAGGTTCGCTGAAATCGACGAACTGAAGATGGCGTTCTCCGGCTCCATGGTCACGCTGTTGCCGGCCCCCATCCAGATACCGATCTGCAGGTCGGGGTTCAGCGGGATGGGCGGCAGTGCCGCCGGCGCCGCCTGCTCCATGCCGAAATTCACCCGCGAGGACTCCAGGTAGACGTTGCCTTCCAGCAGCGGCCGTCCGGTGGCCGGCACGTTGCCCAGGTGCAGGTAGCTGGTCACCGTGCCCTGGAAGAGGGGATTCGGGTTCAGCCGCGCGCGCAGCACCTTGGCGTAGATGTCGTATTGCAGCGTGTCGGGGATGCGTTCCACCGGCACCAGCGCGCCGGCGGAGGTGAAGAGCTTCGCCGTGTCGACGCGGATGGCGCCGTTTTCGCCGCCGCGCGCCACCACGATGCCCGGCGTGAAGGGGCGTTTTTCCACTGGTTTGTTCAACAGCGCCCGCAGCCAGCGCAGCGCGAAAAATTCCTTCTTCTTTGCCGGCTTCGCGGCATCGACGTCAGCGCGGGTGTAGGTGGCGGAGAGATCGCGCAGGTCGACGACGCTGATGACGCGGCCGTCCCGTGTGGTTTCCGAGCGGAAGCCGAGATCGACGACGATATCTTTCAGGCGGTCCGGCAGGTTCGGATTCGGGTCCGCCTGCTCCATTGCCATCTCGTCGATACGCGCGTGGAACGCGCCATCCTGCAGCACCAGTTGGCGCAGCGTGCCGCCGATGGCCAGTGTGCCGTCGATGACGCCGTTGCCCAGCGGCAGTTCCGGCGCATACGCGCGCACCACGTCCATCCCCTGTTTTGGCAGGCGCGCATAAAAGAGCAGCGGCTCGTCGAGAGGCACGTCCGGGCTCAACGGGCCTTTCCAGCGGAACGGCACGTAGCCGTATAACTGCAGCGGCTCGATCCGCCCGTTGTTCGGGTTGCTGAACTGCAGCGTCGAGGCCGCGTCGGGGAGGATGTCGCGGCCAGCGAAGCGCACCGGCGTCTGCCCGTCGGTGGGCGTAGCGGTATTCGGCGCTACCCAGCGGCCGATCCAGATGCCGTCGTCGTCCAGCGTCACCGTGGCGGACAGCGCCTTGAACGCCACTCCGTTGAAGACGGGGTTGGCGATTTCAATGGACGCGTCGACGTTCGGGTGCGCGGTGGTCGAGGTGTCCGGGACGGAGGCAAAGATCGTCGCGGTGCCTTTCATCGCCTGCAGCGCGGGGATGTTCAACCAGCGTCCGATCTCGCTCGGATCAACGTTCTGCGCTTCCAAACTCAGCGACATCGGCCCGGGTTTGATCTCTTTCCCGCGGGCGTCTTTCACCGGGAGGGTCACGCTGCCGGTCAGGCTGGCGGTGGCGTCCGCGTCGGCGCCGCCGCGCAGCGCCAGCTCGTTCACAGTGACAGTGCGGCTCGCAGTATCGTACGTGATATTACTGTCGACATCAGGCAGCGCGTTGCCGGTCATGGTCATCGCGCGCAGCGTCAGCGCGGCCGCCAGCTTCGGACTGTCGAGCGTGTTCGACAGCGTCACCGTGAGCGCCGCGGCGCCGCCAAACGGGGTCGGCACCGCCTGCAGCGCCGTCACGGCCTCGGCCAGTCCGGGCAGCGCGCACAGGTTGTCCGCCATGGTGAGGGCGTCCTGGCGCAACTGCGCCAGGTCGGCGCCGGTTTTACCGTCAGCCGCGGTCAGCGCCAGTCCGAGGTCGGCTTTTTTAGTCTCGAGCTGCAGTCGGCCTTCCCGCGTTAGCGCCAGGGTGTAATCGTGGTCGGAACCGTCGCGGGTGAGGGTGAGCTGCTTCAGTGTCAGCATTCGGCTCTTGCCGTCAAAGGCCACCGCTACCGCGCCGTCGCGGAAGGGCACGCCGGCGATCTCTAGCGTTTTCGGCGCGCGTATGGTGGCCGACGCCCGCAGCGTGCGCGCCACCACCTGATCAGCGGTTTCTTTCGGCCCGGGGGTTAGTCCAGCGGTGACATCGGCCTCAATAGCCAGCGTGCCCGCCATGTCGAAGGGCAGGCACAGGTCGCCGTCAATGAAGGTGACGGGCATGTCGCGCGGGGCGCGGTTCAGCGGCGCGATAAGACTGTCTGTGGCGAAGGACGGCGCGGAGATATGCAGCGCCAACTGCTGCTCGACCGGCGTGGCCGGGTCCAGCGACAGCGTGCCGGTGAGGCGGATGAGATTGCCCTGGTAGGCCAGTTCGGCATTCGTGATGGTGACGGTGTGGCCCTTGACGGCAAAGGAGATAACCGCGCTCTCCAGCGCCACGCTCGTTTCGCCCATCGCCAGCGTCGGGTGCGCCAGCACCAGTCGTCCGCTGCCTTCCGGGGCGTTGGGCAGACCGCGCAACTGCACGTCGCCTTCGATGATGCCGTCCAGTGGCAGGCTGACGCCGGCGGCCTTCGCCAGCGCGGAGAGCGTGGTGCGCGGCAGGCCGATTGTGGCGGATGCTTCCCACGTCTCGGGGTTGTCCACGCGCAGCGCGCCGGCGAACTCCATGCGCACGCCTTCGCTGATCATGCGCACGTTCTTCATCGTCATGTCCGGCTTTTCGGTGAGCACCGCGTGCAGCGATCCACTGAGATCGCTATAGGGCTTCGTCGCCAGGTGCCCCTTCACCGCGTGGAAATCGCCGGTGAAGACGGGGCGTTTGGCGGTGCCGCTGATGACGCCGGTCACATAGCCGGTGCCGTCAATGTCTTTTAATTGCGCCATCGCGGCGAAGTGCGACAACTTTACCGCGTGCGCGCGCACGGAAAAGTCCAATTGCTCCCGCGCGTTCACCGTGCCCTGCAGGTCAAACAGGCCGTCCGGCGTGTCGATGGTCAGCCGCTCCACGGTGGTGATTGCCTGTTTCCCATGGGCGATGACGTGCAGGCTGGCGTCTGCCATGCCGCCGGTGATATCTTTCAGTTGCACCAGCCCGCGCGGGCGGGCGATGAGCTCCATCGTGTCCGTGCCGGAGGTTTGCACGGTCACCGGGCCGGAAACGCGGCCGGCGAGATCGTGCAGCGAGAGCATGTCCGGGCGCGCCGGAGGTGGGATGAAGGTGGTCGCCACCAGGTGGCTGTCGATATCGCGCGCCTCGCCGGTGAAGAGAAAGACCGGCGTCGTGCCCACGGTGGCCCAGGCGTTGCCGGTGAAGGAGCCGCCGAAGCCGCGCCCGAAGGCATTGGTGAAGGTGACGGCGGTGCCGGTGAAGCGGAAATCGCCCGCCAGATCGGTGAAGGCGGCCTTGTCGACGGTGATCGCCGGCCCCGCCACATGCCCCGCCACGGTGATGTCCGGCAGGCTCCCGGTCAACTGCGCCCAGCCGGTCGCGGTGCCGCCCCAGGTGGCTTTCAGCTCGGACAGCCCGGGGATGACGCGCGCCAGCTTTGCCATGGGCGCGTTATTCAGTCGTACCTGCATCGCGATGGTGCGCAGGTTGCGGCCGGACAGCGTGCCGTCCGCTCGCATGGGTATGCCGCTCACCGTGCCGTCGATGCCGATGAGCTCGATGACGGTGTTCGTCATCGCAAGCTGTCCGCTGGCGATGTGCAGCGGCAGCACCCGCGCGCGCTGACCCGGGATGCCGGGCAGGCGCAGCGTGCCGTCCACGTCATGCAGGTCAGCGAGGCCGGTGAGGGTGAATTCGAGTTTATTGCGGTAATCGAGCAGCAGTTGCCAGCGGCCGTCCGCCCGCCCGCGGTCGGCGCTGACGATCTCCCGCATGTTCGGCGGCAGCAGCGCGCGCAGCATTCGCAGGTCGAAGGACTGGTGCAGCACTTCGCCGTGCAGGCGTCGCGCCGCCATGTTGATGCCGCCCGACACCTGCAGCCGCGCGATGCGTCCCGATCGCAGTCCCGCGTCGAAACGAAATGGCATGTAGTCGTCGCTTGCGCGGGACAGAGTCAGCGTGACGTCGGTCAGATCCTCATTGATTGGCGCGCCGATGACGCCCTTTGCGTCGCGATAGACGATCTCGCCCCCATGCAGGCGGATGGCGCCGCGGAAGCGGTCCTCGGAAGGTGTCGATTCCTGCTCCAGCAGATCCTGAAAATTCCACCGTCCGGCGGCCGAGCGCGTTACCACCGCGCGGGGCTCGGTGATATCGATGGCGCTGATGGCGCCGGCGGGACGCAACGGCAGGCGGAACATCGCCCCGGGGTCGAAGCGCACGTCGATGCGGCGGACAGCGAGAAAGTCGGAGCGGCCGTCGCGGTCGCGGACAGCGAGGTTGCTGACGGTGATGCGGCCCTGTGGGTCGAATGTCACGCTGCCGACGTTCACCTCGCGGTCCAGCGCGAAGCGCAGGTGCATGATGGCGGCACGACGCAGCAACTCGGCGCGGTTGGCGCCCAGCACGGCCAGTGTCGCGGTGATTACGAACGCGACCAGCAGCAGCGCCAATAACAGGAGGTGACGACTCCCAGTGGCCAGCAGGCTGCGCAGCGATGTGATTTTATCCTGCCGGCTCCGGCGGAACATGATGATAAGCCCAACCCCTCAATGGTCGGATGATGCACGCGTCAATCCTACAGAGGCGGACATCGAGACGTCATATTGGGACGCGGTCATTGACCATGCCCTGCACATGCCCATACGTCGATAACATCTCCGAAGATGATGCGTTATCAATGACCGCGTCTGTAATAGCAGCGTACCCTGACGGTCATATCATTATAACATGAGTGCGCCGCTTGAGGGTACGGCATCGAATCTTGAGGTGGGGGTATCGTATTCCCGCACCGGTTTGTGTATAATAGCGGGGCGCGGCTCCCAGAGCCGCGCCGTCGCATTCTTAAGATCGGGTCACATAATACATAATACACGTTTGTGAATATCAGCGGGACGCGGCTCCTGGAGCCGCGCAGTCATGTTGGAGAAGGTGGGTGTCGGGAATGAATCCGCAAATCAATCGTCCGAAAGTCATCCTCATCACCGCGTTGGTCGTGCTGGCCATCGCGGCGACGATCTGGGCACTCTTCACGCTCCATCCCATCGCGGGGTGGGTGGTGGTCGGCCTCATCGTCGTGGTGCTGGCCGTGTTGGGCATCATGTATCTGCCGCCGCTGTTCCGCTGGCTGCGCTTCCAGAAGACCTTTAAAAAGTATGAGGGGCAGTTGTCGCAGTTGCCGAACCTGATGATGGCCGGCCGCACCCAGCAGGCGGATCTGCTCTTTGAAGAAGCGACCAAAGAAGCGCCGGAGAGCGCCTATTTCTACTATATGCGCGCCATGTTCAAAAAACAGGCGGGAAAAATGCCGGAAGCGCTGAGCGCGGTGAACAAAGCGATCTCCATGATCAGCACCGACGCCTTCCTGCCGGTCATCCTGCAGCAGGCCGCCGGCCAGCCCGGGCAGCCCGGTACCGTCTCCGAGTTTCGCCGCATGGCCGAGCAGTTGCGCGACGATCTGGAACCCCGTGTCAACGCCATGCGCCAGGTGAAGGAAAAGGCGAAGAAAGATCGCAAAAAGAAGTCGCGGTAACGCGCGCGGCTTCTGTTGAACGCGAACGGAGCGAGCTTGAGGTTCGCTCCGTTCGCATTTGGTCATGGCAACGCGATACGCTGGATACCTCCCGGTGGCAGCGTAATGGTGCGGGTGAAGTTGCCGAGTAGGGTGAAGCCGGGCCCGGGGGTGATGGTGCAGGTGAGCGGGGCATCGGTGGGATTATTCGCGGAGATGGCCACTTTGCCGGGGCGGGCGTCGTCCAACTGCAGGAACACCTCCGGGTGGTCGCAGACCAGCAGGTTGCCGATATACAGGTCGCGCGCGGCGTGCTCCGTGTCGATCTGCAGCATGCCGCGGTCGCCGCGTATGCCGAAGCGGAGAAGCTGGTTCTCGCCGGGGAAGGGCACGCGCTCCACATAGCGGTCGCCCACCGGGGTGAAGCGCCACACCGGCGTCATCAGCGTGTTTTTACCCTTGTAGAGGATGCCCGCCGGCCAGCGCGGGTTAAGACCATCGATGAAGACGGGCAAGTCAATGGGCAGCTTCGCCTGCGAAACCGTGCCGGCGAAGCCATAATTGGCGGCCTGCAGATGGAGGACGAAACGGGTATCGACCACCCGGCCCTGCGTCGCCTTTACCGTATATGCCGGCACCCCGCGCAGGCCGAGTCTGTCGCACACCTCTTCCATGAAGGCGTTGCTTGGTGGGCCGTTCACCGTCCCCCAGGCAGCGAGGTAGCGATAGCGCAGTTGCGCGCCGGCGGGCAGACGCTTCTCCGGCACGTCGTGATAGAGGAACTGGGCGACGTGTCCCGTGCTGCCCTGGATGAACCCGTATGACGTGCCAGGCAAGAGCGGGTAGACGGCGCGGGAGCCGCCTGGAGCGCCGAGATTGGCGGCGTATTCAATTGCGTCCATTGTTCCGAAGCAATAGGGCAGGCGCGGGCACAACTTCGCCGCGAAGGATGTGCCATTGCGCCGAGACAGGTATGCCGTATCCGCCTCCGCCGTCCAGGTGCCGGCATACACGGTGATGCGCTCCTGTGGCAGTATGATGTCTTGCTTCGCGGCGAAGTCGCCCTCGACCAGGTAGACGACCGTGCCGTCGGCGCGCGGGGTGAAGAGGGTGGTGACGGTGTGGCCGCGCAACAACGCCCGCGGCTCCGCGCGGTCGGCCTGGTCGGTCTGGTTCCAGTTCGCCGACGCGGTGGGTGGATAACCGTAGTCCTGCACGTCGTCGCGGATGTAGCCGAAGCGGCTCACCTGTGTCAACTGCTGCTCTACCGCCGGACGCTCCGTCTCCGGCAGGCCCAAGTTCGGGAAGTAGCTGAACTGCCCCGCCTGGCGATCGATGTAGGATTCCAGCCCGCGCATTGGAAAGACGTTCGTACCGAGGAACTTGCCGCTGGGGTAGGTGTTCAGGTTGTCGGTGCAGCGCACCAGCAGCAGCTCCTGCACATTCGTCCAGCGTCCGCCGCTCACAGCTTTGTTGCCGGCCAGATCGGTGACGACGGCGAGGAAGACGCGGTTGCGGTCCTGATAGCCCTCGATGGTGCCGGTCCATTCTTTTTCGCCGTTGAGGAGGATGCGGCGGTACAGTTCCTGGCCGTCATAAATCGCCACCTCTTTCAAACCCTTCGGCGCGGAGAGCATCAGGCAGAGGCGATAGCGGTCGTTGTTGGGCGTAGCCAGGTCGGCGGTGCCGAAGCCGATGACGGTGAAGTCATCGATGACCGGTCCGCCGGAAATGAACTGCGGTCGGTGGAAGACGTAATGGCTTTGCCGCATGGCGGTGGTGCCGGAATAGGCGCTCATGATGTCCGGCAGGTCGTACCAGCCCGTATAGCTCTGGTACGGTAACTTCGCCGCCGTTATAATCTCGGCGGGCGTGCGCACCAGGTGTACCACCGCGGGAAACAGATCGAAGCCGTCCTCCTGCAGCTTCAGGTAGAGCTTGAACGCATTGTCGACCAGCATGCCGCCGTTGCTGGTGAAGAGCGCCATTCCTTTGAAATTCCCCTGAAACCACGCCGGCTCATGGTAGCCGCCGGCGTTGAACAGGATGACCGGCGGAAATGCGTAGCCGCGGAAGACGATGTTGTTTTTCACCAGCGCGCCGGGCTGTTTTGAACTCCACCAGTCGTCTTTCGGCCAGGCCAGCGTACGGCCGAAGGTGGCCCAGGCGTTGCCGGAGTCGTCGTGATAGGTGAAGCCGGGGAACACCTGAAATGTCGTGGAGGACTCCGCCAGGCAGAGCGCCTTCAGCGCCTCCAGTTTGTCGGCGGTCAGTTTCTCCAACTCCTCGCTGAAGGCGGCGAACTGGTAGCCCGCGTCGCGCGCCGCCTGGATCATCGCCCGCGGTTCCGCGGCGCCGGTAGAGAGCGTGCTTCGCAGGCCGATGAGGCCGCGGTAGGCGTGGGGAAACCGCTTTCCGCCATACGTGACTTTGTCCCAGTCCACCGGCTGGGTGCGCGGGTCGGTATTCGCGATGACGTCGGTTGGTTTCGGCGCGTAGCCGCCGAAGGTGCCCCGGGATGGCGCCGCCAGCCACTGCAGCAGGTTGAAGAGCAGCGCCCGGCCGTCGGAAGGCAGCGCCGGGTTCGTGCCGTCCATGATCAGCCCGCCGCCCCAGAAGCGGTGGTAGGCGTCGATGATGAAGGTCGATGGCGTCATCGGCCATATCGCCAGCCGTCCCTTGCCGCGCTGGCGCACGGCGACCATGGGCGGCTCGGCGGGGGCGGCGCCGGGACGGCGCGTCTGGTCGCCGCCCGCGCCCAGCTTTACCGTGATGGTCGTCGCGGTAGGTGAGGCTTTCAGCAGCACCTGCCAGTCGGACGACAGCTTCAGCGGATGGGTGTAGTAGGTCCAGGCGAAGTCGGTGGGGTAGAGCAGGCCGCGCACGTCCGCGGTGAGCGGATGCGGCTGCACGTTGCCCGTCCACGCCAGCGAGCCGGCGCCCAGGCTCGGCACGGTGTAGGCCGGGTTCTTCTCGATGATCTGCTCGGAGAGCACCGTCGCGCCGTCGCCGGCGAGCATGCGGTTCATCTCCTCGATATTGCGCTCCAGACCCCACATGCTGCCGCCGCCGGTGACAAGCAGGCCGCCGCCGTCGCCGACGTAGCGTAGCAGCAGTGCTTCCGCGGCGCGCACCTCGTCCTTCACGGCGTCCGCCTGCTCGATGATCGGCACGTCCAGCAGCACGACGGCGTTGAACTGCCGCAGGTACGCCATGGTGAGTTTGGTGGAGAAGTTCTCGGCGGTCCAGGTGAAGCCGGCGTCAGCGAGTTTCGCCTGCAGCGTCGGGTCGGGGAGGAAGTAGTGCTTGTCGAGCGTCGCCGTGGCGCCGGGCGGGCGCTCGGTGACCGTGCCGGTGAGGAAGAGCACGGCAGGTTTCCCTTGCGGCCACGCCGCCAGGGCGGCGAGAAGCAGGAGCGCGAGCAGGCACAGGCGGGTCGGCATGGCACCTCCTCCGGGGCGCGGAGTGGTCTTATTGTATGCCGATTCGGGGTGGCTGTATAGCCGACGACGTGACAACGCCCCCGCGGAGGGCGGGGGCGTCGGAAGATGCTATCGGACGTCGCTTATTCGGCGGCGGGGATGACGGAGACGTTCTTCTGGCCTTTGCGCGCCCAGCCGAACTTCACGGTGCCGGTAACGAGCGCAAAGATCGTGTAATCCTTGCCGAGACCGACGTTGTCGCCGGGGCGGATTTTCGTGCCGCACTGGCGGATGATGATGCCGCCGGGCTGGACGAACTGGCCGTCATAGAGCTTCACGCCGCGGCGTTGTGACTGGCTATCGCGGCCGTTCCGAGAACTGCCTACACCTTTTTTATGCGCCATGATCTGACTCCTTAGGCCTCAATCCGCTCAACCCGCAGGTTGGTGAAGTATTGGCGATGGCCGCGCTTCACGCGGACATTCTTCTTCGCTTTATAGCGGAAAGCGATGACTTTCTTCGCGCGGTCTTGCTGCAGCACGGTGCAGATCACTTTCGCGTTCTCCACCAGCGGGGCGCCGATCGACACCTGGTCGCCATCCGCGACGAGCAGCACGCGATCCAAAGTGATCTCGGTGCCCAGCTCGGCTTCCAGCTTCTCAACCCGGAATTTGTCACCAGGGGTTACCCGATACTGCTTGCCCCCGGTCTCCACTACGGCGTACATGCTGTTCTCCTTCACAGAAGGCTGTGTCTGGATGTCACGGCTCAAGCCGTGACATCGGCTCGTTTCCCACACGGGAATCGACTTCGGAAGCAGGTGATGTCTTCACTGCCCGAAGAGGCACGGCGCCTACTATACCAAAACCGTTCGCGCCCTGTCAACGGATACCGTACAATACTGGAGCCACCGGTCGGACTCGAACCGACGACCTGCGCATTACGAGTGCGCTGCTCTACCAACTGAGCTACGGTGGCACCACAAAAATCGCCTTATACGGGCGCGGGATGAAGTATATCCAATCGCGGGCACACTGTCAATCTTTTACTTCACTTTTCCGCCGGCATCCCTGACCTTTTTCGCCGCTTCCCCGGCCAGCGCGGCGCGGATGGCGAAGTAGTCGGGTCGCGAGACGGTTTTGCCCATAGCGCCGGCAGCCTCGCAGGCCTGCGCGGCGGTTTTGCAGCCAATGACGCCCACCTGAATGGACGGGTGCATGAGGGTGGCGGAAAGGATGAGCTGGTAGATGGTCAGCCCGTAGCCATCTGCCATTAGCTGCAGCCCGCGCACCGCCGTCGTGATGCCACGGAAGCGCTCGCCCTGAAAATCCGGGTGGTGCTCGCGAAAATCGCTGAAGGTCTCCTCGCCGGTATACTTGCCGCCCAGCAGGCCCTTGTGCATGGTCGAGTAGGTCATCACCCCCACGTTGTTCGCCTGGCAATAAGGCAGCAGATCATTTTCGATGCCGGTGTCGAGCAGGCTGTATGGCGGCTGCGTCGCGTCATAGGCGCCGAAGGCGCGGGCCGCGCGCAGTTGCTCGGTGGTGAAGTTGCTCACGCCGTAGGCACGGATCTTCCCTTGCGCCTGCAGCGTGTCCAGCGTCTCGGTGATGGCCGCCAACGGGGTGAGCTGATCGTAGAAATGTAGCAGGTAGAGGTCGATGGCCTCTACCCCCAGCCGGCGCAACGACGCCTCGCAGCGCGCGACGACGTGCGCGGGCGACAGGTCGGGGTAGCGGCTGGCGTCGGGGTTGAAGTGGTTGAAGACCTTCGTCGCCACCACCACCTCGTCGCGCGGCACCCCGGCGAGGAATTTACCCAGCACCGTCTCGGCCAGCCCGTCGCCGTAGGCGTCCGCGGCATCGAAGAAGTTGATGCCTCCCTCATACGCCGCTGTCATCGCCCGCAGCATCTCGTCTTCCGGCTGCGGCCCCCAGAAGCGCGGCGACAACTGCCAGGTGCCGAAACAGACCGGCGACACGGAGAGCCCGGTGGCGCCGAAGATGACGCGAGTAGACATAGGACACCCCTTTGGGAATGTTAAATGCAAAATGCAAAATGCAAATTGTCCTGGCGGTATAGTTCGGCGGGTGGGCGGGCGGTTCCTGCGCTGGGTATGACTACCCCCCGGCTACCCCCCGTGACTACCCCCTATTTTTTATGATTTTGGCGAAAAAGGGGGTAGTCGGTCCAGAGTCCAGAGTATAGAGTATAGAGTCCAGAGTCTCGCCTTCCAGGTTAGTGGGAGT
>CAZPYA010000103.1:0-19264 GCA_964590255.1 uncultured bacterium
GGCGCAGGTACGGGTTGATCTTTTCTTGCAGGTCGCCGGGCAGGAAACCGAGGCGTTCGCCGGCCTCCACCGCCGGACGGGTGAGCACGATACGCTGCACGCGCTTGGCATTGAGCGCGGCAATGGCAAGCGCCACCGCCAGATAGGTTTTACCGGTGCCGGCGGGGCCGATGGCGAAGAACATGTCGTGGGCGCGAGCGGCCTTCACGAAATCGCGCTGGTGCGCGGTTTTCGGGCGGATCTGCTTGCCGCGATGCGTCGAGAGGATTACCTCGCTAAAGACGGCTTCTTCGGGTACGGCTTGATGTTCCTGCATAGCGGTAATCGTGTATTGCACTTCGTCGCCGGTGGGAATCTGTCCCCGACGCACGAGGCTGATGAACTCGTTGACGAGCGCAACGACCTGCTGCGCGATGTCTACGCCGGCATGAATCTCCAGCGTAGTGTCGCGGAGGATGAGCGCGGCATCGAAGGCGCGCTCGATCAGGCGCAGATGGCCGTCGCGCGGTCCGAGGACCGCCATGGCTTCGTCATAATTCGTGAACTGTATGGTGCGGATGACGCGGTCGCGGGCCGCGGCGTCCATTGGTACTACGGTGTGATCCACGTCGGACAAATACGTTACGCTCCTTTGGGATACGTCAGCCAATACGAGACATGGATATTATACCCGAACGCGGCGGAAAGGGCGAAAGAGGCGTAGCGGTGACGAGGGCGGCAATGCGGGCAGGCTGCGCGGGCAACGTAAAACGCGCGGGGCTGCAGGTGCAGCCCCGCGCGATGTGCGTTATTCGCCGGCGGAAGGACGCTTGCGGCGGGAGGAAGCCGCGGCAAGGCGGCGGCGGCGCTCGCTGGGTTTCTCATAGCGCTCGTGTCGGCGGGCTTCTTCCATCACGCCCGCGGACTGCACCAGCCGTTTGAGGCGGCGGATCGCGCTATCGAGCGACTCACCATCGCGTAAATCGACATGCACCATCGATGTATCAACTCCTTCCCCGTACCGCGTTGCCCGTTCCCCCCGTGTACTGGTGGGGGGCGGAGGGTCCGGCAGGTCAGCTCTGCTGCTGTCACGCCAGACCGGGGTTCATTATAGGCATGCGCTCGCTGGATGTCAATGCGCGGAGACCGACAGACAGGAAGCGGACACGCATTTTCGCGGGGTGTTACCGCGAGAGCACGCTGTTGCGGAAGTGCGTGCGCAGGTCGATTTCCTCTTCGTAGATTTTCAGCAATGCCTCAGTGCAGCGGTAGGCGGAGATCGATTCGGCGCGCAGGCGGGCATGGCGGCCACAGGTTTGGCGCATTTCGGCATCGCGCAGCAGTGTAACGCAGGCGTCGGCGAAGGGGCCGTCGGCATCGGGTACCAGCAGGCCTTCCACGCCGTTGTCCATCAGTTCGCGCGGGGCGTCGGCGGAGACAGCCACGACGGGGATGGAGCAGGCCATCGCCTCGCCGAGCACCAGTCCCTGGGTTTCGGTGCTGGAGGCGAAGACGAAGATGTCACCGCAGCGCAGCCCCTGGACGATCTGCTCGCGGGCAACGAAGCCGGTCACACGCGTGCGGTGGCCGATGCCGACCTGTTCGACCATGGCGCGGATTTCCGGCTCGAATGGGCCGCCGCCGAGGAGCAGCAGGAAGGTGTCGGGTTCCTGGCGCAATACCTCGCGGAAGGCGGTGAGGATGCGCGGGATGTTCTTTTCCTTCGCGATGCGGCCGGCGTAGACAAGCACCCGCGCGTCGGCGGGGATGTCGTGGCGCGCCCGCATGTCCAGGTCGGGCACCAGGTCAAAGACGTCGATGTCGATGCCGGTGGGAATGACGGAAATCGGTTTGGTTACCTGGTAGCCGCGCAGGCGCTCGGCCACGCCGCGGGTGGGGGCGATGACGTGATCGGCGGTGTTGCAGTAGTAGCGGCTCACGTGGACGGCGCGGCGCTTCAGCCATCGCTGCGGCAGCGGCACGTAGTGGGTGTATTCCTCGATGAGCGTGTGGTAGGTGAAGATGAGCGGCAGGCGCCGGCGACGGGCATAAGCGATGGCCGCATGTCCCATCAGCATCGGCGAATGCGAGTGAACCACGTCGAAATCGCCGTCGGCCAGCAGGCGACGTGCCTCGCCGGTGGCGATGGGGATGGCCAGCGGGTAGCGCACGCGGATGGGCAGCGTGATGGAGGGGAAGCGGACCACGCCTTCCTCCGGTCCGCGCTGATCCGGATGGCGCACTGTGAAGATCGTCACGTTATGGCCGAGTTCGGCCAGCACGCGGGCAAAAGACGAGACCGATACGACAACCCCGTTGCGCATCGGATGGTAACATTCAGAAAACAGGGCGATATTGAGCATGGGTGTCGGGCATCCTCGCGTCGAGCAGGAATCATCCCCATCAGGGCGAACTATGATCATTACGAATCTGACAGCATATTATACCATAGAACCATTTTCGCCAAGTCCCAGGGAGGACGCACGTGGAAGAAAATACCATGCTGGAACCGGAAAGCTTCGAGCAGGCTCTGGCGCGGCTCGAGACCATCGCCGCCACGCTAGAGCGTAACGACGTGCCGCTGACCGAGTCGCTGGCGCTTGTCACCGAGGCCGCGCAGTTGAAGCGCTATTGCCGCGCCCAACTCACCGAGGCGGAGGGCACGCTGGAGCGGTTAGTCGAGTTGGCGGACGGCGACATCCACATCGAGCCGCTGGCGCGCGAGTGAGCGCATGACGAAAACCGCGGCTACCGCCCTCACGAGCTACTATACGCTGTTCGACCTCCGGCGCGACGCGACGCCCGCCGCGGTGGAGGCGGCCTTTCGGCGCGCGGTGGCACGCTACCGCGCCATGACGCCGGTGATGCAACTCGTCGCTGACCCGAAGCTGCTGCGCCTTATCAACGCCTATCTGACTCTGCACGGCGCCGAGCGCGCGGCGTATGACGCCGCGGTGGCCGGCTGGAAGCCCGGCGAGACGTTGCCCACCCCGGAACCGTATGGCACGTTGCCGCCCAACGAGCAGCAGCTCTTCCTTGCGCGCATCGCCTACTGGCGGCGCGAGATGGCGGACATGCTGCATCTGCTGCGCCAGCTCACCGAACGCGATCCCCAGCTTGCGCCGGCGTGGGCGCTGATGGGTGAATTCTACCTCACCGTCGACCGCGTGCCAGAGGGCATCCGCGCGTTGGAGAAGGCGGTCGCCGCCGATCCGGGGCACGCCGGGTATGCCGCGCGCCTGCAGCATGCGCGCGACGCGGAGGCGGGGCGCGTCGAACTGCAGATTGAGCCGTCGCCGGAAGAGGAACTGCTGCGCGAGGAGCGGCGCGCGCGCTGGAAAGGCGCGCTGGCCATCCTCATCCTCGGTTCGGCGATCACGCTCACGGTCACGCTGCTGCCGCCTTCGGCGCGCGAGATCGGCCTCATCGGGCTACCGTGGCTGCGCATCCTCGGGCTGGCGTTCGGGCTGTTCGTGATGATGCTCGGCCTTGGGTACGGGCGCATCCTGCCGTCCTTCGAGCAGGTGATGATCCGCACGGCAATCAGCGCGAGCGACCGCGGCTACCGGCGCAGCTACCCCTACGCGCTCATCATGCTGGTGACCGCCTTCGCCAGCCTGTGGCTGTCGCTGGTCACCCTCTTCATTATGGCCGCCACCGACGAGGAATGGCCGGCGGCGCCGTCGATCCTCATCGGGCTATGCATCCTTGCCACCGCCGGGCTGGCCACCACCCTGCATGTCCACGGCATCGGGTGGCAGTCCACCGCCATTTTTGGCGGCAACCTGCTGGTGGTCGGCGGCATGCTGGGCTGGTGGTTCGGCAGTTTGGGGACGCCCACCTACGATTGAGTAGTTCCTGGTTCCTCGTTCCTCGTTCCTCGTTGTTTTCATTAGAGGCCGTGTGATCGGTCATTACTGCATGCGCACGCCCACGTCTTGCCGGTAGGAATTGGGCGTGACGTGGTAGTGCAGGCGGAAGCGGCGGCAGAAGTAGGAGGGATCGGGTATGCCGACAGCGTCGCCGATCTCGGCGAGGGTGGCGTCGGTTTCAGCGAGGAGTTCGGCGGCGCGGTCCATGCGCAGGGTGGCGAGGCGTTCCATGACAGTAGAGCCGGTGCGTTCGAGGAACTGGCGGCAGAGGGAGCGCTGCGAGAGGCCGACATGGTCGGCGACGTCATCCAGGGTGAGCGGGCGCGCGAGGTTGTCGCGGAGAAAGCCATCCACCAGCGCGATGAGCGGCTGGCGCGATGGGGCGGGGGGATGCGTGGCGGCGGGCCAGCCGGCGACGGAGAGCAGGCGGGATAGTACCACTGAGACGCGCGCGGTGGCACGATGGTGCCATCCCGGCACGATGCCGGCGGCGTCCTCGAAGAGCAGCGCCAGGTCCCAGAGCAGGTCGGGCCATACCGGCCAGACGGCGGGACGGCCCACCGGCACCGACGGCTCCATGCTGAACCAGATGAGCAGGCGCTGGCAGGCGACCTCCGATTCCGCCCAGGCGTGCGGCGTATGCGGCCCGTGAATCAGCGTGCCCCCCGGTCCCAGTGTTTGAATCTCTCCCATGGCGTAGCGTCCGGCGCCGTTCAACAGCACGTGCCCTTCATAAAAGGAATGGACGTGCTCCACCGTCGCGCGGCCGGCGCCCTTCTGGTGAATGCGGATGTCATGGATGGTCACACGGTGGCCGTCCAGGGTCACGTTATGCACGGCGCGCGCCAGCGCGCGGCAGCGCCGCCGTAACTCGGGCAATGGGGGAAAGACGGGGCGCACTCTGTCCGGCATATTCACCTCTCGCGGCAAGTTGGCAAGATTGTACCATAGATTGGCAATTCTATCTAATGACCGATGCGGCGCATGGGCGTAGACTGGTATTGATGCTGGAATGCCAGGTGCGCTTATCATGCAGCACCTTGTTTTTGACACGGGGATTGAAATCCCCACCTGTTGGGCCGTGCGGCCTGGCGTCCCTCGGCAGGGACGCAACAACGCTGGTGGCGATTCCCGTTTCTGCAAGGCGTGATGGTGACACCGAACGCGCATGACCAGCACGAATCTCACGAGAGGACGCGGCGCCGCGCGCCGCCTGATACCGATGCGTTTGACACAATCGCCCATCCCCACGGCCACTCACCTGGACGAATTTTTGCCCTTCAGTCTGCTCACCCGCGCTGTCACCGGCAAAGGCAGCGTGCCGCGCGCGGTGCGCACCGCGGGCGAGTCCGCCGGCTGCGGCGAACTGCGGTTGTCCGCGGGCGCGGCCAGCGGTGTCGCGCTGCCGGCCGCCCAGCAGGCCGCGCTGGAACGCGCCCTCGCCTGGCTGGGCGCGGACGCCGACGGCGCGTATGCGATCAGCCTGTACCGCGGGCATCGCGCGCCGGTGGAGGTGGACGGCGCCGGGCTGGCCATTGACGTTGACGCAACCCTGGCCATCGACGCGCTGGCGCTGGCGTGGGCGGCGGCGATTATCGCGCTGAAGTCGGGCTCCGCCCGCGCGGCGCTGCAGGCCGTCAACCATATATATATGAATCTGGGCGTCGACGCCCAGGCCGCGATGCAGACGGCGCTGGCGAACAGCGACCTGGACGCCGGCGGCCTAGCCGGTCTCTACCTGAAGCGCGCCGCCGCGGAAACCTCCGCGGAAGAACTGGTGCGCTGGGAAAGCTGGTTCCTCGGCCAGCGCAAGGTGGACCTGCCGTATGACCGCAAGGCGGTGATCGATATCTTCGACGCTGACATCGACCCCGACGAGAAGCGCGTGCTGCTGCACGACAGCGTGGTGAAATACGATTACGAGACCGAGCGCGAGAACCGCGCCCGCATCGTCGCCGACGTGCGCGCGAAAGGGCAGGAGCTGATTTTTGGCCGCATGAGCCGCGCCTTCCACAACCAGTCGCTGCTCTTCGCCAACGCCGGCTATGTGCAGGTAACGCCGGAAATCCGCACGGCGATCGAGACGCTCACCGCCGCCTGCGCTGGCTCAAAGCGGCTGGCCCCGCCCGCCGACCGCCTGCGCGTCATGTTGCAAGGCGCGGCGGAGACGCCGAAGACGGCGGTGATCGGCGCGCTGGAACTGCTGGAGGACGCCATCCTCGACGAGCAGCGCGCGGCCATCGACGGCGCGCTGAAGGCGGAGCGTGAAGGCAAGGTGCCGGCGCAGTCCTGCGGCGCCATCCTCAGTGGCGCCGAGAAGCTGCTCGGCCTGTGCCGCGGGTTGCGCGACGCGCTGCTTGCCGCGGCGCGGCGCCCGGCGGCGTTCGTGCTGCTCAGCCAGCGCCTAGCCCCGCTGGAATCGCATCTGATGGTGCGCATTAACGAGCTGCAGGAACCCTACCTGGGCAAGCCGGAGAACCTGAAGCAGTTGGCGCGCGAAGGCGGCCACCGCATGTATTCCAGCCCCGATTACGCGTGGCTGCAGCAGGCCGACCACTGGGTGGAAGCCATCCCGCTCTTCATCAAGGAGCGCGTGCTGGTGGTGGACGGCGTGGAGGTGACCGAGACGGTCATCGACCAGCAGATTCTGGAAGAGACCTTCCGCGAGCAGTTCGCCGATCACTGGGCGAAAGGCATCGAGAACGTCATGGATAGTGAGCACGTGGCGCTGGCCCGCGAGTTGCTGGCGCGCACCGACGCGCGGCTGGCCGGCGATGACCGCGCCCGCGCCGCGGCGGTGGCTACGCACGAGCTGTCGGCTGGCGTCGGCGCGCTGGCGGCGATGATCGCCTTCGCCTATCGCCATTTCGCCGAGATGATCCACCTGCGCGCCGAGAAGGACGGGCTGTCGCGCTACGACACGTTGAAGACGATCATCCAGGAAAACCTGGCCACCGATCACGAGCAATGCCTGGTGTGCGTTATCGCCCGGCAGGCGAAGGCCAACGGCACCGGCGAATATGACGAAACGCTGAACGTGCTGCGCGACGCCCCGGTTCTCGACGACGCGGTGCGCGCGGAGGCGGCACGGCTGGCGGCGATCGCGCATATGCCGCGCCGGGCGCTGCCCACGCTGCACGTGCTCACCACCCAGTCGGCGCGCATGAGCGACAGCTACGTGCGCACCTGGCTGGAAGAGTCGATGGCCCTTGGGAATGTCATCCGTGCCAACGGGCTGGACGGCGAAGTGCGCGACCGCATGACCGGCTACCGCGACACCATCACCCAACTCGGCGCGCTCTTCATCCGCGAGCTGGGCATGTGGGCGGAAGTGGAAGAGCTGATGGCGCTGGAGCGGCTGCCGGAAGGCGCCGCCATCGGCCGCATCATCGCCGGCAACGCGGTCATTTCCCGCCAGGTGAGCCTCATGGCGGTGCTCAGCGAGCACCTTGGCCTGACGACTGGCGTCGACGCCCCACTGGTGGAAGCGCTGCTGGCCAACAAGGGCGACGCGCTGCAGGCGCAGGCGATTCACGCGGTGTATGAGCGCAACGACCTGGAGCTGCTGCCGAAGATGGATGCCTACCGGGCGGCACATCTGGATGCCAGCGACGAGGAGATCATCCGCGCGCTCATTCTCGGTGACGCCGACTACGCCGACGACCTGGCCGCCTTCACCCATTTTGCCGCCCGCGAGATGGCGGTGCGCGAACTGGATGCTGCCGACCCGTCGCTGCAACTGGCGGCGCGCGCCGGCGAGTGGCTGCGCAACCACACCCGGCTGGCGCTGACCACCGCCCGCCGCGAGACGCTGCTGGCACACGATCTGAACCACCTCACCCTGCATCCGCTGTATTACTACCGCGCTGCCGGCGGCAACAAGCGCTTCAACCAGCTTTACACGCCCAGCCGCGTGGACCTGGGCACGCACGAGCGTGAGTCGGTGGAGAAGTGGTCGCAGTGGGTGGGCGGCGCGGACCGCGACGGCTCGCGCGTCGGCCGCCGCGTCTACGGGCTCATCAATAAGAACGTGAAGATGTTCGACAGCCTCACCGAGCCCGAAGTGATCAAAACCGGCGAGAACGCCTCGATGGTCGCGAACTTCGCCTATTCCAACGCCATGAGCCTGCTGGTGAATTCGGTGGGCCGCGGCGACGTCGAGGACCTGGGCGACCAGATGAGCCTTCGCAAGGACCGCCTCATTCGCCCGGGCGGTGAGGGTTATGGCGGTTACTGCGTGCCGAAAGACGGCCTCTTCCTGGAGTTCGTGCTTATCCTCACCCGCGCCACGAAGCTGCGACAGCTCGGCGTGGCCGATCACCTGCACCAGGGGATCGTTGCCTTCTCCGAATACCTGCTGTCCAAGCGCGGCACATTCTCGACGGAGATCGAGTGGGAGGCGTGGGCGATGCAAATGGTCGCCGAACGCACCGAGCTGAACGAGTTCTTCTCGCTGCGCGCCGGCGCCGATGGCCCGGTGCCGGTGTTCCAGGTGACGCGCATCGCGAAGGCGCTCACCCAGCTTGGGCGGCCGGAGCTGCGCGAATCCTTCGACGTGCTGGCCAACCTGGCGGCGCGCTGGAGCATCCATAAAGTCATCGTGGGCGGCGAGCAAGTGAACCGCTTTATGGTGTTCTTCAAGGTGTGGCTCACCTATCAGGCGCTGGAACAAGCGCGGGCGATGAATCCGGGCGTGCCCATCTCCGACGACTTCGCGGTGGTGCTGCAGGCGGAATACAAGCCGAATACGCAGGACGGCCGCTACTCGGTGGGCATGCGCAAATACGAGCTGTTCGCCGGCACCGGCGAGCACCTCACCTACTCGCTGGACACCGCTGGGCAGGATTTGGCGCACCTGATGTTTCACGGTTTCCGGAACCTGTGGGAGCGCCGCGCGGAGCCACGGATGCGCACCCGCCTCACTCGCCTGCTGGCAGAGTTGCAAGTGCGCGAGGACGACGCGGCGAGCATCGAGCGACTATATGCGCTATTCCCCGGTTGCAAGGCGCCAGGCGAGATCCGCATGGTGTCGCCGATGATGCTGACCACCGCCGACTTGCTGCACTACGCGGCCGACACCCAACTTGAACCGCTGGCGATGGGCGTGCAGCGGCGGCTGATGGAGACGGGGCTGACAGAGAACGAAATTAGCGCCAATATGCTGGTCTACGGGCCGCGGCTGGCGAAGTGGACGAAGATCCGCGACATGCGCCCGGCGGAGCGCGAGCGGCTGATCGCCCGCATCGGCGGCGACATCCACGCGCTGGCGCTGAGCATCATCGGGCCGGCCGGCAACTTTGAAATGTCGGTGCAGGGGGCGGACGTGCTGGACACCGGCATCCCGCACGACGAGTTGCTGGCGCTGCTGGAGCACCCGGTGCGGGTGCGCGACATGATGCTGGAAGGCAACCCGCACAGCGCGCTGATTATCATGGACGGCGCGTCCGGCGCGCGCCACCGGGCGATGAACCGGCTGGCGGTGATGCGCTGGTTCGCCGCCGGCGAAACGGCCGGCCGCAATGCGATGTATCGCTGCATGGGCGTGGGCGCCGACACCATCGAGAGCTGGCGCGAGGAGATGCGGCACCAGCGCCAGCGGGCACGGCTGCTGCTCGACGCGTTGAAGTCCGGTGACGCCGAGACGGCGCGCGAGCGCTTTGCCGCCATCGTCAGCGATCTGCAGGCGGGGCAGGAATCGGCGCTCTTCCTGGAAACTGAAGAGCGCATGCTGCGCTTCGGCAAGCAGACAGCGCAGGAAGCGGCGACCGCCCGCGCGATGGCCGCGGTGGCCGCCGGCCTGTCGCTGGACAAGCTGGACTTCGCCACCTGGCTGGGCTTGGGCGGGCAATTCCAACTGATGGGCGCCACGCCGGCCGAGCTGGACGACGCGCGCGCGACGTTTGAAGCGGGCATCGCCGCGCTGGGCGGTGGGGCGGCGGCGGACGACGCAGCCATCGACGCGCTGTTCTGCCCGGCCTACGTGCCGGCGGCGGAGACCTTCCGCGAAGAGAAGGGCGTGGAAAGCTCGAATAAGGCGACGGAGGAAGTGGCGGCGGTGGCCATCGACACCCGCAAGCGGCTGCAGGAGCGCGCCGCCCGGGCGAAGGGGATGGGCGACCGCGAGAAGGCGTTCCTGGCGACACTGGACGCGTTCAGCGACAAGTCGTTCGCGGAGATGATTACCGCGGCGCGCATGGCGTGCGCCGACGAGTCGACGCCGATCACCAGCCGCATCGGCGCCATGCTGGCGCTCACCCGGCTGGGGCTCGTCGAGCTGGGGCAGCAGATCTTCACCCGCGCCGGCGACGAAGAGCACCTGGAACTGGTGCGTGCCCACGTGGAGACGCTCTTCACCGGGCGCGACGTGGACATGACCGCCATTCGCGCCATCAGCGGCGGGTATGAGGACCCGGGTGACATTGCGCGGCTGGGCGCGGCGGTGGCGGCGATGCGGCGCGAAGGGACGATTACGGACGCCGAGCGCGACCGCCTGCTGGCGCAGGTGGCCGACGTGGCCGAACTCTTCGACACCTGCCGGGGCATCCTGCTCACCATCGATTTCTACGTGGTGAAGCCGGAGAATCCGACTCTGGTATGGCGGGCGATGGCCGACTTCTTCGCGGAGTTCGTCAACGACCACTTCTACCAGTACCGGCCGTGGTCTTACACCCGTGGCGACGGCTTCAAGCACGTGCAGGGCGAGGAGCTGTATGCCCTCGCCGTGGAACACTACCTGCCGGTGTATCGCTACCTGCGCACGCTGGCGCTCAACTTCACCGAACTGCAGGAGTATACGACGGAGCAGTTGGCCGCGCTCATCGGCGATATGGACGGTGACGGCAGCACCGTGCCCATCGGCGAAAACGGCGAGACAGCGGCGGAGCGCCGCTGGCGGGCCTTCACCAAGCTGCGCGAAATCGCCTTCATGCGCAACGACGGCTTCCAGATTCCGCGCCTCTTCGCTGCATTCGACCCGGCGATCATCGAGGCGGATACCCGCGCCAACCTGGTCTACCTTTACCCGGTGGGCCGCACCCACGTGTCGCGGGCGATCATGGAAGGGCCGACGCTGACCGCCGAGTTGCAGGCGCAGGGACGCCCGGGCGCCAACCTGCTCATCTCGCGGCACGCCGAGGAGGTGACGCTGCCCGGATTCAGCCGGCCGGTGCTGCAGGTGCGCCACGCGCATGTCTACATCAACCGCGCGGAATACATCACTGCATTGAAGCAGCACCAGGGGCTGGGCGACGCGCAAGCGGCGGCGCTGGCCGACGAGCACGCCGGACCGAAGGGCGTGTGCATCGCCGCATACTTCACCCGGCCGGTGACTGTCGGGCTGATCTTCCCGATGCACGGGCATCCACTCTATGATAATGGGCGGCTGGAGGAGCTTGGGCTGCCGTATTCGAGCCAGAGCCTCTTCCACACCTGGACAACCTACGACAAGGCGAAGTACCCGGCGATCTTCTGCCCGGAAACGGGCGTGGCGCTGCCGGGCGAGATTGACTGGCTGGCGGCGTGGACGGCGGAGATGGGCGACGAGGCCACCAAACAGGCGCTGGAATTCGGCGACGCGTCGCACGGCTTCATCGGCCTGCGAAAATTCGCCGAGCAGTTCCGGCTGGTGATGCTGAAGGACGCCGCCGAGTCGGGCGGGCGCGGGCAGAAGGTGTTCGCGCTGCGCCGCGAGGACGGCAGCATGGACGACGCGGTTATCGCCGACGCGGTGGAATTCGCCTACCAGATCACGCTGAAGCACAACATCGCCATGCAGGAAGTGATCATCTCCTCGCCGGAATACTGGGCGACGGAGGCGTTCCTGCAATCGTTCACCGACCGGCAGATTCAGGAGTGGGGCGCGGTGGTGAACCGCACTCGCCGGCCGCGCACGGCCATTTACGGCTCGCACCGGTTGATCTTCTCCTCCTCCAACCCGACGGGCAACGAGTGGCACGTATCGCACCCGATCACGCTGAACAGCCGGCAACTCATCACCAACGTCGGCCGCGGCGGCACACTGGAGATCTTCAAGCCGGAGTTCATCCAGCCGGCCTACCGCGAGCAACTGATGCGGCGGCTGGTGGAATCGGGCGAGAAATCGATGGCGGCGCTGGCGCGCTACGGCGACGTGGCGGCCGCGCAATACACCGCGGAGACCGGTCGCGCCATCGGCTGTGACGCCACCGGCCTGCCATACTCAGTGCCGCGCTACATGATGCTCGACTTCATTGTGCAGCCGGTCTTCGCCGAGGAAGGCACGCTCGTCGACCTGGAGCCGGTCTACGACGCGGCGGGCGAGCGCGTGGGCGTCAGCTACATCCTGCAGCGCGGCGAGGAGCGTTTCGCCGGCTCGGTGCAGGACTGGCGCGTGGTGCTCATCGAGCCGAACATCGGCATCGGCCTCTGGGACCGCCTCGCCATCCGCGAGGAGTGCTATGCCGTCCGCGCCACCGACGCGCCGGACTGGACCGCCGTCGGCGCCCAGGCCCGCATTGTCCTCACCGACATGGCCCACGCCGCGGAGGAATACCTGGCGGCCATCACGGGGTAAGGACGCGAGAGTAGGGGGAGTGAAAAACGGTGCCCGCCTTGACGGTTGTTGGGGCGGGCACCGGTGTTAGGGTCTGGTCGGATAGGTCGGATAGGTCGGATATTTTTCCGTCTCACATCTCACAACCGCCCCCCCTCTATGGAATATACTCCTAATCTCTCCTCCATGACAGGTCTGCATGCGGGAACTTCTGGAATCGTTAGACGTTGGGGCGCGGCGCGCGGAAGATGAGTTGGGTGTGGGCGCGGGGCGGCTGGTTGACGGCATGCTCGGGGTCGGGGTGAAATACGCCTTGTTGGACCGGCTGGAGGACCGCATCGGGACGCCGGAGGAGGCGCGGCGGCGGGCGCGGGCGGGGCAGGCGAACCGCGAGATGCTGCACGCGATGGCCGAGGATGACTTGAGCGAGCTGCTGGAATACGCGCGGCGGACGCAGCATCCGCTGGACGGCGCGTGGCTGTCGACGGCGACGGCGCAATCCCGCCTCATCGACCTGGCGCTGGACGCGCTGTTCAGCGAGCCGCTGGCGCCGGAGATGTTGCTGCCCGCGGCGGCGGCGGCGCTGCCGTATGGTCCGCTGCACGGCTTGATTTTCTCCACCTTCGCCCACATCACCCACGAATTATACCCGTTGATGGTCGATGCCGCGGTGGCGCGGCCGTCGTTGCCGGTAGTGGGGGTGCACCTGGACTGGCTGGACGGCAGCCGGGTGCGGCGGGCGATCTGCTTCAACGCCGAGCGTGGCGCGCTGTGCGAATGCGACGTGACGCAGGAAGCCCATTTGACCAGCGCGCAGGCGGTGGGGCTGGCGTTGAGCCGCGAGCACCAGGACCACGCGCGCATCGACGCGCTGGGCGTGCCGCTGACCAACCCCTGGGCCGGCGCGTCCCTGCTGGACGACAAGGCGCGCACGGCGGCGCTGTGGCGCTGCGCGGGTCTGGAGACGCCCGCCTTTCTGCTGATGCCAAAAGCACGCTCGACCCAGGCGGCGCGCGACACGTTGGTGGTCTTCCTCAGCCAGCACGGCCAGCAGGTGGTGCTGAAGCCGACGGACGGCACCGAGGGCCGCGGCGTGGGCATCTTCGACGTGGCGCACAACGACCAACGCGCCGCCGCCTTCCGCCATCTGGAGCAGTTGCTGCATGCCGGCCCGGTGCTGGCGCTGGAGGAACGCGGCTCGCTGCGTTATGAAAGCCCATGGGGCCGGGTGCGCTGCACGGCGCGCATTTGCGTCTGCTGGGACGGCACGGAGGCGTGGGCGGAGTCTGGCTACGCGCAGGTGGCGGGCGACGCGCACGGCATCGCCTCGGTGGGACAGGGGGGGCGCGTGCTACCGTTAACCACGGTGTGGCCGCACTTCTGCCGCGAAGGCGGCCGGCGCTTCGCCCCGTCGACGGAGGACTGGCGTCGCCTGCTGGAGACCGCCTGCGCCGGCGCGCGCGTGCTGGCCGGCGCGCTGGGCGCCGACATGCCTGCGCTCACCGGCTTTGACCTGTTGCTGGATTACCAAAATGGCCGCCTGCTGCCGGTGCTGCTGGAAGCCAACCCCCGTCCGGCGGGCATGGCCCGCTGCCACCTGATCACCTCCGACGGCCCCACCGACGAACCGGGCATCGCTCCGCGCCTGTGGGATGTCGTGCAGCGCATGCAGCGATAGTATTGGGTAATTCCTCCTCGTATTACTGAAAAACCAGTAACTTTTTGTAGGATAATACGCCATTTTTTTCTGCAAAAAAGTTAAGGTTTTTCACGAAACAAGCAGGAAACATTCTTCCGGTGTTGAACTTCATTAAGTATCCGTTAAGTAAGCCATGATAGGAGGTAATCCCGATGGCGGTTACTCAGCTCTCGGTCTTTCTGGACAACACCGCGGGCCGGCTGGCCGAGGTGACGCGCATTCTCGGTGAGGAAGGCGTGAACATCCGCGGCTTCAGCATCGCCGACACCGCGGACTTCGGCATCCTGCGGCTGATCGTCAATGACGAGGTGAAGGCGATGGCGGCGCTGCGCGGCGCGCACTTCACCGTGCACGAGGGGCCGGTGGTGCTGGCGCGCGTGCCGGACGTTCCGGGCGGGCTGGCGCGGGCGCTGGCCGGGCTGGCGGAGCGGGGCATCAACGTCGAGTATGCGTATGCCATCGTGCATTCCATCATCGCTTTCGGCATGGAGGACATCGAGCTGGGCGAGACGATCCTCTGCGAAGAGAATATCCCGTTGATTAGCGCCGTCGGGTTAAAGGAGTTGTAAATGTCACCCATGATCTACGGTATCATCGTCGTCGCCTATGTGTTGGTCATGCTGGGCGTGGGCTACTGGTGCATGAAGCGCACGAAGACGGTCGGCGACTTCTTCCTCGGCGGCCGCACCCTCGGCCCGTGGATGAGCGCCTTCGCCTTTGGCACCACGTATTTTTCCGCGGTGCTCTTCATCGGCTACGCGGGCAAGCTGGGGTGGGGATTCGGCATTCACACCATGTGGATCGTGCTGGGCAACACCCTCATCGGCACCATCCTCGCCTGGAAGATACTGGCCGGGCGTACCCGCGAGATGACCGCGCGGTTGAATGCCATCACCATGCCGGAATTCCTGCGCGCGCGGTATGGCAGCAAAGCCCTGCAGATCATCTCCGCGCTGGTCGTGTTCATTTTCCTGGTGCCATACTCCGCCTCGGTCTATATGGGATTGAGTTACCTCTTTCAGGTGACGGTGGGCCTGCAGTATAACGAAGCGCTGATCTTCCTCGCCGTGCTCACCGGCGTGTACCTGGTGATGGGCGGTTACTTCGCGGTGGCTATCAGCGACTTCATTCGCGGCATCGTCGAGTTCATCGGCGTGCTCATCCTCGTCTACGTGTTGGCGCAGCACTGGGGCGGCGGATTCGTACCGGCCACCCAGGCGCTACTCGCCAATCCCGACTTTGCGCCAGGCCTGCATAAGATCGCGCCGCTTGGTCCGCAGGGACTACAGATTATGGTTCCGGGCGTCGTCACGCTGGTGGCGCTGGTGCTTATCACCAGTTTCGGCCCGTGGGCGCTGCCGCAGATGGTGCAGAAGTTTTACTCCATCCGCAGCAAAGCGGACGTGAACCGCGCGCTGATTATCGCCGGCGTCTTCGCCCTCTTCATGTCCTTTGGCGCGTACTACAGCGGCGCGCTGACGCACCTGGCACCATTCGAGATTGACAAGGCGAAGAATATCCTCTTCGATGGCGGCGTTATTGCTGCGGCGAAGCACGGCAACCCGAACTGGGATGTCATTATTCCGCATTTCATCACCCATTCCGGCATCAACATGGTGCTGGTGCTGGTGATCGTGCTGATGGTTTTTTCGGCGTCGATGTCCAGCCTCTCCTCGCTGGTGCTGGTCTCCAGCTCAGCCATCGCCGTAGATATCTTCGGGAACTTCATCAATCGCGATGCCAACCAGAAGAAGATGATGGGACTGATGCGCATCATGTGCATCGTCTTCGTCGCGGCCTCGCTGGTGATCGCGTTGCTGCGTCCGATCTACATCGTCAACCTGATGATTATCTCCTGGGGCACGCTGGCGGGCGTCTTCCTGGCGCCATTCCTATACGGGCTCTTCTGGAAGCGCACCACCAAGGCCGGCGTGTTTGCCGGGATCATCACCGGATTGGCCAGCGCGCTGACGCTCTTCCTGCTGTGGGGTGAGCCGGGCGTGCCGCTGGCCGGTGCCATCACCATGTTCCTGCCGCTCATCGTTGTGCCCATCGTCAGCCTGCTGACGCCGCCGCCGCCGAAGGAACTGGTGGAGAAAGCGTTCACCGATACCGAGCCTGAAGTCGTCGACAACGAGAAAGCCACGATATGACCACGAACCTGACGCATAAAATCTGGGCCCCGGAATGGGAATGCGCCGACCGGGGCACCATCCGCGCGCAGCAATTGGCGCGCCTGCAAGAGACGGTGGCCTACACCTATAAAATGGTGCCGCACTACCGGACGAAGATGGACGAAACGGGCATCACGCCATCGGACATCCGCACCCTGGATGACGTGCGCCTGCTTCCCTTTACCACAAAGAAGGATTTTCACGACACCTATCCCTTCGGCTTGTTCGCCGTGCCGGCCACGGAGCTGACGCGCATCCACTCGTCCAGCGGCACCACCGGCAAGCCGACGGTGGTGGGCTATACGAAGAACGACCTGAATACCTGGGTGGAACTGGTGGCGCGCATGGTGTCGCTGGCCGGGGTGGTGGAGTCAGACATCGCGCAGATTTCCTTCGGCTATGGCATGTTCACCGGCGGTTTTGGGCTGCATTACGGGCTGGAACGCGCCGGCGCCACGGTGGTGCCGGTGTCCAGCGGCAACACCGACCGCCAGTTTATGTTCATGGAAGATTTCCAGTCGACCGTCTTCATCTCCACGCCATCCTACGCTGCCTACATCGGCGAGCAGGCGCGGCTGCGCGGGTTGGAACTGGGACAGCAGATTCACCTGCGGCTGGGCCTCTTCGGCGCGGAGCCGTGGACGGAAGGCATGCGGACGCGCATCGAGGCAGAACTGGGCATTTCGGCGACAGACAACTACGGCATGAGTGAGCTCTGCGGTCCGGGCGTCTCCGGCGAATGCGTCATCGCCAAGGACGGCATGCATATCGCCGAGGACCTGTTCCTCTGGGAAGTCATCGATCCGCTGACGGAAGAGCCGGTGGCGGAAGGCGAGATCGGCGAGTTGATCGTGACCCCGCTGTGGAAAGAGGCGCTGCCGGTGATTCGCTACCGCACCCGCGACCTGACCGCGGTGACGACGAAACCGTGCGCCTGCGGGCGCACCAGCGCGCGCATGAGCCGCGTGAAGGGCCGCACCGACGACATGCTTATCATCCGCGGCGTGAACGTGTTCCCCACGCAGATCGAGCATGTGCTGATGGAGACGGAAGGCACCTCGCCGCATTATTTGTTGGTAGTCACGCGCGAAGGCGCGCTGGACACGCTGGAAGTGTGGGTGGAGGTGTCGGAGCGGCTCTTCTCCGAATCGTTCGGCAAACTGACCGAGCTGCGCGACCACCTGATCAAAAAGATCCACTCGATCCTCGGCATCTCCGTAAAGGTGAAGATGGTGGAGCCGCAGACGCTGGAACGCAGCCAGGGCAAAGCGAAACGGGTGCTGGATAAGCGGAATTTGGAGTAGACCAACATCCCCTCACCCCCTGTGTCCCCCTCTCCCCGCGGAGAGGGGGATTTTTCGTTGCATGCGATTGATTTGCCCCACAACGGCGCAATACGGTATCATGAGGACATGGCACTGACAAGTAAACAGAAGCGCGTATTGCGCGGCATAGGGCAGACGCTGGACCCGGTGGTTTTCCTCGGCAAGGAAGGCTTGAGCGAGGCGAACGTCGCCGCGACGGAGGACGCGTTCCGCTGGCGCGAGCTGATCAAGGTACGGGTGATGACGAACATCGCCGCCGAGACAGCGGAGCTGGGCGCGGAGCTGGCGACGGCGACGCACAGCGAGCTGGTGAGCAAGGTCGGCCACACCTTCCTGCTGTACCGCGCCAACCCGAACGTGAAAGAGCCGATCGAGCTGCCGAAGGCGGGATAAGTCAGTCAGAGTCTTCGGTATGTCTCCGGGCGGCAGCGTAGCGTGAACCGGTATGCACCACGGTGATGAAGGAGATACGCCATGGAACTCACCAACCTTTCCATGCCGAAGTTCAACACGACGATGCTGGGCGTGCTGCGCGGCGTCGTCACCTATTTCGGATTGCCCGGGTCGGACGCCATACTTTTTGGCGGCTCGGGGCACGCGTTTCTCATCAATATCCACCGGCAGCTCTGTCCCAGCGGGCCGTATTGCTGGAACCACGCGCCGTATATCCGCCTGATTGCCAACCTTGGCGTAGAGATGACAGATCATGGTTTCTTCTCGCCGCAGCGCAGCGAGAAGGAGCGGGAGCGACTGGATGCGCTGATGGTCGGACTGCTGGATGCTGGGGTGCCGTGCGCGCTGCTGAACATGGAGAACCAGCTCATCACCGGGTATGACGACACCGGGTTCCTCACCGCGCAGCCGTGGGCGCCTTGCGTGGATTTTCCGCAGAAACACCTGACATTTGGCACCTGGGCGGAATTCGGTGCCGACTATCACGTCAGCTTCTTCACCTTCAGTCGGTGCGAGCCGCAATCGCAACCAGTTATTTTTCGCGACAGCCTCCAATACGCGCTGGACCTGATTGCCAACCCGACGGCGCACACTAGCGACGCATATGGCGCCGGCCTACGCGCATATGACTACTGGATCTGCGCGGTGAATGACGGGGCCGGCGCGAGCCACGGTAACTGGTGGAACGGTACGGTGTGGTCGGAATGCCGGCAGATGGCTGCGCAGTATCTGCGCGAAATCGGCGCGGCGCTGCCCGATATCCGTGAACTGGCGGAACCACTCGCGGAGCGTTATGCGACCATTAGCGCCAACCTGGAGCGTGCCGCGGACAAGGCGATGGACGCCGGAGAGAAGGTGGCGCTGCTCGCGGAAACGCGGGAGTTGGAAGCCGGGTGCGCGCCGTTACTGGTTGAAGTGGCCAGCCGAATCACCGTATGACGGGCACGACGGTCTGCACGTAAATACGCGGGGCGTTGTATGTTATTCGCGCGCTTCGCTAACCTCTCCGGTCGATTTACGGGCCAAATCGAGCACTTGTCCCACCAGTTGGGCGATGCGATCCACCTCACGCACCACCGTCTGACTGAAGGCCTCACGAAACTCGCCATCGTCATATTTTGTGGGCAGCAGGTGGGCGAAGGTCTGAATGGGCACCAGCGGATTTTTGATTTCGTGGGCGAGCGAGGCGGCCATGGCGCCCATCGAGGAGTAGCGCTCGGCCTGCAGCTTGT
>CAZPYA010000104.1:0-18906 GCA_964590255.1 uncultured bacterium
CCCCCGTTTGAGACTGACCGCCAGCAGCACGCCGCCGACGATGATGCAGCCGATATCCACCATCGAGGAGGCGCCACCGAAAATCGACATCAGCCGGAATTGCAGACCCATCATCGGCAGGACGAACGATCCGATGCCCATGACCAACAGGAAAATCGCGATTTGACGCATGTGACAGCTCCTTTGTCAAAGTATGCCCGTGCAGCACGGATTACGCGTTTTTCGACGGGAGTGGTCGCCTTCCTGCTTGTCGGCGCATGGGTTTACTGCTCTTCTACCTCTTCCGCCACCCCTTGTCCGTAGGTCTCGCGTAGGAAGATGGTGCTGACCAGCGCCACCCCAGCGACGGCGAGACAGAGGACGACGATGTCGAGGTAGGCCTGCCGGGGGTAGATGATGGTGTGCGGCAGCACGGTGGCGACGGCGCGGTAGCGATCCATCAGCATGCCGGCGGCGGTGCCGAGGATGGCCACGGTGAGATAGGAAATGCCGTTAATGACCCCCAGCGCCGTGCCGAAAGCGCGGCTGGGCGTCAGTTCGCGCATCAGCACGTTGCCCACCGGCGAGGCGAACGACGAGAAGGCGGCGACGATATAACTGGCGAGAAACCACCCGCCGCCCAGCCGCCACCGCAGGCCGGCATACAGCATCAGCATGCTGGCGATGATGCTGCCCACGCCAAAGTAGATGAACGGCTTGCGCCGCCGGCCAATCAACTCCACCAGGAAGCCGCCGGAGAGCACGATGCACATTGTCACCAGCATCATGGCGAAGGTCATGCCGGACGCCTGCGCAGCGGGGATGCCGACGAAATCCTGCAGGAACTTCACCCCGATGATGGTCTGCAGCAGGAAGTAGACGCCGAAGATGAGCGGGGCGGCGATAATGAGCGGCCAGGTGGCGCGGTTGCGCAGCACGCCCACTAGCACCGGCCACAAAGGCGCCGGGGTGACAGCCACCGGGCGCTGGCGCGACGCCGCCACCGAGAAGCCGACGAAGCCCGCGGCGCAGAGCACGCCCACCCCCAGCAGCACCGTCTGCCAGGGCCACCGGGCGGCCAGCCACTGCACCGGCAGCGTGCCGAACACCCCGCCCGCCGTGCCGGCGAACATCACCAGACTGAGCAGCCGCGGGAAGTGGCGCGGGGCGAAATGCGTGGTGAGCGCCTTGGCCAGGCTGATGAAGATGAGGCTGGACCCCAGCCCTACCAGCGCCCGCGCCGCCACCAGCAGAGAATAACTGGGCGCCAGCGGAAACAGCACCGAGCCGATGGCCAGCAGCAATCCGCCCAGCAGCAGCACCCGCTCGGCCCCCAGCCGGTCATTCATCATCCCGGTGAACAGTTGCATGCCTGCGTAGATATACAGGTAGATGCCCGCCAGGAAGGTGACCTGCGCCGCCTGCAGCCCGTATGTCCCCTGCAGTTGATCGAAAAACTGCCCCGGCACCGCCACCCGCTGAAAGTAGGCGACAAAATAAATAACGCTCGCACAGACAAGCAGCGCGAGCGCCGGACGTTTGCGGGAGAGCCGGGCGGCGAGTGACGATGGCGCGGATGTGGACATCACCGGGGATTGTACCGGCGGGTGGCGGGGGTGTCAAACCACAACTCGTCTTCATCCTCATCCTCGACAGCCTACCGATTTCTGGCAGGCGCGATTCCAGCGAGCCACACACACGTGCCAGGGTATGTGGGGCGACGAGTGTGTTGTTACGGCATACCTCTGCACGGGCTCGACGCGATTCCGTCGCACCCGCCAGGTTGACCTGCATCCCGCATTCCCGCATAATCCCCGGTGAAAGGTTGCCGCTATGCTCATCTTCTATGCCGGTCCGGCCTTCACCCTGCGCCTGCTGGAGCCGCGCGACGCGGAGGAGCTGTTCGCGCTGGTCGAAGCGCACCGGGAATATTTCGCGCGCTTCCAGGGCTGGCCGGACGCCATGACCACAGTGGAGGCAACGCGCGAGTTTCTTATCCGGGCGCTGCACACCTTCGCCGAGCAGGACGCGCCGTACCTGGGCATCGTGGTGGAGGGGAAACTGGCCGGCGCCATCGGCTTCAACCCGAACGTCGACCGGCATAACCGCGCCGCCGAGCTGTTCTACTACCTCGCCGAACCATGGCAGGGGCAGGGATACGTGACGCGAGCGGCCGCGGTACTCGTCACCTACGGCTTCCGCGCCATGAGCCTGCACCGCATCACCCTGCGCGCCGCCGCCGGCAACCCCCGCAGTTGGGCCGTCGCCGAACGCCTGGGCTTCCACCGCGACGGCGTCCTCCGCGACGCCATCCGGCAAGATGACCGCTTCGACGACCAATACGTGTATGCCATGCTGGAAGAGGAATGGCCCATCGACGCCGCCTACATGCCCATTGAAGGGTAGGTCGGCGCACGTCGTTATGCCTTCACGGCACCGGCGGCACGTGCTCGGTATAGCGGTCGGCCAGCTTCGAGTTGCGGCAGGCGCGGATGGCGGCTTCCAGGCGGTCGCGAAAGCGGCTGTCGGAGGCGTAGAGGACCAATGCGTCGATGGCCAGCAGCGCGGGGGTGCCGCCGTCGGGCAGCAGGCCGAGTAGCAGCGTGAAGGCGTCTTCGGCGCGCGTCAGCGCCAGCGCCAGCAGCAGCGGGCCGCGCAGCGACAGGTCGGTGTTCGCCTCCCAGCGGGCGCGCAGCAGCGGCGCCGCCTCCGGCAGCCGCGACTCGCCCAACGCCAGCGCTGCGTGCTCCACCAGGCGGGGATCATCGGCGCGCAGGAAGCGTTCCACGAAGGGCAGGTTGCGCGCGGCGTCGATGCCCAGCAGCCCGGCGAAGCACTCGCCCAGCAGTCCCGGCTCAGCGTCGCCTGCCAGCGCCTTCGCGCGCAGCGCCAGCTCCGCTTCCTCGGTGCCCAGGTAGGCATAACCGCGGATGGCCGCCTGGCGCGGCTGGGATTCGGGATCATACAGCAGCGGCAGCAGGTCGAAGACGACGCCGGAGGGATGCAACCGCGCCAGCGCCGTGGCGCAGGCCGCGCGCAGGTGGGGCGCCGCGTCGGCGCTGCCACCCCACACCGGCTCCATCTGCACCACCGTCAGGCCGGCGCGGAAGGGCTCCGGGTCGCCGCAGCGCAGCACGTCCAGCGCCGCGATGATCGCCGTCTTCGCCCGGCAGTTTTTATCCGCTTCCAGCGGCCGCGCCGCGTGCAGCACCCGGTAAAAGGTCTCGGTCAACGCCGGAATCGCCGCCTCTTCGCCGCGCCGTCCCAACGCCTCCGCCGCCCGCGCCACCACCACGCCCACGGCATCGTCCAGCGCCGCCAGCAGCGCGGTCACGTCCCCCGCCTGCTCCCACCCCGCCACATCGGCGACTCGTTGCTCCACCGACCGTTTCAGTGCCATGCCGGCATTATAAGCCCGCGTGGAGCCGCGGGCAAGACGTGTTCTATTACTCGTCCTCGAATGGAGGGTGAGACTCCATCGAGCCGCGAACAGTGTGCCTAATCGGCCCCCCTCCCCGGCCCTCCCCCCGTGCCGTCCACTCCGTTCCCTGCACAGGGGGAGGGGGTATCTATAGTTCGCTCCCTCCCACTGTGCACGATAGGGCACGGGGGGAGGGCCGGGGAGGGGGGCCGATTAGGCACACCGAATGCGAACGAGAGGGTCGGAGGGACGAGGGCGAATCAGGTGCTCACCTTGACGTGGCGCAGATGCTTCACTCTCCCTCCCCGCCCCCGGTATACTTCTTGATTCGGTCGGGGATGGGCACGCCAGTGGTGAGGGTGCGGCCGCCGCCGTCCTGCTCGATAAAACCCAGGCTCTTTTTATTGCGGTCGGAATCTTCCTGCTTGCGTCGGCGGAGGGCTTCGGCGCCCGGGCGGTCGTCCAGCGAGTATTCGGCGGGCTGAATCTGCCGCTTCTCATGCTCATCTTTCAGGCGGGCGAGGAGCGGGGCGAACTCGGTGATGGAGGGGTCCATCTCGCGCACTGCCAGGCCGGAGATGAGCGGGGTGAGGCGGTCATCATCGATGCGGCGGGCGTCGGGCACCGCGCCGGCCTCCGCCAGCCGGTTGAGGGCCTGGTAGACGGCGCGGTAGTCGGCTACGGTGAACACATCCGCCGGCAGCGCCATGATGACATCGCTGGCGAAGCCGGCGTCGCGCACCATGGCTGTGGCCGCCTCCAGCTCGAGAATGTAGCCGTGCAGGTTGGCCAGCGGCGTCGGCGGAGGGACGTCGTCCTCGCGAGCGGGGTTGCCGGCGCGCGACGGGTAGCGCGCCTTGCGGTCCAGCGCGGTCACTTCGCTCAAGATCGCCTGCTGCAGTTGCGCCACGTCGCCGCGCGCGCCGCCCGCCCAGTGCTCGATGAGCCACTCGGCGTATTCGGCGCGCTCCAGCCGGGGCAGCGGCTGCAACACTTTCGCCGCGGCGCGGAACAGGCGCAGCCGGCCTTCCGAATCGCGCTCGGGGTTCTGCGCCAGCAGGCGCTCCAGCTCGAACGCCACCGGCGGCAGCGCGTCCGCCAGGCAGCGCTCAAACGCCTCCGTGCCTTGCTCGCGCAGCAGCGAATCGGGATCGTGCCCACCGGGCAGGCGCACGATACGCACGTCTACCCCGGCCTCGCGGAAGATCGCCTGCCCACGCAGCGCGGCGTTCAGCCCGGCGGAGTCGGCGTCGTAGACGAGATACACGCGATCAGCCAGCCGGCGCAATATCTGCACGTGCTCCTCGCCCAGCGCCGTGCCCAGCGTGGCCACCGCTTCGGTGAAGCCGGCCAGGTGGCAGGCGATGACGTCGAAATAACCCTCGGTGACGATGGCGCGGCCCTTCTGGCTCATCGTCGGGCCGGCCCAGTGCAGCGCGTAGAGGGTGTTGCTTTTATGGAAGACGGGCGTCTCGGCGGTATTCAGATATTTCGGGTTGTCCTCGGCGCTCATCGCGCGGCCGCCGAAGGCGATCACCCGCCCGCGCCGGTCGTGGATAGGGATCATCACCCGATTGCGGAAACGGTCGATGAGGCGGTCGCCGTCCTGGCGCGGCGGCAGCGACAGCCCCGCCTTCACCAGCACATCCTCGCTAAAACCGCGCTGCCGCAGGTGGCCGGTGAGGGCGTCCCATTTCGGCGGAGCATACCCCAGGCCAAACCGCTCGGCCATTTCCGGCGTGATGCCGCGCTGCTCCAGATAGGCGCGCGCCCCGGCGCCCATCGGCCCCTTCAGCGCCTTGCAGAAGGCCAGCGCCGCGGCGGCGTTTGCCTCCAGCAGGAAGTCGCGCTCTTCCTTGCGCACCTGCTGCTGCGGGCTCACCTCGATGGGCGGCACTCCCGCGCGCTCGGCCAGCCGCTCCAGCGCCTCCGGGAAGGACAGGTGCTCGAGCTGCATGACGAAGGTGAAAGCGTCGCCACCTTTGCCGCAGCCGAAGCAATGCCAGAAGCCTTTTTGCGGGTCGACGCCGAAGGAAGGGGTCTTTTCCGCGTGAAACGGGCACAAGCCGACAAACCGCCCGCCGCGTTTCCGCAGCGTGACGGTTTGCCCGATGAGCGCCACCAGATCGGTGCGCGCCAGGACCTGTTCGCGATCATATGTCTGGCGAGAGTCGGTCATGATTTGTCCATGAAGACTATTCGCCTGCGTCACGGCGCCTTCCTGCTGTTTTCGCGAGACGTGCATCAGGACGCCACGACGCGCAGCACCTCCTCCACCGTGGTCAGGCCGGCGGCGGCTTTGCGGATGCCGTCCGCCAGCAGCGTATGCATGCCGTCACCCACGGCGGCGGCGACCAACTCCGCTTTCGGCGCCTTGTTGAGGAAGGCGTCGCGCACCGCGAGGGTCATCTCCAGCAGTTCGTAGAGGCCGATGCGACCGCGAAAGCCGCGCCGGGCGCACTGATCGCAGCCCACGGCCTGATAGAAGACCGCATCGGCGGGCACGATGAAGCCGCCCGCGGCAGCCTGGGTGCGCACATCCACCAGCGCGGCTGCCGGCAGCGCCACCGGCTGCTTGCAGGCAGGACAGAGTTGCCGTGCCAGCCGCTGGGCGAGGATGCCGGCGACGCTGGAGGCGATGAGGAACGGCTCAGCGCCGATATCCACCATGCGGGTGAGCGCATCGGCGGCATCCTGGGTGTGCAGCGTCGATAACACCAGGTGACCGGTGAGTGCCGCCTGAATCGTGATATACAGCGTGTCGCGGTCGCGGGTTTCGCCGATCATCAGCACATCAGGATCCTGGCGCAGGAAGGCGCGCAACGCCGTGGGGAAGGTGTAGCCGTTGCGCATATTCACTGCCGTCTGCACGATGCCGGGCAGCAGAAATTCTACCGGATCCTCGATGGTGAGGATTTTACACGCCTCTGCGTGCATGCGACTCAGACAGCTATACATGGTGGTGGTTTTACCACTGCCGGTGGGGCCGGTGAACAGCAGCATGCCGCTTGCTTTGCCGCACCATCGCTGCAAGCGTGCCAGGTCGTCCGCCATGAATTCCATCCGCTCCAATCCGATGAGCACGCTGTTTTGGTCGAGGATGCGCAGCACCGCGCTCTCGCCGAAGACGGCGGGGATGACACTCATGCGCAGATCGTAATCGCGCTGTGCAATAGAGAGACGGACGCGGCCATCCTGCGGCGTACCGGAGATTTCCAGGTTCAAGTTCGACATCATCTTCAAGCGCACGATCATGCCACGAAAGACGTCGGCGGGCATGCGGCGGAGCGTATGCAGCACACCGTCGATACGGATGCGGACAACGCCTGCGTCGCGCAGCGGCTCCAGGTGGATGTCCGAGGCGCTTTGGGCAATCGCCAGCGCGATGTACCCATTCACCAACAGCACGATCTGCGCTTCAGCGAGATCGAGCATGTCATCGCGTGCCGGCACCGGTCGGCCGAGTTGCCCGTAGACGAAGGCCAGTTCCTCATCGAGGAGATTGGCCGGCGCGGAAGCCACCGCCTGTGCCGCCGGGCCGCGGTTCAGGTAGGCGTCCAGGTCGGCCTGGCGGAACCGCCACTGCCGCCCGACTTTGATGCCTTTGATCGCTCCGCGCTCCATCATGCGGTAGAGCGTCTGCTTGCTGATGCCCAGCACCGCCAGCGTCTCCGCCAGCGTCAACAGCTCAGTGTGTTCCGCGGTCATCATCGCCGTTACCTCCATTATTTGATAGTACCATTAGATACCATAGTATATATTACTTCTTAGTGGTACGTTTGTCAAGGAGGTGACGCGCCTGTTTCGCAGATGGCAGGCAGTCGATCCGTATCGCTGTGTCATCACCCGGTTCCGCTCGATACGGCATGGCGTGCCTTTGTGGCAGGAAACGGCCGCCGGCGAGTCGAAAGAAGCGCCATAGGTGCGGATTTCGCACGGGAGGTGGATATGGCGCGCATGATTATGGTGCTGGTGGGGCTGGCATTGCTCGTCCTGGGCGGGTGGCTGGGGTATGCGTGGTGGGACATCGCGGTTCTGCCGTTCCTCATGGCGCTGCTGGTCTTCTTTCTGGCGCTCTTCGGCCTGACGCTGCTCATCTTCGGGGTGAGCGAGATGGCCGGCCGCGCGAAAGCCGCCGCCCCCCCGGCCGACGAGTCACAACCCGGCGAGTAATCCCGGTTACGATCCCCCTGGTGGGGATACACTCACGGAGGAGGTTGACGCGTGCATCTTATCACCCCGCTCTGGGCGTGGCTGGCGCTGCCGTTGACGGCGGCCCTCATCATCCTGTACCTGCTGAAGCTGCGGCGGCGCGACTTTGTGGTGCCGTCGGTGTTCCTGTGGGAGCAGGTGCTGCAGGACCTGCAGGCCAACGTGCCGCTGCAGAAACTGCGGAAAAACCTGCTGCTGTTTGTGCAGTTGCTGGTGATTCTCTTCGCCGTCTTCGCCCTCACCCGTCCGGCGCTGCAGGCGGTGCGCGCGGGCGGCAGCAGCGTGGTGCTGGTCATTGATGCTTCCGCCAGCATGCAGAGCACCGACGTGCGCCCGTCGCGCTTCGCCGCGGCAAAGCAGGAGGGCCTGCGCGCCATCGAGGCGCTGGGCCCCGGCGACAGCATGCTTATCGTCGCGGTGGGCAGCGGCACCCAGGCGCTGACCGCCTTCACCACCGACAAGCGCGCCCTGCGCGAGGCGCTGCAGCGCCTGCAATGCTCGGATGGCCGCGCTGACCTGCGCGGCGCACTCGACCTGGTCAGCGGCCTGCTGCACAGCCGCAAGGAGCAGAACGCCACGCGCGTGCTTATCGTCAGCGACGGCGCCGTGCCCGCGGTGAACCTGCCGGCCGGCTTTACGCTGCCCATCAACTTCGTCAAAATCGGCCGGCACAGCGACAACGTGGGCCTGGTGATGATGGACGTGCGGCGGCGCATCAGCCGTCGTGGCGGCTTTGAAGGCCTGCTCGCGATGAAAAATTTCAGCAACACGGCGCGCACCTTCACGCTGGAGCTGTCTTTCGAAGGCGACCTGCTGGATGCCCGCGAGATCACGCTGAAGGCCGGCGAGCAGCGCACCGAGGTCATGAGCGAGTTTCCGGAGAGCGTGCTGGCGGCGCTGAAAACCAACGACGGCCTGCTGGCCGCGCGCATCGACGCCGCCGACGACCTGGCGGTGGACAACACCGCGCGCGTGCTGCTGCCGAAAACCGAGCCGCTGCCGGTGGTGCTGCTGACCGCCAACCCGGTGGGCAGCCCCTTCCTGGAGACCGCGCTGGGGCTGGACGGCACGCTGGACGTGCAGCGCGCCAGTTCGCTGCCCGCCACGCTGCGTCCCGGCATGCTCGTAGTCTCGGACAATGTCCCCGTTCCCTCGCTGCCCGCCGGCGTCTCCGCGTTGCTCATCGGCCCCGGCGCGCTGGGCGGGGTGGCGCCCGCCGTGCGCCAGGGATCGGTCAACGCGCCGGCCATCGCCGACTGGGATCGCCGGCATCCGACGCTGGAGAACGTTGACCTCGCCGGCACTTTCATCTCCGTCGCGGCGACGCTGGCGCCCACACAGGGCGCGAAGACGCTCATCGAATCGAATGACGGCCCGCTCGCGGTGGTGCTGGACACTCCCGGCCGCCGGCTGGTGGCGCTGGGGTGGGATCTGCACCACTCCGACCTGCCGTTGCGGGTGGGTTTCCCCATCTTCATCGGCAACTGCATCGACTGGCTCTCTGGCGGGCGCAGCCGCGCGGGCGGCCTGAACGTGCGCACCGGCCAGGTGGTGCAGGCGGCGGCGCTCGCCGGCCAGGCACAAACGGTGAAGCTTCCGAACGGCAACACGCAACCGCTGGGCGCCGGTGGCTTTCGCGCCGCGCAGGCTGGCGTCTACACCGTTACCGCCAACGGCGTTGCGCGGCGGTATGCCGCCAACCTCGCCGACGCCAGCGAATCGAATTTGCTCCCCCACGCCCTCACCTTCGCGGGCCGCGCCACCACCGTGGTCAGCGGTCGCGTCAACACCGAAAACGAAATCTGGCGCTGGGTGCTTCTCGCCGCCCTCGCCCTGCTCTGCGTCGAATGGTGGGTGTTTCACCGGCGCATCGGCTAACAGCGGAAAGCGCACGCGCCCGGCACCACGTCAAATGATGGAAAATCGGTAGCCCGCATTATTCATGAACACATGAATAATGCTACAGCTAGCCGAAGCTTTATTCGCTTTGCGAATAAAGCGGGGTAGCCACGACTACCGCCCTGCCGTGGCTAACCGAGCAGCGGATGCGTAAACAGACCGGTGGTCCCAGTTCAGTCTTGTCAGTATTGTATTCCCCCACAATACCAGGGCGACTACCCCCCGTGACTACCCCCCAATTTTTGTCATTTTGGCGAAAAAGGGGGTAGTCGTTTTCGGACCCCGGCTGAAGCTCTTTGATTCATTGTCGCCGCGTTGCTCATCGATGCCGCCTGTTGGCGCACGCAGCGACGCGGCGTGTTTCTCCTGATGCCGGCGACGGTCGCACGGACCCCTCCCCCGGCCTCCCGAGAGTACTACGGGATTTGACAACCTCCCCTAGCAGGAGAGGGGAACTCGCCCGCCCATCTCGATCGATTACGGCGTGGAGACTTCCAGCCACGAATGCCAAAAGACGTTCGCTCCGCATGCAGGCGGGAGTATAGCAGATATAGCGGTTTATGTCAAGCATATGTTTGCTATACATCTGAGCCTTGAGTGGACCGTTTCCCAAGCGCATTTCTGCTCTCGGCTGGAGCCACCGGCGAGATACCACCCGACCAACCGCCGCATCCGCCCCTCTTCCGGCAATGGGAAAAGGCGACACGTGGGCAGCGATGTCGGCTGGCGTGTGTTTATCCGACGCGGGGGACGGCGCGGGCATGCTAGCATGGCGGAAACGCAGGAGGCGGAGGAAACGTTATGCGAGGATGGCCATGGATGGTGGTACTGGCGATGGTGCTGGCAGGGATGCCGGCGGGGGCGATGCCCGCCTGCCCGGCGCCGACGACGGTGGCGCAACCGGACGGCGGGACGGCGACGGTGTACCTGCGCGGGGATGAACGGCGGCACTGGCATGCGGATGGCGGCGGCTACCTGGTGATGCGTGACCCGGCGACGCGCGCCTGGGTGTATGCCGTAGCGCAGGGCAGGGTGGTGACGCCGACGCGCCACCGGGTGGGACGCGACGACCCGGCGGCCGCCGGCCTGTCTCGCTACACCCCTGGTACTGACGCGCAGGCCGCGCCGCGGGTGACCAGCCCGGCGCGGGTGCCGCGCACCGGCACGCTGCGCAACCTGGTGGTACTGGTGAATTTCACGGATTTAACCATCAGCAACACCAGCACGGAGTTCGACGCGCTCTTCAACCAGACGAATTACACCGTCGACGGCGCCACCGGTTCGGTGCGCGACTACTACCAGGCGGTGTCCGGCAGCCGGCTTACGATCGCCTCGACGGTGGTTGGGCCGGTGACAGTGAGTAACGGGTATGCCTACTACGGCGCCAACAACGACGCCTATGCCCAGCAGATGGTGCAGGAGGCGCTGGTGAAGGTCGAAGCGAGCGGCTTCGACTTCAGCGCCATGGATGGCGACGGCGACGGCTGGGTGGACGGCCTGACGATTATCCACGCCGGCGGCGGCGAGGAATACGGCGGCAACGACCCCAACTATATCTGGTCGCACGCCTGGGGCATCAATCCGGTGAGCTATGACGGCGTGAGCCTGTCCAGCTACCACACCGAGCCGGCGCGGCGCGGGTGGGACAGCTCACCCGGCACCTGGGGCATCACCCGCATCGGGGTGATTTGCCACGAGCTCGGGCACGCCCTGGGGCTGCCCGACCTGTATGACTACGGGTATGACAGCCGCGGCGTCGGCGGGTTCTGCCTGATGGCGTTCGGCTCGTGGGGCAACAGCGGCGCCACCCCCGTGCTGATGAGCGCCTGGTGTAAATACGCGCTGGACTGGGCGACGCCGACGCCTGTCGCCGCCGCCGGCACCTTCACCGTGCCCGCGGATGGCGCCACCGTCTACCGGGTGCAGGGCAATTTCCCCGCCACGGAATATTTCCTCATCGAGAACCGGCAGGGAACGGGGTTCGACGCCAGCCTGCCGGGCGCGACGCGCGGCCTGCTGATCTGGCACGTCGACGAGTTGATGGGCGGCAACGACGACCAGACGCACTACAAGGTCGACCTGGAAGAAGCGAGCGGCGCGCAGCACCTGCAGCTCAACGCGGACGACGGCGACGACAGCGATTACTTCCGCGCTGACACGATGGCGTCGTTGCTGGATACCACCACGCCGAACTCGCGCAGCTACGGCAACCTGGCGCTGGGCATCGGCATCACGCAGATCAGCGCCGCCGGGGCGGTGATGACCTTCACCACCACCACCGGGCCAACCGGCAACCGGCCGCCCGTGGCGCGCAATCTCGCCGTGCGCGTCCCAAGCGGTGGCACGGTGTATGACTTCCTGCCCGCCAACGATCCGGAAGCGGATCGGCTCACCTTTCGGGTGGTGCAGCCGCCGGCATCTGGCACAACCAAGCTACTCAATCCGGTCACCGGATATTTCAGCTACCGGCTGAAGTCGACGCGGGTGACGGCGGACAGCTTCACCTTCCGCGCCTCGGATGGCAAAATGGACTCCAACATCGCGACCGTCACCATCACTGTCAACAATAAGCCGGTGGCATATAGCACCGCGATCACCGTGAAAATCGGCGCCACCTATACCGGCACGTTGCGCGTGACCGACGCCGACTGGGATGAGCTGTCGTTCACCTATCTCACCTCACCGCGGCATGGCATGTTGACGATGCGCGATTTCGCCGGTGGCTTCAGTTACACGCCCACCACCACTCGCGCGACCACGGATAGCTTCAGCTTCCGGGTCAATGACGGCTGCGAAAATTCCGCGATCGCCACGGTGCGCATCAGCATCGTGAAATGAGCCGGCGCGGCACATCGCGCCTGTTTGCACACCCCGGCCCGCGGCGACACTACCAGTGACGCGGGTCGGAGGTGTAACATGCGTGAGCGCTTTAATGACATGCCGGGTGACATCGCCGGCGAGGCGGCCGGGGACCTGCCGGGTGGCTTCGGCGTGGGGAATCCCGACAACGACCCCAATGCGTTGGTGGACGAGGTAACAGGGATGGAGGTGGTGGGGCCGGACAGCACGGAGTTCGTGGAGACGAACCAGCCCGTCGGCGACATGGCCGGCACGGGCGTGGCGGACGGCCAGCATACCGGCGCGTCGGTCGACCCCGCCGACCTGCTGGAAGGCAACGAAGGCCATCCCGGCGCGGCCATCGGCTTCACGGAGGAGGAGCCGGAGAAGCGGTAGGGGTCAGATAGCTCTTACCGGATTTGCAATGACTCGCCGCCGTAGGTGATGCCCAGCGGGAGGATCTCCACGGCTTTGCGGTCGCCGTCCGTCGTGACGCGGCCGGCGCGCCAGGCGGTGTAGCCGGTCTGCTCGGCCAGCGCCAGCGCCTGGTCGACATCGGCCTCGCTGACGTAGACGGCGAAGCCCACGCCCATGTTGAAGGTGCCGTAGGCCTCTTCGGTGCTCATCTCCGCCGTCGCGATGATGGCATCGAAGACGGGCGGATGCGGGCGCAGTTCCTCGATGCGATAGACGAACGGGGCGTCCAGCCGCATGATTTTTCGCCAGCCGTGGCCGGTCATGTGCGCGGCGTAGTGCAGGCGCAGGCCGGCGGTCTGGCAGGCGGCGACGTATTGCACGTAGATCACCGAGGGGTCAAGCAGCGCCTCGCCGTAGCTGCGGCCGTCGGCGATAGGCGTCAGGTAGCCTTGCGGCATCTTTTCGACGAGCTTGCGGCAGAGGGAGAGGCCGTTCGTCTGGATGCCCGAGCTGGCGAGGAAGAGGATGGCGTCGCCATCGCGCACGTCGCCCTGGATGCGCAGCGATTTCGGCGCGATGCGCCCGAAGGCGGAACCGCCCAGCACCACCGTGCCCGGGGTGATCATGCCCGGCAGCGCCTGCGTTTCGCCGCCGCCCCAGGTGGCGCCGGAGCGCCGGCAGCCTTCGGCGAAGCCTTCGGCCAGGTCGGCGCCGCGGCGCAGGTCGGCGAAATAGTTGCTGTCGCCGACGGCGGCATACATCGCCACGGTGACGGGCAGTGCCCCGCAGGAGCAAAGGTCATTGGTAATGGTGGCCACGTCGTCGATAGCGACATTTGCATACAAGCTCTGGTCGGTCAGCGCATACATCGCGTCAGCGACGAGGATTTTCGTGCCCAGCGCCTCTTCGACGTGGGCGTAATAGGCCTCTGGCGCCTCGATGAGATAGCAGCTCTCGCCGCGAATCGTCGCGGGTTCGCTGAAGCCGTGCGCCTGCAACAGCGGCGTCGTCTTCGCCGCCGCCTGCTGGCACGCCCGCTTGAAGGGGTCCAGAATGTCGTAGTTCACGCCCGCGCTGGTGTAGAGATCTGCCATCGATGTCGTCCTCGCCCACACTATAACATTGGCCCCATCGTGGCGCAACACGGCTCCGTGCCGTATTTACAGTTGGACGGGGTGGGCGGGGGTTCCTGCCAAGGCGGTGATTGCTGCCCATTTCCGCCTGATGGCACCGGCTTGTTCGGCAACAATGCTGTTGGGTATAACTGTTATGCATATTCCCACATCTACCTGGATAGAGTATCCTAAAGGTACGACCTATGCAGATCACGCTCATGCGCATCACATTATTGATATCATCGCTGGTCTTTGCCGCGGAGGCGTTTGCCGCCGGGGGCGGGCCGAGACAGAATCCGTCCACCTTCACGCCGAAGCAGTGGGACGGCTATTTCGCCACCGTCGGCGCGGCCGCGCTGGGGCAGCGGATGGCGGTATGGGCTGACCTGGCCACGGTGGACGCCGTCTATGTGGCCGATCCGCTGGGTGAAGGCGAAGGCGCGACGCCCGATTCCGGGCCACTGTGCGATTACGCCCGCGTCGACTGCGTCACCTACGTCGAGCAGGTGCTGGCGTTGGCGCTGGCGCCGGACGCCGCCAGCGTGCCGGATACGCTGCGGCGCATCCGCTACCGCGACGGGAAGATCGATTTCCGCGCGCGCAACCACTATTTCGTCTCCGACTGGCTGCCCGCCAACAACTGGTGCGTGCGCGACGTCACCGCCGAGGTGGGCGCGGGCGTCGTGGAGACGATGACAAAGACGATCTCGCGCACGGCGTTTTTCGCCGGCAAGGGCATCGCCTGCGACCTGCCGGATGAACAGGCGACGACCCAATACATCCCCCGCGCGCAGGTGGGCAAGGCGCTGGGCAAGCTCAAAGACGGCGACATCGTCATCTTCGTCATCTCGACGCCGGGCATCATTGCCGGCCACGTCGGGCTGGTGCGGGTGAAGGACCGCGCGCCGCACGTGCAGCACGCCAGCCTGAGCGAGAAGCGCGTCGTCACCTCGCCGCTGGAGCGTTATGTGGGCAACATCCCCGAGCGTTTTGTCGGTATTAAGGTGGCGCGCCCTCATCAGCCGGCGCCGCCCGCGCCTGCCACGGAAGGACCCGCCCATGTTCAGTGAACCCACCCCCCGCCAGCCGCAAACCCCGCAGCAGCGCCGCACCATGATGCTGGCGATTCTGCTCATGGTCGGCTCCATCGCCGGCATGCTGGCGTGGGCGTCGTACGACGCGCAGCATGCGGCCTGGCTGGCGCAGATCTCGGGTGAGAACCTGCAGTTCGGTTACAATATCGCCGGCGATCTACGCGATATCCATCTGGAATTGGTCTCCACCACCGGCGCGGTGTTCGTCTACGAGCGCACCGCCGCGCCCAGCCGCACGGTGATTGTGGCGCCGTTAAGCGAATTCCTCGACGCGAAAACCGGCGCGGGTTACGATCCGAAGCGCGACACGTCCGCCAGCCTGCGCATCACCGCCATCCGCATGAGCGACGGCAAGGCGCTGACGGCCACGAAACGGATGTCGGTGAAGCGATAGCGTCAAAAAATTCCCGCATCCGCCATCCCAAATCCGACTTATGCTATAATACCCCGTTGCCATGAACTACCTGGATTCTTGCCGCATTGCCGATATCGACATCGCGCCCGCGCTGGTGCTGGCGCCGATGGCCGGCATCACCAATCGCGCCTTCCGCATCCTCTGCCGCCGGCACGGGGCGGGAATGGTGGTGTCGGAGTTCGTCAGCAGTAACGCGCTGGTGTATAACAGCGCGCGCACGCAGAAAATGGTGCTGGTGGATCCGGGCGAGCATCCGGTAACGGTGCAGATCTTCGGGCAGTTTCCCGAGCATCTCGCCCGCGCGGCGGAGCTGATTACACCGTATGGTCCGGATATCATCGACATCAACATGGGCTGCGGCGTGCCGAAAGTGACGAAGCTGGGCGCGGGCGCGGCGATGATGCGCGACATCGCGCTGGTGCGACAAACCTTTCGCGCGGTGCGCGCGGCGACGCACCTGCCGGTGACGGTGAAGGTGCGCGCCTTCTGGTTGCCGGACGGCCCCACCGCGCTGGACGTGGCGCGCGTGGCCGAGGAGGAAGGGCTGGCGGGCATCGCCGTGCATCCGCGGCCGGGCAAGGGACACCACAACGTGGGCCGCGCCGATTGGTCGGTGATCCGCGCGGTGAAGGCCGCGGTGTCGATGCCCGTGCTGGGCAACGGCGACGTGCGCACCGCCGCCGACGCCCGCCGCATGGCGGCGGAGACGGGCTGCGACGGGGTGATGATCGGCCGCGCGGCGCAAGGCAACCCGTGGCTGTTCGGGCAAATCGCCCACGAACTGCGCACCGGCGCGCCACTGCCGGGCCCGACGATGGCCGAGCGCGTGGCGATGGCTATCGAGCACGGCGAATTGCTCATCGCGGACAAGGGCCACCGCGTGGGCGTGCAGGAGATGCGCAAGCATATCTCCTGGTATATGAAAGGCTTTTATGGCGCGGCGCATTTCCGCGAAGACGTAATGCGCCTGCTCCGCTGGGACGACGTCGTTGCCTTGCTCCGCCGGGTGGAGCACGACGACGCGCTGGTGGCGGGGATTACGAACGCGCCGGATACTCACGAGGAAGCTGATGAACTTTGAATTTGACATGAACGAGTTGCAGAACGATGCCGATATGATCGCGGACCTGGACGACGCGCTGCACGACGCGCTGGCCGGCACGCCGTGGGAGGACGAGTTGCACCGCCTGACGGACGAGATGCCGATGGAGCCGCGCGTGCGACTATACCAGGCGCTGCGCAAGGCGAATATCCTGCCACATGAAGTGACCTTCTTCCTCATTGGCTGGGCCATCGAGATGGTCGCCAACGAGCGCACCGCCGATCTGTTGGAGACGCAGTATCAACCGCGCTTCGACGCGCTGGAAGCGCAGTACGGCCTGCCCGAGGACGCCTACGAGAACCTGGAACACACCCCGGCGCCCTACCGCGCGCTGCACCTGGAGTTCGGCCAGGCGGCCAATTCGCTGTTCATCGCCACCTTCCAGGCCTTCGGCGAGCACAAGATGGCCAGCCTGCTGCGCCAGACGCCTGAAGAATTCGACCGCCTGTATAATGCTGGCTACGAGATGCTCCTCGGACCATCGCACGAGAGCGCCATGGAGGGGTTGTGGGACATGAAGGCGAATGACTAAATATCAGTACGTCTGCCGTTGTATGCATTATACCCATTGATTATCGTTTTGCTTCTCTCATGCGGGGATTGAAATCCCCACCTGCGGGGCCCTGCGGCCGGGCGTCCCTCTACAGGGACGCAACGGATCAAGCTAAGATACCGGATGCTGGAAAAAGCAATATCGAACCGTCAGCACGCTCCAGCCCGCTTCGCCAAAGTCCGGCTGGAGCCAGAATCCAGGTAGCAACCATGACCGATCAGCAAAAACCGTTGCGCGTCGTTTCCGTCAGCCTGGGGTCTTCGTCGCGGGATAAGATCGTCACCGCCGAGTTTTTAGGTCGGACGGTGACCATCGAGCGCCGCGGCACCGATGACGACATGGCGAAGGCCATCGCGCTCATCGGGGAGTTGGACGGCCAGGTGGACGCCATCGGATTGGGCGGCATCGACCTGTACCTGGTGGCGGGTACGCGCAAATACATCATTCAAGACGCGCTGAAACTGGCGCGCGCGGCGAAGATTTCGCCCGTCGTGGACGGCAGTGGCCTGAAGCACACGCTGGAGCGGCGCACCGTGCAGTGGCTGCAGGAGCGCGGCGTGGTGAATTTCGCCGGCGCGCGCGTGCTGCTGGTCAGCGGGGTCGACCGCTTCGGCATGGCGGAGACGCTGCCCGAGCTGGGCGCGACCACGCTCTTCGGCGACCTCATCTTCGCCCTCGGCATCCCCATCCCCATTCGCACGCTGGGCGGTTTGCGCCGGCTGGCGCACTGCCTGCTGCCCATCATCTGCCGCCTGCCGTTCTCGCTGATCTACCCCACCGGCACCAAGCAGGAGCAGACGGTGAGCAAGTACGACCGCTATTTCCACGAGGCGGACATCATCGCCGGCGACTTCCACTTCATCCGCCGCTACATGCCCGCGCGCATGGACGGGAAGATCATTATCACCAACACCACCACCGCCGGCGACGTGGCGCTGATGCGCGAGCGCGGCGTGGCGCTGCTGGTGAGCACCACCCCGGAATTCGACGGCCGCAGCTTCGGCACGAACGTGATGGAAGGCGTCATCGTCGCCCTCACCGGCAAACGTCCCGAAGACATGACCCCGGACGATTACCTGCGAACACTCGATCAGCTTGGCTGGGAGCCGCGGGTGGTGACGTTACAGGCGTAGGTGAGAATTGGAGGGCGAGACTCCGTCGAGCCGCGCGCGAAGGGGCCGGGTGCGTATCATTGCGCACCTCTAAACGGGTTCCACGGACATGGGAATATGGTTATTCGAACAGATTCCCTACGCGCGCGGCTCGACAGAGTCTCGCCCTCCAGAAAATGTGCAGCCTGCAACCTGGAACTCGGAACCTACCAACCCCCCGTCCTTCACAATCCACCCGGAAATATGGTAGGCTGTCGCGTATGCTCTGGAGTAGTTGGCACAATCATACCGGTGATGGGGCGCGTTTTTCGTACTGTGCCGAGCCGGAGTTATCCGCGGAGGTGTATCGGAAGATGCTGCGGCAGGGGCCGTGGCAGGCGTTCGCGCTCACCGAGCATGCCTTCGCGCTGGCTATCCCCGCTGACGCGGAACCGTGGCCCTGGCAGTGGTATGACAAACCAGAGCGCCTCTGGGCGCACCGCACCTTTCGCGAGGATAAAACAGCGAAGTTCCTCGAACGCACCGCCGCCGCCTGCGACGGCAAGCGCCTCTTCCGCGGCCTGGAGGTGGAGGTGGCGTGGGATGGCACGCTGAGCATGGAGAGCTTGCTGTGGCCGTACCTGGACGTGGTCATCGGCTCCATCCACTACCTGCCGGGCGAGCGCGGCCAGCGGTATGAGGCGCATCTGATGCAGCTCTCCACGCTGCTGGCCTACCCCATCGACATCATCGGCCACCCCTTCCGCGAG
>CAZPYA010000105.1:0-18902 GCA_964590255.1 uncultured bacterium
CGCTGGGGTGGAAGCGCAGGCCGCCCTTGTAGGGGCCGATGGCGCTGTTGAACTGCACGCGGAACCCGCGGTTCACCCGCATATTCCCCTGGTCGTCCTGCCACGGCACCCGGAACATCAGCACGCGCTCCGGCTCCACGATGCGCTCGAGGATGGCGTTGCGCTGATAGCGGGGGTCGCGGTCGATCGCCGGGGCAATCGATTCGAACACTTCGTCGACAGCCTGCAGAAACTCCACCTGGCCGGCGTGTTTCCTGCGGGTCTCATCGAGCACCGATGCGACATACTGACTCATCGCGACTGAACTGGACATTTCGTTCTCCCTCATAATGTGTAATAGGCGCATCCTGCGCGAAAGGGGGGCCGCGTGCACCCGGATCCCGTTCCCGTTCCTCCAGCCTGCCGGGGGCGACCAACCCCCTGGACAGCAAAAAAGAACACGATCCGGATACCCTTACGGGTCAGATCGTGTTCTGTGCCAGCGAATGAATGCGGCAGCGCGTCCGTCTGCCAGACACAGCTATCTGCCGTGTGATAGCAGGCGCAGCCCACCGGCCCGGCGACCACCCGCGCGCGCGCATGCCGCACGGCGCGCAGCGCCCGCAGCAACGATCGCATCGAAATGGCGAAATGCCGGATGTGAGTGAACATGGAATGCACCTGCAAGCCCGAGGACCAGTCGAGCCGCACCATTATAGCATAATTGCGTTCAGTGACAAGGGGTTGCCGGAAAAAATGTGCGAAGCGAACATTCGCGACATTCATGCCCGCCCGCTCCCGTCCCCATGTAGGGGAGGGGAGCGGGCGGGGGGAGAGGTTGCGCGTGGCGATCGAGAGCCCGTATTTGAACGGTATTAAGCGTCTCGCCCTCCAGTTCAATTATCGCAGCTTGATCACCACCCCATCCCGCGCCTCAATAGTCACGCCATAGCCGGCGGCCAATTCCGCGCCGGTGCAGGCGGGGAGCTGCGTGTCGGTAAGCAGTTCTACTGGGTGCAGCGTTTCGTCGGCGGCGATGCCCACCACGGCGATGTCAATGACCAGCGGCGTGGTCACCGCCTCCTGGCGGAAGTTAACGGCGCAGAGGATGACGGAATCGTCCTTCACGCGCAGGAAGGCGTGTACCGCGGCGTCGCCGGCGGTGGCGTGGTCGATGTCGAAGGCGCCGTGGCGCAGCGCCGGGTGGGCCTGGCGCAGTTGCCACATGGCCTTCACGCGCTCCCAGTGCGCGGCTTCCGACGGGTGGGGCTGGTCGGCGGGGTATGGCTTCCAGTAGGCCCAGTAGTCGGTCTCGTTGTTGATGGGTTCGGGTTGCGCGCCGGCGCCATACATCCCCAGCACCGGCATGCGGCCGCTGAAGAAGTTATACAGCACCCGCGGACGGCTCTGGCTGGGCATGCCAGCCTGGTTATCGCCGCTCTCGGAGACCATCGCCCAGGCGCGGGCACCGGGAATCATCGAATACGCCTCGTCGCGCAGGAAGCGCGCTTCCTCCACCGGACTGATGGGCCGCGCGCGGTAGGGCGGCAGCGGCGGGGCGTTCGAGCCGTGCCAGGTGTGAGTGAAGTCGTTCACCGAGGCCATCAGGTAGCCGCCGCCTTCGGTGAAGGTGAAGAATTTCGGGTTGGCCGCCCGCGCGAGCCGGCGGGCTTCCCGCTGCAGGTTGATGATCTCCAGGCTAATCTGCCCCGGCCACGGGCGCAGCGCGTAGTTGGGCGGCATGGGATTGAAACTGTCGAAGAAGATGCCGTCCACTCCGTGCCCCGCCCAGTATTCCTGGTTGTGCAGCCAGAATTTGCGCCAGATGGCGTTGGTGGTGTCGCCGCCGATGGTGGCGCCGCCGAAGGGCGGATATATCCAATCATCATAACGGCCCACCGTCATGTCATACCCCGGCCAGCTCGGGTTGCTGTCGGTGCTCAGGTGTACCGGCCGGCGCAGGCGCACGAATACTTCCGGATGTTGCTGATAAATCGGATCGAAGCCGGTGAGGCCGTAGCCGGTGACCCAGATGACGAATTTGATGCCTTTGCCGTGGACATAGTCGATGAGGCGCTGCTGCGCCTCCGCGCCACCGTAGCGCGTGGTGGGGGTATATTTCTCGCCATCGGTCACCGGCATGCAGCGGCTCTTCACCGCCTTCGGCTCGACATCCGAGCCATCGAGGAAGGTGCCGCTCATCCAGAAGGCGGTGGCGCCCACCTCGGCCACGCGGTCGATGTAGGGCTGCAAGGCGTCCATGTGCCCCACCCCGTTCATCAGCACGGAGTGAATGACCGCCACGAAGGTGTCGTCGATGTCGGCGGCGGCTTCGGCAGGCGGGGTGATGCCGTTGGTCTCCGCCAGCCAGTGGCGGTATTCATTCAGCATTGGACCGTAGTCGCCGGCGAAGGGCACCAGGTGCCAGGTCGCCACTTCCTGCCGCTCGCGCGGGGCCAGCCAGCGCGCCCACCAAAGCTGGGCGGCGATGGTGCCGGTTTGCGCCGCCTGGTCGGCATACATGCGCACGTAGCGCAGGCAGCGGTCGTGCAGGCAGGAGAGCAGCAGGCCGGCGCCTTTTGCCTCGTGATAGGCCATGATGCACGGCAGCACCGCGCCGTGGTGACCGCCGACGAGGTTAATCGACACGTCGCTCATCTCGGCAAAATGGCCGCGGTTGTAGAAGAACGGGTAGCCGCAGGCGGGGGTGACGTATTCGGTGCCGGCGTAGTCGCCGCCGATGCGCAGGCCGTCGAGGACGTAATCCACGCCGCCGGGGTTCACCCCCCAGTGATACAGGTCGCCGGCCACCGCGGTCTTGCCTTGCGCTTCCCAGTCGGGGTAACGGTCGATGAGCAAGTCGTGGTCGCTCACGTTCTGCAGGAAGACGCGCTCCTCGATCCACGCGGAATCGTGCCGCACGGCAAGCTGCCGCTCGATGCGCACCTCGTCGCCCGTCACGGTGAAATGCAGCCGCAGCGCGTCGCCGTCCGCCGACGCGAAGGTCTCCACCTCCGCCGGGAAGGCGCTCATGCGGATCTCGTGATAGTCCTCCTCCGGCGTCGCGCTGGCGCAGACGATCATGTCCGGCCCCGGCCCCCCCGCGCGGGCGTCCAGCAGCACCACGTCGCTGCGCAGGTCCTCCAAAAAGACCATCCGCCCCCCCTGCGCCAAATCCCAGATGATCTTCATCATCGGATGCCGCAGGATGAGGCAATGCTCATCACGATTCACCCGCACCCGCGGGGTCAATACGCTGTTGTCGGTCATAAGTCACCTCGAAATTCAAACTCATTATCGATCTGTCGGGCTGGTAGTCAGGCACGCAGCGACAGCGGAGTGCCGTTCGTGTATCTGCCAGGTCTTCACCAGAACCCGTTCGTAGTCAGCCACGCAGCAAAGCGGAGTGGCGTTCGGTTACAGGAAAAGTGACCGAACGCCTAATCGGACGCCACTCCACTAACGTTGCGTGGCTGACTACGAACGCTCTCGAATAGGCCTTATGCTATTGCCCCGCCTGCACCCGCACCCCGTTCTTCCCGTTGGCGTGGACGCGGTAGAAGCGCATGTCCGTCACGCCGGGTTTCAGGTCGGTCAGCGGCTGCGGTTTCACGGTGCGCAGGGCGGTGAGCATCTCGCGCATGAAGGCCGGCGACGCCGTGCCCACGTCGTTGCCGCAGTCGAGGCCGGTGCCGTTCTTGCGGAACAGCTTTACGTGGCTCGCGACCACCTGCCCCTTGATCGCCGGATCGTTCAGCTCGATGTTGTTGTTCGTGACATAGCCCAGCAGGAAGAGCTTCAGGTCGGGGCTGGGGGCGACGACGCGGATGGGGCCGCCGTTGGAGGAGACCAGCGTGAAGGCCGCTTTGCCCTTGAAGCCGTCGAACTGTAATGACGCCACGGTATCGCGCACGTCTTTCTCCCATTCGAACGTCCGATCGAGGCGGTAATCGGCAGGCGCCACAAAACCGCAGTGGTAGGCAAACTCGCCGCTGCCCTTCAGATTCATCATGCTCCAGGCGTCGCCCTCGTACCAGATGTCGCGCACGAAGAGGCGGCCGCCGTTCTGCACGTCGTACAGGTGGATACCCGCCTTATGATGGCGATGGCGGCTGGACGCACCGGCAAAGAGCGCCGTCCACGGCTTGGTTTCCGGGCCGGCGCCGTTCACCTGCAGGCTGTTGTGGCCGTGGTCGCGCAGTTCGACATAGGCGTTCTTCAGGCCGTCGGCGACGAAGCCGTACTCGAAGCCGTTGCTGCTGAGCTGCTCGCCGTGGACGCGCGCGCCGGGCTGGTCGGCATTCTCCACGAGGATGGCCACGGCGTTATTGCCGGCGTTGAGGACGAAGCTGCGCAGCGTAGCCCGCGACGGCCCCTGCAGGCGAATGAGCGGGTCCACCGTGCCGCTGAGCTGCGTGGCGTTCTCGCCGCCGTCGCCGATGAGCGTCAGGTCGCAATTCGCCGGGATCACCAGCGTCTTCGTGATGCTGTAGTTGCCCTTCGGCAGGTGGACCACCGGTCGCTTGCCATTGAGCGCCGCCGCCTGGTCGATGGCCGACTGAATGGCCTTCACGTCGGCGCCCGCCGGCACCTCGATAACGGGGCGCTCGCGCTTGGCGGCGAAGGGCACGGGCGCGGGCTTCACGTCCGGGATCGCCTTCGCCTTCACCACGGTGTTATCCAGCTCGGTCAGCCGTCCCTTCACTTGCAACGCGCCGCACGTCCAGCGGTTGCCCACGGCGATAAGGTCCGTCTGGTCGGCGGGCGGGGTATTGAGCACGGCCGGCCCGGCGCCCTGCATGCGGATGGTGTTGTCCAGCAGCAGGTTCGGGCCGTTGTTGTCGATAACGATGGGCGTGGCGTCGGTGGGGTCGAGGATGACGTTGTCCTGTAGCGTCCCCTGCGAGCCCCAGGTTTCCGTGTCATTCCAGTTGCCCGCGCGCTTGGCGTGGAAAAAGCGGCGCGAGCCGATGGAGGTGTTGCCCAGGAAGGAGAAATACCCGGTGTGGCGGATGGTGATGTCGGCGTCCTTCGAGCGCAGGAAGGTGTTGTAGTAGAGGTGGAAATTGCCGGCGCCAAATTCATTGGTGGCGGCGATGCCGCAGTCCTCGAACCAACAATTCCAGATGTACCAGTCCAGCGAGTTGAAGTTCTGGATGCTGATGCCCGCCTTCGCGCAGCGGTAGAAGCGACAGCGCAGCACCGCCGTCTCGGCGATGCCGAATTTCTGCCCCGCCTCGATGCCGAACTGCACGTCCTTGAAGATCATGTCGGTGCATTCATTGTAGGTGGCGAAGGCCGGGCCGTGCTCGATGGCGCTTTTCGCCGTGCCCGCGCCATCCAGCGTCAGCCGGCTGATGCTGGCGAACCAGGCGTCGTAGAGCAGCATGTTCTCGCCGGCCGGGCCGTCCCACTTGATGATCGTCGTCAGCGGGTCCTCGCCGGTGATGCTCATGCCCAGCGGCTCGGCGTGCGAGATGCGCAGCAGCAGCAGCTTCTTTGTGATGCGGTAGACCCCCGCCGGGAAGTAGAGCACCTTCTTTGGCGAGGCGTTCACCTTGATGCTGTCCAGCGCCTTCTGGATGGCGGCGGTGTCGTCCGCCTTCCCATCGCCCACCGCGCCGAACTCGGTCTTCACGTTCGCCCAACTGGGAAACGGGCCGATGAACTCGGCCACCGGCACCGGGACAGGTTTGGCCGCCCAGGCCAGGCCGCACAATAGTGCGGCGAGAATGCATGTCATTCGCGGAAAAGACATCAAATGCTCCTCACGTATCAATTTGTGCGCCAATCGCACAACCGGTTATTTCGCCGGCACGACACCATCGATATGCGGCGTGAAGGGCCGGGTCCAGACTGGCGGAAAGGACAGGTTCTTCACGGTCAGGACGTGTTCCCCGGCGGGCACCGACAGGGAGATGAGCCACGTGTTTTTATAACTGCCCCAGCCGCTGGCGGGATAGTCCGTCCAGCAGGCCATGCTTTCGATGCCATCGATCCAGTATTGCGGACGCAGCATGAAGGGCGGTTTGCTGACCTGCAGCACGCGGGCGCGTCCTGAGGTCTTGATCTGAATCGACTCGCCTTCCAGCGTGGCGGTGAATGGACCTTCGCCAGTGATGGTGACGCCGTTGCCCAACTCTACGCGCGCCATCTGCTTCACCGGTTCATTGGGGAACGGGGTGACCTTTTTCCGCAGCCTGAGCAACGGCACACTCATCTCCAGTGGCCCATTGCCCTCCATGATTTCGCCTTTGTAGCCGACACGACCGGTGCCGGCATTCAGGCAAAGCACCACGTATTCCGGGAAGAGGCGAATGGCACCCGCCTTCCCGGTGAAAGTCAGGTCGCCTTTATTATACGTGAAGGGTTCGTCGGCGATGAAGACGTAGTCCGTCGATTCCGGCGTGACGATGCGCGTCACGCCCGGAGCGATGGCTGTGCAGGTCGGCGCCGGATCGCCATCGCGGCGCGGGTAGACGACGCAGCTATATCCCGTCGCGCCGGTGCCGGGAATTTCCACGATTGTTTTCGTCTCGCCAACGGCTTTGAAGGTCATGCGGATGCGCACGTCCCGCGGTTGTGTAAACCACATCCACGTCGAGGCACCGTATTTCGTGCGCATATCGATGGTTTGCCCCGTCAGCTTCGGATAGTCGGTTTCCGGCACGATTTTATCGACGGCGACTTTCGCGGGATCGAAGGCTGTGCCGTCTACGCTGATATTCTCCGCGCCATCCAGGTTCAGCCACGTCCACCAGGTGGGACGCTGGTCGCCGGACGGGAAGGTATCGCGCAGCACGAAGTAATCGATGCCATTATCCTCTTCGCTCTTCAGGAAGAACACATGGCGGTTCCACCACATCTCGCCGTTACCGTCTTTGAAGAGTTCCGGCGGGTAGTAGCGGCTGGCGACGGCGTAATCCGCGAGTGAGCCGAATCCATAATCAGTCACCGTGCCGTCCACGCGCCCGAACACTTCCTGCTGGGTATAGGAACCGACCTTCACCTGGTTGTGGTAGACAGCGTTGTTCTGTGTGGCTGGGCCAAAGTAATACTGGTAGCCCGTGCCGGGTGACAGCGGCGCGCCTTTGCCATACAGGATGACATTCAGCGGATCGGTATCCCAATGCCCCCAGTTCGCGCCAGCGCGGAAGAGCATCGCCGTCTCGTTAGGGGTATTGAAATGGTTGCGAAAGACCACGCCGTATGTCGGAATGAAGGTCGTCGCCAGTGGCTGCGGATTATCCGCCATGCCCGGCAGGTAATACATCGCATGGCCGACGCAGGTGGTGCCATATGTTTCCGGACCGAACTTTTGCCCGCACAGCTTGAAGAACGACTTCAGCCAGCCGGCAAAAAGCGGGTCATCGGCAAAGGTCGCCATCGAAACGCCCCAGATGCTCTCCTGTAAGTTCGAAGAGTTGCCCATACCGGGAATGATGCGCGCGCCACCCCAGCGCGGATCTGGCATGGTCAGGTTCGCCAAAAAGATAAGGTTGGCCTTGTAGTGCGCGCGCATGCCGGTGATGTCATAGCCGCGGTTGCGCAGCGCGTTCAGCGCGACGTTCAACCCCTGCGATGGGGCATAAAGTTGATACGCGGGACACTCGATATTCGCGCCGTCGGCAGCGGTTTGCGTCTGCAGCTTGAATGCGGTGAAGGCGCGCAACTGCTCCATCCAGTACGCGTAGCGCGGATGGTCGGGCAGCAGTGGCGCGAAGAGCGCCAGCGCCGTAGTGCGGTTGATGGGCATGTTGTTGTTGCCGAGATGGCATCCCGCGCCGCGCGGATTGAAATCGGGGTCGGACGTAATATTCGCATAGAGCGCGAGACGTCGGCGCAGCTCCTGGCGCAGATCGGCTGGCAATTCAGGGCACGCCAGCGCATCCTCTGCCCGATTCACGAACATCAGCAGTTGCACTTTACGGTAGTTGGACAGGCCATTGAGGAAGAAATCATTCTCCCCATACGGCGCTTTCAGCCGGTCGATGACTTCGCGGGCATTGGCGATGGCGTCGTCGGTTTTGCCGGAGAGCAGGTAGCGTTTTTTCAACGTATCAGCCAGTGGATGGGCATCGATGGCGGCGCGCAACTGTTTGATCAGGTCAGGGTTGAATAGCCCGCCGGGATATGTCGCCACCGCCGGATTCTCGGGATAATCGACGACCCAGTCTTTATACCGATCCAGGCCGATGTAGCCATAGCGCGGCTGTGCCAACTCCACTTCGCTGCCGACGTACAACCCCCACTCACGACGGCCATATGTGAATTTCAAGCCGCTATCGTGTTCATGCGACGAAAACGGCGAGAGATCGTCGGTGACGTCCAGCGACCAGCGCGCGAGACGCACGCTGATCGGCAGGCACACCTTAACACCGGTGGCATCGTTGTACCAGGCATCGAGCGCCATGGCGTGCCGCCAGGAGCCCAGGTGCAGCGGGACAATGGCAACATTCCGACCGGCGCCGGGCGCGCCGTCCGACAACTGGATGCCACCCTTGAGGGCGCCCCAGCGACCGCCGGGGAATATCTGCTCCAGCATCACCCACCCGGCTTCGGGTTTGAAGGGTGCAGGGGCATCACCGACGCCGCCCACGGGCGCGACCGGCGGGGCAGCTTTGCGCTTGGCTGTAACATAGGCGGCAAACGGGGTGGTTGTCGCCGTCGGCAGCAGTTGCTCACCGGAACCATTCACGATGCTGATGTTTTGCGGTTGCCAACCCTTATGCAGATCGAGCACCAGCATGTTCTCTCCTGTTGTCACTGCGTCGAGGTCGAATTCCTCGCTGATGCTGGCAAGCGGCATATTCGCGCATATTTGCACACGGCAGACGTATTCGCCTTTGAAGGAGAAGCGATAACGCGCTTCGTATTCGAAGACGGCCGGCCCCTGCCGGATGACGGAAAACGTCTGCGATGCGAACTTGCGCGCCGTGACGAAGCGGGCGCCCCCCATCCATACCCCGTCGGCATTCGCCCACTGGAGGATCGGCGGCGCGACCGCGCGCGCTACGACTTGCCGCCAAAAGGTTCGGGTGTTTGACGGTGCGGGCACGCGCAGCGATAAGTATTGATTCCCCACTTCTAGCACATTGCCGGTCTTCGTGACGCGCAGGTTCGAGTTTTCCGCTGACCGGTCAGTCGGGGACGGTTGGAAAGAATAGGTAGCCGTGCCGCCGCGCGGCACGCCAGCGACGAACGCCAGCGTCGTGCCGTCGATCTGAAAGGGCACGGCCTTGCCGGCGCTGTCCAGCAATACCTGCGCGCCGGCCGAGGCGGTTTTGACGGTGTATTGCACCAATTCCGGCCCCCAGTCGCGATACCCGTAATCGCACAAGATCATTTTGCCATCATCCGGCAGCAGACGACGGCTCATGGCATCTTCCACGGCATACGCCGGCATGACGCCGGACAGCAGGCTGCACAGCAGCAGGCCGCACAGCAGCAATACACGCATGGTGTAGTCCTCTTTTCAATGACCGCGTTTATCGCGTAACGCGATGCTCATCGCCGTGTGGTGTCGTTACACTTCCGCAAGTTCGTGCGCCCCGGTCCAACCCTGGGTGCCCAGGTGGCAGTTTTTCGGGAACTCGGCCAGGTCGACGGTGGCGACGGGGTCGTCGCGGTGCGCGCGCATCAGCGCCAGGCGTGGGTCGGCCTCCGGGTCCTTGCCCGCCGCGCGCAGCAGCGCGCTGGAGATGGCGATCTCCGTGTCGATAATGTCGACATACGCCGGCGTGCCCGGCGGCACCGTCTCATCGCTGAGGCGATAGAAAGACGCCTGGATCCAGTTGCACTGCCGGCGGAAGCCCTCCGCATACCCGGCAAAGCTCTGCACCTGCACCTGCAGGCAGGCGCGCTGGGCCTCGGTCAGCTCCGGGCGCGCCAGCATGCCGTCGAGGATGGCTTGCGCCTGTACCAGCGCCGGGAAGACTACCTCCTCATATTGTTTCAGGTAGGCCACCTTGTCGTCGTGCATGTAGTTGACGATGCGCCAGATGCCGCCCTGGTGCGACTTCATCTTCGTCTGGTCGCGCAGCACCGGGGTGAGGAAGTAATCCAGGTCGTGCTCGCTAAGTTGGCTCTCATCCGGCACCAGCGGCATGTGGTTCACCAGCGGCTGGTGCACGAAGGCATGCCCCCCGGGCGGCACCGGTTTCTCGCGCGCCACCAGCTCGGTAAGGCGCCAGGCTTCCAGCAGCTCGGGGGCCAGCACCGGCCCTACCCACGTCTCGGCCAGCTCGCGCACCACCTGGTCGGTGGGGCGGATGCCGTTGGCGATGGCGTCCAGCAGCACGGCGCCGTTTGCGCTGTATTCCGTGCCGCCCGCGCCGCCGATGAGATTGGTGACGCCCCACTCCAGCAGCTTACAGGCGATCTCGTGCGTCTCCCACGGGCGCGGGTCGTCGCCGGCGTAATAGTAGGGGCTGTAGTTGGCGTAGACCAGCCCGCCCTGCTCGCGAATTTGCCGCACGCGCGTCTCGTAGTCGGCGTATTGCCAGGCGCGCACCTTCGCCCGCTCCTCCGGGTTGTGGTGAATCTTCGGGCCGACCGCCTGCGTGCCCCACCAGTCTTCCAGCCCGGCTCCCCAGGCGAAGGCGCCGTAGACGGAGGATGCCGCGCCTTCCGGGGCATTACGGATGAAGTCGCGCTTCTCCTTCGGCGATAGGCCGGAGGTCATCACCACGCGGAAGTCGGGATTGACTATACGCGCGGCGGTGATGAGCGTCTTCGCGAAGACCTGCGCTTGCGTGCCGGGGGGCACATCATGGCAATGGTACGGGCCATTCGGTCCGGAATACAGGTGCGAGGAGTAGCAGAAGCCCGCGCCGGAGTCATTGGTGAAGATGTGCATCTCATCGATTTCCGGCACCAGTTCCAGCACGCCGGTGATGAGCTGGCTGTAATGATCCTGCACCTCGGGCACCATCGGGCACAACGCATACAGCGGGGTGGTGGAGCAGGCCGGGTTATCCACACGCGGCCCGCGCAGCGCGGGGTAACGGCGGAAAAAACTTTCCGGCATCAGCGTCATCTCGACGCAGAGAATGGCGCAGCGGAAACCATATTTGCGCGCCAGCGCGGCATTGCGCAACAGCAGCTTGCGGTTCTGCGCCAGCAGCGAATCGTGATACAACCCAACATTGTAGGTGGAGGTGACGAACTGGTCGGGGGTGGGCCCCAGCGTGGTGAAGCGGAGATAGGAATTCTCCGGGTCCATCACCCACGGGATGGAGACCAGCGCCTGATTGATGACGACGTGCGTCACCCCGGCGCGCTTCAGCGTCTCCACCTTCCGCTCCAGCACGCCCTCGCCGGCCTCGGCGTAATCGGACGCCATCAATCCCCCGCCAATAATGCGATCGATCGAACCTGACATGAACATCTCTCCTTCAGCGCGGGCGATGCCCGCCGTTATTGCACATATAAGCGATGCGCTACTCTTGCGCCATCCACCACAGCACGACCTTCTCGCCGGCCTTCGGCGCGCTCTCGAATTCCACGGTGAAGCCGCGGGTGTTGACGCCCACCAGGCGAACGCGGGCAAACTGGTTTGCCGAGACGGTGACCACCGGCTCCACCGTATACGCGCTCGGGAAACGGACGGTGTAGCGGGCGGTTTTTCCGTCACCCTGGTATTCGACACGCCCGCGGGTCTTTTCGTTGCCGCGCAACGCGCCATTTATCGTCACGGTATCTTTGCTCACCGACAGCGGGCGCTCGCCGGTGGGGGCGACGATGGCCAGCGCGGTCTCCTTTTCCGAGCCCTGCAGATAGGGAATTTGCGTGTTGTAGCAGCGCAGCATCGGCACGTCCGGGGCGGCCAGGAAGGCGGCGTCGGCCGGCGCGCCGCTGACCAGGACGCCGTTGCCCTCGCGCCCGTTCGGCAGGTCCACGTGCAGGCCCATCTGGTAGGCGTTGCAGGAGAAGGCGTTGCCATTCGCGGTACGGTTGGTGTAATTCATCATGGCGATGCCTTCCACCCGGTCCTGCGGGGCCAGCGTACCGGATAGAAAGCCCCACCAGAAGGTAATGGGCTGCGAGTGGCCGGCGGCCACCAGCAGGTTGTCGCCTTTCTGCCACGGCTGCGTCAGGCTGTCTACGTGCGCGCCGCCCTCGTTCCACGGGTCGCCGAAGGTGGTGCCGGGAGCGATCTGGTACTTGCCGTCGGCAGCAGCCTGCTCGCGCGCTTTCGGCAGCACGCCGATGGAGAGGCGGTTAGTGTAGAGCGCATCGAGTTGATGCGAGTTCTTCTCGATGGCGCCCACCGTCAGGCCTTTGTCCGCATAGCTCGGCAGCTTCTGCCCCTTCGCCGGATTATAGATGAAACGGCTGTAGCCCAGGTTGCAGTCAAAGCGCCAATTCGTCCACATGCGTATCTTTAAGTGGGTGGGGCTGACCACGTCGATAACCTGGTGCCAGTAGCGCACCTTGTCGGCGTTGTCCACGTCGAAGGAGATGAACCAGCCCACCATCTCCGGCGTCCACTTCGTGCCGTCGCCGTATATGTCGCAGTTATCCACGTGGTCGATGCGCCCGTCGCTCTGCACCTGCGACAGGTTCACGAGCGTGCGGCCGGCGGCGCCGGCTAAACCGCTGACGGCCAGGCGGGTGGCGCCGGCGGGGGCGTCCGCAGCCAGCGTGCCGCGCGATTCGCTGGCCACGCGGTGTACCGAAGCGCGCATGATCTCCGCGCCTTCATCGCCGCTGTCGCGGTTGCCGGCATACAGCTCCAGGTTCGCGCCCATGGCGATAGTGTCGCCCATGCCGAAATTGCGCACCATCGTGTTTTGTCCAACGAATTGCGACTCGGTATAGCTGGTCATACTCATATTCGCTAGCCCGAAAGTGCTCTTATACCCCGGGTAGGCGCCCGGCTGATTCTGGTAGTAGTTCACGCCGCCGCGATTGATGAACACATCGAGCTCCATCGGGAAGAAGCCACCGTAGAAGTTGGGCCCCATGCTGCTGTGCCCGTTGAAATCCACCCGCTTGTAGGTGTTATTGTGCACGATGCGGCTAGACTGCTGCTGGAAGGGATCTTCAAAAGCGCCAGGCGCGGTCTCGTTCACTGTGGGCGCCTGCTGTTCCTTCAGCGGCTGGCCGTTGTCCTCGAAGATGAGTTCGGCGGTGCTGCCCAGCCACAGCTTGCCGGTGCCGTAGGGTTTCTCGCGCAGGTCGGTAGCGGCTTCGGGGCCGGGACCCCAGGCGGCAAACTGGCGGTTTTTCGTCACCCATTCGGCGGTATGCGTCACCGGCGAGTAACTGCGGCGCATGCCGATCACCTGCGGCTTGCGGCCCATGGGCGGCTCCGGTGTTTTCGTGACCCAGATGCTGTGGTCGGTCTGGTTGGGCGCGGCGTTGATGACGGTAAGGGTGTTGGCAAAAGTTTTCAGATCGCACGACGCCGGGAACGGCCCCGCCAGCGCGGAATGCCGCCAGCCATTGTGCCCCTGCACCCAGTAGTAGATGGTCTCCTTGCCCGCGGTTTTCGCCTCCACCTTCAGCGCCGGCGCGGGCAGCGCCTCCGTTTTGAAGATATGGTATTTTACCGCGCCCTCCACCGGCTTCAGCGTGAGGACGATCTTGTGCTCGGCATCCAGCACGTCCGGCGCGTTTGTCACCACGCACGGCTGCGAGAGACTGGTCACCTTGCCGGGAATCCCCTGCAGGTACCACGCGCCATTGGTCGGCGCTTTTTCCGCCGACTCGGCGAACACCCAGTAACACACCGTGCGCGTGCCCGCTTTCCCCACCACCTGCGCGGTGGGCGGCAGCGGGGCGGCCAGCGTGGCGGCCAGGACGACTGACGCCGCCAGCAGCGCGGTGACAATGCTCAACAGACGCATGGGAATACCTCCTGACATTACAGCCACCCGGTGTGCGGGTGGCATCACTGTTCTTCGATGCGCGCCAGCTCCATCTGCCCCGGCGCCAGCCAGCCGCCGACGATGACGTCGGTGTCGGTCTGGTAGGCGTTGCGTGCCGCGGTGCCGTGCACCAGCGTTTCGGCGCCGCGCCAGCCGACGCGCCAGGCGGTGGGCGCCGTGCCACGGATGCGCAGTGACATGCGGGTGCTGGCCGTCTGGCTGGCGTTCACCACCGCCACGTACAGGCGCCCCTGCGCGTCGGCGAACTCGGAGACGATAAGCGGCTGATCCGCCGTCGCCTCCGCCACGCGCCCGCCGCCGTCGAAGAGCGGGTAGCCGCCCCACGCCGTGCCGGTGTGCGACACCCGCCGAAGCGTGAGCCCCTGCAGCGCCGCCGCGGGGCCGTCGAGGAAGGCGCGGTTCTGTCGGCGCAGCCAGGTGTAGGTTTCGGTGCGCTCGCCGTATTCGTCGATGGGCGCCAGGCGGAAATTCCCCATCGGGGCGGGGTAGTGGAAGTAAAACCACAGTACGCCTTGCGCCCCATGCGCCGCGGCGGTGTTGAGCTGCCAGCGGAAGTCGTCCTCATTCGGACAGCGATAGGTGAAATGCCCGGTCGACAACTGGGTGACCCACAGCGGCAGCCCGTGCCGCGCCGCCGCCTCCGCGTAATAGCGCAGATTGCGGTAATACATCTCCAGGCCATCGCCGTCCGCCCGCATGTGCGCGTAGCAATCGTAGGCCAACACCGGCGGGTTGGCCGCGGCGATGTAGGCGTCCAGGTACGCCGGCCAGTCGTCAAAGCCGACGTGGTATCGGTCCGTCGCCGCGTCCAGCGTCGAGGGAAAGAGATTGAGGAAGGGCAGCAGGTGCGGCGCCCATTCGCGCTGCAGGCGCTGGGCGCGGCAGGCATCGTCAAAGGCCGACACCTGCGGCTCGTCGCCCACGTAGAAGCCCAGCAGCGCCGGATGGTCGCCGAAATCGGTCAGCGCCGCCATGAAGCCCGCGCGGTAGGCGTCTTCGCCGCCCTCGGTCAGCGCCGTCCACAACGCGCGGCGGTCGCAGAGGATCACCCGGATGTCGTAGCCGGCCGCCGCGTCAAGCAGCGCGCGCATCACCGCCGGGTCGTCCAGCGCCGGGTCGAACGGCGGCGTCATCGCCAGCGTCATGCCGCATTCCGCCCAGTCGCGCGCCAGCGCCGCCGGCTCGTATGCCTGCCGGGCAAACACCCAGAATCCGATGGGAAATCGTGTCATCGCTTACTGCCCCGCTGCCCAGGTGATTGTTTTCCCCAGCACCGTCGGCCAGTTGGCCCACGCCCAGAACGGCGTCTCGGTGCCGACTGTGTCGCCCAGCGCCGTGCCGGTGACCACCGCCACGCGGCCCTTGCCGGCGTCCCAGGTGACCAGGAAGGGTTCCGTCCCGGCGAGAAGCGGCGTTGACGCGCCGGGCTTCACCGTCACCAGATGGCGCCAGTAGACGGAGGGTTTCGGCGCGTAGCCGAGGTCGGCGAAGGAGAGGCCACCCTTGCCCGGCTTCAGCGCCAGCGGCTGTGGCGCGCGCTGCACTTCGCGGCCATCGGTCAGCGTCACAGGGAGCAGCTCGGCCAGGCCGGTGCCCGCCATGTTGCCCTGGCCCAACGTATACAGGCCGCCTAGCACCAATAACCCGCCGCCGGCGGTGACGAAATCCGTCAAACACTTGCGACCGGGGAACTGCAGCCCGTAGGCGCCCACGTTGCACAGCACCACCACGTCATACTTGTATAAATCCTCGTGCTTCTGCGGGAAGCTGGCGGCTTCGCCGGTGACGGCCCAGATTTCGGTGATGCGGTCGGCGGCGGTCAGCGCCGGCAGCACCGCGTCCAGCTTGTAGGTGTCCCAGGTCCATCCCTTCACCACCAGCACGTCCAGGCCGGGCGCGCCGCCCACCATCAGGCCGTCGGGGATGGGCAGCGGGTTCATCTCCGCCAACTGCGCATCGGTGTAGCGCTCGGTCTGCACGATGAGGATGCGGTCCATCAGCAGCCGGGTGGTGTCCGGCTGCTCGGTGCCGGTTCCGGCAATGAAGCACGGCGACAGCCCGTCCTTCGGGCACTCGAAGGCAATGTCGTAGTCGTGGTACTTGCCGTCTTCAATGATGGTGTGCGCCTCATCGGTGCGCTTCATCGCCGCGGTGGCGAAGTCGTAGTTTTTATCGAAGATGCCGTGGATGAGCAAGCGCATGTTGAAATACTGCTTGCCGGTGCCTTCCGCCTTCACGCGCATGCGCGCCACATACTTGCCGGCGGGCAGCGGCCCCAGCCAGGTGCGGCCGATATAGGCGCTCTTCTCGCCTTTGTCGCGCACCTGCGCCACGCCGTTCAGCGCGTCGGGGTCGGCGACGCCGCGGCCCGGGCAACTGTTGTAGCCGGTGTCCGTCTCGAAGTTCCACTCGGTCTTCGACGCCTGCCCCTGATCCTCCGGCCGCAACGGGTCAAAGCCCAGCGCCTTGCCGGCCCCCTTGCGCCCCTCCTCCACCTTCTGCGGGTCCGGCGCTTCGGTGAAGCGCGGGCGCGGCGCGGGAACGGTGAATTTGCCTTTGAACTGCACCACGACCATGCTCCATACCGACACCCGCGGCACGGTTACCGTCACCCAGCCGTCGGCAATCTTCTCCTCCAGCGGAATCAAGTCGGCGGTGGCCTGCGGATCGAGCAGCACGGCCTGGTAAGCCGTCTGCCCCTTCGGCACCCGCACCCGCACGGTGACGTTTGCCGCCGCCGGTGGCAGCAGCACGTCCTTCGCGCCGATGGCGTCGTTAGTCGGCGGGTTGATGAGGTGGACGATCACCTCGCGCATCTGCGCGTCGACGATGCGCTCCTTCGCCCACTCTTTCCACCACAGCGGCGCCTCCGCCGTTACCTCTACGCTGCCGGCGGCGGCTGGCTGCAGGTTGGTGTCCCACACCATGCCCGACCAGCGGGTGAGGAAGCGGCCCCAGTTGTCGCAGCCCGGCGCTTCGGCGCTGCCGCCGTAGACGGGGTGCGCACCGGCAGCGGTGCCCAGCACGAATTTGTAGAGTTTATCCACCGGCGTCAACTCCGGCCGGCTGAGGGCGTAGATCATGTGGTAGCTGCCGCCCAGCTTGCGCACGCCGTCGGCGGCGACGATCTCCTTCGTCGCGTAGTCCTTCCACGAGGTATACTTCTGGTTGGCGGCCATGCCGTAGCCCCAGTGGTTGATGGCCTCCTGCATATACATGCCGCCGCCCGCCAGGCTCTCGCGCAGCTCGTGGTCGTAGCCGGCCACCATGCCATTCGCCGTGGAAGAGGTTTGGTAGCCGAAGGTCCAGCTCTGGTTGAAGCCGAAGAGGTAGTGGGGGTTGGCTGCCCACGCCGCCTCTTTCAGCCGGCGCATGTTGGCCGTGGACAGCGCGTCGTTGCCCGCCGTCCAGTGGCCGTCAAAGCGCACGCCGTCCCAGCCGTATTGCTTCGACGACTCGATCAGCTCATTCAGGCCCCACTCCAACGGCGCGGTCTGGCGAAAGTCCGGCATCGAGCCCCACCAGTCGGAGGCGTATTGCTTCCGCCCCTCGCGGTCAACGTGGCGCTTGATGTCGTGCCAGTATGCCAGGTCCCAGGTGTGGTACTGCCCGGAGATGTGGCCGCGGTCGTCCATGTAGAACCACTCTGGATGCTTGCGCGTCAGCTCCCACCCCTCGGGTCCGCCGGTGCCGTGCTTGCCGTAGGTGATGCAGGTGATGCCGTTGGCCCGCGCCATGGCGTTGAAGGCCTTGATCATGCTCGCCTTCTCCCACCGCGCGCTCTGCCCGCTCACCCACTCCTCGCGGTCCGGCGTCATGTCGCCCCAGTCATCGGTGGGCCAGAAGAACTTCTCGTACCAGTTGGCATACATGCTCCGACAGCGCTCCAGGTCGCGCTTCAGGCTCTCCTCCGAGGAATACCCCGACATCCCCATGATGCCGATGCCCCCCGCGCAGATGGCGACGGTGAAGGTGTTGCTGGCAATGTTGAAGACATCGGAGCGCTTGTCGAGTAGCGTGCCGTCTTCCTGACGAAGCCAGGCCACCGCTTTGCACCCGAATTGCACCGTGCCGCAATCGAATGGCAGCGAGAGCGTCTGCTCCGCGTCCGCCGGCAGCGCCACCACGGTCTTCGGCGTCGAGCGCACCAGGCCGATATCCTGGTCCAGCACCAGGTTGATGGTCGCTTTCGTCTCCGCGTTGGTGAAATTGCGCAGCGTGACGACGACGTTCCCCTTCTCGCCCGGTCGGTAGACCACTTTCTCCGGCCGCATAGCGGTGATGCCCACGCCGGCGTCCACCCGCTTCACCAGCATGCCATACGTGCGCACCCACGGCAGCTCTTTCGCGCCGTTATTCGACCATTCGATCACCAGGCGCACGTTCGACGGCTTCGCCAGCACGGCGTCGAAGGCCACCGTCAACGGCGTCTCGTCCTGGGGGAAATCGGGGCCGGTGAGCGACCGGCGCTGCTGCGGCTGGCCGGTGACGTCCAGGCTGCAGTCCACCTTCGCGCCTGTCGCGCCGAAGGGTGGCGTGGCGAGTTTGAAGGTGACGACATACCGTCCCGGCTCCACGCCGGTGGCGCTGGCGGCGGCCAACTGTCCAGCGGCGGTTTTCAGCGGCACTTCCAGGTAGGCGTCGTCGCCCTCACCCCCGCGCGCGGCGTTGGAAGGCGTCTGCAATTGGCCAAGGGCGAAATCGATATCAGCCAGGCAGGCCAGGGGAACCAGACAGGCCAGCAGGAGCACCAGAATGCGGAACATGCGGCACCTCGCAATATCGGGTATGGGGGAAGGATTCGCTGCGGGACGGGGGGTTTCCTGCCAGATACTCGTCCTCGTCCTCGATATCTCCCCTGCCCCTGTGCCCGATGGCACGGGGGAAGGGGTCGGGGGATTGGGGCCGAGTAGGCACAAATGCAGCGCGTATGAGGGCCGGGGAGGGAGGCCGATCATCGGGCTGGCTCGACAGAGTCTCGCCCAATACCGTTCAAATAAGCCTGCTGCATAGGGCGAACCAGCCTCT
>CAZPYA010000106.1:0-13698 GCA_964590255.1 uncultured bacterium
GTGCGCGTGGCGCACATGCCCGACGAGCACGTGCCTATCGTGCAGCTGCGCACCGCCGCCGAGACGCTCATCGTCGCGGCGCTCCGCTTCTGCGGCGTCGACGAGGAGGGCAGGGGCCGGGGGGCGGCTGGCGCCGCCCCGGCCCCTGCCGGGCCCGGCCTCAGTTGGCGGTGACGACGTCCTTGCGCGTGACCGGCATGTTGCGCACGCCGAGCTCTGCGATGAAGGCGTTGCGCACGTTGCGGCGGCGTTCGTCGCGGGGCAGTTGCATCTGCGGGGGGATATTTCGCGTGCGTTGCAGCAACTCCTCCACCGGCAGGTTCCATAACGCTCCGAGTTCCTCGGCCAGCAGGCGCGACTGGTTATACCCGCGCATCGCCTGGCGCGCGGGGTGCAGCGGCACGGGGGTGAGGCAATCGATGGGCAGCGGCAGTGTCACGCCTTCGGCGATGAGCGCCGCCAGCGGCGCGGCCAGTGCGCGGGCGCCAGCGTATTTGAAGGCGTGGATGACCAGACGCAGCGGCCCCCCATACCGCGCGCCCGCCCGCGCGACATCAAAAAATGGCGGCTCCTCGCGGCACTCCTCGCAGTGTGTGGTGGCGTGCGCCAGCGGGTCGAAGGGTAGGCCGCACTGGGCGCAGCACGGCGCGGTGATGCGGCTGATGCCCTCGGCGCACGCCGGGCAGATAAGCGGCTCCTGCAGCGTGCCGCACGACTCGCACCGCGGGGGGAAGAGGAGCGAGAGCAGGCCGTCGCCAAACTCGGAGAGAAAGGAGGTCATTTATGCCACGGCAGGTAGTTCCACAACAGCAGCAGGTTCAGGCCGCTGACAATGAGTCCGACAATCCATAACGCAACATTCAGCAACGGGGTATTGGCGTATTGCCCCATCACTTTTTTCGACGCGGTGAGCGCCAATTGCATGAAGATGGTCCAGGGAAGCTGGATACTGAGCACGATCTGCGAGACGATAAGCCCCCAGAAGGGATTGCGGATAAAGAGAATAGCAATGGCGGCCACGCCGATGGTGAGGGCGATGCCCTGGCGAGTGTGCGAGTCTTTGATGTCGAACGGCTCGCCCCACAACCCGGCGAAGATGCTGCCGCCGGCCATGCCCGCGGTGACGGACGACGCGGCGCCGGCCAACACCAGCGCCAGCGCGAATACGAAGGACGCAAACTGCCCGAGCAACGGCACCAGCATTTGCTGCGCTTGCTGCAGCTCCTGCACCTGCGTACCCACCGCGAAGAAGGTGGCGGCGGCGAGGATGATCATCGCGCTGTTGATGGCCAACCCCACCAGCATCGCCGCCAGCGTGTCGAGGAATTCGTAGTTGAGTTGGCGTTTGATGACTGACTCATCCTGTAAATTCCACTGCCGGCTCTGGATAACCTCGGAATGCAGGAAGAGGTTGTGTGGCATCACCACCGCGCCGAGTACGCTCATCACCAGCGCCACGGCGCCAAGCGGATACGACGGGAAATTGGGCATCACCGCGAAATAGGCCACCTGATCCCACTGCACCTTCGCCGCGAATACCTCATAGAGAAAGGATAGCCCGATGAGCGAGACGAAGCCGATAATCCAGCGCTCCACCTTGCGGTACGAGTTGCTGAAGAGCATCCAGAAGACGAATATCGCCGACAACAATACGCCAATCTGCAGCGGTAGGTGGCGATGAAAAAAGAGGTTGACGAGCATATCCAGCCCGATGGCGGCGCCGAGTAATTCGGCCAGCGCCGTGGAGACACAGGCCACTACCGCGCTGCCCAGCAAGGCGCGCGACACCCACGGCCGAAAATGCACTGTTGCCGCTTCCGCCAGGCACAGCCCCGTAGTGATGCCCAAATGCGCGACGTTGTGCTGCAGTAAGATAAGCATGATGGTGGAAAGCGTCACCACCCAGAGGAGGTTGTAGCCGTAGTAAGAGCCGGCCGCGACATTCGCCGCCCAGTTGCCAGGGTCGATAAACCCCACCGTCACCAGAAAACCCGGCCCGATGAACTTCCAAATATCCGCGCCCCCCAGCATCGGGTGATGCCGGGCGGTGCTGAACATCGCGTGAATGCGAGCGCGGAATTGGATCATCATGGCATACGGGCATACTACCGCCAACGCCGCGAAAAAGCAATGCCTGCTACGCTCAAAATCGCACCACCACCGCTTCCATCGGCTGATCATTGAGGTAGACCAGCGTCTTCCCCTCTTCGCTGAAGCGGCCATAGTGCTCATCCTGCACGTTGCCTTCGGCATCCAGCAATACGCTGTCGTCCTCGCACCAGCGATAGATGTAGCCGAAAATGGGTCCGAATGGCGGACAGAGGCCGTGCTGCTCGGTGAAATGGGCACGCACCATGCGGCGCACCATCGCCAGTTGCCGGGGCAGCGACTCGGCGGCGATGGCGGCCGGCACCTCCAGGTAGCGCGCCTGCATGCCCGCCGCCGCCGCGCTGGAGAGCACCGCGCGCCGGGCAGAGGTCTGCACGTAGATATAGGGGCTGAACGGCCGGGGCCGGACACCGTGTCGCGCTGTCACCATGGTCGAATACCTCCAACACGGAGAGTCTACCATGGCGCGGGGGACGGATACTGTCCCCGAAATACGAACCGAATAAATTATGCCTGCGCCATTCCTTTTAGCACGTCGCGCGCGCCTTGCTCGACTAACTGCACCAGCCGCGGCGGGGCCAGCGGCACGGCGTGGCCGGCATACCCCAGCACCCAACTCGCGACCAGTGGCAGGCCTTCCACCGTCATGCGCAGCGTGCAGGCGCCGTCGGGGTGCTCCTCGATCGTCTGCGACGGGTGCCACACGCGCTCGCGGATGCGGCGAGCCCAGTCGGCGTCAAAGCGGATGGCGACATCGGACGGCGCTTCCTGAAAGGCGCCGAAGCGGGAGGCCAACTCGGCGCGCAGGGCGGTGAGATCAGGCGGAGGGAAGCTGCCGGTGAGTGGCGCCAGCGTGTGGATGCGGCCGAGGGCGAAGTCGCGCACGTCATGCTTCAGGTGGCAATAGGCGCGCAGATACCACATGCCGTCGCGATGGTAGAGGATGTAGGGGTCGATTTTGCGGGTGCGCCGGGCGTTGCTGGTCATAGAGAAGTAGTCGATCTGCAGGGGTTGATGCGCAACAATGGCGGCCATCAACGCCTTGAAAGTGGCGCAGGTCTCCGCGTTTTCCGGCGGCGATGGATCGGGAAAATAGGCGATGCTGGCGCGGGCGTCGTCGGCGAAGGCGGTCTGCACCGTTTCCGGCAGCAGGATGCGCAGCTTCTCCAGCGCCCCGCGCACCGCCGGAGCCAGGTGGGTGTTGCGGAAGGCGCCGTCCACCAGCGTGCGTAGCATGCACACCGCCAGTAACTCGCCTTCGCTCAACGGCAGCGTGTCGAGATTAAATTGCCGGGTGTAGTAATAACCGCCTTTTTCCCGCGAGTGCTCCAGCGGGGCGTCGAACTCCTCGCGCAGCGTGCGCAGGTCGCGCTTCACCGTGCGGGCGTTCACCCCGCACGACTCCGCCAGTTCGTTAAGCGACGGGTAGCCGCGCTCGGCGATGATACGGTGAATCTGGAAGACGCGTACCAACGAGGACCGGGTGGTAGGCATGACGGGCATCCTTTCGAGCAAGGCTGCCGTTTACTTCGCCGCAAGCCGGTCTACTCCCTGCTGCCTGCCACCGGCAGCGTCACAGTGAAGGTACTCCCCTGTCCCGGCGTGCTCTCCACGCGGATAGCGCCGCCGTGGGCTTCCACCAGCAGGCGCGTGATATACAGACCGAGGCCGATGCCTTCCGCTTTCCGACCGCCAGGGGCGCGATAAAATCGTTGAAAGAGCCGGGACAACTCACCCGGCGCAATGCCGAACCCCTGATCGGTAATGGCGATGGCCACCGTGCCGTCCTCTTGTCGCGCCGCGATGGTGACCGGCGAATCGGCTTCACCATATTTGAGGGCGTTGGAGAGGAGATTGGTGATGATGCGGTCGAGCCGGTCGGGATCAGCGAGTACCGGCGGCAGCGTCTCATCCACCTCCAACCGCACACGCGCGGTATCGAGCGCCGTTTGAGAGCGCTCCAGCAACTCGGTGACGAAAGGCCGCAGCGCGACGGATTGACACTTGAGCTGCAGTTGCCCACCTTCGGCGCGCGCCATGTCGGTTAAGTCTTCGACCATCACGTTCATCCGCCGTATACCGCGCCGAATTGCTTGCAGACTGAAGCCGACATCACCATCAATCCCGAGCCGATTGACGCGCTCCTGGACGAGTTCGGCATGCCCGCTGACGACGGCGAGCGGCGTGCGCAGATCGTGCGAAACAAGGTGCAGTAAGATGCGCTGTTGCTCCTGCAACTCATGCAAGGCGGTGATATCGGTGAAGGTCAATACCGCGCCCATCAGCGCGCCGTCGTTGTCGTGAATCGGCGCGGCGCTGACAGACAGCCAGTAGGCGCGGTCGGGATGCCGCGTGACGATTATCTCGCCGGTCACCATCTCCCCGCGCAACGCGCGCGTAGCCGGCAGTCGCTCCAGCGGGAATGGCGTACCATCCGGGCATTCCAGACGCACGATAGCCACCTGTTCAGCCAGCGTGATGGGCGTCTCTCCGTCCGGGTGACCGGTGATCACCTTTGCCGTCTCGTTAATACGCGTGACGTTTCCCCGGGCGTCATAGATGATTAACCCGTCAGCGATAGACCCGAGGGTGGCATCCAGCTCTGCCGCCCAGCGTTCGATTTCATCGAGCAGGCGCTCGCGATCCGCTTCGGCCTGCTTGCGCACGGTAATATCCTGGGTAATACCGAAACCGCCCGACAGCATACCCGCGTCATCGAATTCCAGGTACGCCTTCTCGCGCACCCAGTTCACTTGACCGTCGACCACAATACGATGCTCGATGTCGTATGGCTCACCGCGCAACCCCGCCTGCCATTGGGTGTCTACGTATTGGCGGTCGTCGGGGTGTATGGTCGCCAGGAATGTCTCGTAAGTTAACGGCGTGCCCTGGGGGATGCCGAAAATGCGATGGTTTTCGGCAGACCATGTCAGGACGTTACGGCGCACATCCAGCCGCCAACTGCCGAGTTGCCCGACTTCCTGGGCACGGTCCATGTCATTCCGGCTCTCCCGCAGCGCCTGTTGGTCCTGCAACCGGGTGGCGGCAATACTGGCCTGTGCCTCGGCGTCGTGGGCGCGCGCCTGGGCGTGGTGCATCGCCTCAGTTACCCAGGAGATCAACAAGCCACTCAGGACGAACAGCCCATTGGCCAGCCAATCGGCGAATGTCATCGGTGGATTCATCCAGAAGAAATCCGTCACGATGACCGAGAGGAGGGTAGCCAACACGCCCGCGCGCAGACCGCCATACAGCGCCGCGAGCACCACGGCGGGGAAGAAGAGGACAAAGGGTACAGCCGTCCCCAATACCGACAGAAACACCAGGCGCACCACGGTGGCTACGAGCACGATGATGATGGCGATGATATATGCGTAGCGTATCTCGTGTATTCGCGTTGCCAGCGATATCACCGGTATGCCGGATGTGCGCAGGACCGCGAGCGCCGCGATAAACATGCAGACGCCGCCAAGGTATTGCGCCGCACGGCCTACCCAACCCAGCACGCTGCCGGCGGATGACTGGAGCATGATGCCAAATAACCCGACGGCGATCAACCACAAGGAGAGCGCATACCAGTCTGCAAATGGGGACGGTCGGTTTGTGAATCGCAACAAGACAGCGCTCTGGCCGAAAATGGCGATCGCCGAACCGAGCACAACATAGCGCACGAGCGTGCCACCCTGGCCTTGCACGAAGAAGGTCGGCAGCCAGCCCGTCAGTGTCACCAGCATCACCACCCCTACCGCGACCAGTGTGAGCAGGTAACTGACTCCGAGCCACCAGCCTGTCGCACCGAGCGTCCGGTGTGACCGAAGGGAGAAGACCACACCCGCCAGATGACACAGGGCTGCCAGCCAGACACATATATTATGAATCGTAATCTGGATGTTGACGTTATCGGGATCGGCGGCTACCGCCACCGGACCGGCAACGCCCCAGATTAATACGCCGCACCCCAGCAGCAGTAATCCCGGCCTGCCCAGGATGAGGAAACTTCGCCCCATCAGGAACACTATGCCCAGGGAAGTCAGTGTGAAGAAGACGACGTTCAGGCTCAGCAACAAGTGGGACGATCCGTAGGAGTCGCGCAGGTTCATCGCGCGGAGCACGATAATGGCCGCGAGCAGGAGCAGCACCGGCAACCAGGCCAGATGGCGCAGACGTTCTTCTACTTTGCCTATCACTGTTACGGAACGTTCATCATCATGCTGGTGATGAGGATCGGATGGTACGGGCATATCCTTCTTACCCCCCCCCCCGAATTATTGTTTGCTCATGTAGAGAGGTATTCCGGGAGGCTTCACCCATATCTGATGAAGCGCCGAACAACTATACGCCGGACGACAAAGCAATACCTTCTTTACATCAATAATAATAAGGTTTAATCGACTGGTCAACAATCATACATCGCATGGTCATGCGACCGTCTCACTGCACCTGCCGCAGCGCGCTCTCCAGCACGGCGTTGCCGGGGTAGCCTTCGTAGACTTTCACGACGGTGCGCGTCCGGTCGAGGAGCATCACCGTGGGCACGCGGCGCAGACCGAGCTTTGCCTTCCATCCACCGGTGTCGAGGAGCAGTGGAAAGGGGATGGACTTGGCGATGGGGCGCACCTCGGCGGTGTAGGTGCCGTCTACGCTCACCGTCCATATCTCGCACTGCAGTTCGTCCTTCTCGGCATCCAGCGCGCGCAGGTGCGGCAGCGCCGCTTCCCAGGTGTCGCACCAGTACGCCCAGAAGATCACCACCACCCGCTTCGCCTTCACGTCGGTCATTTTGTGCCGGACGCCGTGTATGTCGAAGAGCGCCATCTTCGCCAGCGACGCGCCCGGCGGCGGAGCGGCAGGCTCGGCGGTATATGCCAGGGTGGTTAGCGCCAGTATGATGATGATAAATAGGAGGGTTCGCATAGATACTCCAGTTTCTTTGGGAGCGCAGACGGCACTCCACTGCGTTGCGTGCCTCACTACTGGATCATCGCAGGGATTATGCGGAATAACGTTGCGCGCTCCCGCGCGCGCCCTCATCCCCAACCCTTCTCCCAATCCTGGGAGAAGGGCGTACCGGAGAGGAAACTCACTCCATTTATTTCCTGTGGCCATCCACTACAAGCCCGATAGTGTATCCACCTGAACTGAAAACGCATACTGTCGCCCCTTTGGGGCTTCACGTATTACGGCATCCTATCCCACGGGTTCCGCTACGCTCCACCCGTGGCTATCATCACAGGCCCCTTCGGGGCAACGGTACGCTTACTCTACCACCTGCATCCGCGCCGTTTTGCTCTCGCCGCGGACGTCGGGGAAGTAGAGCAGTTCGGCGGTGGCGGGGGGGACACGGTAGGCGCCGGGCGCTTCGGTGCGCAGCCAGTAGCTCACCGTCGTCTCGCCTTTCGGCAGGTAGTCGAAGAAGTAGACGATGCGGTTGTCCCACACGTCGCGGCGGTCGCAGCCGTATTCCTCGCCGATCATGATCTCGCAGCCGGCGGGGACGGGTTCGGAGAGCATGGCGTAGCGCAGCGGCTGATCGGCGGCCAGTGTTACCGTCACCTGCACCATCTCCCCCACCCCCTGGGTGCCGGCGTCCACCGGGCTATCCGCCTGCACGCGGTACTGACGACGGATACTCACCCCGCGCTCCAGCGGCTGCAGGCCGTCCACCGGCAGGGTGTAGGCCAGGTTGGCAGCCCAATACAACGTGCCGGCGCCGGTTTTCTCTAGCGTCAGCACGTTCGCGCCCGCCGCCAGGTCTTTCGCGGGGATGACGATCTTCACCGGGTTGGCGAAAGCATTGGCCTTCGTGAAGGTGACCGTCTGCACGGTTTGGCCGGCGGATTTCACCGCCACGGTGAAGTCGGGAGCCAACTCGTTCGCCGTCTTCAGATAGGCGGTGAGCGCCAGCACGGCGGCGGCGGTGTCCTTGGTGCTGGTCCACTGCGTGCCCTGGCGGGCGGACATCAGCCAGCGCACCGCGGGGACGATTTTCGGACTGTCCGGCTTGATGGCGAGCAGCGCCTGCAGCACCTGCGCCGTCACTTCCACGTTGCTGTCCAGCCACGAGCCGGGCTGCGAGGCGTGGGCCGTCCAGTGCACGGCGGTGGCGCCGGTGGCAACACCTGTCGCTTCCAATTCGTCGGCGATTTTATGCGCCATCGCCATGAAGTCGTCAGGCACGCCGCGCTTGCCGCTCAACTTGCGCAGTGCCAGCGCCAGGCTGGCCTGGCTGAAGGTATCCAGCTTCGCCCGGTCAGCATAGAGCGCTTTCGCGGTGGTCACGGCGCGCTTCAACGACTGATCGTTCCACATATCGGCGTAGGCCAGCGCCCACAGGAAGTAGGCGGCCGCCGGGCGGGTGAGCGTCTCGTCTTCGTCCGCCAGGTATTCGTTCAGGTAGCTGATGCCGAGGGCCACCGTCGTCGTGCTGGTAGCGCAGCAGCTTCTGCAGGCCGAAATTCACATAGCGCTTCAGCATCGGCGGCTCGGGGCGGTCGACGTCCAACCCCTTCAACGTGCGGGTAACGATGACGTTCGGCAGGAAGCGGTCCATCGTCTGCTCGGCGCAGCCGTAGGGGTAGCCGACCAGGTAGTCGATGGCCTGGAAAATCGGCCCGGCCAGCGACGGCGAGAGGGTCAGCTCCACCTGCGCGGAGCCGGGGACGGCGTTCGCCGGCAGGGTGAGGTTGACCGTGGCATTATCGTTCGTCACCCCGGCGGCGGCATCCACCCGGCGCACGCCGTTCGGGTGCACCGGCACCGTGCTTTCCATGGCGTCGCGGGCGCCGGCGCCGCCATCGGCGCTCACCAGGAAGCGGGCGCTGTCCGTCGCCTGGCCGGTCTGCCCGGTGGCCGTCACCGTCCAGATGACGCGGGCGATGCCGTTCGCCGGCAGGGTGATGGTGCGCTCGGCAGCGCCCTCGATCTGCGCGCCTTTGGCGGTGAGCGCCACGCGTACCGTGCGTTCGGCGCCGGTGTAGTTGTGCACCAGCGCGGCGGCGGTGGCCTTGTCGCCCTGCACGTAGAAGCGCGGCAGCACCAGGCGGGCCATCAGCGGCTGGGTCACCACCACTTCGTCGGCGCCCTGCCCGGCCTGCGTCGTCTTCGTCAGGCTGCGCGCGGTCATCCGCCAGGTGGTAAGGTTGTCCGGCAGCGTGAAGGTCACCCGCCCCACGCCGTTCGCATCCGTCGCCACCGACGCCGCCCAGTAGGCGGTGTCCTGGAATTCCTTGCGCACGCGGGTTTCGCCAGCCCCGGAATCCGGCGATGGTCTCATTGGTTCCGGGGCCGCGGCTGGTATGTGCTGATATGACCCGCCGGGATACGTGGCATTCAGCGAGTAATCGGTGTCGATGCGGTTGGGCTGCGGCGGGTAGAAGACGTTGTAGGGATTCGGCGTGTGGTCAGGGCGGATGGCGTAGAGCGCGGTATCCACCACCCCCACGCCCACCTCGGCGGGCACGCCTTTGCCGGCGGCGTCTTTCGTGGTGACGGTGTAGGTCACCTGCTCGCCCGGGGTGTAGGTGGTCTTGTCCGGCGTCAGCGTGATGGTGAGACGCTTGGCTTCGGCGGGCACATTGAGACTGGCATAGCCGACACGCAATTGCCCGTCCTCCACCGCCGCCAGCCGAATATGCACGCCCGGCTGGTATTCCCCCGATACGGCGATGGGCAGTAGGAACTCCTTTTTGTCCAGCCGCACCAGCTTCGTCACGTAGAGGCGCTCGCCTTCAATCGTGAGCAGCGCCACCTTGCCCACCATGTTCGTGCGCACGCGCAACTGCGCGGTGTCGCCGGGGGCATAGGTGCCCTTATAGAGGCCGATCTCCAGCGCCGGCCAGCGCGGCTGCGGCTTGCGCGTGGCGACGTCGAAGCCCGATTCAGCAAAGACGGGGTTACGGTCGGCATCGATGGACCAGGCCTCCAGCCGATAGTAGCCGGGGCGCTCGACCTTGTAGGTGATCATCGCCTTGCCATCCACGCCGGTAGTCACCTCGCGCTTGGTGCGCTCCTCGATGGTGCGGCCTTCGCGATCCTCGCGATACTCCACCAGCGCCACCCGCACCTTGGCCGCGACGGGCTTGCCGTCGTAATCGGTGGCGACAACGGTCACCGGCACCTTCGCGCCGGGTTGGTACTGGTGCATCGACGGCGACACCCGCAGCCGGAAGGCCGCCGCCTGCAGCAGCATGCCGCCCTCGCCCGTACGAGTGCGCAACGACAGGTCGGTCACCGCGGCCTGCACAGAGAGCTGACGGTCAAAGGTGAGAATGCGTGTAGGCACATCGAGGGTGAGCGTGCCGTCCTTGCCCAGCCGCCCCTGGCCGGAGAAGGAGTCCTCCTCCTGACCCACGGCGCCGCTGCCCAAGCCGGCGGCGGCGATGATCTGCTCCGGCACTTCGTTGCTCACCTGGTTATACTGCACCTGGTATTTCACCGTGGCGCCGGAGACGGGGCTGCCGAAGAAATATTTCGCGCCGATCTTCACCGGCACCGTTTTGCCGCCGAGCATGTGCGCGGCGGGCATCGTCACCGTTACGTCGAATTCGGGTTTGCGATAAGCTTCCACGCTGAAAGACGCATACTCGTGATCGCCGTTTGGCATCTCGACCACGATGGAGTAATAGCCCAGCGGCGGCTCGGGCGCAAGCTGAAATTCGCCGGTGAAGGTGCCCCACTCGTTGAGCGGCAGCGTTTCATCGTAGACCACCGCATCGCCGCGGGTTTTGATTTGCACGCGCACGTCCTTCGCGGCGGGCAGGCTGTAGGCGCCGCGCCGCACCGCGCGCAGCGTGCCGCGGAAGAAGACCTGCTGCCCGGGGCGGTAGATCGGCCGGTCGGTGTAGATGAAGGCGCGGAACGGTTTTTCCGTATACGGTTCCGAGGCGCGGCTGAAGGCGGGGTCGCCCGCGCGCGCGGCCACCCACAGCGGCCCGGCGGCGCTTGTCACATTGAATGTGGCGATGCCGTCCGCGCCGGTAACGGCGGTCTGCAGCTTCCCCTTGTTGTTATACAGTGCCAGCGGCACGCCGGCGACGGCTTTCTTCCCATCGGTGGTGACCAGCCACGCCTGCACCATGTCGGGTGAGCGCTTCACCAGCAGTGCGCGGCCGGACACGGCGAACCACGTTAGCTGCGACACCCCGCCGCCGCTGGCCTGCACGATGTAGACGCCGGCGGGCAGTTTGGGCAGCTTCACCGCGCGGTTGGACCATCTGTTCGGGTAGAAATCCTTGCCCACCTGTTCCGTCCACGTCTTCACCGCCCGGCGCAGCGTCATCGCCTTCAGTCGTCCGCGCACGCTGTTCGGGTTCTTCGGCGAGTCGTACCCGGCGTTGAGCACGGTGGTGTTGGGGATGATCGCCTCGATATCCGCCGGATGCACCGAGATGGTCACCGCGCGCAGGTTGAAGGTAGACAGCGACAGACGCGCCTCCTTCCCGACCGGGAAGATGCGCTGATAGAGGTTCAACGAAAGGTTGGCCGCCTCCAGCTTCGGCGCGGCGAAAGCTGCCGCAACGAGCAGCAACAGGGCGAGGACGCAGACGTGGCGCAGGGTGGTCATGGGGTCGATCTCCTTTTCGGGGGCATTTCCATAAAGCGGATGGCATCCAGGCGCAGGTACTGCACCGGGGTATCGGTCTTCACGCGGGCGCGGATGCGCGCCCAGGCCAGCATCTTCGCGGGGTCGGCGGTCTCGCCGGGCAGCACCACGCCGGTTTCGTCCGGTCCCTGTGCCGCCAGGCCGTCGCGCACGGGGTCGAGGGTCGCCGGGTCGGCGATGGGGCGCGCCTCGCCGATGATGGAGACGATGACGCGCAGGCGGGGCAGATCGGCGGGCCGCAGCGGGGCGAAGCGCTTGTCGCACACGGCGGCAGCGTAGGCGTTGGCGATGATCTCCCGCGCCAGCGAGGCCTCGCGCGGCTGCAGCGTGCCCATGCAGCAGCGCGGCGCCCCGGTGCGCGGGTCCATGGTGCTCACGAAGACGGCGCCCCGCTCCTTCAGCAGCGGCGGCAAGGCTTTCGGCAGTGGCAGCGGCTCGTGCGTGCGGCAGGCATAATCCAGCGCCTGTCGTGCCAGCGCCAGCGCGGCCTGCCCCGCCGCCGCATCGGCGCGGAACGCCGTCACCTGGTCGGCCGTCCACCCGGGCAGCACCGCCAGCAGACATCCGATCATCAGCCACGCGCGAAGAGGCATGGGGCACGTCCTGTTGTGTTCGATATACCGTTAGACAGCGACGGCGACGAAAATGTTCGCCGTCCAGGCAAGCGATGCCATAATACCTTTCGGTCTCGACCGTGTCCAATACTGACAGAGGGATATTACAGCGCCATCACGATTCGGTGACATGGCGATGAAACGCGATGGGCGTGGGTAAAAGGAATCATCTCCCGCGCAGGGAATGTAGGGGACAATAAGGAAGGACCGTGTCATGCGCACGTTACTGATATACCTGAGCCTGGCGCTGCTCGCCCTGGCGGCGACGGCTCAACGCTCCGACCTGGCCGACCCGACGGGGCTGGCGCCGGAGACGAAGATTTACCACCTGGTGCTGGACGATTTCTGGCAGACGAACTGCTTCATCCTCGCCGGCAAGACCGGGCAGGCCATCATCATTGATCCGGCCGACAACCTGAAGATGGGCGAGCAGAAGCTGCTGGTGGATATCGCCACCGGCAAGTCGCGCCCGGCCACGGCGGCCGACCTGGCCAACGCCGTGGGCGACGCCGTCACCGACCCAAAAACCGGCGTCAACTGGCTGGTCTACGCCACCTGGGCCGGTACCGGCCGCGACGCCGCGCGCATCGTCAAGCTCCTCGATACGCATAAGCTGAAACTCAAATACATTGTCCTTAGCCACGGGCACATCGACCATATCGGCGCGGTGGGCGTGTTGAAGAAGAAATACGGCGCCCAGGTGATCATGCACGCCGGCGACGTGCGCGGCATCGACGGCGCGAAGATCGCGGACGGCGACAAAACCACGCCGGTCTACCCCAAGGACGCCTATACGCTGGTGGGCGGCCTGCCGAAAGTGGACCGCCTGGTGAAGGACGGTGACCTCATTTCGCTGGACGGCATGGTGCTGCAGGTCATTCACACTCCCGGCCACAGCCCTGGCGGCATCAGCCTGCGCACGCGCTTCAACGGCCGTCCGTATCTCTTCAGCGGCGACATCCTGCTCTACCACTCGCTGGGCCGCACGAATTTCCGCGACGGCTCCGGCGATCAGGAGCTGGAATTCCGCATGATCCGCGAGCGCCTCTTCACCCTGCCCGAAGACACCGTCGTCTTCCCCGGCCACTACGATTTCACCACCATCGGCGAGGAGAAGAAGAACAACCCGTATTTGAATCAGGCGGCGGTGGAGATTCCTCCGGCGAACGGCGCGAAGTAGGCTGACGCATCGTCGGCTCCCCTTCCCGGCCCTCCCCCCGCGCCCTGCGTGCACAGGGGGAGGAAGAGATGATAGAGTGATATCGGATTGCCTGAACGCTTCCTCACCCCCTGCCCCCTCTCCCCGCGGAGAGGGGAAGTAGAAATCGTGTCTCCCTCCCCCTGTGCATGGAGCGTAGCGGAAGGCACGGGGGA
>CAZPYA010000106.1:13708-18449 GCA_964590255.1 uncultured bacterium
GGGAGGGCCGGGAAGGGGGGCCGATTACACTCACCGGCTCGAATCACGTACGAAAACTTTATGCACATCGTCATCGACGCCCTGCTCGTATACGGCGCGTTTTCAGGGGTGCAGCACGCGATTCTGCACCAGGTGCGTGCGCTGCTGAACCTGGAGACGGCGCATCGCTTCACCCTCCTCGCGCTGGAGGACGCGCCCATCGAAGAGCACGTCGGGCCGGTCGCGAGCGGCTACCGTGTGCTGCGCGCGCCGGTGCGCAGCGGGCAGCGCGTCAAGCGGCTGCTGTGGCAGCAGATGCGCATGGCGCGGTTGCTGCGCAACGAGGACGCTGAGCTGCTCTACGCCCCCGGCTACCTGCTGCCGCTGCGTTGGGACGGCCCCTCCGTGGTCTTCATACACGATACCATCGCCCTGTCGCACCCCGGCCTGTGCACGATGGGCAACGCGCTGAATTACCGCCTGCTGCTGCCGCCGTCGGCCCGCCGCGCCACGCTGGTGGCGACGCCCAGCGACGTCTCCGGTCGCGACGTGACGCAGTATTGCGGCGTATCGCCGGAACGCGTCCGCACCGTGCCCCTGGGGGTGGAAATGCCGCCGGTGTTGGCGGAAGAGGCTATCGCCGCCGCGCGGACGAAATTGGGCTTCGATGCCCCCTTCCTGCTGGCGGTGAGCACCATCGAGCCGAAGAAGAATTTCGCCAACCTCATCCATTGGTTCGACACCTGGAAGGCGGCGGGCATCCCGCACCACCTGGTGATCATCGGCAAGTGGGGCTGGGGCTACCACGACGTGCAACGGGCGTATGAACGCTCGCGCTTCCGCCCGCAGATTCACCTGGCCGGCTACGTGCCGCAGGCGGAGCTCCCCCCCATCATGGCCGCCGCTGACCTGCTGCTGATGCCGTCGCGTTACGAGGGCTTCGGCCTGCCGGTGCTGGAGGCGATGGCCGCCGGCACGCCGGTGGTAGCCTCCGACCAGGGCGCGCTGCCCGAGACGGTGGGCGACGCCGGCCTGTGCATCCCGCTGGAGCGCATCCTCTGGCAGGCGGAGATTCCCACGCTGCTGCATCACCCCGAGCGCCTGGCCACCATGCGCGACGCCGGCCGGGCCCGCGCCGCATCTCTTCCCTGGTCGCGCTGTGCCGAACGCCTCCTCGCCGTCTTCGAGGAAGCCGAAGAGTTGGGCACCCCGGAGCACCCGCACCCAAAGCCCATCGCCTGACGAGCCGGAGGATTGTCGACATTCCCGTGTAACCGCGCGGCGAAAGCGGGAATGATAACAATATTCGGCAGTTGAAACGGGAAACAATGGCACGCAACGCGCAGCGACAACATGGACGAACCGGCCTACGCGGTATGCTGCGCCGCGTGGCCCGCGCCTGCGGCTGGCTGCTCACCGCGGTCATGCTGCTGTTGGTGGTGTTCGCGGGCGTCTTTCTCTTCCTCACGCGCGAGCCGTACCGCTTCGCCGGCCCCACCGCGCCGACGCCGTCCATTGTCTATGCCGACGACGGCGCCGTGCTGGGCAAGCTGTATGACGGCCACTGCGAGCCGGTGCCGCTGAGCCGCGTGCCGCGGCACGTCATTGACGCCATTCTCACCGCGGAAGACCGCACGTTCTACACCCATCACGGCATCGATTTCCGCGGCATGGCGCGCGCCGCCTGGGTGAACCTGCGCGCCGGCGCCATCCGCCAGGGCGGCAGCACCATCACCCAGCAGCTTGTGCGCATTACCCTGCTGGAGGACCGCCGTACCTGGCCGCGCAAGGTGCACGAAATTCTTCTCGCCGTGCGCGTGGAGCGCGGGCAGACGAAGAGCGAGATCCTCGAACGCTACCTGAACACCATTTACTTCGGCGGCGGGGCCTACGGCATCGGCGCGGCGGCGAGAAGCTTCTTCGGCGCGCCGGTGGAGCGCCTCACCCCCGCCCAGGGCGCAATGCTGGCGGGTCTCGTGCGCGAGCCCACCGGCGGCAACCCGCGCCGCAACGTGGAGATCGCCGTGCGCCGCCAGCGGGAGATCCTCGGCGCCATGTGTGAGTCAGGCCAGTTGTCCACTATGACCCACGCCAACGCCTTGCGCGAGCCGCTGACCTTCCTCCCGTGGAAGCGCCCCGCCTGGCGCGCGCCCTACGCCGTGGAGATGGTGCGGCAGGAGTTGCTGGCGCGCTACGGCGAGCGACTGGTGTATCGCGGCGGCTTACATGTCATCACCACCATCAACAGCGCACACCAGCGCGCGGCGGAGGCGGCGCTGAAAAAAGCGGTGCAGGCAGGACGGAACCGCGGCGTCGACAACGCCGCGCTCATCGCCATCGAGCCGGCGAGTGGGGCCATTCGTGCGCTGGTGGGCGGCATCGACTTCGCCGACAGCCAGTTCAACCGCGCCACCCAGGCCCATCGCCAGCCGGGTTCCGCCTTCAAGGCCTTCGTCTACCAGGCGGCACTGGAGGAAGGCCGCATTTGGGAGGATTCTGAGATCGACGCGCCGCTGCGCGTGGCCGGCTGGTCGCCGGGCAACTACAGCAAGCGCTACCACGGTCGGGTTACCCTGCGGAAAGCGCTGGCGTTGTCGTTGAACAGCGTCGCCGTGCGCCTCACCCAACAACTATCGCCGGCCACGGTGCGCCACGCCGCCCGCCGCACCGGCATCACCAGCCCGCTGGAACCGACCTTGAGCATCGCGCTGGGGGCCTATGAAGTGACGCCGCTCGAGATGGCGCGCGCCTTTGCCACCTACGCCAACGGCGGGATGCAGGCCGAACCGCGGCTTATTATCGATATCCGCGAAGGCAACCTGCCGCGCTTGCACCAGCCCGTAGAGCTGCAGCGCACCGTTGCGGCGGAGATCGCCTACGAGATGACGGAAGGCCTGCGCGGGGTCATCACCAGCGGCACCGGTCGCCGCGCGCGCATCGGCCGCCCGGCCGCGGGGAAAACCGGCACTAGCAATGACTACCGCGACGCCTGGTTCGTCGGCTACACGCCGCAGCTCGCGACCGCGGTGTGGTTGGGCAACGACGCGCACCGCCCGATGCGGCAGGTCACCGGCGGTTCGCTGCCGGCGCAGGCATGGGCGACATTCATGCGCGCGGCGCACCGCGGCATCCCGCCGACGGAGTTCCCCATCCCGCCGGGCATGATCGCCGCCACGCTGTGCGGCCTCACCGGCGACCTGGCGCTACCGAGCTGTCCGCATCCCATGGCCACCTTGCTGCCTGCCGCCCGCGTGCCGTCGCAAAGCTGTGCCATACATTATTATGTTGCGCGCCGCGTCTGCGTGACATCACGCCTGCTTGCGCACCCGGGCTGCCCGAATACGACGGTGGCCTATTTTCCATACGATAGCGCGCCTACCGAGCCGTGCGCGCTGGACCACCGCATACCGGCACTGACGCCGATGCCAACGCCACCGACAACGCTGCCGCGCGGCACGCCGCCGCCCAGCTACTACACCGCGCCGGACCCGCCCGCGACGCCGCGGACGCTACCATCCTATTCCAAACCGGACCCGAAGCCACGCCCGGCGAAACCGCCGGCGAACCGCGGCGTGCCCTACATCGAACTGCCCGCCACGCCGGAGAAGCCGGATACGCCACCCGCCACGCCCAAAAAACCGGACACGCCGACGCCGATGCCGCCCAGCGTGAGCCTGGATTGATCCTCACGAGAAATTTATCTTCGTGCAGCCACGGCGCACACGGGCGCCGTGGATTATGGTATGATAGCAATCCGGTTCGTCGCTTCTTCATGACATTCCCCCAACTGGAGCCTGTGCATGGGACGCGTCGCGCCGGAATATCCGAGGGTGCAGTCAAATGCGACCGCGCAACTATCTGCATGGCGCTGTACCCGATTCCGCGACAAGCCTGGGCGCCGGGCAGGGGGTTGTATACACAGTATGCCACTGCCGGGCAACCAATCATGTGGTAATGGGACAGAACGAATCCATACATAGATGCGTGTAGCGACACGCGGTTAACGGGTACTATACGAATAATTCCGCCGGAGCATGGCCCCATCAGGCGGATCGATGTAGGAAACGGATATGGGGCACTGACCTTGGGAATGGAGGGTCAGCATGCCAGATGGCGATATGTGGCAACGATTTACGAACCCGGCGACGCGGGTAATTCACTTCGCGCAGGAGGAAGCCAAACGGCTCGGCATGAGCGTGGTTGGCACCGAGCACCTGTTGCTCGGTCTGGTGCGTGAAGGGGAAGGCGTGGCGGCGCGCGTATTGGAGCGCCTGGGCGTGAGCCTGGGCCGCATCCGCGCTGAGCTGGCGCGTCAACTCGGCACGTCGGAAGGACATACGGTGGGTTCCAGCCGCCTGACCCTGAGCCCCAAGGCGAAAAAAGCGTTGGAATACGCGCTGCAGGAAGCGCGCGAGCTGAACCCGAAACTCGGACTCCTTGATTTCGTCGATACCGAGCACCTGCTGCTCGGGCTCATTCGCGAAGGCTCCAGCTCCGGCAGTAAGGCCGTGCGCCTGCTGGAGGCGCTGGGCGTGGACCTGGAGCGCGTACGCAAAGAGGTGCTGAACTACCTGGGCGGCACCCCGACCCCGGTGACCACCGCGCGCCAGCGCAGCAGCACCCCCGTGCTGGATGCGTTCGGCCGCGACCTGACAAAGATGGCCGCGGAGAATCAGCTCGACCCGGTCATCGGCCGCGCCAGCGAGATTCAACGCGTGATCCAGATCCTCAGCCGTCGCACAAAAAACAACCCCGTGCTCAT
>CAZPYA010000106.1:18459-18850 GCA_964590255.1 uncultured bacterium
CGAGCCCGGCGTGGGCAAAACCGCGATCATCGAAGGCCTTGCGCAGCGCATCAACCAGAAGGATGTGCCGGAAATCCTCTTCGACAAGCGCGTGGTCTCCCTCGACCTGGCGGGCCTGGTGGCCGGCACGAAATACCGCGGCGAGTTCGAGGAGCGCATGAAGCGCGTCACCGAAGAAATTCGCAAGAGCGCCGGCGAGATCATCCTCTTCGTGGATGAGCTGCACACCGTGGTGGGCGCCGGCGCGGCGGAAGGCGCCATCGACACGGCGAACATCCTGAAGCCCGCCCTCTCGCGGGGCGAGCTGCAGTGCATCGGCGCGACGACGCTCAACGAGTACCGTAAATACATTGAAAAGGACGCGGCGCTGGAGCGCCGCTTCCAGCCGGTG
>CAZPYA010000107.1:0-4269 GCA_964590255.1 uncultured bacterium
TTCTCCAGCCCCGGATTTCAATCCGGGGAACCCGGGGAACCGATCTATGCCAGAGCAATATGGCACCATTGAATCACACTGCATCAACTGGTGGGTCAGGTTAACCGAGCGACAGACCAGAACTTCGGACTCGGGACTCGGGACCCGGATCTGACTACCCCCTTTTTTGCAAAAATCATGAAAATTAGGGGGTAGTCGCGGGGGGTAGCCGGGGGGTAGCGACAATCCCTCGCTTTGCCCCGCTGTTCGGTCTTGCGTGGAGCGGCGGGTTCTGTTATACTGGCTCGCTGTGGATATCGGCGGGAGCCGGTATTGTCCTGACGCGAGTCGGGACGGGCGTGGGCGCCAGCCCGCGCGCCCTTCCTGCTCATCCCGCGGGGGTGAGCCATCCAGACCGAGGGAAGGAGGTTACACAATGCGACCGTATGAGGTAATGTATATTCTGGCGCCGGCGTTGTCGGCCGAGGAACTGACCGCATTGGTGGACCGCTTCAACGAGCTCATTACATCCATGGGAGGTACCGTGGAGAAGGTGGATCGTTGGGAGCGCCGCCAGTTGGCGTATGAGCTGAAGCGTTTCCGCGACGGCTATTACGTGGTGGTCAATTTCCAGGGTGATCCCGCACTCGAGACCGAGATGGATCGCCAGATGAAGCTGACGGAACCCATTCTGCGTCACATGATCCTGCGCCGCGACGAGCAATAGGCAACATACCATAAGCAATTGGGAGGACATTTGGCATGGTGAACAAGGTGATTTTGGTAGGGCGTTTGTGCACGGACCCGGAGCTGAAATACACTCCGAGTGGCGTGGCGGTGGCGAATTTCCGCATCGCGGTGGATCGCAACTTCTCGAATGCCCAGGGTGAACGGGAAACAGACTTCATTGACGTGGTGGCCTGGCGCCAGTCCGCCGAATTTGTGGACCAGTACCTCAGTAAAGGTCGGCTGATCTTTATCGAGGGCCGGTTGCAGGTGCGGCAGTGGCAGACGCAGGATGGTCAGCGCCGTCGGAGCACCGAAGTAGTGGCGGATCAGGTGCGCGCGCTCGACAAGCCGCGCGAAATGCGCGAAGGCGAAGCAGGCGCGGAACAGCCGCGCCGACAGCCCGCGCGCCAGCGCAGCGGCGGCGACGAGCCGATGCACGATACCCCGCCCGCCGACTACGGCGATTCCGACCTCGGCGATATCATGGATCCGTTCGCGGATCAGTAAGCCGATAACACACTCCCGCCGACAGGCGGTTCGTTTGAGCATCCGGCAACGGGTGCGTGGAGGCAACAACAATGACGACAGGTGAAGGCTCTCCGAGACCCTCACGCGATCGTGGCGATCGCGAAGGGCGCGGCGGTCCCCGCGGCGGATTCCGCCGCACCCGCCCGAAAGTCTGCCAGTATTGCGTGGATAAAGTGCAGTCGATTGACTACAAACAGCTCAACCTGCTCTATCCCGCCATCACCGAACGCGGGAAAATCAAGTCCCGCGGCCAGACGGGCACCTGCGCCCGCCATCAGCGCTGGGTGGCCGCCGCCGTCAAGCGCGCCCGCCACATGGCGCTGCTGCCCTTCGTGAACCGGTAAGGTCCACACCCCGCCCCGCAAGTCCGCTTGTGGGGCGGTTTGCTGCGTCGCGGAGGCAAGCGATCGGCTGTCGGCAATCGGCATATGGAGGTGAGGCGATGAAGGATTTTCGGAAGCTCGAAGTATGGCAGCGCAGCCATCAACTGACGCTGGCAATATCGCCTGACGGCCACATTTCCTCCAGAGGAACGATATGGCCTCATCAGTCAATTGCGGCGCGCCAGCGCCTCGGTGCCGGCCAATCTGGCCGAAGGATGCGGGCGGAGTGGCGACAACGAGTTAGCCCGATTCGCGACGATTGCGATGGGCTCCGCGAGCGAGCTGGAATACCATCTATTGCTGGCCCACGATCTCGGCTATTGCTCCGATGATACCTACCAGCACTTGCTGCAGGAAACCACCGGTGTCAAGCGCATGCTCACCGGTTTCATCAAACAATTGAAAGGCCAATAGCCAAAAACCAAAAGCCGAAAGCCGACCGCCGACCGCGGTGCCCGAACGAAAAAATGAGCGTATCGCTCATCAACACGTTTACAGGAGAACCAACAATGCGAACCCCCCTGATTGCCGGGAACTGGAAAATGAACATGACCATCGCCGAAGGCGTAGCGCTGGTCGAGGATCTGAAGGCGTCCCTGCGGGATGTCACCGGCGCCGATGCCGCGGTGTGCGTGCCCTTCACGCTGCTGAAGTCCATCGCCGATGCCCTCGCCGGCGGCAACATCGCGCTGGGCGCGCAGGATATGTTCTGGGAGGCGAAAGGCGCCTTCACCGGGCAGATCTCCGCGGCGATGCTTAAAGACGTCTGCTGCAGCTACGTCATCATCGGCCACTCCGAGCGCCGCGGCCGCTTCGGCAGCATCCCCGAGAGCTGGACGGATGAGCTGCTGCTCGCCTTCGGCGACAACGACGCCGTGGTGAACCGCAAGGTGAAAGCCGTGCTGGCCGCCGGCCTCACGCCCATCATGTGCTGCGGCGAAACCCTCGCCGAGCGCGAGCGCGGCATCACCGACGAAGTGGTGGCCGGGCAGATCAAGGCCGGCCTCGCCGACCTCAGCGCCGACCAGGTCGCCGGCATGGTCATCGCCTATGAGCCCGTGTGGGCCATCGGCACCGGCAAGGTCTGCGATCCCGCTGAAGGCAACCGCGTCATCGCCGGCATCCGCCGCGTGGTGCGCCAGATGCTCGGCGACGCCGCCGCCGACGGCGTGCGCATCCAGTATGGCGGCAGCGCCACCCCCGACAACATCGCCGAAATCATGTCCCAGTCGGACATCGACGGCGCCCTCGTCGGCGGCGCCGCCCTCAAGCCCAGCTTCGCCGAGATGATCAAAGCCGCCGCCGCGAAATAATCCCTGGGAGCGCGGATGTCCCATCCGCATATCCGCCGCCCGCCCCTCGATGGGGCGGGCGGCGGGAGTGACAGATTGACTTGTCGTAGGGCGGAATGGCGTGCGCGCATAGGCAAGGTAACCACCAGAACCCGTTCGTAGTCAGCCACGCAATGGAGTGGAGTGGCGTCCGATTTGGCATTCGCTACCATACTATGCGCAGCGCCGCTACCAATCCATATGCTATACTAAACCATGTCCACCTTCGCTGTCGCCCAGTCCGCCCACCTCGCCGCGCTGGACACCCTCTACGCCGGAGGGCGCCCGGATCATCTGCTCTGCATCACCAGCGATTACGCGGGCTATTATGGCCCGTGCGAGGACGTACCGTTCACCCATTGGCTGGACGCGGAATTGCCGAAGGTCGCCGATACCATCATGCTGGCCGGCGAGGACCCGGTGAATTTCCGTCCGCCGGTGGTGGAGTGCAGTCCGTTGGGCGTGCACTTCGTCGACGCCCTGTTCGGCGCGCGGGTGTATCAGTATGAAGGCCAGTGGTGGTCCGACCCGCTGCCCGGCCGACTGGCGGATCTGCTTCCGGTAGAGATCACCGAGCACCTGCTGGTCGACTGGATGACCAGGGCGCTGGCCGCCATCCTCGCCCGCCTGCCGGTCGAGGTGGCGCTGGCCGCGCCGGTCTTCTCCTCCACGCTGAACATAGCCGTCAACCTCTTCGGCGAGGCGGCGCTGGAGGACGTCACCGATGCCGACGCGGGAACCATCGGCGGTCTGGCGGCCATCACCGCCACTATCTGCCGCCTGCACGCCTGGGTGCGCCACCACTTCGCCGGCCGCGTGCGCTTCTACTGTTCATCGGCCCGTTACGCGCCGGACGGGGTGGGGCACCTCTGCGGCTGCAGCACCCAGCTCGTCTCCGCCGAGACATATCGACGCTACTTCGCCCCGTTCGACGAGCACGTATTGGGCATGTATCCCGGCGGTGGCACCATCCACCTCTGCGGCCGCCACGCCCAGCACCTGCCGCATTGGCGCAATATGAAACTTCTCCGCGGCGTCCAACTCAACGATGCCGCCGCTGACGACTTTCCGGCCTACTGGCATGGCCTGCGTGACGATCAAGTCATCTACATCGCCCCCACCGAGGCGATGCCGCTGGAGGAAATCCTCCGCATCAGCGGCGGCCGGCGGGTGATCGTGCAGGGGTATTTGGAGGGAGGGATACCAACCGAACCGCAATCGTAGTCGAAAAGTATCGATATTCGACAGCGACTACGACTACGACTGCGACTGCGACTGCGATGGGTACCCTTGCCAGCCGCCGTCCCACGGAGTAGACT
>CAZPYA010000107.1:4279-18519 GCA_964590255.1 uncultured bacterium
CCCCTCCGAAAGGACGCACTTCCATGTTGAAAGTCAAACAGCTCACCGCTGAATCGTTCAAACCCTACGGCACCTTCGGCGCGCTCACCCCGCCGACCGATACTCCGCTGGTGGATGCCGGCGTCATTAAGTTCTGGCCGGATTGCGGCGGAGTGCTCTCCATTGGGCCGTTCGGCAGCAATGAAGTGGCCATCGGCATCTGCCAGGTGGCATGGCGCGAACTGAAAGTGGACGTCACCGAGTTCCACAGTTCTACCGGCGAAGGCAACATCCCGCTGGACGGCGACATTTTCATCCATGTCGCCCCGCCCACCCCCGGCGACGAGCCGCCGCTGGACGCCATTGAACTCTTCCGGGTGCCGAAGGGCACCTGCGTCGTGCTGAAGCCCGGCGTGTGGCACCATGCCCCCTTTGCGACGCAGCCCGGCGCCGTGGTCAATACCGTCATTCTCCTCCCCCAGCGCACCTACGCCAACGACTGTGGCGTAGTTGAGTTGGAAGGCGATGAAGTTCTGCAGTTTGAAGCCTAGTATTATACGCCCCCTTCCCCTCAGGGGGAGGGGGTTGAATAAGGATCGATCACGATGGAGCGTGTCTTCCTCTGCATACTCCTGCTGCTGGCCGCGCTGGTCGGTCTCGCGCAGACGTTGGTCAGCGACGAACTGGCGGCGGAGCGGTATGACTGCGCGCTGGAACTGCGCGCGGCGTCCGTGGGATCGGTAACACTGGCGCTGGAAGGCACTGTGCGTCTTACCGTCACCCCCGGCCAAATTGCGCTCGTTGTTGTGGAAAAGGGCAAAGAGGCGCGAGTCTTCGATGGGCCGCTGGCGGTTCCCGCGGATGCCGCCAGTACATTGACCGTGTTGCGGCGCGATGGATGGCTGGGCATTGCGCACGGCGGGGCCTTCCTCTACCGCGGCATGGTGAAGCGCGGCCCCGGCGCCACGGCGACGCTGGTTGCCGCTCCCGGCTGGAAGGCCGCGGCCCGCGTGCAGGTGCTGGAGCCGGTGGCCTTCGCCGACAACTTCATGCGCTCCGCCGAGGAGCCGGGCGCCTGGGCGGTGCAGCGTGGCGCCTGGGCGCTGCAGTCCGCCTGGGATGCCGACCCCAAAGGCAACGCCCATCGCTTCGCCAATGCCGCCAGCGGGCAGAACCCCTTCGCCTGGCGCGGCACTGGGAGTGCGGGTGTCCAATCTGCCCTCTGCACCGCCGGCCGTCTTTACTGGGAGGACTATCGCTTCACTGTCGCCGTGCGTCCGGAACAGAGCGGGGCCGTGGGGGCGATGGTAAACATGCCCGACGCTCGCGGCGGGCTGTTGGTGCGCTGGAGCCCGGCGAATAACCGCGGCCCCGATGGCGACCGCTTGACGCTGACCCGCGTCACCGACGGCAAGCGCGAGCTGCTGGCGACCTCGTCTGGCGGCTATGTGCCCGGTCAGTGGTACCGGTTGCAAGTCGAATCCAGCTTCGATGGCACGGTGCGCGTGCTGGTCGACGACCAGGAGCGCCTGGCGCTGAAGGACATCGTCCCCTGGCGCGGCGGCGTCGGCCTTTATGCGGAAGGGGCGGGTGGCGTTTTTGACGATGTCACCGTCTATGGTCGTGGTCTGAAGGGGGATTTGCTGGCGGAAAGCCAGCTCTCGCACCTCACCCGCCGTTTCCTCGACGATGCCAATGGTATGGGCAAATGGACGAATGCCGGCACCGACTGGCAACCCGATCCTGCACAGCCCCTTCGGCGCGTGCACCGGCTGGACTTCTATGGCGACCACTGGTTGACGGCCACGGTGCGTCCCAGCACGGGCGGCGCGCTGTGGCTGGCGCTGCAGGCGGACGGCCCCGGCGCGCTCAAAGCCGGCTTCAGCGCCACGGTCACCGTGGAAAAGGGTACGCTGTCGCCGTCGTATGCGCTGTATCGCAACGGCGCGGTCATTGCGCGCGGCAAGGGGAAGGCGCTGGCGGCGGCCGATGATTATACCTTCCGTCTGCGCCGCGCCGGCGCCGCGCTGGTGCTGGAGCAGGACGGCGCGGTGGTCGCGAAGGCGGAGAAGTTGGCGCCCGTGACCGGCACGCGCCCGGCGTGGGGATGCGACGGCATGGCGGTCACGCAACCGGTGCTGGTGCTTGGGCAGACGTATTACGACGATGTCTTTACCGAGGCGCCGGTGGCATGGGTGGGCCACGGTGCCTGGGCGCAAACGGTCCGCTGGGCCTGTTCGCCGGAATGGTCCTTCCTCGGCGGGTATAGCCCCGGCGAGGCTGCGCTGTGGTACAAAGGCCGCATCGACGGCGACCAGACCTTCCAGGCATGGCTGGGCATCATCATGGAATATCCGCGCGAGCGCGACAGCTACCACGCGCGCTACCGCGACCTGGCGATCACGATCTGTGGTGATGGTCTCGACCCTCACGCAGGCTACGCTGGCATCTATGGCGCTCCGGGTGCGGATGGCCGTCCCAATGCCCGCACCGTGTTGCTGCGCAACGGCGCGGTGGTGGCCAGTTGCCCGCTGACTATCCCGCCGTTTGACCCGCAGACCCACCGCAACTGGTACGATCTACGCCTGGTGAAGCACGGCGCGACGGTAGAGTTCTACGTGGAAGGCCGCTTGGCGCTCAGCTATACCGATTCCGTGCCGCTGGCGGGCGGCATGCCGGCGGCATGGACGCGCGACAGTGGTATCACCCTGGCACGGGCGCGTTTGAGCAGCGTGCAGCCGACGCGGCCTCGCCGCGAGGCGGCGGTGATCATCGCCACGCCTACCTATCCGGAATGGGTCGATATCGGTACGCCACTGGTGCTGGATTTCGCCCGCAGTTGGTCCACCGCCGGACACGACGTGACGCTCCAGGCCCTCGCCATCCAGACGCCGAAGACCGATGAACCCTCGTTGAAGATCGACGGTAAGCGCGTCACCTTCGCGCCGACCGAGCCGGGCTGCTACTGGTACCGCCTGCAGGCGAACGACGGACAGCACCGCTCGCCCGATCACCACCTTCTTACCACGGTCTTCAACCCGGCGGTGGGGCGCGATGACAGCCGCGCGCTGGTGCTCTATCGCTTCACCGAAGGCAAGGGTGATACCGTCATCGACTATGGCGCGAAGCCGCCATTGAATTTGAAGGTGCCGGAGGGCGCGGCCTGGCTGTCCGGGCAGGGCTTGTCGGTAATGCACGCGTCGGACCCGATGATGTCGGCCAACGACGCGACGAAGCTGCGTCCGCTGGCGCAGAGCAAGGCCTTCACTGTGGAGCTGTGGGTGTCCAATCCCACTATCCATCCCGTGAACAACCGTGCCAACATTCTCTCCTGGGAGGGTGGGTCGGGCACGTGGAACTTCGCCGTCGGCCATTGCGAATCGTCGCTGATGCTGGTGCCCGGCGGGGTGGGGTACCTGGGCGTCTCAAACAGTTGGGCAAATCTCTCCTCGCGCTTCCGCACCGGGTTGACGCATATCGTCGTCACCTGGGACGGCCGCAACGGCACCGGTTATCTCAACGGCGTGCGGCAGGAGAGCCGCTATATCTATCTGAACCCTGGACGCTGGAATACCAATGCCCCGCTGCTCCTCGGCAGGCACAGCGACGGCACCGATCACTATCTAGGCACTTATTACCTGGCGGCTATTCACGACGGTAGCTTCACCGCCGAACAGGTGCAGCGGCACTACCAGGCCGGACCGGGCGCGCAGTAATGCACGACAAGTGTAATGCGCGACAAGTTGCTTCCCTCCTCACCGGACTGGTGATACAATATATATGCTGGCAATCGATGTCTGATACAGCCCTTGGAGGCAATCGAATGCGTATCGTCTCAATGGTGACGACTCTGTGTGTCCTGGTCCTGTTGCTGGGCGCCGCAGGCTGCGCGAAGAAAGCGCAGCAACCGGATGGGCCGGCGAAGCCTGTCATCCAAAAATTCTCCGGCACCTGTGCCGTGTGCAGCAAACAGTCCTCCAACCTTATCGAGTTCATGGTGCCACATGGCTCAAAAATAAAGGTGTGCGAGCCATCGCAATCTCCCACATGCGTGGCGAAAGCGTCGGCGCACCCGGAGAAATTCGGTGGGTCATCCAGCGGCGGCGCCGCCGCCGCAAAAGCCCCCGGTGGGACCAGCAACGCTGCCCCGCCCGCAGGGTTGGGAGGCGCCGCCAGGGGTGATAGTGGTCGTTCCAGTGCCGGCGCTCCTCCAGGCGCGGCTTCGGGCACAGCGCCGCCCCCGCCGGCTGGCGGCAAAATTATAACGCCTCCGACGTCCGGAAATTAAGTAAGATACCAGGCCCGCAGGAGCACTGGCCTATGAACCGGCAGCAGCGATGGGTGGTTGGGGTGGCCGCGGCGATGACCGGCATCACCGCGCTGTTACCGCGCGATGATCTTGGCCGCCTCAACCCCGGCTACCGGCATCCCTGGCCGACGGATATTGCTCCGTTTCTCGCCATCTGGTGTGCCGTGCTGTTGGCGATGGCGCTGTTGCTGTGGGTTGCCTCTGCCCGGGCGCAGCAGGCCAGCTATAACGCCCGCCGTTTTGCCGCCATTGGCGCTGGCGCGCTGCTGCTGACAGCAGCCTTTCCCCCGGATTCGGACGCGAAACTTGGGTGGGCGTTTATGCCGGTCCGCGAATTTGACCCAATCATCTGGTGGTGCGCCATCATCGCGGCGTTTGTGTATTCACTCTGCGCGGTACTGGTGATGGATCGGAATTCTTACTGGGGCACAGCCCGGCGCGTGGTGATGGTGCTCTGGATGGGCACCGCACTGGTCGGCCCAGCGTTGTTGTTCCCGCGTGACGTCGGAACGTATTGGCTGACAGTATTGTTTGGCATCGTCTGCCTGCCTTTCGCCGTGATTTTGCTTATCTTTTTCAGTTTTCTCGATATCATCGCGAAATGGCGGCATGAGCACCCGTATTTGCAGTACCCTGATCCGGACTTCCCGACGGGGTGTGAACGGCATGAGTAAGCACGATGAGCTTGCCGACTTCGACAGTGAGATTGGTGGCTATACCCGCGAAAGAGGAGCATGTCGGCATGCAGCGATGGGCATGGGTGATCTGGGGAGCCGCCCTGGTGGCGATTGGCGTTACCGCGCTCTTCCCACGCGATATTTATGGGCGTCTCTACCCGCTTTATGCACGGGACTGGGTGTATGATCCCTGGCCACATGTGGTGGTGTGGGTGTCGCTGCTGGCAGCCTCCGGCCTGCTGAGCTGGGCAACGGCGCGCCGAGAACGGCAGGTCAGCCTATTGCGGCGGGGCATCGCTGTGTGCGCGGCGGTGGCGCTGGTCTGCACGGCCGTGTTGCCGCCTGATTATTATAGTGCTCCGACATTTCTTCTCGCCCCCTTCCTGCAAATCAGTATCGAGGAATGGATCATCCGCGTGGCCATCGAGATGCTGCTGTCTGTCTGCTGGCTGGCGGTCATCGAAAAAAGCACCTTGTGGGGCCGCCGCCAGCGTGGCGTGATGATCGCCGTCACGGCGTTGATGGTCGTTGCGCCGCTCTGGCATAATCTCCCCATAGATTCCATCAGCGATGTCGACTTCTTTGATGTCAGCGTATTTTATCTCCCACCCGCGCTACTGATTGTCTTGCTCATGGGTATCGCCGATTGGGCGGTGCAACGGCGCTTGTCAGCGACACCATCCGTCGAATCCGATTGAAATCATCCTGCAAAAACATGTGTTTTCCATGAAAATCCGCTATAATAGACTGCTATGTCCCAGCCATTCGTGCTTACCAGTCCATACCAGGCCAGCGGCGACCAGCCGGCGGCGATCCTCCGCCTGCAGGAGGGGTTGCGCCGCGGCGACCGTCACCAGACGCTGCTCGGCGTCACCGGCTCGGGGAAAACGTTCACCGTGGCCAGTCTCATCGCCGAGGTGCAGCGGCCCACGCTGGTGATCGCCCCGAACAAGACGCTTGCGGCGCAGCTCTGCGAGGAGTTTCGGGCGCTCTTCCCGCAGAACGCGGTGGAGTATTTCGTCTCGTATTACGACTACTACCAGCCGGAAGCCTACATCCCCCAGACCGACACCTACATCGAGAAGGACTCGGCGATCAACGAGGAGATCGACCGGCTGCGCCACTCTGCCACCCAGGCAGTGCTCGAGCGCCGCGACACCATCATCGTCGCCTCCGTGTCGTGTATCTACGGCCTCGGCTCACCCGAGGACTACCAGGAGATGACGGTGCAGTTGAAGGTGGGCGAGGATTACGCCCGCGACGTCATCATCCGCCGGCTGGTGGACCTGCAGTTCAAGCGCAACGACATTGCGCTGGAGCGCGGCACCTTTCGCGTGCGCGGCGACGTGCTGGAAGTGCACGCCGTCGACACCAAGCAGATCACCCGCATCGAGATGTTCGGCGACACGGTGGAGCGCATCAATATCCTCGACCCGGTGACTGGCGAGATTCTCGAGGACCCGCACACCGCCGTCATCTTCCCTGCCAGCCACTACGTCTCGCTGCCCGAGAAGCAGGAGGCGGCGCTGGCAGCCATCGAGGAAGAGCTGGAAACGCGCCACAAGTGGCTGCTCGAAGAGGGCAAGCTGCTGGAAGCCCAGCGCCTGCTGCAGCGCACCCGCTACGACATGGAGATGATCCGCGAGGTGGGTTACTGCAATGGCATCGAGAACTATTCGCGCCATTTCGACGGACGCGAGCCGGGTCAGCCGCCCTTCACGCTACTCGACTACTTCCCCAAAGACTTCCTCTGCGTCATCGACGAGTCGCACCAGGGCGTGCCGCAAATACGCGGCATGTATGCCGGCGACCGCTCGCGCAAGGAGTCGCTGGTCGATTTCGGCTTCCGCCTGCCCAGCGCCTTTGACAACCGCCCACTCACCTTTGACGAGTTCGAAAAGCGCATTGGCCAGATTGTCTTCACCTCCGCTACCCCCGGGCCATACGAGCGCACCTATAGCGCGCAGACCGTCGAGCAGATCGTGCGCCCCACCGGGCTCATCGATCCCGAGGTGGTGGTGCGCTCCACCCGCGGCCAGATCGACGACCTCATTGGCGAGATCAAAAGCCGCGTGGCCATGAGCGAGCGCGTGCTGGTGACGACGCTGACGAAGAAGATGGCGGAAGACCTGACCGACTATCTCATCGAGCTGGAAGTGAAGGTGCACTACCTGCACAGCGACCTGCAGACCTTCACTCGCTCGGAAATCCTTCGTGACTTCCGCCTGGGCATCTACGACGTCTGTGTGGGCATCAACCTGCTCCGAGAAGGGTTGGACCTGCCTGAGGTGACGCTGGTCGCCATCCTCGACGCGGACAAGGAAGGGTTCCTGCGCTCGGAGACGTCGCTCATCCAGACCATCGGCCGCGCGGCGCGCAATGTAAAGGGCATGGTGATTATGTATGCCGACAACATCACCGACTCGATGAAGCGCGCCATCGACGAGACGAACCGCCGCCGCGGCGTGCAGCAGGCCTACAACACCGAGCATGGCATCACCCCGATGACCATCGTCAAGGACGTGCGCGAGTTGCTCTCCGCCGGCATGGTCGCCGAAGACGAGCCGATCTACGAAATCGAAGGCGGCGAGGACGCCCGCACGCTGGAAGACCGCCTCGCCGACATCGAAAAAAAGATGCTTACCGCCGCCAGGGAACTCCGCTTCGAAGAAGCCGCCCGCCTCCGCGACCAGCTCATCCAGCTCCAGGGTAAACCGGTGCAAAGCGGCCCGGTCACACCGAAGCGGCACTTGAATGCGAAGCAGGCGGTGCGGCAAAAGGGGCGGCGGTAAAGGAATTGGGCGGCCTCCCGGCCGCCCACTATCCCCAGTTGCCAAAACCCCTGTCCCCAACCTACGCTGCCGCCATGGCCGCGATTTTCTTCATCGCCGCTTTGTAGACTTTGACGTATTTCTTCGCGGAGGCTTCCCAGGAGTAGTCGCAGGCGAAGGCATTTTGCGTTACCTTCTCCCAACAGTCCTCGTCGGCGTAGCAGCGCAGGGCGCGGTGGATGGTGGCATCCAGCGCCTCGGGGGTGTAGTCCTCGAAGACGAAGCCATTGCCCTTGCCGCGGCCGATGCCTTTGAATTCCTTCACCGTGTCGGCCAGGCCGCCGGTGGCGCGCACCACGGGCACGGTGCCGTAGGCGAGGCTGATGAGCTGCCCTAGGCCGCACGGTTCGTAGCGCGACGGCATGAGGAAGAAGTCGGACGCGGCGTAAATGCGGTGCGCCAGCGCATTGTCGAATTTCAGCGCGATGGCCAGCTTCGTCGGGTGCGCCGCGGCCAGTTCCTCCAGCATCTCGTGGTAGTGCGCGTCGCCGGTGCCGAGGATGACGAGCTGCATCGCTTCATCCGCCAGCAGCGCGGGCAGCGTCTCTTCCAGCAGGTCCAGGCCTTTCTGCGAGGAGAGGCGGCTGACGATGCCGAAGAGTGGCACGTTCGGCTTTACCGGCAGGCCGAGTTCTTTCTGCAATGCAGCCTTGTCCTTCTTTTTGCCGGCCAGGTCGTCCGGCGCGAAGTGGCTGGGGATGAACTTATCGGTGCGCGGGCTCCACTCGTGGTAGTCGATGCCGTTGAGGATGCCATAGAGATCGGCGGCGCGGTGTGACATCACTCCGTCTAGCCGTTCGCCGTATCCCTGCGTCTGAATCTCCGTCGCGTAGGTCTCGCTCACCGTGCTGAGGGCGTCGGCATACACCAGCCCGGACTTCATGAAGTTGAAGCCGCTGTAGAATTCCAGCTTGTCCCAGGTGAACAGTTCCCACGGCAGGGCCGCCAGTTCCATGATATACGGCGCGAAGTGCCCCTGGTAGGCCAGGTTGTGGATGGTGTAGAGGCTGGCGATGTCCGCGTAACCCGGTTTGTGCGCGTAGAGCGTTTTCAGGTAGACGGGCACCAGCCCGGTGTGCCAGTCGTTGCAGTTGATGACGTCCGGCATCCATCCAAGCTGTGGCAGCATCTCCAGCATGCCGCGGCAATAGGCGACGAAGCGGTGGTCGTCATCGGCGTGCCCGTATAGGCCGTCGCGGTCGAAGAGGTAATCGTCGTGAATGAAGTAGGTGGTGACGCCGGGAATGGCGTCGCTTTGCTCGACGCTGATGTCGATGAACTCGCCCCCGTGCGGGATGGGGAATGTTGGCGTCGCCGGGCGGATGCCATATTTCTCGCGGTCGATGCTGCCGTACAGCGGCATGACGATGCGCACGTCATGCCCCATCTCCGCCAGCACTTTCGGCAGCGCGCCGGCCACGTCCGCCAGCCCGCCGGTCTTGGCGAACGGCACCACCTCCGCCGCGGCGTAGAGTATCTTCAAGCCAGAAGCCATGGACAACCCCTTTCATAATCGTTCAATGCAGAATGCAGGTAGCGAATCGTCTTCGCATCAGTATGCATTCGGCAGGTTACGACGGTATTACCGGTCGAGGGGCGAGTTAAACGCGCGCCTCGCACGCCGCCGCGATCAACGCCGCGAACAGCCGCGCCTGGACGGGGTCGGTGGCCGCCATTTCTTCCGGATGCCACTGGACCCCGAGGGCGAAGCGGGCGTCGGTCGCGACCAGTCCTTCAATGAGCCCATCGGGGCTGGTGGCGGCGACCGCGAAGATTGTACCGGGATTGCGCGGGGCCTGGTGGTGAAAAGAGTTCACAGCGAGGTGAAGATTTGCGCAAGCTTCCGTGTCGGGGCAGAGGATGCGCGCCAGCAGGCTGTCGGGCACCACCAGCACGTCGTGCGAGGGTTCGGGCCGGGGGGCGGTCTGGCGATGTGCCAGCGCGCCGGGCACCTGATCGGGGATATCTTGCCACAGGTCGCCGCCAGTGGCCACCGCCAGCGTCTGCACGCCGCGGCAGATGCCCAGGATGGGCAGGTCGCGGGCCAGCGCGGCACGGGCCAGCGCGATCTCAAAGGCGTCGCGCTCGGGCACCGGTTCGCCGGCAGCGGGATGGAGCGCCTCGCCCCATAGCGCGGCGTCCAGATCGCCGCCGCCGCTCAGCAGCACGCCGTCCAACCCGTCCAGCACGTCGTCGACCGCTTCAGGAGGCAGATTCGGCAGCAGCAACGGCAGCCCGCCGGCCAGGTAGACGCAGTCGGCATACGGCATATTGCTGGCGGTGGTGCGCTGCCAACTGCCACTCGCCGGGCGGATACTGGTTGTGATGCCGATGCGTGGGCGCATGGGGACGCTTCCGGGATTGTGATGGTTCATTATAGGCACGAGCTTTCGGATATGGCAAACCGGGATAGGAGATCGGTGCTATTCCGGCGAAGGAAGAGATAATACCAACCCAGGAGCCTGCCATGACTGTTGTCGATACCTCCGTCACCATCGCCATCGAGTGCTGCCGTCCCAACGCGCAACTACCGCGTTATGCCAACCCCACCGACGGGGGCATGGATATCATCTGCCCGGAAGCAATAACCATTCCCGGCGGTAAAACGGTCATCGTGCCCACCGGGTTGAAGGTCGCGGTACCGGAGGGGTGGATGCTGCTGGTTTTCCCGCGCTCGGGCATCAGCGTGAAAACCGGCCTGCGCGTGGCAAACAGCCCCGGCCTCATCGACGCCGGCTACCGCGACGAAGTCGGCATTATCCTCCATAACACCGCCGCCGAGGAGTGCCACATCGAGGCCGGTATGCGCATCGCGCAGTTCGTGTTGGTGCAGCGAACGGAGATCCGCTTCGACCTTGTCGACGACGTGAAAGCCATCGGCACCGACCGCGGCGGGGGATTCGGGTCGACGGGGCAGTGATCCCCCGGTGACTACCCCCCGCGACTACCCCCATTTTTGTGTGTTTTTTGCGAAAAAGGGGGTAGTCAGTCCGGAGTTCCGGGTTCCGAGTTTCGGGTTCCATGTCCGGTAGAGACGGTAATGGATTGATTATTTTTCGAAAATTGAATACAAGGGACGGTTCGTGCTCCAGCCGTTGAAACGGCTGGCTATATTCAGCCGTCCTTCCAGGACTGATAGGGCGGGTATTCGGTTGTGATGGTGCATGGCTTGCGATAGGGTGACACCGGTGTGCCTGATTGGACGCCACTCCACTCTATTGCGACAAACATCCTGTTTGCGCAGAGTTACGTGGCTTACTCCGAACGGGTTCTAGTGGTGACCTGGCCTATACTCGTGCGGGAGTATAGCAGATTTGGCGGTTTATGTCAAGCATATGTTTGATATGATCGGGGTTGGATTTGTCGAATGGGTCGGTTTATGTTGTTGATGGATACTGGCGCGTGCCACGGCAGCGGGGGTAGTGGGGGCAGCCCCAGAACTGGGAGCCGGCATGGGCGCCGCGAGTGGCGGTGCGGGTGACCATGAGGGCGCCGCAGTTGGGGCAGGCGGGAGTGTCGTTTGATTCGGAGACTACCGGTGATTGCGGCACAACAACAGGTGGCACCGGCGGCGCTTGGAACTGGGTGACATCGAGATCGCGCAACAGGGCGATGACGCCGTTACCATCCACCAGCTCGATAGGCAAATCTCGGCAGTAGTCTTTGGCTTCTTTCGTGAATTCGCCACAGGTGATGACGATGCCACGGTCGATGTGGTCTTTCGCCATGACCCCGTAGAGTTCACGCACGATGTTGACGCCGACTTTCCAGGATTGCCACTGTTTGCACTGGACATAGGTGCGCATGCCGTGCGCTTCGAGGACGATATCGACGCCGCCGTCCGGCTTCGCCCCACCAGCCTTGCGCACCGCATAGCCCATGCGCCGGTAGGCCGCGGCGATGAGATGCTCAAAATCTTCCCAATGCAGCGCGCGCAGGCGGTCAAGGTCGGTGGTGGTGAGGAGGAGGGATTCGCCGTGGGCGTGGGCGCGGTGCTCCGGCATTTCGTGTGAGCGGGAGGACTGGCGGCGCGGGGGAGCAGGACGGTCAGACTCACTCCGGTGTAGCCATCGGTAGAGCCAGGATCCGGCGCCAGCCATCAGCACCATTATGGCTGTAATTTGGGCAAAGAAGGTGCAGACTGACCGCAACCCACCATAGAGCGGACCGCTCAAAAACAGTGGGAGAATGCCGCCGATACATAGGTATGTACCCAGGGCAACAGGGAATGGCATCCACCAGGGTGACCTGGTGAAAAAGGTGAAGAGGATCGACAGGCATCCATCGTCATTCCGTCTTGCCATAATGCCATTCCCTGTAAATTTGCCCGAGCGCGACTCGCGTCAGCTTCCAGACTCGCTGCTCTACTTATGACCCTGTGCCTTCTATTACTTCCGAGGCGTGGTGCGTTGCCCGATCAATACTCCTTGTCCCAATCCGGTTCGATGTCCATGGCGATGACGTCGCTGACGTAGCAATCCGTCCGCAGCAACTGGTGGATGGAGGACGGGAGGCGGGGGGTGACGGGGCCGTGGAGGCAGAGACGGCTGATCATGCGCTGCCAGGCGGTGGTGGTGCCGTGGACGCTGATGCCGTGCACTTCGATGCGGTTTTTCGAGTTGACGACCTGGGCGGGGCCGATAGTGGCGGCCTTCGGGGGGACGGCGGCCAGATCGCCGCTCTTGCCGAAGAAGCCGTGCAGCGAGTTCTGCGCGATGGTGAAGGGGCTGAGGGTGCAGACGCGGGTGCCCATCTTCAGCCACTCGTCCAGCGGGGCGTCGAATTCCGGGGCGTCGGGCTCGATGAAGGCCACGTGGCCGGCCCAGCCGGGGCCGCTGTAGCAGATGTCGGCGTGGCCCATGTCCTCGATCATGCGGTCGTAGGCGGCGATGTTGTCGTTCGTGGGGCCGATGATCTGTGACTTCGGCGGGCGCAGGTCTGCATCGATGGCGCCCCAGAAGTATTTATACATGGCGTATTTGAAGCCGAAGGGCCAGGTTTCCGGGGCAATGTTGCCTTCTTCGTTGGCATATTCGTCCATAGCGAAGCCATAGACGTGCTTGCAGTCGATGCGGAAGGTATTGATCATGCGCGCCACATGGCGGTAGACCGGGCAGGGGTTGGGGAGGATCATCACGACCTTCTCGCCCCGCTGCGCGGCGGTAGCGATGCGCCAGAACATGTCGGTGACCCACAGGTAACCGATGTCCTCGCCTTTCATGATCTTAATGCGGAAGTCCGGATTCGCGTGCTTCTCGATGTCTGCCTTTTTGATCGCTCGCACGCGGTCGATCTCCGCCGTGTCGCGGAACGGCACGCATGCCGATGGCTGATAGGTGAACTCGGTGGTGGTAAAGGTCATGATGCCCCCGTTATCTGACAATGTGATGGTGTGACAATGTGACGGTGTGAGCGTCTGATATGTGCGTTTACGACGAGAAAGGCGGATTTCCTGCCGTGACGGCAGGGATTACCGGATTCACGCGCGAAAGATACGGGCGCAAGGAGATTTCGCCATGTCTTCCGCCGTTATTACCTGGCTTGCGCCACCGAGCGAGGCGCCCTCCCTCGATTATACCGTCGCCATCGACGGCGTGCCGGTGTTTGTCTATCAGGCACGGGTACGCTCGGAGATATTGCGGAATGATGGATTGTGGACGCACGCGACCGATCCTGCGGGGGAGCGGGCATCCTTTGCCATCGCCGACCTGGCGGGGCCGGTGGAGGTGGCGGTGACGGTAAACCGGCCGTTCGTCACCGCGGCGGTGCTGCCCTACCGGGCAGGCATCACGCCGGACATTGACGGGCAGACGGTGCGCTTTACGCTGGAACGACCGCAGCACCTGACGCTGGTGCTGGACGGCAGCGACCAGATGCCGCTGCATCTGTTCCTCGGGGAGCCGGAGACGGAGGCGCCATCGCCGGACGATCCGAATGTGCTCTATTTCGGTCCCGGCGTGCATGAAATCACCGAGCTGAAGCCGCAAAGCGGGCAGACGATCTACCTGGCCGGCGGCGCGGTGGTGAAGGCAGTGCTGCGTCCCGGCGAGGAAGGCACCTACAGCGAGAAATGGAAGGTGACCTTCTACGGTGGCAGCGTCATTGCGCTGCACAACGTCGAAAACGTGCGCGTTTGTGGCCGTGGCATCCTCGACGCGAGCGCAGTGCCGCATCCCGGGCGTTCCATGCTCAGTTTTAAAGGCGCGCGCGGCATCACCATCGCCGGCATCACGCTGCGCGACGCGGCGAACTGGAACTTCGTCATTGGCACATCGGAAAATGTGACTGTGGAGGACGTGCGCATTATCAGCGGTCGGCTAAACAGCGACGGCATCAACAGCGTCAACTCGCGCGGGGTGCGCATTCGCCACTGTTTCGTGCGCAACCATGACGACAGCATCGTGGTCAAGACGACACAGCAGGATCACCCGGCTGGCGACATTC